>JAOAPV010000041.1 GCA_025463055.1 Candidatus Acidiferrum typicum
CGGCAGGAATATCCCCACTCGTTGTCGTACCAGGCCAGCACCTTCACGCAGCGGTCGCCTACAACTTTGGTATAGCCCGCGTCCACGATCGAGGAATGCGGATTGCCCTTGAAATCCGCCGAAACCAACTCTTCTTCGGTATATGCCAAAATATTTTTCATCGCCCCGTTGGCCGCAGCCTTCAGCGCGCCATTCACACTTGCCACCGTGGCTGGCTTGTCCACAAATACGGTCAGGTCCACCACGCTCACGTTCGGCGTCGGCACGCGCATCGCGTATCCGTCCAGTTTCCCTTTCAACGCCGGGATCACGAGGTGCAATGCTTTCGCCGCGCCCGTGGAGCTCGGAATCATGTTGATGGCTGCGGCCCTCGCGCGCCGCAAATCCTTGTGCGGCAAATCCAATAATTTCTGATCATTTGTGTATGAGTGAATCGTGGTCATCGTGCCGCTTTGAATTCCAAACGTGTCTTGCAGAACCTTCGCAACCGGTGCGAGACAATTGGTTGTGCACGAAGCATTGGAAACGACATTGTGTTTCGCGGGGTCATAGGTACCATCGTTCACGCCCAAAACAAACGTTGCGTCCGGACCCTCTGCCGGCGCGGAGATAATCACCTTCTTTACCGGACCGCGCAGATGCTTTTTTGCATCGGCGCCGCTCGTGAAAAGTCCCGTCGATTCCACCACAATATCTGCGCCCACGGAGGCCCAATCGATTTCGCCCGGATCTTTCGTCTTGAAAACTTTGAAACTCTTGCCCTCCACTGAAATGGAATCATCGGTGTGCGTGACGTTGTGCGGCAAATTGCCCAGAATCGAATCGTATTTCAGCAAATGCGCCAGCGTCTTCGCGTCCGTAACATCGTTTACCGCAACGAACTGAATGTCTTTATCATCCAGCGCGGTGCGCATGATGTTCCGGCCGATGCGGCCGAAGCCGTTGATACCTACCTTAATGGGCATTCTTCCTCCGATGGGATGTACTAGCGGCAGGGCCACAATGCAGACTTCAGCCACGCTGCAAAACCTAAAATGCTATGGGCTGCGTCAACAAAAGTCAACGCATGTCAAAGAATGAAAATTATTGCGGGTATTGCTTGATGCTGGCAACGCGATCGCCCATGAAGCGAATGAAAACCGTTTTCGAGGGCGGCTGGCCATAAATCCAGTCTTCAATCTCGTTCCCCTCGGAGTCGCGCTCGCGCACTTTGTGTTCCGGCTTGCCAATCGCGGCGACCACTTCCTCGCGGTCCATACCAACCGCGGGGCGCCGCTCCTGAATAGCCTTCTTCATTTCCGGCGGCAGCGTATCGACCCACTGCACGGAAGCGGAGCGCTGCTTCGCAAAATCCAAAAACGGCGAGAGAATCTGCTTCAGTTCGTCCGGCGTTAAATCCGGCAAAGCCTTGCTGAATTCCAAAAAAATCGTGCTGCCCATACCGGGTTGCATTCCTGGAGGCCCGCTTTCCTGGTCCGGCGTAGTGGTTGTAGTTCGCGCGGTCGGAATCGATCCGCCCATGCCGATTTGAATATGATCGCGCCAGCGTTTCTTTCCGCGGCCGCCGCCATTCACATCCACTACGATCGAATGATCGCGGAATTCCAACTTCGTGATCTGCGCGCTGTCGCCGATGTGTACCGCGGCTCCATGCGTGGCCACCGCACGCTCCAACAGTTCCGGGCTCAGCGGCTTGCCGACATACAGCAAAAACCCTTCCTTGCCGGCCGGCAGGTTTCTTGTAGCTTTGGCGAATTCACCCGAAACATAGCGGATCAAGTCCAGCTTCGTGTGCTCTTGCAGTGTGGCGGACTTGGATTTGTTCTGCGCATCCGATTGCGCGGCCTGCTGCTCCCCTGGACCATCTTCGGGCAACACGGAGATTTCGTCCGCGGACGAAAATGTCCCGCCAGGCGTAGGGGATGAGCGCAGACGTTCCGCGACAGGAATGTCCGCACCCGCCAGCAGTAAGAAACCCAAACTAAAAGTGAGCAACTTGGCCATACAACCCCGGCATCGCGCACGCCGGACCGCCCTCCGCGGTCCGCAGGCTATATTCTATGATGCGAAAAGCTCCGTGAACAGTAGTCGTCTTGCGGGAAATACCTTAGGGCTTCATGGGCTTCATGGGCTTCATGGGCTTCATGGGCTTCAAGAGACATTCACTTGCACCCCAGAGCGGTCGATTTTCATCGGCAGGACTTCCCCGCCGGCTTCTACGACCGCCACTTCAACCTTTTCGCGGGTCTCAGGTTCGATTAGGAGAACCACGCAGCCACCGCCGCCCGCGCCGCAAACTTTACCGGCCAAGGCGCCTTTGCGCCTCGTGTTGTCCACGATTTTGTCTATCGTCTTCGTTGTGATATTTGGCAGATTGCGCTTGCGGAAACTCCATTCCTCGCGCATTAGCCTCCCAACATCCGTCCAATCGGAACGCTCGAGTGCGCCGCGCAATTCTTGCGCTACCTCCGAAATGCGAGCGAGATTGCGAAACACTCCGCTGTCGCCATTGATGTGCGCGCGGAACACGTCCCAATTATTGATCGCCGATTTCCTCGGCTTGCCCGTGTAGCAGAGCACAATGCGGCGTTCGAGCTCGGACAAATCGACGCGCAGCTCTGTGCGCCTTTCGCCACCCGGCGGAAGTTCGATAGCCGCTGCGCCTCCGAATGCCGGAGGATAATGGTCCTGCGTTCCCGTGGGCACGCGAATCACGATTGCTTCGGCGTCGCGGCTAATGTGAATCCAATCCGCTTTGCTCTTGCCTGCTCCGGTGTAGCGGTCCAGCGCGGCGCAGATGGCGACCGCCATTGCGCTCGAGCCGCCGATGCCAGCCCCCGCGGGAGCTTCCGAATCAGTGGTCAGCGTAAAACCGCTTTGCGGCTGAAAGAATTTCACGATTTCCGCTAGCAACGGAAGCTTGTAACGCTTCCCTTTCACTAGTTCGGCAAAAGATGCAAAAGCTTCCTCACGCTGCGTGTCGCGAGAAACGAGCCGGATGCGTGGGTCGTCCTGTGCATGAGTTTCGATTCTGCAGGAAGCGTACCGGGTGATCGCGGCGTTCACCGTTACTGCGCCCGGATGAAATAGATAGAGCGGCCAGATGTCGAGTGTTCCGCCTGCCAAGTCCACACGAGTGGGAGCTTTGGATTCGATTCGCATTTTAATTCCGCAAGCCTAGTCTGAGACCCCGCAGAGCCGCGTCAGTGTGCCGGAAGAAGGCGGCAAGCTCAAGATGGAATCTAGACGGTGTTTCCCGGCTTGTCGTGAGGCTGTCATGGGATTCTGCGCCACAGCCCCTTGGCAAGGCGGATGGTTCAAGGATTCGCAGGAAAAGCGGTTCGTAAGGATATGAAAACAAAGGACGCGAAAAAGAGACACTGCCGTGTACGGCCGTGTGAATCGGCGTGACAGAGACAACGGGGGGGTACCACCCCCGTTGCGATGAAAAGAGTGCGGAAACCATTGAGCCCTAAAGAGATAGCCAGGCGCCGTTGCGGAAAAGAGTGCGTAATCGCATGAAACTGCTGGGTTTGCAGGGATGTTATAGGAGACAAAGGACTTGAGAAGTTTCTTCGAGGGAACACGAAGAAATGTATCATCGAATTGATGATAAGTCAATAGTAAACTTGGTGCGGCCGCCGGAGTGGCTGGCCTTAGGACTTTCCCGCGGCGCGGTTGCGCATAAGCAGTGGCGTGTCTTTCTTCTCGTGCGCTTGCTCCGGATTGGGCTCAAAGCAGCGGCGGCAGCGCGCTTCATACATTCCCGTTGCGCCTACGACAATCAACTCCTCACTTTCCACTAGTCGCTGCGTGTGTACGGCCGGATTGCCGCAGCGGACGCAAATGGCGAGCAGCTTGGTGATCTCTTCGGCAATGGCAAGCAAGCGCGGCATTGGCTCGAATGGGCGTCCACGATAATCAGTGTCGAGACCGGTGACGATTACGCGCTTGCCTAAGTTGGCGAGCTTAGTACATACATCGACCACTTCGTCGCCCAAGAATTGCGCCTCGTCGATCCCAATCACTTCCGTACGCGGCTGCACCTTTTCCATGATCTCGCTGGCCTTAAGAATATTGTCTGAGGCGATGCCCAGACCGGAATGGGAAATGATCTCGTTCGCGGCGTAGCGCTCGTCAATCGCCGGCTTGAAAATTTGAACGCGTTGACGCGCAATTTCCGCGCGCCGCAGCCGACGAATCAATTCCTCGCTCTTACCCGAAAACATGGGGCCGACCACAACTTCGATCCAGCCCATATTCCCCTTAACAATGTCCACTGGTGTCTCCTGGCGAAATTCCCCTAGCCAACACGTATGCGCGATCCATTCTTCTCTTATTATCGCGCAGCCGACGCCGCATGATACATCTTTGCATTATAAAAAGGGGCGAAGGCGGCCACGACTGCGACGCGAAACGCTTCCGTTCGGCTAATGAGTCCGCCAGACAGAACGCCCCAAGCGCCTTGGGCGTCGCGAATGCCTACGGCTCCCGCAAAGCGATCTATCGCGACGGAGAGTTCGACGCCGTGCTCCAATACTTCTCGCGCGAGAGCGTCTGGAATCTCGACGCCACCCGAACGTCCATAATGCCCGTTGCGGCCATCTGATACGTAGGCCCAGCTTTCCAGCAGGACGCGGCGCCCGTCTTCTTGCTCGATAACGTCCAGCCCACCTTCCAGCCCCACGAAATAGTGCCAGGATTCCGCTTTTTCGCTCGCCACGACCATTACGCCTTCGGCCCGTTGTCTCGCGCCGAGCATCAATTCCTGTCGATTGGCAGGCGTGTGGCCGACTCCGCTCTCAACCTCCACGCCGATGACCTCGAACTCGGCCCCTTGTCCCAGCAGTGCGCCGAAATCCCGAAGCGCTTCATTCACGGCAGCCAGTTTCGGTCGCCGTGTACTGCCTACCGCAATTTGAATTTTCCTCACGCGGATACCCCTTCGATGTGGAGAGCGGCGCCGATTGTAACGTGGTCGGACCTTAGCAGAAGCGGGATGAAAGAAAAAGCCGCAGGGCTACGCGGACTCCGACCCTTCGAGGCCCAGGGTAAATGTGCGCTATAGGTGATGCGTACTGGGTAGGCGACTGCTCCATTCATCACATATAGTGAATTTCCACTGAAAAATACTATGTGAGGTCAGAACGACGGGGGGCGCTCCTGGCTGACGGCGAAGGCGCGTTCGAGGGCTATACCTACTCGACCTAGCGTGCCTTCCTCAAAGAGCCGCCCGATCAGAGTGATGCCGTGGGGGACGCGGCGCGGCGGCGAGAATTTTGGCAACGGGTGATTCGGGTCGGGTGCCCAGTCGGACCGCGCCTCGGACACTTCCACGAAGCCCGCTCGCAGCGTGAGGGATGGCTGCCCGGTGTTGTTGCTGATGGTGAGCATCTCGTCGCGCAGCGACGGCACGAGCAACAAGTCTACTTGCGAAAAAATCCGCGCCATCTCTTCGGCCACTTTGCGGCGGAAACGATCAGCCTGCACAAAATCCACCGCGGAAAGAAAACGGGCCTGCCGGAACAAGTTGGGCCAGGCATCAGGCGTTTGCACTTTCAGTTGATTCAAGCCGCCGGAGAGCGTGAGCTCCTCGAAAGCCGCGGCACCTTCGGCGAAAAGCACCAGGTTCAGAGCCTGATAAGGCCAATCGGGAAGAGAGACTTCCACGGGAATCATGCCGAGCTTTGGAAGCATCGCTAGGGCTGCGCGATCTACGTCGGTCGCGGGATTCTCCTTCATCCACGCTGGAAAGTATCCGACGCGTAGCCCTTTGATTTGACCGTTGGCCTCAAAATCCAGCCGGCTGGGTAGGCTCGAGACATCGCCGGCATCGGGTCCGGTGATTTCCTTGAGCACGAGCATGGCGTCTTCCACGCTGCGGGTCATCGGGCCGAGCTTGTCGAGCGACCAGCAGAGCGTCATCGCGCCGGTCCGGGCTACGCGACCGTACGTGGGCCGGAGCCCGGTGATTCCGCAACGCATACTTGGGGCGATGATGCTTCCGCCGGTCTCGCTGCCAATTGCAAAGCCGACAAGTCCCGCCGCGGTGGCCGCGCCAGGTCCAGCGCTCGAGCCCGATGCACCCTCCTCCAACAACCAAGGGTTCACGGTTTGCCCGCCGAACCAGATATCGTTCAGCGCCAGGGCACCGAGGCTGAGCTTCGCTACTAGCACGGCGCCCGCCGCGTGCAGCCGCTTCACGACTGCGGCGTCTTCTTTAGGAATACGATTGCGGTAAGGCTCGGCGCCATACGTGGTGGGGATTCCCGCCGTATCCAACAAATCCTTGGCGCCCCACGGAATACCGTGAAGCGGGCCGCGGTACTTCCCTGCCGCGATTTCCTGGTCAGCTTTTTTCGCCTGCGCCAGAGCCAAATCCTGGGTGAGGGTAATCACGCACCGGAGCTTGGGATTGAACTGTTCCAGGCGACGCAAGTAGATCCGCGTCAGCCGCTCCGAGGTGAGCCTGCGCTGCTCGATCCATCGCGAGAGCCGCGTAACGGGAGCGAACGCGATATCGCCGTCGCTAACCGGCAACGGACCTGGATCACCTTCGCTGCGAAGGAACTGGTCACGCTGCGGACCGACGCGCTCCCCTGGCAATGCGGACACATAACGCGACCACGGCGCCACGCTTGGTTCCAGCGCAACCTTGCGTGGTCCGGTGCGCCGCTCGTATACCGAGGCCAGGTTCACGCGCCAGCTTTCCGCCGCGAGGGTGCGGTCCGCGCTGGTCAATTGCACCTGGGCCAGCTTTTCTGCTTGCGCGAAGGTTGTCGGCGAGACCTCCGGGCCGACCGCAGGCCCAGTGCCGAAGGCGGGTGGCGCTCCAGGCGTCGGTGGCGTTGGCTCCTGAGAATGTTCGCCTACAGAAATAGCGGGAGTGACAGCAGCGGCCACGAGACCGAAAGAAGTTCGAGTAAGGAACTCTCTGCGCGATTTGGACATGAATCCTCCGCGCAGCATTGTAATCGAAAGGAAGATTCCGTCCTGCAAACAAGCTGTTCTATGCGGTAGGGCGGCGGACCAAAGCCTTCTTCGTTGCTGGTGGCGGGATTAGCGTGGCCATTTTGCGAATCATGGCTAGGACCAGGCGCTTGTCGCCATCCGATAGCGTGGTGCTGAAGCGCTTGATTTCGCCGAGGAAGCGGATTTCGTCTTGCGATAGCTCGCCGAGCATCTTTTGTGTTTCGCGGTCGCGCGGCGTTTCGGTGCCGGGAAAAAAGTCGGCGAGCGAAATGTCCATGGCTTCGGCGATTTTCGCCAGCGTCTCAAGCGACGGCACGGTGTGGCCGTTTTCCACGCGCGAGAGGTAGCAGCGCAGCAGGCCGGTGCGGCGTTCGATGTCGCCCTGCGACAATCCGCGTTGGCTGCGGTAGGTTTTGATGACTTCGCCGATGTTTACGCGCGGCTTTTCTTTTGGCATGTCGATGACCCTCACTACTGCAAGGGGGGTAGCTTAGTGGCTAACAGTAGAACTGGCAAGGGGGAATTCCCCAGGCGTGACGCGAATTTGACAATCCCCCCATTTCGCTGCTGCTGGCCGCCTGTGCATCCACGCTCACGCGGGAACTTACCTCGCAGGTTCCGGGAATACCAAACGGCAGTGTGGCCCAGCGCGACCGGCGGCACCCATTTTTCGGGCCCAACTTGTTACGCAACAGGGGAACACCCGGCTGACCGCGCGGGCAGCTCGAAGACTGTCCCTTGTATACGTTGCCTTATGAGCAATTGACGGCGGAAAACAAGGGCGCGGGCAACCAATTTCGGATTAAATCAATCTTCTCAACATGCGTTGTGTGGTTGTGTTCGATCTTACTCGCTGATGTGTAGACAAATTTAGCCTTGGGCGGATTATGAGAATCTACAAGACTGGCTTGGGTCGAGGTGTACTGGTTTGGAGTTCGCTGCTAGCGCTTTCGTGTCTGCAAGCGGGTGCGCAGACGACGGCGGCGCAATCGGGCGCGGAACAGACAAAACGAGTGCCGGCGCGAGTAACGCAGACGGTGGACGATACGAATCGCGTGGCACTGCGCGGGAACGTGCACCCAAACGCGCGGGCAGAGTTTGATGGCGGCGTGGTAGTCGACGCGCAGCCCATGACGCGGATTATGCTGCTGTTCCAGCGCAGCGCGGAGCAGGAAGCGGCGCTGCGGCAGTTGATGGAGGAGCAGCAGGCGAAAGGATCGGCGAATTATCACGCGTGGCTGACTCCGCAAGACTTCGGGAAAAAGTTTGGTCCCGCCGATGCGGATGTGCAGGCCGTAACGGACTGGCTGACATCGCGGGGATTCCAGAGCATCAAGGTGTCAAAGGGCAAGACGGTTGTGGAGTTTTCCGGGAACGTCGGGCAGGTGCGCAACGCATTCGGGACGGAAATTCACAAGTACAACGTGAACGGCAAAGAACAGTTCGCAAACGTGAACAACCCGCAGATACCCGCAGCCTTAGCACCCGTGCTGCGCGGCGTGGTGGCCTTACACAATTTTCGGCCGAAGCCGATGTATCAACGCTTGGGCACGTTTCAGCGCAACGCGAAAACCGGCGAGGTCAAGCCAGCGTTGACGTTTACCGATGTCAACGGAACCTTTTATGCGATGGGTCCGGCCGACTTCGCGACGATCTATAACATCCCGAGTACAGCTACCGGCGCAGGACAGAGCATTGCCATCGTGGGACAAAGCAACATCAACGTGGCGGACGTGACGGCTTTTCGGTCGATTTTCGGCTTGCCAGCGTATTCGTCAGGGCAATTGAATGTCATCTTGAATGGCCCAGATCCAGGACTTGTGGATGGCGACGAGGGAGAATCCGATCTGGACGTGGAATGGGCCGGAGCAGTCGCGCCCGCCGCTACGATTGATTTCGTGGTGACGCAAACCTCCCTCACAGACGCGGCAGCAGGGATTGATGGATCCGCGCTCTACATTGTGGATAACAATGTGGCTCCCATTCTCAGTGAGAGCTACGGAGCTTGCGAGTCCGGATTGGGAACCGCTGGGAATGCGTTCTATAACGCTTTGTGGCAGCAGGCTGCGGCGGAAGGAATTACGGTGGTGATTTCCGCCGGTGATAATGGATCGGCGGGTTGCGACAATCCCGGCGCTCCGGCGTCGGGCGGTGTTGCGGTTAGCGGGCTGGCGTCGACACCATTTAATGTGGCGATGGGCGGGACGGATTTCGACGACGCCAACAACCAGACAACTTTCTGGAAGCCCCCGAACACTTCAAACAATCCGCCCGTACCGCCTTCGGCCAAAAGTTACATCCCGGAAACGACGTGGAATGATTCCTGCGCCGGAACCGGCATAACTGGCTGCGTAGGGCTGAGCAGCACGGCGATCTCATTGAACTCCGTGGCCGGGAGCGGAGGGCCGAGTTCGGTGTACACCGGTTCTCTTAAGCCGAGTTGGCAAACGGGCTTGGGGGATACGGCGCGAGACCTTCCGGACGTGTCGCTGTTCTCGAGCGATGGCCAGAATAAGAGCTTCTACATTGTGTGCCAATCGGATCAGGACATCCCCGGGGACACTGGCTGCGACCTCAACAAATTCGTCACCACTTCCCCGTTTCACGATTTCCAGGCGGTGGGCGGGACATCAGCCGCGACGCCGACTTTTGCTGGGATCGTTGCTTTGGTCAATCAGAAACTCGCTACGGTGGGAAATCCCACGCCGCGCCAGGGAAACGTGAACTATGTTCTGTATGGATTAGCAAAGACGCCGGCCAACGTCTGCGCTTCGATCGCGGCCGTTCCACCGGCTGGGTGCGTTTTCAATGACATCGTGAAGGGCAACGTTTCCGTGGCGTGCGTGGCAAACAGCGCGGACTGCAGCAACGTCAGCACAACGGCAAACCAGTTTGGCGCCATGGCCACGACCAAGGGCGGAACCACCCCGGCCTTCAACGCTGCTGCTGGATACGACTTGGCGACTGGGTTGGGTTCGGTCAATGTGGCGAATTTGCTCACGAAATGGGCGGCACCGGGCCGAACTGCTTCGACAACTACTTTGGTCATTCCCTCAACCGCAGTTACAGTCGATACGGCCGTCGCCGTCAGCGGCACCGTCGCACCGAATACGGCTACTGGGCTAGTTACTTTGTTTCAAGGAAGCATAAACGGCCCGGCCCTCGACACATTTACGCTTTCAGGCGGAGCATTCAATACAACCACGACATTTCTTCCCGGCGGGTCGTACAACGTGATCGCACACTATGGAGGCGACGGTACCTTTGCGGCAAGCGACTCCGCGCCGATGCCGGTAACAGTGAATCCGCAAACGAGCCAGACGGTGGTAAGCTTTGTGACGTTCAGCAGCACGAATGTTCCCATAATAAATCCCCCGGGGCCAATCAGCGTGCCGTACGGCTCGCCATACATTCTTCGGATTGATGTAAAGAACAGCAGCGGTCAAACTTGCCAAAATCTGAGCACAGGTACGGTAAGTTTTGTGTGTCCTACTGGCACGGTAAGTCTGACAAGTAATGGATCGGCGTTAAATGACTTTCCGAACGCACAGACGCCAAATGCCACTAGCGTGGCTAAACTGAACGACCGAGGCTTTGCCGAGGATCAGCCCATTCAATTAGGAGCCGGCACTTACGGCATAGTGGCAAGCTATTCCGGCGACTCCAGCTATAACGCGAGCACGTCTACCGCTGAAAACGTAACGATTACAAAGGCGGCTACGACGGCAGCAGTTACCAGCAATGTGACTAGCATCGCCTCGGGCGGAAGCGTGACGCTGACTGCATTGATTTCGAGTACGAGCAATGGGGCCGGACTGACCGGGACCGTGCAGTTCAAGAATGGAGCGAATAACCTGGGCAGCGCGGTAACGTGCACCCCGGCGGCGGCTGGTGCAACCGCTGCGTCGTGCACAGCGGCTCTCACGACCACGTTGTCTCAATTTGTTCCGTTGAGCAGGCCGCAACCACGACTGCGCATTCCTGCCTCGCCGCTGTGGATCGCGGGATGGCTCTTGCTTTTGTTCTTGGCCTTGACGTGGCATGCTGCGCCACTGCGGAACAGATGGCCGCGGTCGGGTAAGCGTCTCGGCTATGCAGCCGCGGGCCTGATTCTGTTCGCGTGTGTTGCCGCGGGTTTCGCGGGCTGCAGTTCCACGGGGAGCAGCTCAAGCAGCGGCGGCGGCGGCGGTGGTGGCGGGACGCACACAGACAGCATTACGGCCGTGTACAGCGGTGACGCAAATTACGCTGGCTCAACATCGGCAGCAGTCACAGTCACCATTCAATAGCGAGAGCGTCGTAAGTCGGAGACGGCCTCGGTGATCGGGGCCGTTTTCTTTTGTCCGCACAAAAATGCGGTAACGCCGCAGGCACGAACTCCGCGGAACAACACAATCTAAAATGCAGCTTAATTGGTGAATGGCGGGAAGAAAATGTTCCAAAAGGTTGGCGAGGGCACGGCAAACTCCACCGGAACTAGCGAACCTTCCTGATTCATCTGCGGCGGGCGGACGACCTTGGCTTCAACCTTAATCTTGGTCGCGGGATTCTCGACGGTAACCTTCGTGCCTTCGCCGATGCCTTCCTTGAGAATCACCATTGCGCCGCCAGCGCTCACCGTATGCGTGTTGCCCGGCAGCACTTTCCCGGCGACGTGGATGATAACCGGCATGCGCACCAGAACGCGCTGCGAGCGGCGACGCTCTTCCGCGGTCGGCTGACGCGCGACTGCCGGCCGCGCGGAGGGATGCGGCATCGCCGGTTTCAGATTTGGTGTTGGCGGCTTCATAGTTCAAGCCCCCAGAAGTCCATTGCAGGCGCGACCAGTTCCACGCCGTATTCCCAGCCGCCTTCGGGGCGCACGTCGCTTTTCCACACGATCACGGCGGCGTTGCTAGCGCTCATCGGCACGTTGGTGAGCGCAATGCGATGCTCGAGCGGGAGATCGTGCTCCAGAACAACCATGCAGCCGTACGGATTGACCACGCGGGTGTGCGCTTCCGCTTTGATGCGCTTGCCGGAGGGCAAATCCCATTCCAGGCGCACAGGAACGCGCGAATTCATACGGTGGCCGCGGCGCTTCTCTTTATAGCGCGATTCCGTGAGCTTCGACTGCGGCCGCAGCTCTTTCTTTTGTTCTTTGGTCTGGACGGACATACCTGCCTCTAAATTGCCATGCTAAAGTTGGTGCCCGAGCCGGTCAATGGTACGTAAGCACGTTGGCGCAGTACTGTGCAGCTGGCCGGAAGGACAGGGCTGCGCGAAGGGACAGTACAGGTGCCCAGAAATCTGATCGTGAATGCGGATGACCTCGGCTGGACCGCGGGAGTGAACCGCGGCGTGGCGGAGGCACACGGCAACGGGATTGTGACCAGCGCATCACTGCTGGCAAACGGCGAGGCGTTTGCCGAGGCCGTGGAACTGGCTCGCCAGACCCGCGGACTTGGCGTGGGCGTGCACTTGAACTTGAGCGATGGTCCGCCGGTCGCGGCGCGCGAAGCGGTGCGCAGTTTCGTGAACGACTCAGGGGAGTTCGAGGGCGGACCCGATGGCTTGCTGCTGAAGATTGCCACACGCGCACTCTCCATGCGCGAAGTAGAGACGGAGTGGGAGGCGCAAATCTCAAAGATTCGCGCTGCGGGAATTGAGCCGACACATCTGGATGGTCACAAGCACGTGCATATGCTGCCGGGATTGTTTGAGATTGCGTTGCGGCTGGCGAAGCGGCACGGAATCGGAGCGATTCGCGTGTCGCACGAAGCGTCGAATCTACGGGCCGCGCTGTCCGCGGGCGATCTGCGTGCCTCTGTAGTGCTCAAGCAAGGAGTGCAAGCGCGCGGGCTGAAGTTGCTGGCGCGAGACGCACGGGAGCAGGCGGACAGGGCGGGCGTGTCGACATCGGATTATTTTTGCGGGATTGCGCAGACCGGCGAATTAACCAAGGAAGGCGTGGCGCGCTTGCTGCGGAGCCTGCCGGAAGGCACGACCGAGCTTATGTGCCACCCGGGTTATGCGGACGAAGCGCTGCGGAAAACCGCAACACGGCTCCAGGGTTCCCGTGAAAAAGAGGTCGAAATCTTGACCGACACCGAAATACGAAATCTTGTCGCATCGCAGGGGATACGCCTGATAGACTATGGCTTCGTAGGCAGTGCCGTATGAGAAGCGAATCCAGCGTCCGATATTCCATCGTCGTCCCGTTCTACAACGAGCAGGAGAATATTCCACCTCTGTACATGAAACTCACCGAAGTGATGGACTCCATCGGTGAGAGCTATGAGCTGATTTTTATTGACGACGGCAGCCGCGATAATTCCTTCAAGGTGCTTTCCGATATTTACGAGCACGATCGCCGCGTGAATTTGATTCGGCTGCGGCGGAATTTTGGGCAAACGCCGGCGTTGAAGGCGGGCTTCGATTTTGCGCGCGGTGAAGTGATCATCTCCATGGATGGAGATTTGCAGCACGACCCCGAAGAGATTCCGCGCTTCCTGGAAAAAATCGAAGAAGGCTACGACTTAGTGAGCGGTTGGCGCTACGCTCGGCGCGATCACTGGTTGTTGAGGCAAGTGCCGAGTCGCGCGGCGAACTGGATGATGGCGAAGCTGTCGGGGATTGAGCTCCACGATTTCGGGACAACCTTCAAAGCGTACCGGCGCGAAATCATTCAGGAGATCCAATTGTACGGCGAGCTGCACCGCTTCATTCCGGCGCTGGCCAGCTCGACGGGCGCGCGCATCACCGAAGTGCCGATAACGGATGGGGAGCGCAAGAGCGGCAAGAGCAACTACGGAATTGGGCGCACGATTCGGGTCTTCCTGGATTTGCTGATTGTGAAGTTTCTGCTGGATTACTCGACGCGGCCGTTGCAATTTTTTGGGTTGCTGGGTGTTGGTGGCACGGCGCTGGGGATGGCTCTGGCCGGCTACCTGGCGTTCGAAAAATTTGCTCATGGCGTTAACGTCATGACCCAACACGGGCCGTTGATGCTGCTAGCGGTGGCACTGTTTATCAGCGGCGTGCAATTCGTGTCCATGGGATTGCTCGGCGAACTGATTGCGCGCACCTATTACGAATCGCAGAACAAGCCGGTGTACGCGTTGCGCGAAGTGAAAAGCCACCGCAAAGATGTTGGCGACACCGAGCAGACGCGGCCCTCGGGAAGTTCGGAGCGATAATTCTCAATCCAATAGGCTCGCTTCTGTTTTTGTCCCGCCGATTTATCCCCGTCTTCACAATTTGCGGTACCCTCAAAATAGATTTACGACTGCTATGGTTTTGGCGCGCTATGGAGGCATCGTTGTGAACCGCGAACAGTTTTACGCGATTATGGGCGGCGAGGGCACGCTCGATTATGAGTTGTATCTGAATACAAAGACGCTGCTTTCTTGCCAGACGAAATTCGGAGAGCTATGCAACGCCGACGAGTTGCAATTTCAGGTTGTTCACCAGGTCGAAGAATTGTGGATGAAGCTGATCGCGTACACGCTGCTCGATATCGACGATTATCTACAACAGGAAAATACAAATCGCGTGATGACGCTATTTCGGCGCGTGCATACGGCGCAGCGGCTGATGATCCATCAGATCGCTTTGCTCGAGATCATGTCGCCCAAGGAATATCAGGAAATTCGCTTGCGGCTCGGAAACGGCAGCGGGCAGGAATCGCCGGGATTTCGCGTGCTGCTGAAAATGTACCAGCCGCTGTGGAGTTCGTTCCAGCAGCACTATTTGGACAAACATGGGCTGACGCTGGAAAAAGTCTACGACACGGAGTACACGCACAGCGACGCGTACGTGATCGCGGAAGCGCTGGCGGAATTTGATGAGTTGTTTCAGAAATTCCGGTACGAGCACATGCAGTTGATTCACCGCACGATTGGCTTTGGATCGAAATCGCTGAAGGGCCGTCCTGTCGAAATTCTCGAAGAAGGCATGCGGCACAAGTTTTTCCCGGAGCTGTGGGAGATTCGCTCACGCATGACCGACAAGTGGGGTGCGGAATATGGCGTAAAGCGCGACCCGCTCGGCGGGCATCACTGATTTAGGTCTTCTTCATCGCTGAACGGTATAGATCGCTAGCTGCACAGACTTCGGTAGTTTCCGCACAAGTACAGGAGCGGCTTGCCTTCGTGAACGTCCAGGCTTTCCACCTCGCCGATAAAAATGGTGTGGTCACCGGCCGCCTGTTCGGAAACAACTTTACAGGCAAGGTGCGCCAGCGCATCTTCCAATAAGGGAATGCCTGTTTCCGTCCAGCGGTAATGAATGCCCAAGCGTCTCTCGATTTGCGAATCCTCGACAGTCTGCGCGAAATACTCTGAAAGCGCTCGCTGATCTTCCCGTAGGATGCTCACACCAAAACGCTTCTGCCTCTGTATGAGAGGAAGCAACTGGGCCTGATGAGCGACGCAGATGAGAATCAGCAGCGGTCTGAGCGATACCGAGGTGAAAGAGTTCGCCGTCATGCCGTGTACTTGGCCAGGCGCCCGCTCCGCGGTCACTACCGTGACGCCGGTCGCAAATTGCCCGAGCGCATGGCGGAAGTCGGACGTGCTTGGAGTTGTCGGCGCCATTGTGGAAGTTTTTGAAGATAACACAGACGCGGCGCAAGGTCGCGTCCGTGTGTCACGTATAATCATCGCAAATGGTGGACGAGAAGGAGTAGCACGATGGCACGGACAATTGCGATTTTAGGCGGCACGGGGCCCGAAGGCTCAGGGTTGGCCGCCCGGTTGGCGCGCGCGGGCGAGCACATCGTGATCGGCTCTCGCGAAGCGTTGCGCGCGCAAGAAACGGCGCAACAGCTTCGGGCGGGCCTCGGTGGCGGGGCGCAAATCGATGGAGCGGAAAACGCCGCGGCTGTGGCGCAGTGCCAAATCGCTGTGCTGACGCTTCCCTTCTCCGGCCAAGCGCCGCTGCTGAAGCAATTGAAAAGCGTTTGGAAGCCGGGGACGATCGTAATTGATACCACCGTGCCGCTGGCCGCCACGGTCGGCGGATCGCCCACGCGCATGATCGGCGTGTGGCAGGGCTCCGCGGCAGAAGCGGCGGCAGAGTTGCTGCCGGCCGGGGTCAGCATTGCAGCAGCGTTTCACAATTTGAGCGCGGAGCTGTTGGCCGGCGATGCTCCGGTAGATTGCGACGTGCTGGTTTGCAGCGACGATGAAGACGCCAAAAAAGTGGCGATGGAGCTGGCCGTTAAAATTCCAGGAGTCCGCGCGCTAAATGGCGGCAAGCTGGAGAATGCGCGCATCGTCGAGTCAGTCACTGCGTTGCTGATCGGACTAAATATTCGCTACAAAGTGCACAGCGCCGGAGTGCGCTTTACCGGCTTGCCTGCGAAGTAGTGTTAGAGCCGAGATGCTGACGTTCCAAGTTCTTGCGGTCCCACTTGCCCAGGTCCGCGGCCGCATCGTACGTGCTTTGAAGAAATTCTGTTAGCGCAGCCTTTGGCGATGCCGCACCTCGCACGTCATCGTACATCAGCAAGAACTCTTTCATTTGCGGGTGGTAAAAGGCTGCTTCTGGACGAACGCGCTGCTCTGCAAAACCTGCCGGTTCCGGCGCAGCATAGGAGTAGAAAGCAGGGCCCTGGATGTCTCCTCCGCCGGGCCAGAATCCGGCGCTGCTTACTTCATGGGAGTACGCCTCCCGCGTGATGGAGTCCGCGCCCGGCCGCTCCGGCGCGGGCCTGCCGGAGAACCGAGTAACCGCGATATCGAAACTTCCCCAGAAAAAATGTACCGGACTATCCTTTCCTTGAAAGCCGGCGCGGAATTCTTTGAATACCTGATCGACCCATACCACGGTGCGCCAGAATTTATGAACCGCTTCCGGATCATAAGCGGCGTGAACACGGTCTTGCTCAAATGGAATCGGATTGGGAACCTCACATGGCGTCGTCCAGATATTCACAATTACGCCGAGTTCGGTCAGCGCCGCCATGAACTTCTTATAAAAATCTGCGACACTTTCCGCCGCCAGAGGCATGGTGACCACGCGACCCTCGCTGGTCGTGATGGTGAGCTTGTGGTCGATAAAATCGAACTGCACCTCGATTGTGCGTTGCTTGTACGGCATCGCCGAGGTGGTCATGCCCCGCGCGGTCAGGTAAAACGGCACGTTCCACCAGTGATTGACGATCGGGGACAATTTCAGGCGCACTTTCCCCACAATCTGCATCCACATATGCAAAGTAGCTTGCGTATCTTTCCAAGAGTCGAAAGGCAACGCCGGCAAAACCTCGTCATCGCTCGCCCTGCTACGAATGGCTTCTGGCGTCATGAATGTCGTCCTCACCACCAATGTACACCCAGAGGCAACTGATCACGTACAGAGGAATGACTAGGCAACACATCAGAAATGGCTGCCTAACTGTTATAATTAGGTTATGAAAGCACACGTTTGGGTGATGCCGAAGCGCACCGTTCTCGATCCGCAGGGACAAACCATTCAGCACGCGTTGTCGGGGCTCGGCTATAACCAAGTTCGCGATGTGCGGCAGGGAAAATTCTTTGTGCTCAATCTCGATGGCTGGAGCCGTGACGAGGCGCAGTCGCAGCTCGAACGCATTTCCAAAGAAGTGCTAACCAACCCGGTGATCGAGGAATATCGATTCGAAATTGTGGACTGAGCCCGGATACGCCTCGCGTGCTCACTTTATTTCGCAACTCGTCCTCGACCCCGTGACGGCGCTCAGAAACTCCGTGTTACGCTCTTAAGATTAGCCACGCTCTTAAGATTTAGTTACGCTCTTAAGATTTAGGTCCCCTCAGGAGAACCGCGTTATGTGCGGAATTGTCGGTTATATAGGGCCGAAAAAGGTCGTACCCGTCATCATCGAAGGCTTGCGTAAGCTCGAATACCGCGGCTACGACTCGGCGGGAATCGCCGTGGTCAATGACGGCAAGCTGGAAGTCCGCCGCGCGCCAGGAAAATTGCGCAATTTGGAAGAAGTCCTGCGGAAATCTCCCATCGAAGGCACCTACGGGATCGGGCACACACGCTGGGCAACGCATGGCCGCCCAACCGAAGAGAACGCGCATCCACATCGCGACTGCACCGGGCAGATCGTAGTGGTGCACAACGGAATAATCGAAAATTATCTAGAACTGAAAGAGCAATTGCAGCGCGAGGGGCACAAGTTCGTTACGGAAACGGATACCGAGATCGTTGCGCACCTGGTAGAAAAGAATTCCAAGAATGCGCCGCTCGAGGAAGCCGTCCGGCGTTCGCTGAAAGAATTACGCGGCATCTACTCGCTCGTGTTCCTGTCCGCAAAAGATCCGCATAAGATTGTGGCCGCGCGAATGGGACCGCCTTCGGTAATCGGTCTGGGAGAAGGCGAATTTTTTGTAGCCAGCGATATCCCAGCGCTCCTGGAGCACACGCGCGAAATCTTTTTCCTCGCTGATGGCGACATCGCCGTGCTGACGCAACAAGGCGTCTGCGTGATGGATCATGACGGCCGCCCGGTCAACCGCCCCGCGCAACACGTCACCTGGGACCCGATCATGGCCGAAAAAGGCGGTTACAAGCATTTCATGCAGAAAGAAATCTTCGAGCAGCCGCGCGCCGTGCGCGACACTCTGCTTGGCCGCATCTCGCAGGATACCGGAAAGATTTTCCTCGACGACATGCAGATTACCGAGCAACAGTTCCGCGATTTCCAGCAGGTGCGCATCGTAGCCTGCGGAACGAGCTGGCACGCAGGGTTGGCCGGGAAATTCATGATCGAGCGGTTGGCTCGGATGCAGGTGGAAGTTGATTACGGCAGCGAATTCCGGTATCGCGATCCCATTCTGGACGGCAAAACGCTGACCGTGTGCATCAGCCAGTCCGGCGAAACCGCTGACACCCTGGCCGGGCAGCGCGAGGCTAAGCTGAAGGGTTCGCCGACGCTGGCGATCTGCAATGTGATGGGCTCGATGGTCACCCGCGAAGCAGCGGGCACGATATTGACGCACGCGGGACCGGAAATTGGTGTTGCGTCCACGAAAGCTTTCACGTCTCAGTTGACTGCCCTGCTGTTGCTGGCCGCGCATTTGGGGCAAGTGCGCGACAAATTGACCGGCGAAGCCGCCAAGACGTTACTGCAGGAATTCACGCGCATTCCGCACAAAATCGAGATGGTGCTGCAAGGCGATGAAACGGGCCTTTACGAGACGCTCGCGCGGCAATTTTTCCGCAACACGGATTTTCTCTATCTCGGACGCGGCATTCATTACCCGATTGCGCTCGAAGGCGCGCTCAAGCTCAAGGAAATTTCCTACATCCATGCGGAAGGGTATCCGGCGGGCGAAATGAAGCACGGACCAAACGCGTTGATCGACGAAAATCTTCCGGTAGTTGTTTTGGCCACGCACGACGAAAACGATCCGGATTCGGTCACGCGCTATGAGAAGAGCGTCTCAAATATCCAAGAGGTACGCGCACGCGACGGCATCGTTATCTCCGTGGTGACTGCCGGCGACCACCTTGCCCGTGAGGCCTCCAATCATGTCATCGAGATTCCCCAAGCTCCAGAGCTGCTCTCGCCGCTACTGGAAATCATCCCATTGCAACTGCTCGCGTATCACATCGCGGTGCGCCGTGGATGCGACGTAGACCAGCCTCGCAACTTAGCCAAATCCGTCACCGTCGAATAAGCATTTTCCCAGGGGCGGCATGCTGCGCCCCTTTTCGGTACAATGTAATCCGGTCAACTGCACGGGCCTCGGCAGCCACCAACATTTTTCGGTAAACTAAACTCATGCACGCGAATATTCGTTGTACCGCTTGGCTTCTCGCCACGGCTTTCGCATTTTCGACATGGGCGCAAACACCCCCCCCTGCCGCGGTCGCAACCGCACCTCTCCGCGAAATTCGCGCCGAAGGACTGAAGTCCCTATCCGAACCGCAGGTCGCCGCTTTGACGGGTCTACAAACCGGCGCGCAAGTTGGAAAGGACGACCTGCAAACCGCCGCGGACAAATTGGTGCAGAGCGGCCTGTTTGCCAAAGTGAAATATAACTTTCAGTCCCGCCCGGATGGCGTCGTGGTGACTTTCCATGTGGAAGAAGCGCCGCGCATTCCAGCCTACTTCGATAATCTGCCGTGGTTCGCGGATAGCGAGCTAAACGAGGCCATTCGCGCCAAGCTTCCTTTTTACGATGGCACGCTGCCCGAAGCAGGCGCCGTCGTCGACCACGCCGCCGAGGCGCTCGGGCAATTTCTGGTGACGCATGGGCTGCAAGCGGCGATCGAACATCAAGTCGCAGCGAACCCAGTTGGCGACGGGGGCGTGCAGCAATTCCGCATCAATGCGGAAGCCTTGCACATCGCCGGAGTGGAATTCGGCGATGCCGCGCTGAATTCGTCGCCGGCTGTTCGTCAGGAGCTTCCCGAGTTGCTCGGCAAGCCATATTCGCGCACAGCAATCGACATGTTCTTGACCGAACAGATTCGGCCGACCTTTTTGCAAAAGGGATTTCTACGCGCGAAACTCGGTCCGCCAGAAGTACGACTCAGCGGCAACCCAAATAAAAAACTGCCCGAGCAAATTCCCGTCTTCGTGCCAATCAATCCCGGCGCGGTCTATCACTTTAAAGGAGTGGAGTGGAGCGGGAATAATGTGCTTTCGACCAGCACCCTGGCGAATAGCGTCGGACTGAAATCCGGCGATGTCGCCGACGGCATGGCCATTGAAGCAGGTTGGGAACATGTGCGCGAAGAATATGGGCGCCGTGGGTACATGCAGGCAAAAGTGGAACCGATGGCTACCTACGATGACGCGACGCACACCATTGCCTACCACGTGCGCGTTGAAGAGGGGAAGCCGTTTCACTTCGGTTCGATGACAATCACGGGACTCTCCGTGAACGCTGAAAAACATTTGCGTGACGCATGGCCTATTCCACAAGGCCAACTATTCGATAAGGCCAAGTACGAAGAATTCCTCACCAAGCTGCAGGCGCATTCGACGGAAATTTTCAAGGACCTGCCGATTCATTACGATGAAGTAGGTCACTGGTTGCAGCCTGACGAGGCCAAGGGAACGGTCGACGTGCTGTTGGACTTCAAGTAGACGCTTGGCTCCTTGCACGACCCACGCTGAGCCATTTCAAAGCGGCTCTGCATCTTAACTGTGCGTTATACTGATTCCGAATGACCGCCTTCGTTCCAATTCGCATTCCGGAAAACCCTGGCCTTTCGCCGGAACAAAAAGAAACTTCGCTCCTGGCGCGTCTTGCCGAGTCTCGATCTCTGATCGTTGCGCTCTCCGGAGGCGCCGACTCCGCATACTTGGCTTGGGCGGCGCAACGTGCGCTCGGCGCCCGCGCGCTTTCCGTCACCGCGCTTTCACCGAGTTTCTCCGCGCACGATCGTGCGGCGGCGGACGATTTTGTCCGCGCTTTCGAAATTCATCACGAATTCGTTGACACGCACGAGATGGAAAATCCGGCTTATCGCGCAAACGCTGCCGACCGCTGCTTTTACTGCAAAGATGAACTTTTCTCCGTGCTGGATGCGATGGCCCTGCGGCGGGGCTTCGCAGCCACAGCTTACGGGGTCAATGCGGATGACACGCTGGACTTCCGCCCCGGTCATCGAGCCGCAAAAGAACATCGCGTGCTGGCCCCACTGCTTGATGCCGGCCTGAGAAAGTCCGAGATCAGGCATCTCTCCCAACGCGTGGGATTGCCAACTTGGGACCGCCCCGCCTCCGCATGCCTTGCCTCGCGCGTGCCGTACGGCACCGAAGTTACTCCCGAGCGGCTGACGCTCATCGAGCGCGGCGAAGCCGCGCTGCGTGAACTCGGCTTCCGCCAATTCCGTGTGCGCTTGCACGATAAGCTGGCGCGCGTTGAAATCGCACCCGAAGAAATGGATCGCGCGTTCTCGAGAGATACGAGCGCAGCGATCTCGCAAGCTTTGAAACGCGCCGGCTTCACCTACGTCGCGCTCGACCTCGAGGGATATCGCCAAGGTTCGCTGAACGAAACGCTCCCCCATCAGAAACGCTCTTGAGCGTATCCCCGCGATCGGAACATAATTCCGGGGATTTTCGTATATTCCTTTAGACAGGCTTTAGACTGTTGCAAGACAGCCTGCGGGTTGACTTCGCATGGAGGCACGATGAGGTATCGCAAATTTGCGGCCCTGGCAGGTTTCCTCTTCGCCGCACTGGCGGGCGCGGGCTGCGCGATGGGTCCATCGGCCAGCGGCAGCTTCGATCGCACGCTCAGCGTTAGCGGGCCAATTCGCCTCGAGATCACCAACACGTCCGGCGACGTTTCCATTACCGGCAGTGCCGACGGAAAAGTACACGTTCACGCGGATGCTCACGCGTCCGGCATTGGATTCGAAAGCCCCGAGAAGCGCATGAATGAGCTGCTTGCCAATCCCCCCGTCGAGCAGCACGGGAATACAATCCGTATTGGCGAGGAAATGCGCCGCCTGCGCAATGTGAATGTCAGCTACGTCATCGAAGTTCCGCGCGACACGGAAGTTGCGTGTTCGGTGCTCTCCGGAGCGCAGACGATTCAAGATGTGCGCGGCCCGGTAAAAGCGGAAGCGGCATCCGGCTCCATTCGCGTCAGCCATATCGAACGGCAGACACAACTTTCGACGCTCAGCGGCTCCATTCGCGCCGACAATATCGGCGACGACATCCGCGCCAACAGCGCTTCCGGGACGGTAACGGTTTCCAATATTAAAGGCGATGCGCGCATCAGCGCGCTTTCCGGTTCCACGCAGATCACCAAGCCAGGCGGCCGCGTCGATGCTTCCACTGCGAGCGGCTCAGTCGATGTCGAAGGCGCGACCAGTGACGTGAAAGCGCATGCGGCATCCGGTCGCGTGAACGTGCAAGGCAACCCCGGCGCAAGCAGCTATTGGGATCTCAAGACAGCTTCGGGAAGCGTGCTTCTAGGTGTGCCGTCAAACGCGAGCTTTCATCTAGCCGCCGAGGCCGTTTCCGGCGAAATCAAGACGGACATTCCTGTCGTGGTGGAGGAGCAAGGAAAGCACTCGCTGCGCGCACGCGTTGGCAGCGGCAATGGCGGCCGCATCGAGATTCACACCGTATCAGGCGAGATTCGTCTGCGCGCCTCTTAAAGCGCCGCTCTCAGCTTCGCAACAACAGTGTCATCCCGAACGGAGTGAGGGACCTGCTTTTTTCTTCGCCGCGCTCATCCCCGCGACGCCGCCTTCAACGGAAAGTTCTCCGAGACTTCCCGCGCAGCCAAAATGGTATTCACGTGGATGCGCACCGTGTCCTCAATGCGCCGCGCATATCCGCCCGCGAGCGTGGTCACTACCGGAATGCCGCGACGGCGCGCTTCTTCAAATACGCGCCGGTCGCGTTCCATTAGGCCTTTTTTGGTCAGCATCAGTCCGCCCAGTTGGTCTTCGCAGAATGGGTCCGCTCCTCCGACATAAAACAAAATCTCCGGGCGAAATTCGTCAAGCGACTTTTGCACCGCAGGCAGCAGTGCGCCGAGATATTCCTCATCATCGACGCGATCCGCCATGTTCAGATCAATGCTCGATGGCGGCTTGTGCCCCGGATAATTGTTCAACTGGTGGATGGAAATCGTGAAGACGGAGGGATCATTGCGAAAGATTGCCGCCGTGCCATTGCCATGATGCACGTCCGTATCAACCACGATGGCCTTTCGGATCGCTCCATCCGCCTGCAATCGCCGGATCGCTACGGCCACATCGTGGATTGCGCAGAACCCTTCCCCGTGGTCGGGGTAAGCATGGTGAAATCCGCCGCCAAGATTCGCCCCAAAGCCGTCGCGCAGCGCGCATTGCGCCGCAGCAATCGACCCGCCCGCAGCAAGCCACACTGCGTCCACCAGCTCGCGCGAGTATGGAATTTCCAGCAGCATCACGTCGCTCGCAGTCAGCGTGCCTGTTTTGAGCTTCCGCACCCATTCCGGCGTATGGACGCGAAGAATATCGTCATCGCTCGCCGGTTTCGGCTGCACGAAATCTTCGCGGCTCGCAATCTTCTCCGCGACGAGCGCTTCCGCGATGAGCCGAAACTTCTGCGACGGGAAAACGTGCGGCCCAAGATTCAAATCATATTTATCGTGGTACACAACCTTGAAGGGAAGCATGTTTCTCGTAAGGGCGGCAGCACCGCTGCGCCCATCTAGGCAAGATCAATCCGTTAGGCGACAGCGTACCTGCTGTGTGGTTAGTTTTCCCGCTCCAAAATAAAATCCGGCAACGTCAGCAGCGCCCGCGCGTATTCCGAATCCCCATGCCCGTTCAGACAAGCCTTCGCGCGACGCGCATACTCGTGCGCGAGATTGCGAGCGCGATCCAGCGCACCGGACTCCTGCACCAAAGCAACAATCGTCTCCGGCCGCACCGAGTCAAATTCCTTTTCCTCGAGCACCCGGGCCACGAGTTCCCTCGCATCGCGATGCCCGTTTTCCATGGCATAAATCAGAGGCAGCGTGACTTTGCCTTCCTTCAAATCGCTGAGCACCGGCTTGCCAAGCTGCTCGGCAGAGGCCGTGAAATCCAAGAGGTCATCCACCAACTGAAACGCAAGTCCCGCATAACGCCCGTACTCCGCAAGCGCCTCTTCTCCCGCATCTTCAAGTCCGCCAAGCACCGCGCCCAGGCGCGCGCAGCCACTGAATAGGCAAGCCGTCTTGTAAGTCGCCAGGCGCAACGCGTCCTCTTCGGTAACGTCGATGCGGCCGATTTTCTCGAGCTGAATCAGCTCGCCTTCCACCATTTTTTGCGTGAGATCGATCAGAATGTCGAGGATACGAAAATTGCGCTCTTCGAGGGCCATCTGAAAGGACAGCATGTAGAGCCAGTCACCGACCAGCACGCTGCGATGATTTCCCCACCGCGAATTCGCTGAAGGCCGCCCGCGCCGCGTGTTCGCGCTGTCAATCACGTCGTCATGAATCAGCGTGGCGCTGTGCAGCAGCTCGACGACGGCGCCCAGCCGAATCGCGCCATCGCTCTTGGTGCGGCCGGCGTAGCGCGCGGAAAGCAGCAATAGCGCCGGACGCAAACGCTTCCCGCCTCCTCCCAAAAGATAGCTGGTGATTTCGGAAACCGGCTCGAACGAGACGGAAGTTTGCCGCGCCAACTCCTGCTCGACGAGGACAAGGTCGTCCCGGACGAGATCAAAAATTTCCCTGGCCGTCAGCAGTGCGATGACTTTCTCCCTGGCCTGCTTCGATCCTGCGTCAGTTGGCATTGGACAATATCATGAACCATGCGTATGCACGCGGTTCGATTCAGTGCGGTTCCGCTGTCACGGATCTTGCCGGCTCGTCGGAGCTTAGGCCAAAAAAGCGCCGAAAATTTCCCGCCGTGGCCAACGCAACTTCTTCCGCGGCTAAGTTTCTCACACTACCGATGGCCTTAGCTACCTCGCCGACGTAGGCCGGCTCGTTGCGCTTGCCGCGATAGGGTTGCGGCGCAAGAAACGGACAGTCCGTCTCAATCAAAAGTTTCTCAAGGGGCAAGGCTTTCGCCACGTCGCGCAGGTTCTGCGCTTTCGGATATGTCGAATTTCCCGCAAAGGAAATCATAAAGCCCATGTCCAGCCCGTGCTTGGCATCTTCGAGGGTGCTGGTGAAGCAATGCAGGATGCCGCCAAGCCCCGTCGGGCGCCAGTTTCGCTCGAGCGAGTCCATGCAGTCCGCCCAGGCGTCGCGGCAATGAATGATAATCGGGAGCTTCGCGTTAGCAGCCAACTCCATTTGCTCGCGAAAAACGCGTTGCTGCACATCGCGCGGCGAGTGGTCGTAAAAATAATCCAGCCCAATCTCGCCGTAAGCAATCACGCGCGGATGTTTCGCGAGCTCGGCCAGGCGCTCGAGGTGCGCGGGCGTAAGTTCCTTGGCCTCGTGCGGGTGGGTGCCCACCGTGGCGTAAATCCAATCGTGCTGCTCAGCAAAAGGAATGGCCGCGTCCAACTTTTCCGGCCCCGGCCCGGACCCAATGGCGAGCAGAGTCGTGACCCCAGCGGCTCGGGCGCGCTCGAGCATCGCGTCGCGATCTTCCGCAAATTGCGGAAAATCAATATGCGCATGTGAATCGATGAGTTCCATCTAAGTAGCACAGACACTCTTGTCTGCGCGGTCCAACAACGGGCGAACATTCAACCGGCACAGGCAATAGTGCCTGTGCTATTTCAAGCGCGCGCCGACTTCTACGTCCTCGGTGAACGCGGCTAAAACTGGGCGACCTTCGGGGCCTACGCTGGCGGCGACGATCATCCCGTTGGACTCGACGCCGCGCAGCTTGCGCGGGGCGAGGTTCACCACCACGACCACCTTGCGTCCCACCAGGGACTCCGGCTCGTAAAATTGAGCGATGCCGGCGCAAATCTGGCGCACTTCGCTGCCGATGTCGACCGTCAGCTTCAGCAGCTTATCCGCGCCAACAATGCGCTCGGCCGTTTTGACTTGGCCAACGCGCATCTCCACTTTTGCGAAATCTTCAATCGCGATCTTTTCGGGCGCGGTCTGTGACACCGCACCGGACGGACCCGGTCCCGCTGGCACGCTGGCGGTCGGCGCCGGAGTTACTGCAGGTTTCTGAGGTTCACTTTCCATCGCTTCCATCCTCTCCACAGCTTCTTGTTTTTCAATTCGCGGAAAAAGCCCTTCCGCTTTTGCAATCTTTGTTCCTGCGCGCAGGGTTCCCCACTGCAGGTCGTCAATTCCCTGCTCTCCCACGGAGCCGCTCTGGCCCAGGGCTCGCCACAGCTTTTCCGTCGCGGTAGGAATCACCGGATGGGCCAGCACAGCGACAACACGCAGGGTGTCGGCCGCAATCCACAGCACCGTTTCCAGTTGCGCGCGCTTCGCAGGATCTTCCGCGAGCGCCCACGGCTTTTGTTCCGAAATCAGCAAATCCACGTCCGTGATCAGACGCCAGATTTCCTCGAGCGCGCGCGTGAAGTGATACTGCTCGTAAAGCGAACGAACCTGCTGAATTCGCTCCGGCACGCGCCATGGCGCAAGCGAAATGGATAAATCAGCGCTGCCTTTCGGAAACGCGCCGCCGCAGTATTTCTCGATCATCGTCAGCGTGCGGCTCGCCAGATTGCCGAGACCGTTCGCAAGATCGCTGTTATATCGCTGCACCAAGGCGTCGTAGCTGAAATTGCCGTCCTGACCGAAGACAGTCTCCCGCAGCATGTAATAACGCAGCGCATCCATCCCAAGCACGTGCGCAATGGGGCGCGGCTGCACAACGTTACCCTTGGACTTGCTCATCTTGCCGGCGTCAATCAGGAACCACCCGTGCGCCCACACCTGCTTCGGCACGGGCAGTCCCGCGGCCATCAGAAATGCCGGCCAGTAAACGGTGTGAAAGCGAATGATATCTTTGCCGACGAGGTGCAAATCCGCGGGCCAGAAGCCCCGCCGCTCATATTCGGGACCGCCAACCGCGCTGAGGTACGCCGTAAGCGCGTCAAACCACACGTAAAACACGTGAGGCTCTTCACCGGGAACGGGAATGCCCCAGCGAATCGAAGTGCGCGTGATGCTCAGGTCTCGAAGACCACCTGCCACGAAACTGAGAATTTCGTTGCGCCGCGTTTCCGGCTGAATGAAATTAGGATTCTTCTTGTAAAAATCTAGAAGCGGTTGCTGAAACGCGGAGAGCTTGAAGAAATAGTTTTCTTCGGTGACCGTCTCCGTGGGCCGTCCGCAATCCGGGCAATTCTCTCCAGGTTTTACGTCTACATACGCGTTATCGTAAATGCAGTATTGCCCCGTGTAGTGCCCGGGGTAAACAAATCCGTTTTCGCGGCACAACTTGAACAGCCACTGCACCGTGCGCGCGTGCCGCACTTCCGTAGTGCGAATGAACTCATCCGCGGGAACACCCAACTCTTCCCACAAGGAACGCCACGCTTCCGCCATTTTGGCGACGAATTCCGATTCTGGCACGCCGGCCTTCTGCGCGGCGCGCTCGACATTGACGCCGTGCTCGTCTGTGCCGGTGGTCATCACGACTTCGTAGCCCTGCATGCGCTTGTAGCGGCGAATCGTGTCGGCGACGACGGTCGTGTAGGTGTGCCCGATGTGCGGCAAGCCGTTCGTGTAGTAGATCGGTGTGGTCAGATAAAACTTTGGTTTCGCTTGCGCCATTTTTCAGTTGTTCGCTGTTTGCTGCTCGTAATTGCGTAGCGCCTCATTAATAACGCGCTGCAGCGGCACGTTTTTTTCCTCGGCTAGTTTGCGGCAGTCTTCGTATTCGGGGGCAACGTGCAGAATGCGCCCGTTCACGCGGGACAACTTAACTCGCACTTCACCGAATTTTGTGTTCACCTTTACGGACTCGCGCGGAAGTACGCGCCGCTGGGCAGTATGGGTCCGAACGCCAAAAGTTGTTGTCTCCGCGAAAATGAGCGACATGAGCGTCTGTGCGTCGGCCGGCTTGCACAAAACGGTGAGAAGTGTTCCGGGCCGGTTCTTCTTCATCTGCACCGGCGTGGTGAAAACGTCGAGCGCCCCTGCTGCCAGCGCCTTCTCCTGAAAATATCCGTAAATCTGCGGGTTCATATCATCGAGATTTGCTTCAATGACGGTGATCTCTTGGTCGTACGTCGGCAAAGCTTTTTCGGTTGCTTCGCCAATCATGATGCGCAACACATTCGGCTGGCCTTCGAGGTCCGCAGTGCCAGCGCCGTATCCAATCGCCGAAACACTCATCGCCGGCTGTGGACCAAATGAATCGCACACCGTCGCAACGATTGCCGCGCCTGTCGGCGTGACCAACTCTCGCTGGACCCCATTCGAGTACGTGGGCTTGCCTTGCAGCAAATTCGCCGTTGCCGGAGCAGGCACCGGCAAAACGCCGTGCGCCATTTTCGCCGTTCCGCCGCCGACGTTCAGCGGCGAACACGCAAACCTCTCGATGCCAAGCGCGTGAAACGCGATGCACGCGCCGACGATATCGACAATCGCGTCCACGGCGCCCACTTCGTGAAAATGAATTTTCTCGAGCGGCACATCGTGCACACGCGCTTCGGCTTCGCCCAGCTTCTGGAAAATGGCGGCCGCACGCTCGCGCACAGGAGGTGCAAGTTGCGAACTCTTCAAGATTTCCAAAATCGTGCTCAGCGAGCGATGCTTCTGCTGATCCTCCGTCTTCACACGTGCGTAGGTCGCTGCCATGCCATTCTTCCAAACTTTTTGGGCGGACAGCTCCCACCCGGGCACCTGCAACCCCCGCAGCTCGCCCCGCAGATGATCGAGGTCGCAGCCGGCATCGAGCAGCGCGCCAAGAGTCATGTCGCCACTAATGCCCGAAAAGCAGTCAAAATACGCGAGTTTCATGGGAGTACGCCACAACCGTGGCAAGCCTCGGGGCGGTTACGCCTGACCCGCAAGAAATGTGTCCGACGGGAGCATTTCGATACTATCGGCGGGGTGGCAGGGGTGTCAAATTGAAGCCGTCTCGGCTTCGACTTGAAGAGCGGCGAGGAGCGCGTGCCGGTCTCCTCTGAAACCCTTTTTGACCCCACGTGTCGCGCTCTCTATACTGTGGTGCCCTACTCGCCGGGGATGATTGAGGCTGCGTGTATCTAGAGATCACTACAAGATTCCGCGATGCTCTTGCGAAGCATATTCGCGCTAAGTACCACCTGGAGCTGCCGATCGTGCTCGAGCGGCCGCCGAAGATTGAGATGGGCGAGGCAGCTTCGCCCGTTTGCTTTGAATTGGCGAAGCGGCTGAAGCGCGCGCCACGTCAGATCGCGCAGGAAATTCAGAACGCGCTGCCGCCTGTCCCGGGGGTCGCCAAGTTAGAGGTGGCCGGAGCAGGCTACTTAAATGCTTACTTTGACCGTGGCGCATTCTGGGAAGCGGCCCAAACCGAAGCGAAAAGCGGAGATCGCAAGGACAGCCAAAATCGCCTGTCCCACAAAATTATTGTCGAGCACACCAGCATTAACCCCAATAAGGCGGCGCACATCGGACACGTCCGAAATGCGGTCCTAGGCGACACCATGGCGCGCACGCTGCGGCAGGCCGGGCGCAACGTGCAGGTGCAAAACTATATTGACAACACGGGCGTGCAAGTCGCGGACGTGGTCATCGGCTTTTTGCACATGGAGAAGCGCACTCCTGTCAGCGTGAAGATGATGGCGATGGAACCGCGCTTCGATTATTACTGTTGGGATTTGTATGCGAAGACAACGCAATTTTTGGCGGAGAACAAGGAACAAGCCGCGAAACTGCGCGGCGATACGCTGAAAGCGATCGAAGAAGGGCGCGGCGAGGAAGCGGAAGTCGGGCAAGTGGTAGCGGATGCGATTGTCACTTGTCACTTGCGGACCATGGCTCGGTTGGGGATTTTTTATCAGTTGCTGGCGCGCGAGAGCGAAATCTTGCATTTGCATTTTTGGGATTTGGCGTTTGCGAAGCTGAAGGAAACAGGCACGATTCAGTTTGTAACCAGCGGAAAAATGGCCGGTTGCTGGGTGATGCCGTGGAAGGAAGAAAAATCAGGAGTTAATGCCGAGAGCGCGGACATCAAGAACGCAGAAGGAACGGAGGAAGAAGAGAATACGCAGGACAAAATTATTGTGCGCTCGAATGGCACGGTTACCTACGTGGGGAAAGATATTGCCTATCAGCTCTGGAAATTTGGGCTGCTTGGTAAAGACTTTCATTATTCGAAATGGCCGAAGGCGCCCGAGGGCGAAGACGTCTGGTCGACAACGAGCGGCGAGAATGATCCTCATGCTCCGCCCTTTGGAGCGCCGGCGAAGACCGTATACAACGTGATCGATGCGCGGCAGGCGTATTTGCAGGATGTTGTGGCGCAGGGGCTCCGCGGATTGGGACATGCCGAGGCCGCAGAGAATTCGATTCATTTGTCGTACGAGATTGTGGCACTGACGCCACGCTGTGCGGCGGAAATGGGATACGAGCTGTCGCCGGAGGAAGCGAAGAAACCATATGTTGAAGTGAGCGGACGCAAGGGACTTGGCGTAAAGGCGGATGATTTGATCGACCAACTGGAGGCGGCGGCGCTTGGCGAAGTGCAGCAGCGGCACGCGGAGATGACTCCTGAAGAACAAAAGAGCACGGCGCACGCCATTGCGGTTGGCGCGCTGCGCTTTTTCCTGCTGAAGTTCACACGCAACGCTATCATTGCCTTTGATTTCAAGGACGCCTTGAGCTTTGAGGGCGAGACGGGTCCGTATTGCCAATACGCGGTGGTGCGCATCCGCGGAATTCGTCGCAAAGGCGTGGAAGCCGGCGCGGCGCGTGTCGCGGTAACGCCGGAAACGGCACAGAAGTTCTTAGCCGGGACAGAAGGCAATGGATTGTGGGAAGTGTTGCTGGCGGCGGGTTCGCTGGACTATGCCGTGGATGCCGCGATAGTCGCGCAAGAGCCGGCATTCGTTGCGAAGTATGCGTTCCAATTGGCGCAAGCGTTCAACAATTTTTACCACAAGCATCACATCTTGTCGGAAGCCGATGAGCAGAAGCGCGCATTTTTATTGGGTTTGACGGAATTGGTGGAAGCGCAATTGGTGCGCGCATTAAATTTGATGGGGATCGACGCACCGGAGAAAATGTAGCGTGCATCAATGAAAAGCGGCGCCGAGGAGATCGACCAGTAGCCGAATGGCGGTCTGTGCGGTTCGGCCGCTGGGGTCGCGATAGGGATTTACTTCGACTATATCCACACCTACCAGTTTTCCTTTTTTCGGAATTCCCAACATTAGTTCATCTATTTCAGGGAACGTCAGGCCACCAGGTTCTAGAGTTCCGGTGCCGGGCGCTAGTGTGGGGTCCATGGAATCGATGTCAAACGTTACGTATATATTTTCGCTCTGAGGTATAGCTTCCAGGGCCGCGGAGACGCCGCGGCGATGTATTTCTTCGCCGGTCACAATTCTTGTTCCTAGCGCTTTCGCGTTACCGGCCGCTTCCGGATCATTGGCAATGCCGCGCATGCCGAGCTGAACGATTTTCTTAACGGAGGGCAGTTTCGCTACGCGGAGCACCCACGAAGCGTGATCGAGGTTACCCTTCGCGCCATTCCAAGTGTCGAGGTGCGCATCGATATGCACGACGGTGAGCGGCACGTCGTATGCGCGAATCACAGGGAAGGTGATGCTGTGGTCGCCACCCAGGATAATCGGAAATGATTTCTTGGCGAGAATCGCTTTGACCGCCTCTGTAATTTTCTGGCCAGTTTCGGCAGGCACGGTCGGATAGACGATCACGTCGCCGACGTCTACCCAGTGCTTGCCCTTAAGCAGTGTGCGGTCCCCATCAATGTAATAAAAGCCTTCGGTGAGATCGTGCGCATATTCCTGCGAATTCTCGCGTAAATCGCGCGGGCCGTAGCGCTCCCCCGGCTGTCCCCAAGTCCCTTCATCAAAGGGAACACCAAGCACCGCGAAATCCGCATTGAGCTTCGCGAGATCGGGCTGATACGGCGCGCTAAGAAATGTCCTGATACCCACAAACGTGGGGGCAGTCTGCGCCGGAGTCGATACCGGCAGCACGATCAACAGCGCTCCTAGTAGCCAAGTCGCGCAGGTACGCTTACACACTAGAAATTTTTGAGTTCTGAGCATTAGCAACGCGCGATTCTACTGACTCTCGGCAGATGCGCAACGAATCAATCGAAGCGCTCAAGCTCAATAAGACATCACGAGATTGATTAGTGTGCGCAGGGCTACGCCGGTGGGGCCTTTGGCGAGCCAGGGTTTGGCGTCGTCATTCCAGGCCGTGCCGGCTATGTCGAGGTGAATCCACGGTGAGTCGCCAGTGAATTCCTTAATGAACATGGCGCCGGTAATAGCGCCGCCGCCTTTGCCGCTGCCGATGTTCTGGATATCGGCGACCGTACCTTTGATGAACTCGCGATATTCATCGTCGAGCGGCATTTGCCACATTTTTTCCCCGGCAGCCTTTGCGCTCGCGAGAAACTTGTCCGTAAAGGCCTGGTCGGAGCCAAACACGCCGACGTTGACGTTGGCGAGGGCAACCACGATGGCGCCGGTAAGTGTAGCAGCATCAATCAAATGCGTCGCGCCGAGCTGCTTGGCGTAATGAATGCCGTCCGCCAGGATTAAGCGCCCCTCGGCATCGGTGTTGAGCACCTCAATGGTCTTGCCGGACATTGCGGTCTGAATGTCGCCGGGCTTTTGCGCGCGCCCACCCGGCATGTTCTCCGTGCTGGGCACCACGCAAATTACTTTGACGTTTGGCTTTAGTGCCGCGAGGGCACGCATCACGCCGAGCATGGTGGCACCGCCCGCCATGTCGTACTTCATTTTTTCCATGCCGTCAGATGGCTTGATGGAAATGCCGCCGGTATCGAAGGTAACCGCTTTTCCGATGAGGCCGATGACGGGAGCGCCAGGCTTGGGATTGGGCGGCGTATAGGTGATGACCATCATGCGCGGCGGCTCGACGCTGCCCTGCGCCACGCTGAGGAGAGCACCCATTTTCAGATCGGCGATGCGCTTTTCGTCGAGAATGTCGACGGCTAGCCCAGCTTCTTTCGCCATAGCTTCCGCTTTTTCGGCCAAAGTCTTTGGAGTCAGTTTGTTGGAAGGCTCGTTGACCAGATCGCGAGCAAAATTCTGCGCATCGGCGATCACGCGACCGCGCGCCAGACCTTTTTCAGCCGCAGCGCGATCCTGCTCGGGAAAGCCGGCCAGACTAATGGAATCGACGGACTTGACGTCTTTCTTGTCCGTTTTGTACTTGTCGGATTCAAAATTCGCGGTGAGCGCGCCCTCGGCAACGGCTTGCGCAACAGCTTCCACCGATTCGTTTTCGCGCAGAACAAACGCGAACTGCTTCACACCACGTGACTTAAGATAACGCAGCGCAGCACCGGCGACCTTGCGGAGCACGGCGGTATCGAATTTCTCGCGCTTCCCTGCTCCCACCAACAGCAAGCGAGAGCTTTTCAGGCCACGCGGCGCGTGTACCAACGTCATTTCCAACGTCTTACCGGTAAGTTCGCTACCGGTGGCCAGCTTGCGCAGCAGCCCCTCGGTAAATTGATCGAGTTCCGCGATACGGCCTTGCACGGGGTCCTTGTCTTCAAAGACATACGAGACCAAGGCATCGGTCTCGAGCGTAGCAAACGGCTTTGTTTCCAACGTGATCTGCATGACTGTGGTTATCGCCTCCGATTGCGATACATAGCTTGTTCTGCTTCCCTGCGAGCGTCCTTGTTGCGCTCATCCTCCCGACGGTCCCAAGTCTTCTTGCCTTGCGCCAAGGCGATCTCGCACTTGGCAATGCCGTCGCGAAAGTATATGCGCAGAGGAATTACGGTCAAACCCTTGGCCTCGGTGCGGCCGGCCAGCTTGTGAATTTCGTTCTTGTGCAGCAGTAGCTTGCGCGAGCCGAGTGGTTCGTGATTCCAAGGGCCTCCGGGCATGTACTGGGCGATGTGCGCGTTTACGAGCCAGGGACCACTCGGCTTGAAATCCACGAACGCATCTCGGATATTCGCCTTTCCTTCGCGAAGAGCTTTCACTTCCGTGCCATGAAGCACGAGCCCAGCTTCATATCGATCAAGCAAATGGTAATTGTAGGAGGCGGAGCGGTTCTGCGCCACCACCTGCTCTTTGCTTTTTTCGGCCTTTTCGGTCTTTTTCGGTGGCTTCGGCACTAGGTCCAATCACGTAGCGGCACAACTAAATCTTAGCTGTGAGGGGTTACTGTATGCAAGACAGCCAACCCGCCGTACCTTGCCCGACCTCTAACCCGATGCTAGACTCGATTTCGCTTATTTTGAAAAAAATGGAGAGTGCATGCGTCGTTTCAGCAAGCTGATTTTATGCCTCGGAGCCGTGTTTTTGGCGGCGGGCTGCCCGAAAAGTAGGAAGGACTACAGTCAAGGGCGCAAGGCCGAGCATCTCCAGGATTACGACGCTGCGTACGATTATTACCAGAAAGCGCTGAAGAACGACCCAGAGAACGCCGAATACCTGATCAAATTCAACCAGGCAAGGTTTGAGGCTAGTTCGCTGCACGTGAAAAATGGCGTTAAGTTGCGCGAGCGCGGCCAATTGGAAGCCGCGGCCTCGGAGTTTCAGCGCGCGGTGGCTATCGATCCTTCCAGCCCCATTGCGGAGCAGGAATTTCGCAAGACGGTGAACGCAATCGAAGAGAAGAATCGTGCGAACAATGCGGCCACCGAACCGCCCAGGAACGAAGGCACCGGCGAACCGCCGTTGGCTTCGATGCCGCCGGAGCTCAAGCCGCTTCCCAACACAGCGATTAGCCTTTCGATGACCAACGACGCGAAGATCGTGTTTGAAACAATCGCGAAGCTTGCAGGCGTAACTGTAATTTTTGACCCGGACTTTCCTGCGCGGCGAATCCCAGTACAACTGAACAACGTGACATTGCAGCAGGCGCTGGATATCGTGTCGCTGGAGAGCAAAGCATTTTGGAAACCGGTGACGGAAAACATTATTTTCGTGATTCCGGACCAGCCGGCGAAGCGCCGAGATTATGAAGAAAACATCGTGCGCACCTTCTATCTCTCGAATACCGTGCAAGCACAAGACTTAACGGAAGTTGTGACGGGCCTGCGGCAATTGCTGGATTTGAAACGCATATTTCAGATCAATGGGCAGAACGCGATTGTTATTCGTGACTCTCCGGACAAGCTGCTGGTTGCGGAGAAGATGATCAATGACATCGACAAAGCCAAGCCAGAAGTCGTGATTGAGGTCCAGGTCGTGGAAGCGCGCGTGGACAAATTGCGCAGTTTGGGAATCGCGCCCGGACAAACGGCGAGCATCGCGGTGGTTCCCCCAGGCACCACGACAACCACGCCCACCACTAACGCTAATGGAACCCCGACGACTACTAACAATGCGATCACCTTGCAAAATTTGGGACACCTCACCGGGGCAGACTATGTCGTCAACCTGCCGAGCTTTACGGCCAATGCGCTGCTAAATGATTCGACCACGAAGATCATTCAGAACCCGGAAGTTCGCTCGGTGGATGGGCAGCCGGCGAAGCTGCGCATCGGCGATAAAGTGCCGATTGCTACGGGCAGCTTTCAGGCCGGCGTTGGTGTTGGCGGAACAGCTGGCACCGGATTTGTGAACCCCCTGGTGAACACGCAGTTCCAATATCAAGATGTGGGCGTAAACGTAGACATCACACCACGCGTCCATCCGAACCACGAAGTGAGCATGAAGTTGAGCGTGGAAGTATCTTCGGTCACCGGGCAGTCCACAATCGGCGGAATTCAGCAGCCCATTATCAGCCAACGCAAGATTGAGCACGAAATTCGCTTGAAAGAAGGCGAAGCGAACGTTTTGGGCGGGTTGATAACACGAAGCGATACGAAGAGCATTAACGGGTGGCCGGGGCTCGCGCGCATACCCCTCTTGCGGTATTTCTTCTCCGAGGACACGCACAACAGCGAAGATGACGAGATCCTGATCATACTGACGCCGCACATCGTTCGCATGCCGGAATGGACGCGCGCGAATTTGCGGCCGCTGTATACCGGCTCGGAGTCGCAAGTGCAGGTGCGGCGCGAATCGGAAGTGCGCTCGCCAAATTCCGAGCAACGACCGTCGCCGCAGCAGGGTGGCGCCAATTCCGGACAACAAGCTCCGGGCGCAGCAACGGTTCCTTCCGCGCCGGGAACGTCGCCAACCGTGCCCACTTCGCTGGGAGCTGCAACAACCGTGCCGAGCGGCACGAATGCGGCGCAAATTCGGTTTGAGCCGCGCAGCCTGTCGCTAAAGGTTGGGCAGACACAAACGATCGGCGTTGTGGTCGAGAACGTAAACGATTTGTTCTCGATTCCCTTCTTGCTGCAATACAATCCCGCGGTAATTAGCGTGGAAGAAGTGCAGCACGGAGGATTTTTGTCCGGCGGAAACCAGGAGATCGCCATCGTGTGTTCCGGGTGCGGGTCAAATCGCAATGACCAGCAGCACGGGCAGGCGATTATTTCCGCAACGCGGCAGCCGAACACGGCGGGAGTCAGCGGCACGGGCACGATCATGGGAATCGTCGTGAAGGCGATTGCGCCGGGCTCTTCGAACTTGTCGATCGTGCAAGTGAACGCCAAGGACTCGCAGCAAAAGCCCATCGCGCTTGTGACCGGTGAAGCTACGCTGCAAGTCCAGCCGTAGTCTGCAAGGGTTTGTAACATGCGCAAATTTCCCAAATGTGGCAGCCGAGGTCATTCCCAACATGGCATGACCTTGCTGGAATTGATTCTGGCTTGCGCGATACTGATGATCCTATCTTCCGCGGCGCTGCCCGTTGCACGCTACACTCTCGTTCACAAAAAAGAGGAGTTGCTGCATTACCAACTACGGCAGATGAAAGACGCGATCGACAGGTATAAGGACCTGGCCGATACAAACAAGATTCGCGTAGAAATAGGAAGCGAAGGATATCCACCGGATCTGGACACGCTCGTTAAGGGCGTGAAGTTGGGTGCGGGTGACGATAAGAAAATTCGTTTTTTGCGCCGGATTCCAGTGGACCCCATGACCGGACATGCTGAGTGGGGCTTGCGGTGCGTATCAGACGATCCTGACTCCACGAGTTGGTGTGGCAAGAATGTTTTTGACGTGTACTCGAAATCGCAAGCTACGGCGAGCGATGGCACGCGATATGCGGACTGGTAAAAGGATGAGCAAGGCGAAAAAATTTAGCTCTCGTGAATCACCATTAATTGCGCTCCTATGCCCCGCGCTGGCAAAAGGGCGGCTCTGCCGAGCCTCGTCGAGTAAAGCCACAAACGGCGGCTTCACGCTAATTGAACTGATGATTGTAATAGCGATCATCATGATCTTGATCGGCATCGCGGCCGGAATGTATCAGCGTTCGGTGCATCGCGCGAGAGAAGCGACCTTGCGCAGTGACCTTTCTGTGATGCGGCAGGCGATAGATCACTACACGCTCGACAAGGAAGCGGCGCCGCAATCGCTAGAAGATTTGGTGAATCCGCAATCGCAGTACTTGCGCGAAATTCCGACAGACCCGATCACGAATGCCAAGGATTGGCACGTAGATACGGGCGACACAGTGATGAGCCCTGACCAGTCGACGACGGGAATCGTCGATGTACATTCCAATTCAGATAAACTCTCGCCTTTCGACGGCTCGCATTACAACACCTGGTAGAAACGGAAGTTTGACAGCCAACTAGAAGATGGTTGCGGGCACCCGACAGTTGCCAACGCTCGATACGTACCGAAATTACAATCACTCTCGGTTTAGTGGCTGGTTCAGGAGGATGCCGGCAATGGCGATTGTGCCGTTTGCGATTGCCCCTTTCTCCTCAGGACCCCCGCGGAAATCAGCGTGATGACAAGCCCAATCGGCAAAGGCTCGATGAACGTCATCGCTGCGTTGAAGAACGGGTTTTCGTACAGTTCCTTGTATTTCTTCAGTTCCTCAAGTTTCACCTGTACGGCTGCAGCACTCGCGCCTGAGGCTTTAAGCTTCTCAACCATATAGGCGGCGTATTTGTCCATGAAACCGTGCAGGAAGTTGAAGTAGAGAATCTCCCAGGTCACGACATAGCAGATGCAGGAAATCAGCGTAATCGAGATCCCGACGGCAAACGCTTTGCTGAACGTGATCTGGCCGTTGCCAACGTTATCGCGGTACGAGCGGATGCCGAAAAACACCAGCAAGAACGAGAGCACAATAATCGTATAGCCGACCACCTCGCCCTTGTCGAAACCTATCTTGTCGGCGAACGGTACAGTGGCCACCATCATCAGCGAGGAAATGGCGCCCGAAATTAGTCCGAAGATTAGTACGGTCTTTTTCATAGGTCTTTCCACTCGGGTTTCAGACATGCTGATCTACTAGAAATTGAATTTCCGTCAGGGTCAACTGCGGTAAAACTCGCTGGTCCCGTGGATGTCTCGTCTGCTTAGGTTGTTAGCTGTACACCTTGTGCTTTCAATGCGCGCTGTAGATCGCGAACGTCGGTGAATGTATTGAGCTTGCAAGCGTTACTCTCCCACCCAGGATTGAACGTTAGAATGTTCTTTGGGAACATGCCTTGAAACAGACCGATTGCGTGAGGCCCATTTTTTAAAATCAGCCAGTGCCGCGAGGCGTCTCCCGCGAAGACCTTGAAGCCAAACTCTTCGTAGAAAGCCTTCGAAGCTTCAATGTCTTTGACCGCCAAGCTGATTGAAAATGCACCGAGTTCCATGGTCGCTCCTTTGTAATCGGTATCGGAATGTTAAGCGCGCAAGCCATGAACGCACCATACCCTCAAGGCGGGTCTCTGTCGTCATCCTTTCGGGTGATTTTGGCTGCGGGAGAGAAAAATCATTCGTTCGCGTGAGGAGTTCAAGGAAGTAAGCCGAACTCCTTGCCGAGCTGCACCGCCTGCGTCCGTCGCTTAGCTCCTAATTTGTCAAAAACACGGCTGGAATGGGTCTTCACCGTGTTCTCGCTCACATAGAGCTTCCCGGCAATCTCGCGGTTGCTCAGGCCTTGGGCTATCAGCTCAAGGATCTCAAACTCGCGGCGCGTGATGCCGAGGTCCTCTCGTTTTCTCTCGTCCGGGACGAACGTTTCGCTGGCCGGGACTGAGACTCCCTTTACGACGGAGACTTGCTTCACAATGACCCGCTGCCGCGTTCCCGTCAGCTTGAGGCCAAGCCAGATACCAAGAACGGCAAAGGTGGCCGCGATCAATCCGCCGTAGATTTCGAACGAATGTTCGATTACCAGGAATCGGTACTCAGTCCACTTCAGCACGCTAATCAGGATTCCCCCGATTAGCCCGTAAATTAGCACGTGCCGTTTCATAAGTTCCGTACCAGAGGATTCAGGCCAAGATTATTTGGGCCGCGGCGCTGTCGATCATACTACTGCGGCGACGTGAGCTCTGTCAGCCTAACGCAATTAAAGAAAAAAGGGCTTCTTGGTGGAGTCCAAGAAGCCCTTGCTGCTTAAGCAGATAAATGATTGCGGGGGTCAGATTTGAACTGACGACCTTCGGCCCCGAGTCTCGCCGTATTTGCGAGAATCGCATGAAATTGTCAGCCCGATTTTTCGGGCTCATCAGCCACAAAAAAGGCCGGGCGCCTGTGCCTTCCAAAACATCTGTGATACCGGTCGTTCTTTCGCGCGTGAAAACTCTGCGAGCACGTCGGCCAACTCTTGATCTTTCAGGTGCACGCAGCACTCTGAATCGCACCGGCTAAAAGCGCATCGGACGGTGCATCCCCGCACACCGACTGAAACCGTCGCCTGGGCCCCCTGCCTTTATATACCTTGACACGTATATGCTCTGTGGAGTATACTAAGAAAATGGAATCTGTGTTCGAAATCATTGCGGAGCCGAACCGCCGCGCGATATTGAGTCTCCTGGTCTCGTCACAACAGTCGGTTGGAGAGATCGAGCGTCAACTTCGTATGCCGCAGCCGACCGTGTCAAAGCACCTGCGAGTGCTGCGCGAGGCCGGTTTCGTGGAATCCACGGTGGACGCACAGCGCCGTCTCTACCGACTGAAACCTGAACCACTTCAGGAGGTGGATGCCTGGCTGGCTCCGTTCCGTCGGTTCTGGTCCGCTCACCTAGATGCTCTCGAACGCCACCTCGACCGCATGGAACAGTCAACACCAACGAAAAGGAAGAGGAAAAGAAGATGACCGATCGCGAGCAGTACACACCGGGTCCGGCCAACGGGGCCCAGGTACGAAAGGACGGAGAGAAGTGGACGCTCATTCTCGTCAGAGAACTGCACCACTCGCCGGAAAAAGTGTGGCAGGCGCTTACCGACCCAGCGCATCTGCGCGAGTGGGCTCCCTTTGAAGCCGATGGGAGCCTGGGTACGGTTGGAACCACGGTGAAGCTCACCACGGTGGGAGCGCCCACGCCGCAGGTTTCCGAAACAACGGTGACGCGAGCCGACGCTCCCAAGGTGCTTGTGTACAACTGGGGTGCCCAGGATATCCGGTGGGAGCTCGAGGTGCTCGGCAGCGGCACGCGCCTCACGCTCTGGCACAACATCGATCGCCGCTTCATCTCGTGGGGCGCCGCGGGCTGGCACATCTGCTTCGACGTCCTTGAGCGGCTCCTCGCGGGTGGGCCGATTGGACGCATCGTCGGCGCCGGGGCCATGAAGTTCGGCGGCTGGCAGCGATTGAACGCCGAGTACGCAAAGCAGTTCGGCGTTGACACCCCCGGTTTGCCGACCAACGCCCCGAAGCGTTGAATCCTAGGAGGAAAAAACCCATGGAATCGACCCTGCAGAAGCCCACGGACCTGCTCATGCCCCGCCCCAAAGGAATAGTCATCGGCTTCTATATCGTCACCGCGCTCTTCTGCCTGCAGATGAGCTTCACCGCCTACGCGGAACTGCGCCTGCCGCAGGTGGCGGAGGCGTTCACCCACCTCGGCTTCCCCGCCTACTTCCGGGTGGAGCTCTCGTGGGCCAAGCTTCTCGGCGTCGTGCTGCTACTTGCGCCGGTGCCGGCGCGGCTCAAGGAGTGGGCCTACGCCGGCTTCGCCATCGACCTCGCCTCGGCGCTCATCGCCCACCTCTCGGTGGGCGATGGCCCGGAGGCGTGGGGCTGGGCGGCGGCCACCGGCGTGCTGTGGGGGCTCTCGTATTTCTTCTGGCGCCGCCTGCAGAGCGCCTGACCGCGCACGGCCGGCTGTTTAGGTCGTAGGAGTGCGAGGAGCCGACCTTGGCGATGCTGAGCCCGTTGAGTCGAGAGGCCAGCGTGGGGATGTTGTTTGCGGAGGTTGCAGGTTACGCTGAGCGCAGCTAAATTAGGTGCGAGAGTTGGAGCTGTACATGAAAAGGCCCGTCCCGGTGGAATCTGCCTCGGCATTAATCGACGAGAGATCAACGAACTTGGGGACTGG
>JAOAPV010000083.1 GCA_025463055.1 Candidatus Acidiferrum typicum
AACGCAGTCGCAGCGCGCGGAACGCAGAAAAACACGACCTCGGCCCGTGGACTGGAACGCCTAACGTTGCGCCGGACGAAGCGTGCAACTAGCGCGAACGCGGCGCACGACGGCAACAAAACGCAAGTGCAGCGCGCGCAGCTGAAAGAACCCGCGAACGCAGCAGGTAATAACGCGAACGCAGCACGGCCGTAACGCGAAAAGTTTTTGCAGCTTTCTCACAAGTTTCTTGCTCGCTCACTGCGGAGGCGGGCAGGATAAGCCGGGGTACCTCGGCCCCTCAGCGGAGACCCCGGCTCTAATTTTTTGCGTCGATGTGAAGTTCCATTCGCTCTCACCCTGACGAAATCCGTAACGGCTGAAAATCCAAGTAATTAGACGAGAAGAAGTTCGCGAGTTGGCGTGAGGTTACCTCTACGCAGCCCTGTCCCTCGGAGCAGGAGATTTCCACAGTGTTTTTGGGCGAGGATGTAGCTGCTCAGTGGCATCTCTTAATTGCGGGAAAACTTAAGCACCGGTCGGGCCCCAGCCCAACATTGCATTGGCCAGAAAGGTCGCGCGGCTACCACTGCGCCGTTTAGCGACGTTTTACGGGGGAGCAATCCGAATGGCATCGGAACTTAAATCAATGCCCGCGGAAATTTCGGCGGCAGATGAGTCTCGTGGGATTACGCTTCTCGACCTCGCGGAGGTCTTGGACCAGCACAAGATATGGGTGGAATCGGGCGGCGAGTCCGGGATTAAGGCGGATTTATGCGGGGTGAACCTCGCGCACGCAGATTTGACGGGTGTCAACCTGCAAGCCGCCTTTCTGAACAAGGCTAACTTTCGCGGCGCTGACCTTTCCTTGGCTAATCTCCGCGGCGCGTCATTAGTGCAAGCCGATCTGCGCGACACAAACTTGCTTGGCACGGAACTGCGCGGCGCGAACCTGATGGGCGCGACGCTCTATGGTGCGGAGGGATTGTGGGTCGGGCGCCTTGGTGGTACGAATCTTTTTGACGCCATGCTGCCGGAAGCGGTGGCGACGTTCGATGGTGCCAAGGCGATTGGTCAGGCTACAAAATTTTCGCGTTTTATCTACTTTCTGATTCTCGCGGCGTGCGCCCTTTGCGCTGTGGTGATCGCTTTCACCACGGACGTTCGCCTGGTCCTGAATTCTTCCGCGATCCCCATCGCGCGGTTTTCCAATGCCGTGCCTATGAGCGGCTTCTATTTGGGCGCGCCGTTGTTCATCGTCCTTGTCTATTTGCGATTTCATTTCCTGCTGCTGCGGTTGTGGGGCAACATGGCCGCGCTGCCCGCGGTATTCATCGACGGGAACACACCCGAAAAGGATGGCCCCTGGTTTCTGATGGCGCTGGTGCGCAGGCATTTTCGCTGGATGCGGGATAGCCGTTCGCCACAAGCGACTATCGAGGCCGTGGTGGCTTCGGTTCTTGCTTACTGGGTCGCGCCGGTCACACTGTTTTTCTTTTGGCTGCGCTACCTGGCGCGGCAGGACATGCGCGGAACGTTGCTGCATGTGCTGCTGGTCTCTCTTTCGGTGGCTGCGGCTAGTTGTCTTCCGACAGTTGTTTCGCGCGCTCTGCGGCCGGGCGATTTGCCTCGAAAATCAAAAGCGATTCTCCCGGTTGTACTTTCGACTTTGAAAGTCACGCTCCTGGCGGGCTGCTTGCTGTTGCTTCTCTCGTTTGGCGTTATTCGCGGAATGCCCGCGGACAGTTCCATCGCGCCGGAGATGAGCAGCTCTGATATTCGCCGCTGGGCCGCGCAGGGTCTGCAGTTCGTGGGATACCGCCCTTATGCCGATGTTACGGAGGCATCGTTTTCTCCGCTGCCTGCTCGTGGCGATTGGTCCGAGGAAGGAATCGCAGCTATCCGCGGCGTGCGGCTCAATCAGATGAGCTTGCGATATGCACGCGGTTACCACACGTTTTGGATCAATGCGCGATTGTGGCGTGCAAACCTGGAAGGTGCGTATCTATCGGAGGCTGATCTCCGCGGCGCCAACTTGCGCGAGGCGCGGCTGCACAATGCGGTGCTGGACCGCGTCCAAGGTGGGCATGCAGTCTTCGTTTCGGCAGACGCCCGTTCTATAAATCTGTCCTCAGCGGACCTGCGTGGCGCCGATTTGTCGTATGGGATTTTTGAGGGTGCTACCCTCTCAAACGCCAAGCTCTCGAGTGCTTCGATGTATGCGATCGATCTGCGTGACGCGCAACTGCTGCGCACCGATCTTTCGCGCGCCGACGTTCGCGATGCGAAGCTCGAGCGAGCCGTCCTATCGCTGGCCGATCTGCACGATGCGGATTTCTCGGCTGCGAAACTTGTGGGAGCCAATCTGACCGGTGCACAGTTCAAAGGCGGCATCTTCTTAGACACGAATTTTAAAAATGCCGATCTGCGAGGCGCGGTGTTGACCGGAGCAGTCGTGCGCGACGCCAACTTTGAAGGTGCAAACTTTGAAGGTGCTGATTTGCGCGGCGCCATTGGGTTAAGTGTTGAGCAGCTTTGCTCGGCAGCGCGATGGCGCGGTGCGCTGCTCGATGCAGATGTACAAGCGGCGGCGCAAGCGCGCTGTGGCGCTTCGCAGGGCCCGATCGTTGGGCCACCTCGGCCATAGCTGAGCTCTGCCACCAGATCTGGGCTATTCGTCCTATTTAGCGCTCGTCGCCGAACATTTTTATGTCTTCGGGGCCTTCTTTTACAGGCCCACGATTGCGGCCCTGCACTTGTATGCGGATTTGCTCAACGATGTCGGGATTGGCTAGCGTGGTGATATCGCCGGTATCCATTTGATTGGAGATGGCGGCTAGCACGCGGCGCATGATTTTGCCGGAGCGGGTCTTGGGCATATCCGGAACAATGTGAATTGTCTTTGGGCGCGCGATTTTGCCGATCATGGTCTCGATCGTGAGCGTCACTTTGTCCTGCACCTGCTTTGACGGCGACACTCCCGGTTTGAGCGAAACATAAACTACTGGCACGCGGCCTTTGACGTCGTCCACTGCAGGAACGACGGCCGCCTCCGCGATCTCCGGCAAACTCAGGCAGGCAGATTCAACTTCTTTCGTTCCGAGGCGATGGCCGGCAACGTTGATCACGTCGTCGACGCGGCCAAGAATTCGGTAATAGCCGTCCGCCGAAAGCATGGCGCCATCCGCGGCGTAATAGGGCCAGTCGCGCCAATCCTTGCTTTGCGGATTCTTGTTGTACTTCGTGTAGTACTGGGTGACGAATCGCTGCGGATCGCCCCAGATGGTTTGCATGATCCCGGGCCACGGATTGCGGATACAAATGTTTCCGGCCGCGCCGGAGCCGGCGCGCACTTCTTTTCCTTCTTCATCCCAAATAATCGGATAGATGCCGAGCGCGGGCGGGCCGGCACTGCCTGGCTTCATGGGATCGAGCGCGGGTTTCGTGGTGCAGAGGAAACCACCTGTTTCAGTCTGCCACCAGGTGTCGACAATCACGGCTTCCTTTTTACCAACGACCTCGTAATACCAGCGCCACACTTCGGGTTCGATTGGCTCGCCGACCGTGGTCATGTGCTTGAAGTGGTAGTTGTATTTCTTGGGCTCGTCGCCGCCCGCCTTGCGCAACATGCGAATCGCGGTGGGTGAAGTGTGGAAGATATTTACATCGAGGCGTTCGGCGATGCGCCAGGGGCGGCCGGCGTCCGGGAACTGCGGCACGCCTTCGTAGAGCACGCTTGTCGCGGCGAGCGCGAGCGGCCCATAGACGATGTACGAGTGCCCGGTGATCCAACCTATATCGGCCATGCACCAATAGACGTCGTTAGGATGAATGTCCTGATAGTACTTGGAGGTGCCGGTGACGTAAGCAAGATAGCCGCCGGTGCGATGCTGGCAGCCCTTAGGCTTTCCCGTCGTGCCGCTGGTGTACATCAGAAACAGCGGCGCTTCGGCATCTTGCGAGACGGGCTCAACGATGTGATTGCGATAGTCCTTTAGAACTTCATCGACAAAGAAGTCGCGGCCCATGATCATCGGCGACTCCGAGCGGAAATGACCGGGGTAGCGCTTCCAGATCAGCACTTTGTCGACCGTCTGGCCCTCTTTCTTTGCCGTTTCCACCGCGATATCCGCACTGGCTTTGTGGTCCACCCACTTGCCGTTGCGGTGGTAGCCGTCGGCGTAGATCAGAACGCGGCTGCCGGAGTCTGCTGCGCGCATTCCGCAGGCTTCACCGCTGAACCCGCCGAAGACCACCGAGTGCACCACGCCAAGCCGCGCGCACGCCAGCATGGTGATGGGCAGCTCTGGAATCATGGGCATGTGAATCGTGACGCGGTCGCCGGTCTTGAGGCCGGCAAAATCACGGAGCATCGCGGCGACTTCATTCACCCGTCGATAGAGTTCCTGGTAGGTGATGACAGTGGCGGCTTCGCTTTCTGGCTCTGGGACGAAAATGAGAGCTGCTTTGTTCTTGTGTTCGGTGAGATGCCGGTCCACGCAGTTGTAGCAGGCGTTGAGCTTGCCGCCGACAAACCATTTCCAGAACGGCGGATTGCTCGTGTCCAGCGTGGTGTGCCAATACTGATCCCAATCCAATAGCTCGGCGTAGTCTCGGAAGCACTCGGGAAAATTCTTTTCGCTAAAGCGCTCGACGACCGCGGGGTCGTTCAGGTTGGCCTGTCCAATGAATTTCGGGGAAGGATGAAAATACTCTTCCTCTTTCCAGTGGACGGCAATCTGCGCTTCGTTGTCTTTGCGCGCGGCTGGCTTCGGCTGCGCGTCCCTGATTGAGGCGCTTTTCGCGAGCGGAGCGTTGCCTTCCGCAGATTTCGGTTTGCCATTGGGCTTGTTGCCGGATTTCTGGGATTTGCTCTTTTTGGCGACGGCCATGATGGGCTCCTGAGATGGGTGACGGGAGATTATACGTCGCGTTTTTAGGGACTGCGAGGGAGAGGTTGAGGTTAGCGCCGAACGGAGGCGTAAGCAGTAGATCGCTGAAAGGGGGTGGTTCGACACCGCGGACGGTTGGAACTGGGAGGGGGTAAGGTTATGAAAACAAGGCCGATGAAACGGCAGGGAAGTGATAACGCAGAGAGCGCTGAATTGGCGCAGAGATACCCCACCCCCCCGGTGTGTTTGCGTAAATGCGGTAGATAAAGGGGTTAGCGGGCGATTCGGCGTAAAAGCGGTAGATAAAGGACTTACGGTGCTAATCGGCGTACCCCTCGGCTTCGCTCGGGGCAAGAAAGCGGTAGATAAAGCACTTAAACGGGAAACAGGCCGCAAAGCGAGAGACAAAGGAGTTAGACGGACGTTGACAGTCGACAGTTTAGGGTTGAAAGCGGGGGCGGGGAATCCAGAGCTGTGCGCAGGAACGGGAAAGCGATCGCGATGGCAGGCTGGAGACTGCATGTTGCCCTTTTTTCGGCCGCGAAGTGGACGTGGGCGGCAGGGGCGAACTCAGGGAGTAATGCCGCGTTCGGTTTTACCGAGGGCAGCCCTGAGGGCCAAACGGAGAAAAGAATACCAAGGCGGGAGTGAGTTGTCAAGTATTATTAGTAACGGATTGGGTACTCGTTCGAACGGATGGGAAAAGTCAAAACCCGCACGCTTCACAAAAACCGAAGCATGCGGCACCCTGTCGTACTTTCGTGGTCGAACAATTTCAATGAAGTGAATAGGTCGATTGTGTGCCGCACCCGGCGGCAGAGACTACCGATTAAAGCGAATAATTTTGCACTACACTTTGAAAATACATGCTATCAAGTTCGAGGGGCTCAAAAAAGAATCGAATGGACGCAACACAACTGTTCAAGAACCTGTCTCTCGACACTTGGTATAAAGCATTAATCTACGTTGGCGGCGCTGTGTTCGTGGCTTCCCTTTTTGTGGATGTGAAGGGGCTAACAAATTCGCAGTTGCAACTGCTATCGGGTGGCGCGCTGTTACTTGGCCTTGGAGAGTGGAAAAAGCACAAAGAGCATTCGTGGATTAAGCCACCAAACGCCTACACTGGACCTGCCGCCATCATTACGGAGACGGTTCGGTCACCCGACTTCGTTGGAACACTCTTTGATGTCGTGGGTGTCGCGCTCATCCTGTTCGGTATCGTTAGAATTCTTAAAGCCTTTCTTTTTCAGCACTGAATCGTTCCTACACGGACTGTGTAAGTTTAGAAGTTGGGCACGTCCCGCTTTCCTACTGGCCAAGCTTGATAGACTCTGTGAGTGGGAGGGTCATTTCATGGCATCAAAACGGATACCGCGATTGATGAGGGCTGATGACTTCGTAGCCGAAACGTTGGAGTCGATGGCTGCCAAGCTGCCGCCTTCCGAAAAGGTCCAGGCAGAGCACATGCGTGAATCTGCAAAAAGGTTCCGTGAATCCGGTAGGCCCGGCATGATTCGGTTCTGGGAAACTGTCAAGGAAGCAGAAGGCTTCATTCATCCAGACAATGCTGCTGTGCAACGGTGAAGCCCACAATTGCAATCGCGTTGTTGTTGGCTGCTCTGGTGCTGTTGCTCACGTCCTACATGTACGATTCTGCTGTGGGCCGGAAAGTTCCTTGAGTACCAAAACCACGCCGATGAGTGTACGGCAGTGGAAGCCCTTGCAGAAAGATATAGACCCGCGCCACAAGCTCCACCCGCCGCGCCGGGCGCGACGCGTTCAGTGAATCCGCTTCTTGCCGAACCGTGATAGAAAACGTTTGAAGCTGGCTGCGCGGTCAAGTAATTCAAATACTGTCTCATCCGGCACCTCACAGCATCATCAGGACAACTTCGCCCGCGACGGTCCGCTGAAGCGCTGCTACAAAGAAACGGCTCCGGACTGAAGCCGGCCGGTACGTAGGGGCCAACATCGCACCCGGTCAACGGGGGACGGCGGGGGCTGGCGACTACGCCGGGCTTCAGCAGTGGGGCGATGGCGTGTGGGGAACCGGGCACGATCGTTGATGTGCGAGTTTGCGGCTGGGCTATGTGAAGTGGGTGGCTGCACAGCCAGGAGTGTCTGTGCTACTTGAAGCGAATGACAGGAGATAAGCACAAGAATTTCTGGGCGCGGCACGCTTGTCGATGTGCGAGTTTGCGGCTGGGCTATGTGAAGTGGGTGGCTGCACAGCCAGGAGTGTCTGTGCCACTTTAGCTGAAGATGGCGGTGCAGCTGGACCAGGGCCAGTCCTCGGGATGGGCGGCCAAGCCTGCCTTGACGGGATTGTTCTCGATGTAGGCGCGGATGGTGTCGAACTGTTCGGGAGAGCGGACCCAATGGTCGAAGGACTCGTCTTGCCAGAAATGTTTTTGTTCCAAGGCGAGGATTGATTTTGCGCGACGCGAGGTAACGCCTTTGATGCCGTTGGTAATTCGAGACAGCGGAATCTTTGGCGAGATCAGGATATGCACGTGATTGGGCATGACGACAAAAGAATGAAGAGAGTATTGGTGGAGAGCCGATTCTCCTTTGTGAAGTGTTTCGACGATGTAGGTAGCGACTAGCGGATCTCTCAGCCATAGAGGACCCGTTGAAGCTTTATCGAGGACGGTGTCTAGGATTTGGAAGCGGCGGCCGGGGGGGATCTTGGTGGCACAGACACTCATGGCTGTGCGGGCTTGGTCTACGACAGAGGCAGGGAGGGAATCGTAGAGCCTCCAAGTCAGGAAGATAGGCCGGTTTTCCGGATGCCAATGCGGGAGATTGCGGCGATAGAAGGTCAAGGCGGGTTCTTAAGTATCAAAGTGTAATATACAAATCAATATAAAATTAGCCAGCGACTTGGCGAGTTGGCGGCTGGGCTGTGTAGGAGTGGGTGGCTGCACAGCCAAGAGTGTCTGTGCCACTGGAGGAGAAATGACGACGAGCGCTGGCCTTCGGCTCGCTGCGCCGGGCTGGAGTCAACCGCTACCTGACGGCGAACACAGCGCGGCGGTCAGCGGGTGGCTGCGGCGGGTTGGCCGCCGACTTCGTCCCAGATTTTCGTGCCGTGCGTTTCTTTCAGTAGGAGGCTGCCAACCACAAACGTGATCGAGGCGACGATCATGGGGTAATACAGACCGGCGTAAATGTTCTGTGTGCTCGCGCAAATATATACGCCAATAAGCGGCACCAAGCCCCCGAATACGCCGTTTCCGATGTGATAGGGAAGAGAGAGCGACGTGTAGCGGATTCTCGCGGGGAAAGCTTCCACCAGGTAGGCTGCGATTGGCCCATAAATCATGCAAACGTAGATCACTTGGATCAAGACGAGCAGGACCAGCATAGGTTCATTCGGGTTCGACGCTTCCTTTGCCGGTACTAACGCGCCGCTGGCGTCCGTAGTTAGCGGCGTAAGCGCGATGGCGCCTGTAGCTTTGTTCTTGGCGGATTTTACGGTTACCACGTTGTTTCCGGCAGCTTGCTGCATAGCGTGATAAATGGGGAGATACGTGACGACGGCGAGGAGGCACGCGGCCATCATCAGCCACTTGCGGCCCACCTTGTCGGATAGTGACCCAAATAGAGTGAAGAACGGCATAGCGATCAGCAACGCAATGGCGACGATGATCGATGCGGTCTTGACGTTCACCTTCAAAATCGTTTGCAGGTAGAAGAGCGCGTAGAACTGGCCGGTGTACCAAACCACGCCTTGGCCCGCGGTCGCACCGAACAACGAAATTAGCACGCGCTTGGCGTTCTCCCATTTTGCGAACGCCTCTTTAAGCGGCTGCGCCGAAGTCATGCCCGCAGCCTTGATGGATGTGAAGATGGGCGACTCTTTCATCTTCAGGCGGATGTAGAGCGAAATGCTGACCAGAACGATGGAGATGAGGAAAGGAACGCGCCAACCCCAATCCGAGAAAGCTTCTTTGCTCATCCAAGACTGCGTGGCCAGCACGACGATGAGGGAAACGAACAGGCCCAGCGTCGCGGTGATTTGGATGAAGCTAGTGTAGAAGCCGCGCTTGCCATCGGGAACGTGCTCAGCGACATAAACCGCGGCGCCGCCGTACTCACCGCCCAGCGCCAAGCCCTGCAATACACGAATCGCCAGCAGTGCGATTGGCGCGAACCAGCCCGCCGTTTGATACGTGGGCAGAAAACCAATTAGGGCCGTTGCGCCTCCCATGATGCTAAGCGTCACGAGAAACGCGTACTTCCTGCCAACCAGGTCGCCGATCCGTCCGAAAAACAGTGCGCCAAAGGGTCGCACGACAAAGCCCACCGCGAACGTCGATAAGTATGCGATCAGCGCAAGTGTGTCATTTCCCGACGGATAAAACTTAGGAGAGAGGACGGCTGCCAGGCTGCCGAAGATGTAGAAGTCATACCATTCGATCATGGTGCCGACAGCGGAGGCCAGAATCACGCGCCAGATGCTGTAATCGGCGGTGTCGCCCACTGCGATTGCGTCTGCACGAGTCGCCATGTTTCCTCCTGTTGAGCTCGGCGCTGGTTGGAAGGCAACCTGCTGTTGTCTGACTGCGGTCCCGGAATATGAATGCCGCATTAATGCAAGTCTACAAGGCCCGTAGCAAGGATGAAACCGCACGTTCATATACGCAGACTCGTGCGTTGTCAAGAAGGCTGTTATCTCCGCTCGCGAATACCGTCAAAACTGGAGCGCGTTGGCGCATTCGTGATAAAAGACTTGCCTTGACTCTTCCTCAGGCCATCTTCCTGTTTGCCGCCGGTGCTTTAGGCGGTGCGCTCAACGCTGTCGCCGGAGGCGGCAGTTTCATCGCCTTTCCGGCACTGCTATTCACCGGAGTCGGCCCTGTTGCCGCCAATGCGACCAATACACTGGCGCTTTGGGTTGGCGTCACCGCAAGCGGCGGCGCGTATCGCAAGCACCTCAATATTTCCAGGCGCGTGATGATTCCGCTGATCGCCACCAGCGTCGTGGGCGGCTTGATGGGCGCGATACTCCTTATCAAGACGCCAGCGCAGACTTTTTTGCGTGTGCTCCCGTGGCTGCTGCTGGCCGCCACTCTGCTGTTTGCCTTCGGGAAACATCTTACTGGGCGCATCTCTGCCGGAATTTCGCATGAATCGAGCAACGCCGCCGTTGCCGGCGCCAGCATCTTCGAGTTTCTCGTGGCGATCTATGGCGGCTATTTCGGCGGCGGTATCGGCATCATGAATCTAGCCATGCTCGCGGCCGTAGGCATGACGGACATGCACGCCATGAACGCGTTGAAGGTGGTGCTCGGCGGCGTTATAAATGGCGTCGCTACCTTAACCTTTATTGCTACTGGAGCGATTGCCTGGAGGCAAGCCGGCGTAATGACGCTGGGCGCCATTGTTGGCGGGTATTTCGCCGCGCATTATTCCCAGCGCTTGCCGCAAAGTTGGATTCGCGCGTTCGTCATCATCGTCGGCTCCGCGATGACCGTCTACTTCTTTGTCCGCGCATACCATTAGGGATGGGCAAACCTGATATAGTCCCGCCGCGTATGTCGACAGCAACATTGAACGCGCCAAATTCTGGCGAAGTGCAACTGAATCGTAATCAGATTCGCGGATTCTGGGCCGCGTGGGGCGGCTGGGCGCTTGATGGCATGGATTCTTTCATCTACGCGCTTGTGCTCGTGCCGTCGTTGCGCGACCTGCTCCCGCGCTCTGGGATTCCTGCCACGAAGGGCAACATTGGCTTTTACGGGGGACTGCTGTTTGCGCTGTTTTTGGTCGGCTGGGGGCTGGCGTTCCTCTGGGGACCAATCGGAGATAAGTTCGGCCGTGTACGTACGCTGATGATCACGATTGTCTGGTATTCAGTATTCACGTTCCTGAGCGCGGTGGTTACGACTGTTTCGCAGTTGGCGATCCTTCGCTTGCTCGCCGGTATCGGCATTGGCGGCGAGTGGGCCATGGGCGGCACCTTCGTTGCCGAAGAATGGCCGGAAGATCGGCGTCGAGCGGGCGCGGGCTACATGCACACCGGATATTACGTTGGAATTTTTCTCGCCGCCATTGCCAACTACGCGATTGGCACCCGCTTTGGCCACAATGGATGGCGCGTGATGTTTGCGGTGGGCGGATTGCCGGCGCTATTGCTTGCGTGGGTGCGTCACGGTGTGAAAGAGCCTTCGCGCTGGAAGAAGAAGGTCACCATAGTGAGTTCCTGGCAAATCTGGAGGCCGTTTGCCGTTCTATTTTCAAAATCGCTGCGACGCCGCACTATTCTCAACACCTTGTTTATGCTGGCTTCCATTAGCGGGTTGTGGGCCGGCACAGTATATGTGCCTTCCGCAGTAACCGCTCTCGCGGAAGCGGCCGGCCGCGTCGGCCCCGCGGCCGCGCAACTCGCTTCGCGAGCCACCATGCTCGTCGCGTTCGCAACCATCCTCGGCTGTCTTCTAATGCCGTGGCTCGCCGAGCGGCTCGGACGCCGTGGCGCGCTCGCGTCTTATTTCGCACTGATGTTGATTTTCGTCGTGCTTACTTTTGGGAAGGTTTTCTACATGGGGCCGTCCGCACTGCCGCTCTTTTTCGTCTGCCTGTTTTTTCTTGGCTTCGGCGGCGCGAATTTCGCCGTGTATACGTTGTGGTTGCCCGAGCAGTATCCGACTGAATGCCGCGCCAGCGCCTTTGCCTTTTCCACTTCCTTTGCGCGGTTTGGTGGCGCGGCGATCACATTCTTGGTCGGGGCGGGTGTTCAGCATTACGGTTCACTTGGCATTCCCGTCGCGTTAACGGCTCTCGCTTTTGCCGTGGGCTTGCTGCTGATACCGTTCGGTGTGGAAACACGCGGGCAAGCTCTTCCCGCATAATCGGCATCCGAATCACAGAAAGCAAGGAGGAGCATGGCCACGATCGAGGCCAAAATCTTTCCAATCGAAGCTCTGCGCGAGTTCAGCACGCGCGTGTTTCTGCATTTTGGCGTGCCCAAGACTGACGCGGCGCAAGCGGCCGATGTGCTTGCATCAGCTGATCTGCGTGGCATCGATTCCCACGGCGTAGCTCGTTTGACCAGCTACTCCGGTCTACTCAGCGAAGGCCTCATCAATCCCACACCGAAGATTAGAATCGTTCGCTCCACTCCAAGCACTGCGACCATCGATGGCGATAACGGGCTTGGCCTCGTGGTCGGTCCGCAAGCGAATGAGATCGCCATGGACATGGCCGCAAAAGCCGGCTCCGGCTGGGTCAGCATCGGCAACAGCAATCACTTTGGCATCGCCGGGTACTACGTCTTAAAGGCGCTCGAGCGCGACATGATCGGCATGGCCATGACTAACTCCACGAAGCTGGTTACTCCGCTCTGGGGCGCGGAGCGCATGCTCGGTACGAACCCAATCGCCATCGCCTTTCCTGCGAAAGAGGAACCGCCGATCGTCGTCGATATGGCCACTTGCGCGGCCGCGTACGGCAAAATCGAAATGGCGCGCCGCCGCGGCGAATCCATTCCCGACGGCTGGGGCATCGATAATCAGGGTCGCGGCACCACCAATCCCGATGATGTTGTCGCTGGTGGTGCGCTCTTACCGCTTGGGTCCGATCGCGAGCGCGGCGGGCACAAAGGCTATGGACTCGGCATCATGGTCGACGTTCTCAGTGCCATGCTGAGCGGAGCGAACTGGGGACCCTTCGCGCCACCCTTCGCTCTACGCCAGGAAATCCCGTCGCGCAGCGTGGGGAAGGGAATTGGCCACTTCTTTGGCGCGCTGCGCATTGACGGCTTCATCGAGGCGGATGAGTTCAAGCGGCAAATGGACGACTTCATCCGCGTCTTCCGCGCCACCAAGCCTGCGCCCGGCACCGACGGCCCGCTCATCCCTGGCGATCCCGAACGCGACGCCGAGAAGTTGCGCAGCAAGCAAGGTGTGCCGCTGATCATGCCGGTCGTCGAAGAGCTGCGCGCCATTTCCAAGAAAACTGGCATCCCATTCTCCTGATATCCTGCTGTACGGAGCAATCGACACAGAATTCATGAGCGAATTGGTGCAATTCACGAAAGTTGACGGCATTGCCGTCGTCACGATCAACAATCCGCCCGTTAACGCCCTGAGCTCGGCGGTCTCCGCGGGCATCGCTACGGCCGTCGCGCAAATCGAGAACGACCCGAGCATCAAAGGGGTGGTGTTCATCGGCGCCGGCCGAACGTTTGTTGCGGGCGCCGATATTAAAGAATTCGGTGAGCTTACCTCCGGAAAAATTATCTGCCGTGAAAGCCTGAAGCCGTTGCTGATGCGCATCGAGGATCTTCGCGTGCCCGTGGTCATGGCCATTCATGGCACGGCGTTTGGAGGAGGACTGGAGCTCGCGATGGCAGGTCACTATCGTATTGCGTTGCGTGATGCTCAGGTCGGGCAGCCCGAGGTGAAGCTGGGGATCATTCCGGGCGCGGCCGGAACGCAACGCTTGCCGCGGCTCGCGGGTGTCGCGAAAGCCGTTGAGATGTGCGCGGAAGGCGCTCCCGTCAAAGCTGAAGACGCGCTCAAGTCCGGCATCCTGGATCGCTTGGTGGAAGGGGATCTGCTCCAAGCAGCAATTGTGTTCGCCAAAGAAGTCGCCGCGAGACCCGCGCCGAAGACTCGTGAGCGGAACGATAAGCTAGGCAGGCCTGAGCAGACCTCACCGATTTTGGCTGCTGCGCGCGAGACGGCTCGCAAGAAGCAGCGCGGCTTGCTCGCGCCACTTGCCGCTATCGATGCCATCGAAGCCGCTACAAGGTTGCCGTTTGAGGAAGGCTGCCAAAAAGAAGAAGAGCTCTTTACGAAGTGCCTCTTCTCCGACCAGTCCAAGGCGCTCATTCATGCATTCTTTGGCGAGCGCGAAGTCGCGAAGATTCCCGACATACCAAAGGAGACGCCAATCGTTCCGGTAACCTCCGTGGGGATTGTTGGGGCGGGGACGATGGGTGGCGGCATCGCCATGGTGTTTGCAAACGCTGGGATTCCAGTGCTGCTTAAAGAGACTGATCAGGCCCCGATCGATCGCGGTCTCGCCAATATCCAGAAAAATTACGCGAACTCCGTAAAGCGCGGCCGCTTCACGCAACAATTCGTCGACGAGCGCCTGAAATTCATTCGGCCCACCCTGGACTATGGCGACTTCAGTGGCGTCGATATGGTGATCGAAGCCGTATTTGAAAGCATGGCCCTTAAGAAGGAAGTTTTTCGCGAGCTCGATCGGGTTTGCAAACAGGGGGCGATTCTTGCTACCAACACTTCCAGCCTCGATATCGACGAAATCGCTTCCGCGACCTCCCGACCGAAGTCCGTCATTGGCACACATTTCTTCAGTCCCGCGAATGTCATGCGGCTGCTCGAAATCGTTCGCGGTGCTGCTACGGGCAAAGAAGCGATCGCCACCTGCATGCAGCTCTCGAAGAAAATTGGCAAAGTTGGCGTACTGGTTGGCAATTGCATGGGGTTTGTCGGCAACCGGATGTTCGGGCCGTATCGGCGTGAAGCGCAGTTTCTTGTCGAAGAAGGAGCGACCATCGAAGCAGTCGACAAAGCGCTCTATGAATTTGGCATGGCCATGGGTCCACTGGCCACCGGCGACCTCGCCGGTCTGGACGTCGGATGGCGCATTCGCAAGGAGCTTCGTCATCTGGAAAAGCCCGGAGTGCGCCAAGCGTTCATCGAGGATCGCCTCTGCGAGTTGGGCCGCTTCGGCCAGAAAACCGGCGCCGGCTGGTACAAGTACGACGAAAATCGCAAACCGTCACCCGACCCGGAAGTCGCGGCGCTTATTCGCCGGTGGACTTCTGAAGCCGGCATCCCCCAGCGCCAAATCTCCGCCGAGGAAATCGTCGAGCGGTGCATCTACACGCTGGTGAACGAAGGCGCGCGCCTCCTCGAAGAAGGCATCGCGCTTCGTGCCGTGGACATCGACATAATCTATCTCAATGGGTACGGATTTCCGGCGCATCGCGGCGGCGCTATGTGGTACGCCGACAGCGTGGGCCTGAGGAAAGTTTACGAGCGCATCTGCGATTTCCAGCGGCGTCTGGGTAGTTGGTGGGAACCTGCGCCTTTGCTGCAACGCCTGGCCGAGGAGGGCAAAACCTTCGCCGAATTCAGCAGCCGGCAAAGCGTGGCTGCCTAAATCAGCAGCTAAATTGTCTTGTCCTTCGAATAGCAAATCGATTCCAGATTGCAATCGATGCATCGCGGCTTGCGCGCTACGCACACGCGCCGCCCGTGCCAAATCAATTGATGCGAAAACGTGATCCATTTTTCCTTCGGGATCACACGCATCAAATCTTCTTCGATCTTCTTGGGATCTTCATGTTTCGTCAGGTCTAGCCGCCGGGAGAGCCGAATCACGTGCGTATCCACCACGACGCCGCTCGCAATTCCGTACGCCGTCCCGAGCACCACGTTGGCCGTCTTTCGCGCTACGCCAGGTAACGTCAGAATCTCGTCCATCGTCCGCGGCACTTGTCCGCCGAAATTTTCGATGATGCCTTTGCTCGCGCCCATGATCGATTTCGTCTTGTTGCGGAAAAATCCCGTGGGGCGAATCTCCTGCTCCAGTTCACTTGGATTTGCATGTGCAAAGGCTTCGGCACTTGGATATTTCTTGTAGAGAGTTTGGGTTACTTGGTTCACGCGCACGTCCGTGCACTGGGCGGAAAGAATCGTAGAGATCAGCAGTTGAAATGCATTTTCATGCTTCAATTCGCAAGTAGCGGTCGGATATGCCTCATCCAGTTTCGCCAAAATCGCTGCCACACGTTTGGGATCCGTTCCGCGCCCGACAGCCCGCGCGACTTTCGCGGCTTTTGCCGGTTTCGCGCCTGTTGAGCCGATGACCGCCAGCTTCGCTTGCTCGGAACGGCCGCGTGACTTAGGCGGACGCACTTTCTTCTTCGCTTTTTTCATGATTGGCCCATCCCACTATCATACGAGAGAAACGCCAGCAGTTTCCGAAACGCTCGTCCCCTATGGCTATGTGCGTTCTTCTCTTCGGCCGAAATCTCTGCAAATCCCTTCCTTAGTTCAGAAACATAGAAGGCCGGATCGTACCCGAATCCTCGATCCCCTCGCGGCGTCTCCAGAATTTCCCCGTCTACTCGTGCAGTGATAATGGTCTTCGCTCGCGCGCTTTGCGCCAATGCAATCGCGCAAACAAAGTATGCGGCGCGGTCCCGTCCGCTCCTGCCATGTAACTCGCGCAGCAATTTCGCATTTCGCTCCGCGCTGCTCGCACCCGGCCCGGCGTAGCGTGCCGACAAGACTCCCGGCGCGCCGCCAAGCGCGGGAACGACCAATCCCGAATCATCGGCAAAGACTAACCCGTCGCAAAACCGCGAGTAATGCAGCGCCTTGCCCGCCGCGTTCTCCGCAAAGGTGGGCGCATTCTCCTCGAATGCCGGCAAAGATTCGAATCCCGGCAGTAATTCCAACGCAATCTCTATGTGACCTGGCAAAGTTCGCTCCAGCGTCTGCGCCAGCACGCGGTATTCCGCAAGTTTTCCAGGATTAGAAGACGCAAGAAAAAGTCTAACGGGCGCGCGCACTGAATTTCACGGGCAGCACCGCGCGCTGTTCATCGGTAAGCCGCCGAATTCCGGCCGCGGCTAGCGCCAGCAGGTCCTGCATCTCGCTCCCGGTGAACGGTCGGCCTTCCGCGGTGGCCTGAATCTCCACAAAATGTCCGGTGCCCGTCATCACCACGTTCATGTCCACTTCCGCGCGCGCGTCTTCTTCATACGCAAGATCGAGCAGTGCACGGTCATCCACAATTCCCACGCTCGTCGCCGCCACAGTATCGATCAGCGGCGAAGTCTTCAGCATTCCCGCGGCTACCATCCGTTCGAATGCCAGCGCCAGCGCCACAAACGCCCCGGTGATTGACGCCGTCCGCGTCCCGCCATCGGCCTGAATGACATCGCAATCGAGCCACACCGTGCGCTCGCCCAGCGCTTCCTGATCCGTCACGGCGCGCAGCGATCGCCCAATCAGCCTTTGAATCTCCTGCGTGCGCCCCGACTGCTTTCCGCGCGTCGCTTCGCGCGCAGTACGTTCTTCCGTAGCGCGCGGCAGCATCCCGTATTCACTCGTGACCCAGCCTTTTCCACTGCCTTTCAGAAAGCCGGGGACGCCGTCATCCACCGTCGCCGTGCAAATCACGCGCGTGCTTCCCAGTTCGATCAGCACGCTGCCTTCCGCCGTGGAAATAAAATCCGGCGTGATCTTCAGCGTCCGCATTTGATCAGCGCTGCGTCCATCGACTCGCAATGTTCCTCCCGCCGTTGCTGCGCCTCGTTCACGCGTTCCGCTCATGGTTTTGTTGCCGGTTTGTCTGGGGATGCCGCCAGTTTGACGGTGGTAGCGGCAGGTGTCAATTGCTGGGCCTCGCTCGTTGGAACAGGTGACGATGTCGCGGCACGCGGTCCAATTGGGGTATTGGCATTCACCACAAAAGCCTGGCTCAAATCCAAATGTCCTGCCAGCGTTTCCACTTCCTGCCCATGGATCAAAATCTTGAGCCGCCGCACCTGCGGCACATTTGCCTCCAGAGTTCTCGTGATGGAGTCCACCGCCATCTGCTCGCTCTCAATGCCCGACGGAATCGAAGTCCCCAGCGCCTCGGAAAAATCGGCAATTGCAGTTCCATCCGGCAATAAATAAAAAGCCAGCAGCGCCGCATCCGGCGGTAGTGTGCGCAGCTCCGTGTCGACTGGACCCGCCAACAACGTGTTCAGAACTTGCTTCGACCGCAGTACCGGATCACTCGCCAGCGGCAACTCCACAACCACCGACGACAACGTTCCGTCATTCGCCCCCGATGCCCAAAATAATTTTGCCTTTACTTTCGGATCGCTCGGATTGATTACCGTGGGCTGAGTCAATTCCCGGCGGGCCTGCTCCTCGCTGCGCTGCTGCAGCTTCGCCGCTTGTTTGATATTGCGGCGCAAAATCGGCAGGTAAATCGCGGCGATCACCACCGCAAGGAACAAAGCTGCCAGAAACCACCAGCGCCACCGCGGCAGCATCATGGCCGCTCTCCCGGGTTCGCCGGCACCACGTAGGTTGGACGAAACGCCGCCGCACCGCGCGCAATTGCGTCTGCGATACCCGGCGCCATGTGGTCAAGCTGCGTACGATCCTCCACTGTCACGCTCGAAATCTCCACGGCGATCGCTGGAGCTGCCGTCGTGCGCAGTTGCCGGACGCTTGCCATTTGCGCCATAGGCGGTGATCCCTTGAATTTCTGCGCTAGTAACCCTTGCACCTGGTCGCCCAGTTTCCGGCTCAACGACACGAACGGCGCCTGCGCGCGATCCCACGGAATCAGCCCCGTCGCGTCCGCGCCCGGGGCCATATCGTTCATCACGTAAACGCGCGCGGTCCCCGGCGTACCTGTCGACGCAATGTGCAGCGTCACGAAAATCGCCCCGCGCTGCGCATTCGCCATCGCCGACCGATCGTCAAACGATGGATTTGCGTTCCCCTGCCGTGTCTGCACCACCTGAAATCCTTGCGACTCCAGCGCCGTACGCACTTGCGCCACAAATTCCAGCACAATGTCGCTCTCGTGAATCCCGCCCGTCCCGCGCGCGCCCAAATCCGTTCCGCCATGCGCCGGATCAAGCACGACAATATTCAGCGCAGCTCGCGGCGGAGTAGTTGCGGTCTGCGCCGGGGGCGATGGCGTAGCTGCTCCAGGTGGCGGCACCACGGCTGGCGATGTAGGAGGGTGTTGTGCCGCTGGCGGAGCGGAGCTCTGCTGCTGAGGAACCTGTGCCGCTGCCACTCGCATGGCAGCGAGGCAAGCAGCGAGCACAAAAAGCGGCAGCCAAGGTTGGCGAGAAATAGTCTTTTGAACGAATCGTCCCACGTCGAGCAGCATACCAAATCTTCCGAGTGCTCCGCGCCCGACCGTGCTGAGCTGCCACTCAACTGCAACGCCACCGATATGGAGCCTGCCGCCGCTCTCCGATTTCAAACTATAGAGCTACATACCCAACGGCTGTAGTTTTGCTTTCTGCAGCGCCGCATTCACCGCCGCTAAATCCGCGTCGACCGCCTTCCACCGGCCAAGTACGTCCGCTCCCGCCGCCTGCCACTTCTCCGCGGCCGTCCGCGTATCCGCAGTAGGCGGAGCATCCGCGCCATCCACGATCATCAGCAATCCCGTCAAAGCCGAAGTGACTCTGTGGAAGGTAACGGGCTCTCCACCCTGCAGCCTGAGCCCAAAAAATCCGAACTCCTCTTCACCCGCCGCGCCGTGCACCTCATCGATCTTGTGCGCAAGCTCAGCAAGTGCCGCGGAGACCTCCGCATTGCCGCCCGCCTCTGTCTTCCGCGCAGCAATCTGCTTCTGCAAATCCTCCGCACGCTCCTGAGCCGCGGCCACTTCGCCCAACCGAGCCGAAATGCGCGAAGCCGCCACAAACTCCTGCCGCAACCCATCCTCTGCCGTGCTGATACGCGGATCCATTTTCACGGTAAGAGCCTGGGACGAACTCTTCCCATTTGCCGTCAGCTTCACCATGTAATTGCCCGGCAAGCTCCACACCCCCGCCGGTCCGTAAAACGATCGGCGGACGCTTTTCGGCAGCTCATAATGCAAATCCCACACGAACCGGTGCATCCCACCTTCCGCTGAAAGTGGCGCCGCCTCGCGCACCCACTCCATCGCGATCGGCAGGTTCTTGGGGTTTGTTTTCGGGAGCAAATCATCGCTCGAGAATCGCCGGACCAGCACACCATCCGCATCGAAAATTTCCAACTCCACCGGACCGCGCGCCTTATCCTTCAGCCAATAATCCACCATCGCGCCCTCTGGAGGGTTCTCCGCCAGCGCCTCGTCCATCGGCACCGGCGTACCCTGATCCGATCCCGGCCGAACGCGATATGCAGTTGCCGGCTTGAACAGCCACAAATCCGCCGCGCTCACCTGCGGGTTCATCTGCCGCAGCGGACTCGCGTCATCCAATATCCAAAACGAACGCCCATGCGTCGCTACCACCAAGTCGTCGCCATGCACCACCAAATCGCGAATCGAAGCCGCCGGCATATTGAGCTGCAGCGATTGCCACGAATCGCCGTCATTGAATGAAACGTACACGCCCAACTCCGTGCATGCGTACAGTAATCCCTTACGCAGCGGATCTTCGCGGACGCAATTCAGAAAACTGCCCTCCGGTATCCCGCTCGAAGCCTGCTGCCAGCTCTTGCCGAAATCTCGCGTGCGATACAGATAGGGATGCAGGTCCTCCAGACGGTGCCGGTCCACTGCCGCATAGGCTGTCCCGGCATGAAAATGCGAAGCCTCGATGTGCGTCACCTTGCTCCAGGGCGTCAACTCCGTGGGTGTGATGTTGCTCCACGCTTTTCCTTCATCGCGCGTCAACTGAATCTGCCCGTCATCCGTCCCAGCCCAAATTTCTCCGGCCTGTACGCTTGACGGTGCAATCGTATAAATTACGCCGCGCCGCTTTTCTGCCGGAGCGTCCGCCGCAGTTGTCGCATCGAGATTCGACGGTCCACCTGGATCCTCGCGCGTCAAATCGGGGCTGATCGCCTTCCACGAACCTCCGCCATCCGTGGTTCGAAACAATATCTGCGAACCGAAATAGAGCACGTGCGCATCGATCGGCGAGAATACCAGCGGCAGGGTCCAGGTACGACGCAGCTTTTCCGTCTGCGCCAATCCAGGCGGCACCTGCACAATTTGCTCGTTACGCAAATCCTGCCGCGTCACGAATCCGCCGTACACAACTTCGGGATTCAGAGGGTCCGGAGCCACATACCCGTTCTCATCGCCCACTTCTATCGGCCGCCAATCATGAAAATTCAGCGAACGATACTTACTGCGGCTCGGAGTCGCCGCCGCGCCACTATCCTGTTGCGCGCCATAAACCCAATACGGAAACCGATTATCCGTAGCCACGTGATAGAACTGCCCAGTTGGTTGGTTGTACCAACTGCTCCAAGTCTCGCCGCCGTTGCGAGTCACGACTGCGCCCTGGTCGCTGCCCAGAATCATCCGCCGCGGCTCATCGGGATCAATCCACAGTTGGTGATAATCGTCGCCGCCCGGCGCTCCCTTGAGCACCGTAAAGCTCTTCCCGCCGTCGCCCGAACGATACAGCCCCGTGTTCGGCACATAAACCGTGTCCGCATCCTTCGGATCCACGCTTACTTCGCAAAAATACCAGCCACGTCCCCAGATTCGCTTGTCGTCAGAAACGAGTTGCCAATTTTCCGCGCCGTCATCGGAGCGATACAGCCCGCCTTCCTTCGCATCGACAATCAAATAAATCCGTCGAGGATTGCTCGGCGCAAATGCAATTCCCATCCGCCCCAATCCTTCCGAAGGCAATCCGTGCCCGCTCAACGGTTCCCAATGCTCTCCACCGTCTTTCGAGCGATATAAACCTGTCCCCGGCCCTTTCGAGGGCGGATAGATATTCCACGGTGGGCGCCGCGTCTGCAGCAGCGCCGCAAAAATCGTTTTCGGATTTCCCGGCTCGAACGTTAAATCAATGGCGCCTGTATTTTCATCATGAAACAGCACGCGCTTCCACTTTTTCCCGCCATCCTTAGAATAAAAAACTCCGCGCTCCGAGTTAGGCTCGTACGCATGTCCCAGCGCCGCCACAAACACCTTCTCCGGGTCTTTCGGATCCACCAGAATCCGCGCAATCTGCCGCGAATCCTCTAGCCCGATATGCGTCCAACTCTTCCCGCCGTCCGCGGACCTGTACATCCCATTCCCATAAGCAATGTCTGAGCGCATGTCCGCCTCGCCCGTCCCCACATAGATGATCTGCGGATTCGAAGGCGCCACCGCAATGGCCCCGATCGAAGCGATCCGTTCCGAATCAAATATCGGTTTCCACGTACGTCCAGCATCGTCGCTACGCCAAACGCCCCCGCCCACTGCGCCAAAATAAAAGACATCCGGCTGCCCGCGCACCCCGGTAACCGCCAGCGCCCTCCCACCTCGCGCAGGCCCAATCGACCTCCAGCGCAACTCCTGAAACAATTTCGCGTCCAATTTCTGAGCAGTCTCAGGCGAAGCCATCACCTTCCACCCGCCAAATAAGCTCACGAACGAGAAAATAACGCCCAAAAAATATTTCACGAGAGCATCTCCGACCAATCCGACTCAACCAAAGACCCGCGAGTATATATCACCATTAAAAAAAAACGCCCGGTTCCATTCGAACCGGACGTCATAGTTTCCCTCGATGCTTGTCTAAGCAGCTTCGACGCGTTTCACTATTCTTGGTCCGAACGCGCGCCGCCTCAATCTCCCGGTCGCCAAGTACACAACAAACCCAGCCACAATAATCACCATTCCAAATACCAAGCCATTCATCCCCAGCACCGTCTCGCTCCCACCATGCAGAACAGCCAACCCCAGCAGCAGCAGCGGAAACACCCCTACCAAAACGGTGCCGACCACTCCACCGGGCACGCGGAATTCTCTTTTCAACTCCGGCTCCCGAATCCGCAGCACCACCAGCGTCACAAACTCCAGCATCAAGCTCGCCCCGTACAAAATAATGTCCAGCGTAACCAGTCGCTCAAATCCCAATCCCAAGCAAAGAGCCCATCCCGTTGCCAACACCACAATCGCCACCCACGGGGCTCGCGTCTTCGAGCGCGTTTTACCAAATACCTTCGGCAGCATCCCGTCCTGCGCCATCGCCAGCGGCAGCCGCGAATAACTCATTACCAGCGCATTGAACATGCCAAACGCGCTCATCATTCCACCCAGCACCAGCAAAAATCCCAGCCAGTTTGCGCCGTGCCAGGTTCCACCAACGAGCCCGGCAACTTGCGCCCAGGCTCCGTCACCCGCAAACGCCGCCACCGGCACGCCTGCCAGATATACCGCCGCGAACGGCAGCACGTAGGTCAGCGAAACCAAAATCACCGCCGCGATCATTGCTTTCGGATAGGTTCTCTGCGGCCGTTCCACTTCGAGGGCAATCGTCGACGCGTTGTCCCACCCCATGTAATTCCACATCGCAATTAACATCCCGCCAAGCAGTCCGACCGTACCCACCGCGGATCCAACCGGCGTCACTGATGCGCTACTTGCAGCCGCCAACTTGAACGGCGAAAGCAAAACGATCAGCGCAAACGGCATCGACAACAGGAAAAACAGCCATAGCGAAGTAATGCCCACAACCCGAATGCCCGCAATATTCAGAGCCGCGCACGCCACAACGACGAACAAGCCGACCATCACCCCGCGATGCCCTTGGCGAAACCACGGCGCAACCTGGGTCAAGTACGCCACAAACAGCGTCGGATAGATCGCCATATCGAAAATGCTCGCCACCAGCGATAGCCACGCTTCCTGGAATCCCCAGAAATTCCCCAGCCCTCGCCGCACCCAAGCGTAATACCCGCCCTCGGCAGGCAGGGCGCTCGAAAGCTCGCCGATCATAAACGCCGTCGGTAAGCTCCACAGCACTGGCGTCAGCAGCAAAATCAAAATCGCGCGCCCGTATCCGGCGCCTTGCACAATTTGTTCGGTGCCATAAGTGCCGCCCGACACCATGAAAAAGGTCGCAGCGACCAGCGGCCAGAGCGTTAGCTTGGCGATTCTTTTTTTCGCTTGGGGAATAGCGCGGGAAGGAAGTGGGGCGGGCAGCGATAACGTACTCAATGTTTACTCTCGATCCTCCTAGAGCGAACGCTCAATCTCACCGAACACGAGCAACTTCGCATTCGCAGAATACAAGGTCCATCTCCGCATGCAAGAATAAAATGCAACTACGGCAAAAATTTTCGCAGCGTCTAATGCAAGTCCCCTAACCCTCCTTACCTACCTGCACGGTCATCAGCTCGGTCTTCCGGCCGAGCCACTCGACCCTTATGCTAAACTCCCGCGTTCGTTTCGACAGTCACTAGCAATCATCAGGAGTCTTCAGCAAATGAAACCAGGTCCTTGCCTGACCGCCGCACTCCTCCTCGCTCTCGTGCCCCACGCAGCTGTCGCTCAAAAGCCTCCCATGCAGCCCCGCCCAATCACGGTCGACGACCTCTTCCAAATCCGCGAAGTCTCCGACCCCCAGCTCAGCCCCGACGCACAGTCCGTGGCCTACACCGTAAAGACCCTGCTTGTAAAAGAAGACAAGTCCGAAGAGCGCATCTGGTCTGTTCCCACCAACGGTGGCGATGCCATCCCTCTCAGTGCCGAAGCCGTCTCCTCGTCCCACCCGCGCTGGAGTCCCGATGGCAAGTACCTCGCCTTCCTATCCGCTCGTAACGAAGGCAAAACACAGGTCTGGCTTCTCAACCGCGCCGGCGGCGAAGCTCAGCGCCTCACCGGCACGCCGCAAGATGTTGATGATTTCGCATGGTCGCCTGACAGCACCCGTCTGGTAGTAATCCTGCGCGACCCCTCCGAAGAGGAGCTGGCCGAAGCCAAGACCAAAGACAAAGAAAAGGACGACGATGGCAAGGACAAGAAACCCAAGACTCGCAAGCCCTGGGTCATCGATCGCCTGCAATTCAAAACCGATGAAGTCGGCTACCTTGACCGCCGCCGCGCCCACCTATACATCCTCGAACTCGCCACCAAAAACCTGACCCAAATCAGTTCCGGCGATTACGATGACGCCCATCCCGTCTGGTCCCCGGACTCCAGTCTCATCGCCTTCGCGAGCAATCGCTCCAAGCCCGACCCCGATCGAACCTACAACACTGACATTTGGGTAGTCGCCGCCAACAACACCGACAAAGGCGCACAGCTAATTCAAGTAACGACCAATCCCGGCGACGACGACGTGCCTTCGTGGTCGCCCGACGGCAAGCTCATCACCTACATCACCCAGCTCGACCCGCGACTCTTCCAATACGCCACGCACCACATAGCCGTCTCACCGGCCTCGGGCGGAACGGTCCGCGTCCTCACTCAATCCTTCGACCGCAACGCCACCGAGCCGCGATTCTCTCCCGACGGCAGGTCGATCTACTTCATCGCCGATGATGACGGCACGCAAATTCTCGGCAGCGTCCCCGTAAACGGTGGCCAAATCACCCGTGCCGTCGCCGGCCGTTTCATGCTCTACGCCTATTCGCTCGCGAAAAACGGCGACATCGCCGCCCAGATCGACATGCCAGACCGTCCCAGCGAGATCTACTCGCAACCCGCCTCCACCAACAAACTCACGCGCCTCACCAAGACCAATGACGCCGTGATCACCCAACTAAAACTCGTCCAGCCCGAATACATCCAGTTCAAAAGCAAAGACGGCACCCCCGTCCACGGTTATCTCTACAAGCCTCTCGATTACACTCCCGGCAAGAAATATCCCGCTATCCTGCGTCCCCACGGCGGGCCCGTCTGGGCTTACTACGCCGAGTTCACACATCTCGCGCAACTCTTCGCCGCAAACGGCTACGCGGTCCTTCTCCCCAACCCGCGCGGCTCCACGGGGTACGGAGAAAATTTCGCCAAGGCGATTTTTGCGGATTGGGGCAACAAGGACTATCAGGACGACACGGCCATGGTCGACTACGCCATCGCGCAAGGCATAGCCGATCCCGAGAAGCTCGGCGTCGGCGGCTGGTCCTACGGCGGAATCTCAACGGATTTTATCATCGCGCAGACCACGCGCTTCAAAGCGGCCATCTCCGGCGCCGGCGAAGCCAACAACACCAGCATGTACGGCCACGACCAATACCAGCGCGATTACGAAACCGAGCTAGGCGTACCTTGGGAAAAGCACGCGCTTTACGACAAGCTCTCCCCGTTCTACAGAGTCACCAACATCACCACGCCCACGCTCTTCATGGGCGGCGAGATCGACTGGAACGTGCCCATTCTCGGTGGCGAGCAAATGTACCAAGCCATGAAAAGCCTCGGCCGCGACACGCAGCTAGTCGTCTACCCCGGCGAGTACCACGAATTCAAGGCCCCCTCGCACCTGAAAGACCGTTTAGAGCGCTATCTCGCCTGGTACGCCCACTACATAAAGGGCGATCCGTCCCCCGCCACGCCGAAGTTGTAGCGGTGCTCTTTTCCCAATTTATCTGGCGCCCTTCGACCCGGTAGCAATCGTCGTCGGAATTGTCGCTGACTTTGTGTTAGCCTTTGCCGTTGTCCAATGGCGCCTCAAACGCCGAGCAAAGGCCAAAAGATGCCTGATACTTTGCGCGAGAACACGAACGCGCCCGAGCCCGCTCCTCCTCAGAGCGGCACTAGGCGCCGCCCGAACGCTTCGCTCTGGATTGGCTTCCTTCTGAGTGTTTTTGCGTTCCTGAGCTATATCCCCATCTTCGCGAAATATCCCATCACTCGCGACATGCCTTGGGCAAATTTCCTGATTTTCGCCCTCGGCTTGGTGTTCCTGTTCCTTGGCTTGCGCCGGGCGTTCCGTCAGCCGACTGTTTATCGCGGGAAGATCGCCGGTCCGATTCTGACCACCATCAGCGTGGCGGCTCTCGTCTTCTTCTGCTTCACGATATTTTCTTTAGGCAAGCATCTGCCGCTTTCAACTCAAGCCCCCAGGGTCGGCCAAAGAGCCCCCGAATTCGCTCTGGCCGACACGAACGGCGGAATCACCTCGCTCGCATCCCTTCTCTCCACGCCTGCAGCATCGCACCCGACTAAGGGTGTGCTCCTCGTTTTCTATCGTGGCTATTGGTGACCGTTCTGCAACTCCGAGTTACGGGGTATTCAGGATCGTTTGCAAGCCTTTGAGAAATTAGGCGTCAATCCGGTCGCCATTAGCGTCGACTCTCCATCGGAATCGCAAGATCTCTGCCGCAAAGCCGGTTATACGTACACGTTTCTCTCTGACCCTACTACCGAAGTAATCCGCCGCTACGATCTCCTCCACAAGGGCGCAGGCGTCAAAGGCCACGACATTGCGCGCCCGGCGGAGTTCCTGATCGACTCCTCCGGCACAATTCGCTGGATCAACCTCACCGATGACCTTCGCGTCCGCGCCCGTCCCGACCAAATGCTCCAAGCCGCCAGCGCCTTGGCATCCCAGTAGCACAGGGCTTTACATCGCCTGTTATGCGGTCTACGTTACGCTCTGGCTCCGCGCGGCCGAAACCGAAAACACACCACGTTTTCTACGGCTGAACTGGCACATCTACGGTCTGCGTTGAGTCGGCGCTGACCTGCACCAGCTTCCCTCCGGGCAAATACTTCTGAATCACGCCAGGCGTGAACCAGTCCAGCTCCCATCCGTTCTCAATAGCCACCGCGGTGTACTTACCCGGGTGTACGGCGGGAAGATTGAACGAGCCGTCCGAGTCGCTCTGGTCGCGCCGAAACAGCTCAAGGTTACGTTCGGGATCTTCCGGAACGAGCACCACCATCACGCCGTCCATCGGCTTGCCGCCCTTCAGCGCGACACCTGAAATCTTCCCCGTCCCTCTCGAAAGCACCACACTTAGTTTTACGTCTTGCCCGGCGGCGATCTCCAGAGTGTGTCCGCTAACCTTTGCGCCGGTTGCCGATAACGCTCTGATCGCACCGGCCGGCGGTTGTCCAACGAGCAGATCGTAAGTCCCGGGAGGTACGGACCCCTTAAGGCTAAACTCGCCACGTTCGTCCGCTTGCATCAGATACTCTTCGTTGGCAGCTCCGCTGCTCAGCCGCAGACTCATTGGCGAAGTACGCTTAGCGTTATCGTCGAACTTCATCACGCCGCTCACGCTCGACGATGGCGCCGCGTCCGACGTGTTGATGTCCGTGTCTCCCGCAAGCTGAATGTTGTTCCATCGCGTATTCGACTCTCCGTCTTTTGAAGAAACCAAACCAAGCCGCAATTTGCCGGGAGGAAGTCCGGAGATTTCGAAAAGCCCCGGAGCGATCTGTTGGGTGTTGGTCTGCACTCCCATTTTCGATCCGTTGCTCAAGGTTTGTGACACTTGCGCCCACACGTTTTCGGGCTCCGAGGACGTCGCGGAATGAATGAGGACGTGCAGCGCCGGAACCGGCTGAAGCGAGAAATCGGCGACTTCAGCGTCGCCGGCATGCAAAGTAATAGGAACTGCTTCCGCGAGATTCTCTGCATGGGAGAAGAAAGTGACGGGATATACGACATCCAGCTCCGGCTCCCCGTTCGTGATTTCCTGATATGTCGTTTGCCCCGACGAATCGGTTAACTGGATATGCTGGTGTGTTCTCCGTTGCGCGTACCAGGGTTGCGCGGAAACGGCCACGAAATAGACGCCGGGCAGCAGGTAGCCCAAGCGATAGCGGCCCCTGTCGTCCGTGTTTACCTCGCGCTCCCGCCAGGTTGTGTGCCGCCCAAAACGTATTGTCTGGTGAAAGAGAATTGCCTGCGCGTTGCGTACTGGCTCGTTGCGTTCGTCAAGTACTTGGCCGGAGATGGATGCTGTAGGGCGCAAATCGAATCGCAAGTGTTCGGTGTCCAGATCGGGTCCCACAATGATAGCCGTCGAAAACTGTGCGTGCTGCTTGTAGACCTGCTGGATGTAGCCCTTATGGTTACCAAAGAGCACGTAGTGGCCTGGCGAAAGATTCTTGAACCTGAACCGTCCGTCCTCCCCGGTCATCACGAATTGCTCCGAGTCGCGCACGCCCTGCGCGGTAAGAAATACCTGTGCCTGGGAGAGTGGCTGGCTGGTTAGAGCATCAACAACCGTCCCGCTAACGAGTAGATTCTGCGCCGAAGGTTGCGCCGTCGGCTTCACGTTCGATTGAGTAAACAAGCCAACGGCTAAAAGCATCGCGCACGAATATCGTAAGATCACGGCGTCAATCTCCGATGTGCACCACTTCCAGTTCGATTTTTGCTTTCTGGTTAGGCGTCAGGGAAACGTCCCGCGCTTTCGTCACATACTTGCGCACGACATCCGGGTTCCCGTATTCGAGTTCGTCAGGATTATCAACAGCTAAAATCTTGTACTCTCCGGGCGCGAGCTGCGGGATTTGAAACGAATGCACAGTGTTTGTTAGGACCACGTTCCGCTGCGGCACCGCGTTCGGAGAGTTTGCCGAAATGACGATGATTGTGGCGGACTCGCTTCCGGGGCCGAAAGCAAGGCTTCCCTCGAGGGTGGCGAAGTCATCGCGCAACACAATCTCAATGGGCTGGTTGGAGCCTCCGGGCGCGACCGTCAAGCTTTGCTCGAGCAGATCGACCGAGCCGGAGCGCGCAGATTGCACGTAGGGCGGCCCGCTCGGATTGACCTCTACCGAGTACAACCCGGGAGGAACGTTGCGTATCGCGGGCGTGGGATCCTCGTCCGTAACGGATTGCGAGAATTCCTGTTGCTGCATAAACAGATGCTGCTGCGGCTTGAGCACCACGCGTGCAGGACTGTATTGCGGTGTGCGCATCTGGTTCCGCCCACCCGAAGAAAAGAAATAGCTTGTAGTATCGACCTGTGGCTCGTTGCGGGTTGTTTCTAACCTGATATTCACGGGAATCACCGCGCTCGGGAGCAGCGCCAAATGCACGCTGCCGAGGTCGGAAGTGATGTTCAGCCGTTGCGATGCATAACTCTGCTGGTTCGTCTTTGGGTCCTGCGATTCGGCCGTAACCGTGCACGCGCCGGCCGGCACCCACGAACTCCGGAACGTTCCCCGCGCCTCATCAAACTGAACTCCTGCTCCTATCGGCTGCCCCGAAGCGCTGACCATCTGCATAGTGACTCCCTGCTCTGGCCCATACCCGCTGACAGTTCCCGAAATGCGGTAAAACGGCTGCGAGGACAGGCTCAAGTTGATTTCGGCGTGCTTGCCTGGAGTAATTTCGACGCTTGCAGCAGAAGACAAATCCGGAGCACCTGGATAAAAAACGCCGGGATAACCGCGGGCACCCCCTTGCGAAAGCCTGGCGGGAAACGACGCGGGCCAAGAGCTTGGGCCCACGAACACAAAATACTTGCCGGGCTGCAGCTCGGCCTGCCGGAATTCGCCTTGCTCATCGGTGCGCACGTTGCGGCTGTTTTCGCGAGTCCTCTTGCCATTTTCAACGCGCTCCCAGAGTATTTGCACCGGCATATATCCCAATGGCTCCCCATTGTCACCAGTAATGCGGCCGTAGACGATTCCCTCCGGAATCAGCTTCAGCGTTACCGGACGTTCCTCCTCCGTATTAACCAACTTAAGAGGCGCGCCGTTGCGCCGAATCTGCTCCGGGGAAAAATAGCCCGGCTTCTGCACCGAAACCTGGAAGCTGCCGTTCGGCAGGCCTTCAAATTGGAATTTGCCGTCGGGTCCGGTGAGCATGGCACGTTGGCGCGCGCCGTAAAGCTGGACGAGCGCGCCGCTAACAGCTTCGCCCGTAACGGAATTTACAACTGTCCCACGAGCGTCGTAGGTGCGCGGCGCAGCCTGGAATTGTAGATTTGCAAACAGTGTGTTGGGTACGACCAAGAGGAGCAGGGCCGGCAGCATCCTGTCGAACATAAGCCCACCTACCGGGTTTAGGCATGTACTAACCAGTGCAGTGTACACCGCCTGAGATGCTCATTTGTTCGATAAATTTGCCTGACACGGGTAGGGAATTGGGACTGGGTAGGGAATTGGGGCGTCGGGCTCTCTAGTCACGCCCGCAAAACTCGTCACGCCGACGATTGATCCCCAAAGGAAGTCTCGCACTTTATCCTGCTCGCCGTTCCGCCAAGTTGTCCTGTAAGCTCCAGGAATTCCTATGCTCGGACCTGTGCTCGACACTTACAAGACGAACGTGCGTATGACCGCGTACACCGTAGTCTTGGGCGTGACCTTCTGCACACCGCTCTGGTTCGCCTTCCGGGAAACCAAAAGCCCCGCCGCGAGGATCACCTTCTTGGCTGTGCTCGCTTTCTTCGCTCTCCTGATCGCCGAGCGCCTCACCGCCCGCGCCTACCTCCACGACAACGGCATTTCCTACCACAGTATTCTTAACCACAAGGAAATCCGCTGGGTCGAAGTCGAGCGGCTCTATTACGGCGCGCATCAAGTCTCGGCGCACGTGATTCCCTTGGGCACGTTCTATCAGCTCAAGTTGCTCGACCAAAACGGCCAAAAGCTCTCCTTAGGCGATCGCGTAGGACGCATCGCCCAACTCGCAGAAAAAATCGCGCAGTATACCTACGAACCTCTGCTGCAGAAAGCCACTCACAATTTCGATCGCGGCGAAGAACTCGATTTCGGTCTAGTTCGCGTAAGCCGTTCCGCCGGACTCAAGGTCAAGAGCTGGTCCAGCTACACCACAATCCCGTGGGCGGACCTGGCCGCCTATAAACTCGACGCCGGCAACTTCTATCTATGGCGCGTAGGACAAAAACACACCAATGGCATCCCCACAGAGCGCATCCCGAACGCCTGGGTTCTCCTCGGCCTGCTAAACACCGTCTCCAACCAGAAAAGTCGCGACTAGGAGATGCGAGAGTAAGTGGAGATTTAATTACGCTGTCACGCGTCTGCGGTTGCCCCGCATTGAATCACGCCAAGCAGGAGACTTGATGCACAGTCAGTTTAGCTAGGTACGGTTTTGTGACGAGGGCGCCCATGTAACAGGCAAACTACGCGGCGAGTAGCCTTTCCAGGGACTCGATTAGCGGAGCCAAGCCGTCCGTTTTGGAGACGATGATCGTGACGCCGAACCCCGGCGATATCGCTCCCCGCAGCTGCTCGGCGTAAAGCGTGAACAGGACGATGGGAACCTTGGGCATCGTGTTCCGCAGCACCATTGCCGCCTCCACTCCGTTCATTAGCGGCATGGCTAAATCCATGATCACAAGATCCGGCTGGAGCTCCCTGGCTTTTTTGATCGCTTCCACGCCGTCCGAGGCCTCTCCACAAACGCGGAACTTCGTGAGAGCCTGCACAGCGGAGCGAATTACGGACCGCTCGAAGTGGCTGTCGTCAGCTATTAGGATTGTTCTGACCTGCGGGGCATCGTGCGGCTCTGCATGGTTGTCTTGCAGGTTGGCGGCCTAGCACCAGACGGTTGGCCAATGAACGACTGGGCGGCGTTTGGCATCCTACGAACATTCCTACACCTTGTCTGCCGAATGCAATACAAGAAACACCCGAGCACCTTGGCTCCTCACCATGGCTCCTTGTGACCGGATCCTCGGCGTACCCGCAATCGGTTACGTTTTTCAATCGCTTGCAGCCTCTTTGGCCAAGACGTGGGGTGTGGGTATACCCTGCACCTCATCCCGCCTTCGTCCTTATGGACAAATGGTTTTGCGCGCCCTTGATTTCATGCTCTTACGAATTGCTCTTCGCGCAAACCCTTCCTTTTCAGAGCCATCCGCATTGCCCGGGGGCGTCACCCTCTCCGCTTTCCAAAACTTCCGACCTCGGATCGGCGCGCTCGCGCCGATCGTCCTCCATGCACCCGCCACTACTCCTCGCTAACCACCACCACTACCCCACTGCCCACTTCCTCTTCACGCTTGACTTTGCATCGCGAACAAAGTATTGCAGCAAATGCAAAACGCATCGATCACCCGCAGCTCCTGTCGCCGGAGGCTCGCCCTTGAACACTACCTGGACCCAAGTCTACGACCCCTTTGGCCACTGGTGGCTTTCCGCGCTCGTTGCCGCACTACCCATCATCGTACTCTTCACGTTGTTGGCCGGGCTTCGCGTCAAGCCGCATTGGTCCGCTCTCGCCGGAGCCGCAACCGCCGTCCTCGTCGCCATCCTCGTCTTCCACATGCCGGCGTCCCTGGCTGGCGGTAGCTTTCTCTACGGTGTCGCCACCGGCTTGATGAATATCGTCTGGATCGTCGTAGCCGCTGTCTATCTCTACGACATCTCCGTCAGCACCGGCGATTTCGAGATCATGAAAGCCTCCGTGGGCGGTATCTCTTCGGATCGGCGCCTGCAATTACTACTCGTTGCTTTCTGCTTTGGCGCATTCATCGAGGGCTGCGCCGGATTCGGCTCTCCGGTCGCGATCGCCGGCGCCTTCATGATCGGTCTGGGATTCAAGCCGTTTCACGCCGCCGCGCTGAACCTCATTGCTAACACCGCGCCAGTGGCCTGGGGCGCGATCGGGACTCCGGTGCATATGCTCGCCGCCGTCACATTGCTTCCCGAAGCCGACATGAACGCGATGATTGGGCGCATTCTGCCAATCACCGCCCTGATCGTACCTTTCTGGCTGGTTCGCGCCATGGTTCCGTGGAAGGAAACATTTGAGGTTCTGCCCGCCATCCTTGTTGTCGGAATTTCGTTTGCGTCCATGCAATTTTTCTGGTCCAACCACATGGACAGCAACTTGGTGGATATCACCGCCGGCCTCTTCTCGTTGCTCTGTACGGTGATTTTCCTGCTCTTTTGGAAGCCAAAACGCATCTGGCGTTTTCCTGAAGATGTCGAGACGCCCGTGCCGGGAGCACCATTGCCCGCGGCTACAACCGCGCGGGCCATGAACACTGCACAGCCAGCGTCGGGCGCCGGTTCCGCGCAGCCCGCGCTCACCTCCAGTTCCGCGCAGCCCGCGCTCACCTCCAGTTCCTCGTACACCACCGGCCAGATTTTCAAAGCGTGGATCCCGTTCCTGATTCTCTCCGTTTTTGTTTTTCTTTGGGGCTACAAGCCCGTCAAAGACTACATGAACGTGCACACCACCCCCGCTTGGCTCACCGCTGAGGGAAAACCCAACGGAGGATGGAACACGCCGATGCATCGCAAGATTTCCCGCGACAAGCCCGTAGTCCCCAAACCAACTCCGGAAGGCGCCAAGTTTCCGTTCATTTGGTTCTCCGCCACCGGGACCGGCTGCTTCCTTGCGGCAATCGTCGGCGGACTGATTCGCGGCGTGCGGCCCGTAAAGCTTATAAAAATTTTCGGCTACACGCTTTTCCGAATGCGATTTGCGGTGCTGGCCATTTCCGCCATGCTCGGGCTCGGCTTTGTCACTAGATATTCGGGGACAGACGCCGTCTTGGGCCTCGCGTTCACGCATACGGGATGGTTCTACCCATTCTTCGGAACTTTTTTGGGCTGGCTCGGAGTCGCGCTGACCGGCAGCGACACTTCCTCGAACGCGTTGTTCGGCAGTTTGCAGCGCATCACGGCGGAACAACTTCACTTGGATCCAATTCTGATGACAGCGGCGAACAGCGCCGGGGGCGTGATGGGCAAAATGGTCGACGCGCAATCCATTTGCGTCGCTACCGCCGCCACCAACCAACTCGGCAACGAAGGCATCATATTCCGCTTCGTGTTCTGGCATTCGATCGCGCTCGGCGCAATCGTCGGCATCATTGTCATGCTGTATGCGTACGTATTCCCGCACCTGGTTCCGCACGGTTTGACCTTCATCCGCTGATGGGGCAAGCTTTTTCCAGGGAGCACCCCGCAGTCCCGGAAAGGCAACCGTGGCCACCGGCATTTCGCAACCGCGCGAAACGCACATTGTTGACGCGAGGATTGTTGATGCGAGGATTTTTGACGAGCTGCGCGAAATTGTCGGCCCGCGCGGCCTGATCACTTCGCGCGAAGAGCTGCACACCTATGAGTGCGACGGCCTGACAAATTTCCGCGTGCTGCCGCGCGCGGTCCTGCTGCCAGATTCCACCGAGCAAGTCCAAAAAATCGTGCGCGTGTGCCACCGCGAAAAAATTCCATTCGTCGCACGCGGCTCCGGCACAGGGCTGAGCGGCGGCGCGCTGCCCGTGGAAAATGGCGTGGTAATCAGCCTTACTCGCATGAATAAAATCTTGGAAGTAGACATTCCGAACGCGCGCGTTACTGTGGAACCGGGGGTGATTAATTTGGATGTGACCGCGCGCGTTGCGCCGCAGGAATATTTTTACGCGCCCGATCCTTCTTCGCAGTCGGTGTGCAGCATCGGCGGAAACGTTGCGGAAAATTCCGGCGGCGCGCACTGCCTGAAATACGGATTTACCACCACTCATGTTCTGGGACTAGAAGTTGTGCTCGCGGACGGTTCGCTGGTGCATTTGGGCGGAAAGACTTTGGATGCGCCTGGATACGATTTGATGGGCGTTTTCGTCGGGTCGGAAGGGACGCTGGGGATCGCGACGAAAATTATTCTTCGCATTGTAAAACGGCCGGAATGCGTGCAGACCCTGCTCGCGGCTTTTCCTTCCACGAATGAAGCGGGCGCGGCGGTGAGCGACATGATCGCGGCGGGCATGCTGCCGGCTGCGATCGAGATGATGGACAATTTGGCGATTCAGGCTGCGGAAGCGGCGGTACACGCGAACTATCCCAATTGCGGCGCGCTGCTGCTAGTAGAATTGGATGGCCCAGTGGCGGAAGTTGCGGCACTGATGGCGCACGTGAACGAAATTTGTAAGAAGAGTGGCGCGTGGGAAATTCGCGTGGCGCAATCGGATGCGGAGCGCGCGCTGGTGTGGAAGGGCCGGAAGGCGGCGTTCGCGGCGATGGGGCGAATTTCGCCGAATTATATTGTGCAAGACGGAGTGATTCCGCGCACGGAACTGCCGAATGTGATGCGGGAAATCGGGCGGCTTAGCAACGAAGCGGGATTGCGCGTGGCGAATGTGTTTCACGCAGGAGATGGGAATTTGCATCCGCTGGTTTTGTATGACCGCAGAATTTCCGGACAAGAAGAAGCGGCGGAAACACTTTCCGGCAAGATTTTGGAGTTGTGTATCGGGGCGGGCGGGTCGATTACCGGCGAGCACGGCGTTGGCGAAGACAAGAAAAAGATGATGTCGAAAATGTACAGCGAGCCGGATTTGGAGACGATGCAGCGGGTGCGCTGCGCGTTTGATCCTCTGAATCTTTCGAATCCGAGCAAGGTTTTTCCGCGGCCGCGGCTGTGCGGAGAAAAGCCCGGCGAGTATGTAGCTCATCCTTTGGAAACGGCGGGAATCGCGGAGCGGTTCTGAATGGACGCGAGCGCTTCCCCGAAAACGAGTCTGAGCAGCACATTTGAATCTGATGTTCGCAAGATTATTGCGGCCGAGCACGTTCGAACGGCTGGAGCAAGCGACGCCGTGGCGGGCGTGCAGCCGAGCCTTGTTGTGGAGCCCGGGAACGAGCAGGAATTGGCGAAAGTTTTGAAGCTGGCGAATGACGTAGGAATGGCAGTGATTCCGCGCGGCGGGGGAACGAAGCTGGAATGGGGAAACCGGCCGGCCCGCGCGGATTTGATTTTGTCCACCGCGCGGATGAATCGAGTAATCGAGCATGCATGGGCGGACTTGACGGTGAGCGCTGAGGCGGGTTGCACGATCGCGAAATTGCAGGACACGGTTGCCAAGCATGGGCAGCGGCTGGCGCTTGATCCGCTGTGGCCCGAGCGCGCGACTGTCGGAGGTGTGCTGTCGACAAATGATAGCGGAGTGCTGCGCTTGCGATTTGGTTCGCTTCGAGATTTGGTGATTGGCGCTACCGTGGCATTGGCAGATGGGACGGTGGCGAGCAGCGGCGGCAAAGTAGTGAAGAATGTGGCGGGGTACGATTTACCCAAGCTGGTCACTGGCGCATTCGGGACCCTAGGAGTGATTACGCGCGCGATTTTTCGATTACACCCGCTGCCAAAGGAAAAGCGGACGATTTCCGTCGTAACGAGGGATTTGACAGAGGCGCAGCGGCTGGTGCTTGCGATTCAAAATTCAAAACTGGCTCATTCGGCGTTGCAGATTCGCTGTGGAGCGGAGATGCAGCCGCGCGTCGATGTCCTATTCGAAGGTACGGAAACGGGGTTGAGCGCGCAGAGCGCACAACTGAAATTGATGGCCGGGGAAGCCAGAGAAGACGACGCGGGAGGGAAGGTGTGGAACAGACGGGAGGAGATATTGTCGAGAACAGAAAGCGACGGAGAGAATTGTGCGATGGGGAAATTCACTACGCTGCCGGTGGAGATTGCCGAGACGGTGGCGATGATCGGGAAGATTGCTGCGTCAGGTTTGCGATGGAGTGTGGTTGCGCAAGCGACGGGGATTGGATTGGTGCTCATCGACGGAGCGGTTTCGGAGATTGCTGCGGCACTGCGAGGGCTGCGCGAATGGCTTGGAATCCGAGGAGGATCGCTGGTGGTTGTGCGGCGGCCTGCGGGCATGGCGGAGCTTGACGCGTGGGGAGATTCGGGCGATGCGCTTGGATTGATGCAAGCGGTTAAACGTCAATTTGATCAGCAGGGCACTTTGAACCCGGGACGGTTTGTGGGCGGAATTTAGATGTGAACCGCGGACGGAGTGAAAGACGAGGCTTCTCACAGAGCGAATAGAGGAAAGCGCAGAGAGGGCACAGAGCAGGCAAGCAGAGGATGACCAGCACTTGGTAGTAATCGAAGACAAAAAGCAAGCGTCTAGCGGAAGCGCGTTTGATGCGAAGCACCCGCCTTCGCGCGAGATTATCGATCAGTGCGTGCACTGCGGATTTTGCTTGCCGGTGTGTCCGACGTACGCTTTGTGGAACGAAGAGATGGATTCGCCGCGCGGGCGAATTTACTTGATGAAGCTGGCAGCGGACGGGCAAGCGACGATTAATTCGCAATGGGTGGGGCACTTCGATACTTGCCTGGGATGCATGGCATGCATGACGGCGTGCCCTTCGGGCGTGGATTACGGAAAATTGATTGAGGCAACGCGCGCGCAGATTGAACGGAAGTATGACCGCGGGTGGCTCGAGAGATTCTACCGGCGATTGATCTTCGCGATTTTCACGCGGCCAGATCGATTGCACATGATGCGATTGCCGTTGCTGCTGTATCAGCGTTCTGGGCTGCAGAGGTTGGTACGACGCAGCGGTGCCCTGCAACTACTGCCGAAGCGCTTGCAGGCAATGGAAGCGCTGTTGCCGCAGTTGCCCCCATCGGAAGCGGTTGCGGAAGTGACGCCGGCGATTGGAGCAAAGCGCCGGCGAGTCGGGATGTTGCTCGGCTGCGTGCAGCGAGAATTTTTTCCGCAAGTGAATGCCGCGACGGCTCGAGTGCTGGCGGCGGAGGGCTGCGAGGTGGTCAGCCCGGCGGACCAGCCTTGTTGCGGCGCACTTCTGGTGCACGCCGGCGAGGAAGACGGTGCACTGGCGCTGGCGCGGCACTTGGTCAATGTTTTCGAGCGCGCAGAAGTGGACACGATTGTGACGAACGCGGCGGGCTGTGGTTCGAACATGAAAGAGTACGGACATTTGTTGCGCGATGATCCGAACTATGCGGAGCGCGCGAAGAAATTCTCCGCAAAGTGCCAGGACATCAGCGAAGTCCTGGCCAACATGACGCCGTACGCCAAGCGCAATCCTCTGCGGCTGCGTGTAGCCTTTCACGATTCCTGCCATTTGCAACACGCGCAGGGCGTTCGCGCTGAGCCGCGAAGTTTGCTCGCGGGAATTCCCCAACTGGAGCTTCTGGAGATTCCGGAAGCCCCAATTTGCTGCGGCTCCGCGGGGATTTATAATTTGGTGCAACCGGACGCAGCGAACGCGCTAGGTGACCGCAAGGCGGGACTGATCGCGCCGCTCGATGCGGATGTGGTAGTCACCGGAAATCCTGGCTGCATTCTGCAGTTGCAAGCGTCCCTTGAGCGCGCAGGAAAGAAAATTCCCGTAATACACACAATTCAGCTTCTAGACGCCTCGATACGAGGCCAGTTGTTGCCGCGCGCTATTCGCGGCTAGCGCGAGCCGGCACTTCCGGTGCAGTTGCGTCCAAGAAAGCGAGGTAGGCCGCAAGCAGGCGGTAGGTCTGGTAGTAATCGTCGAGGCGCATGACCGACAATTTATCCTTCGATGTGTGAAGAATTCGCGCGTTCCATGTTTCCTGACTCAGCGAGTGAATCGTAATACGAGGGATTTTGCGCACCGCGAATTGTTCCGCATCGCTGCTACCTACCTGCTCCACATTGACACCCGTGACCGGTAACTTTAACTGCCTAGCAAGGTAGACCAGTTCACCGGTCAAGCGTTTGTCCGAGTGGCTGGCCCAGACCTCGGTGGGCGCCAAACCTAGCGTGTCCATGTTTACCATCGCGTCCGTCGCAGCAACCTGTTCCTTGGTCATTTGTTGTACGTAGAAACGCGATCCGACTTCGCCTTTCTCTTCATCGGTAAACCCAATGAAAATGTATGTATGCCGACGTGGCTCGCCCCTTAACGCTTCGTAGAGCGAAGGCAACAGGGACGCCCCGCTCCAGTTATCTACAACGCCGTCACCTGCGGAGACTCGATCAAAATGTGCTCCAACGATGACGACTTTGTCCGAACTGCCCGGCAGAACGCAAATTACGTTTGGGACCTTCGATCCCTTCACTGGTTGTTCGGTAACGTTTTTGTCGCTGCAGCCAGCATCACTGAACAACTGCTTGAGTGTGATTTCGCGTTGCCTGTTGTCGCCTGGGTATTCTCGGAGGCGTGTTTCGATGACTTGGCGCCCGACGGGATCGAACCGCAACTCGGTAGCAGCGGCGACTCGAAAGAGAAGCAGCGACACGGTGGCCGCCGCGCAAATGTTCGATCGCCGAATCAGGTGTAACATCTGGCTGTATTACTCCCGTACTTAATCTCGCTCGAAAGTCTATCGAGCGTCCACAAGCAGAAGTGAGCGGTAGAGAACCTCCGCGCCGTTCGCTACGTCGGGCCAGGAAGTGAACTCTTTGGGGGAATGGCTGATGCCGTCGCGGCTGGGAACGAAGATCATGCCGAATGGAGCGAGCTTGGCCATTTGTTGGGCGTCGTGGACTGCGCCGCTGGGCAGATCCATGGTGGCGAGTCCGAGTGACTTCGCGGCCTCTCGAATGGCGGCTTGGATGGAAGGGTCCGTGCGTGCCGCCGTTACATTATCGAATTCGGTGCAGCGGGTCTCCACGTTTTCCTCTTTGTCGATTTGCTTCAGCTTCTGCTGGACCTGGTCCCACATGCGCTCAATTTTGGCGGCGTCGAGATCGCGCAGCTCAATGGGAAATTCAACGCGGCCGGGAATGACGTTGACCGCACCCGGTTCTGCCTTCACATAGCCCACGGTGCCGACTTGGCGGCCCTTTTCCGCACGCACGACCTCGCGCACTGCGAGCAAATCGCGCGATGCTGCCGCGAGAGCGTCTTTCCTTCGATCCATGGGCGTGGTGCCTGCATGATTCGCGAAACCCGTCGCGACGCAGCGCCAGCGGTTTAGTCCGACGATTCCTTGCACGACCCCGATAGGAACTTTGGCCTCGTCGAGGTTCGGGCCCTGTTCAATGTGCAATTCGAGGTAACTGGCCAAAGCGCCGCGCGCAATCCGCGCATCCGTGAGATGAGCAGGATCCTGCCCATAGCGACGGAGCCAATCTGCGACGGTAAGGCCCTGCTCATCCTTCCGCTCGAGGATTTCCGATCCGATCAAACCCGCGGCGATCCCAGAGCCCATAGTGCCTACGCCGAAATGATTGCCTTCTTCGTTCATCCAGATGACCACTTCGAGCGGGTGCCGAGTCTTGACGGCTCCCTGGTTCAGCGCATTTATCACTTCGATCGCGCCGAGGCTGCCGACATCGCCGTCGAAGTTTCCGCCTTTCAGGACGGAGTCGATGTGTGAACCAAAGAGGAGCACGGGTAGGTTCTCGGAGCCGGCGCGCCTGCCGAAAATGTTGGCGGCGGCATCCGTACGCACCTCGAGTCCGGCTTGCTTCATCAGCCCGATGACGTATTCACGCGCGGGTAGCTCGGTTTCTGAATACGCGAGGCGCGTGACGCCACCTTCCGGATTGCGTCCAAACTCGCTTAGCTTTTCGAGCGTGCCTTGCAGGCGCTGCAAATTGATATGAAATTTCGAGGCGGCAGGAGTTTGAACAGGTGCGCCAGAGTTCGGGACCGATTGCGCCGAAGCGGAAGAAAAAAATGAGGACAGAATTGCTAGAACGATGAGGGCGCGCGGGCGCATGAAGAGCTCCTAGCAGATCATAGGCTTGCGAACGGGAGATGGTAACAGTGCGACGACGTTGAGTCGAGTCAACGACTCGGACGCGGGGAATGATTCGTGATCGCGGGGGGCAAGTCGGCACAAACGTGAAACAAACCTGACGCTATCGTACGCTAGCGTATCGAAGTCGTGCAAATAAAAAAGCGAAAAAAGAGAAGTCGGACGTGCGCGGAGCGGTGCCTATACGGCGCATCGCTAAGGAGGGTTTCGCCGCGACTAAAGCCCAGACTACGGTTTTCTAAGGATATGACTCGTATCGGCTTCCGCCTGATAGGGTCTTATTGTCCGGAAGGAGTCGCATGTCTAAGGCGAAAACACGTTATGAGCAGGTGCCGCTTGAGGTAGTCCGAAAGAATGTTGAGGAAGAACTCCGTCTACAAGGCGGTTTTGAACAGGTTCGAGGAACCCTTACTAGGCTCGATATTTTCCAGGTGGAAAGCGGAGGCGGCGTGCGCTGGCTGAGAACCGCCGAAAACATTGGAGAAGCCAAGGCGCATGTGCAGGATTTGGGGCTACATTCACCGAGTGAGTACATCATCTTGGATCAACTAACAGGGAATAAACTCGTCATCCCGCCTGATGAAGGCGCTGGCGCTGCGACGTGGAGCCTCTCGCGATTGCGGATTTGGGAGACGCTTTACAAAGAGGCGCGCAGAGAAATTGACCCGCAAAAGTTAATGGAGCGAATCAGCGCCGCAGAGAGCGCAATATTTCAGAGGCTGCAAGAAATAGACGAATGGCCCGGCGGAAAATCCGAAATGATGGCGATCCTTGACGCTTTAGAAGCATTGTTCGCGATAAAGGATGAGAAGCTCAACTGGCAGCGGTTATTTGAGAACCTGCTCCTTGAGCATCGTCCGCAAGAACTTTCCGGCAAGATTCGAGTGACCGAAGCTGCCATCTATAAACGTCTGCAGGAGATGGCGCACGATTGGAGCGATCAGCTAGAGCGCGAAGCCATTGCCGATGCCATGTCTAACTTGCGAATACTTCAGCAAGACAGAATGTCAATTCCGGATGGGGTTGATTTCGAACAAATAGACCAATCCCAGTGGGACACAAATAAACTGGAGTAAGAAGCGGAACGGCATGTCAGGCGGAGACGGGAGCGGCGGCCCGGAGCCACTGCTCCATTTGGTCGTGACCTACGACGCCAGGCTGCTGCATTACCATGCGGCCACCATTGAGGACGACAAAGTTGGGTATACCGCGCACGTTGTAACGTTCGGCGAGCTGCGGATATTTTTCTGTGTCGACCTTTATCACTACGGCTTTGCCGGCCATGTCGGCAGCGGTGCGCGCGACTTCAGGAGCGGCGGCGCGACACGGGCCGCACCAATCAGCCCAGAAATCTACGAGTACGGGAACAGGCGTGTTCCGAATAATTTCGTCGAATTGCACATCGTCGACCGCCAGGGGCTCAGCGACGGGTGGCAGGGGCGATTTGCAAGCTCCGCAACGGCCAGTGCTGGCGAGATACTTGGCGGGGACCCGATTTTTTTGTCCGCAATTAGTGCAACCGCGAATGACAGGCATACGGGACCTCCGTCACATTGAACTGGCGCTAAAGATAGGATGCAAGCGATTGGTAAAAAGCCTTTCGTAGGGACGGAACGGTCTATAGCAGCAGGTGAAAGATTTGAAACGCGCGCTCCCAGTGTTCGGTTGCCGGATGCTTGGTTTGGGGATCGAGGATTTTAAATGCGCGCACGACCGCAAGAGTTAACCCACCCGCGATAGCCGGCAAATGAGCTTCCACTTCGTCGCTATAGGCAAGGTCGATCTCCGGCTCTGGAACGGCGCGGCTTAAGATGGGCTCGAGTCCGATGTCCAGGTCAAGCGCCTCGAAAGCGTGAATACTTTCCTGGAGTCCCTTGGTGATAGGTAGATCCCGCGGTTCTACCCGGATCCGGTCATTGGCCTTGGCCGTGCGCTGCGCCATTAGGAGCATGTCCGCTACCTTTTGGTCGACAAAGTCGTAGTAGCGCTTGATGTCCTCTTTGTCGACGTCCAAGCCCGCGGCGGCGCGAAAAAAATGCTCAATCTGGTGCGTGCCTTGGACGTGCTTATACGGCTTTATGTTGTGAACTGGTTGAAGTGGACCTGGAGTCTGCATAGTGATCTTCCTGATTGAGGGAAACGCCCACGGGAACACAGTCGAACGGCGATAGACTAAGCGTCAATCGGGAGAAATGCTTAGAAAATTTCTGACACCGAATCATGCGATCACTCATAGCGTAGGCGACGAGGGAATTGACTTTGATTGGGCGGAGGGCACTTTGCTCTCAATTATGGAGAGGTTACTGCGGATCAATTTTCGCCGTGGGTTCGTGCTACGATTGCGGTCAGCGTAAAGGGACGCGTCCGTCCGCGGAAAGGGTAGAAGCCCACCCGTTTGCAACTCGTATTGGCGAACCTTCTTTCAGCCCGGCGTGCGGACAACGGGCGTTTTGTTGAAAGGAGGTCGCGATGCCGACCAATCCGCAAGAAGCTCCGCGTCCGCTTCCAGAACGTCCTAATCTCCGCCATTTGAAAGATCAAGCAAAGGATCTGCTTAAGTCCGGCGGAGCTGACTCGCTTACCGACGCGCAATTCAAAATCGCTCGTGTTTATGGTTTCGCGAGCTGGTCCAAGCTCAAGAAGCATGTCGAAGCTGTTGAGGAGTTCGGCGAACTCAAGCGCGCCATTGATACAAATAACTTGGAGGGAGTGAAGACTCTGATGTCGGGTAACCCGGCGCTCCATCGCGCTCCGCTGGGCTACGGCAAAAACGGCCCGCTCACTTGGGTAGCGGAGTGCCGCGTGCCTTGGGAGCCCCCCGGCCCCAAGAGATTAGCGATAGCAAAGTGGATGATCGAAAACGGCTCGGACGTGCATCAGGGCGGCGACGGCCCGCTCATGCGAGCCGCTCTCGTCGGCCATCGCATTCCTATGATGGAGCTCCTGGTCTCAAACGGGGCCGACGTAAACGCGGAATGGAACGGCTACTACCCAATCATTTTCGCGCCCTGCGAGACGGTGCAGCCCGCGCCCTTGAAGTGGCTCCTCGACCACGGCGCAAATCCCAACTGCGCGAGGCCGGGTCGCAAGTATCCGGGCACGGCACTCGACCAGGTCATCGCCAGTTATGGCCGTTCACGAGAGCTGGGGGCCTGCATTGACATGCTTGTCGACGCCGGCGGCGTAACTAAGTACAACGTGCCGCCGGTGCTGGACTTGCTTCGCGGCCGTCTGGATCTTCTCGCTGAGCACCTCGATGCCGACCCCGCGCTCGTAAATCGTCGCTTCCCCGAATTGGACTTCGGCGTTACCGGCGCGCGCCAACTTACGCTGCAAGGCGCAACCTTGCTACATGTGGCAGCAGAGTATGGCAGCGTAGAAGCCGCCAGGCTCCTTCTCGATCGCGGCGCTGAGGTAAATGCCCCCGCAACGATCTCAGGGGAGGGAATCGGTGGGCAAACGCCGATCTTCCACGCAGTCACTCAGTACGGCGACTGGGGTTTGCCGGTTGCTCAGTTATTGGTAGAACGCGGCGCCGAACTATCGATACGAGTCGAGCTCCCCGGTCACTACGAGCGCGCAAGCGAAATCGTAGAATGCACGCCGATCGGGTACGCGAAGTTATTTCCCGGCAACGAAAAAAAGACCGTCGCATTCCTGCAAGGGCGAAGCGCGCCAGAATAACTGTGACATGGACAATTAGGAACAACGACTGATCAGGGGAGAAGTAGGGGTCGGACTCGATTGTGCAGGCGGTACACGGAAAAGTCTTTCTGGTCGATTGTGAAGATTTTGCGGATGCCTTCGCGTTCCGCAACCCGCATCAATGCCGCGTCGGCGAAGTCCATCGGGCGATCAGCATACTTGCGCATCAGTTCCCGCATACGCGGCGCATCCGCCGAGTACAAAGGGAGTATCTGGATCGCGCCTCTTTCCAGCATTTCCCACAAACTGTCTTGGGCTTTCGGCACGTCGGCCAATAGGTACATCGCTTCGGTTACGGGCGGCCACACGGTAGCCAGAGGTTCGCGCAGGCTCTGCAGCGTCGACACACACTTTGCGTGATATTGGTCATCGGCGTCGATCAGGGCGACAAGCGGGCCGGCGTCGACCAGGATCAACGCCGGCTCCGTCGGTTCTTCAGAAGCTCAGCAAAGCGGCGGCCTGTTTGCGCCGAACGGTCGGATTTTCCGCCGCGCACCACGCCGATGAGGTCGGCTAACATTTCGTAGGGTGAAGTGACCGGCTCCTGGCGATCCGCCCAGGCTTCGATCGCCTGGCGAACTACCTCCGACTTGGATAGCTGTTTGCGCCGGGCGATGCGTTCGAGCCGCTGGCGAGTTTTGGGGTCGAGCCGGAGTGTCAGGGGAGACGCCATGATATCACCGGAAATGATTGTAGCGTATTACGCTGTGTAATACAATTGGCACCATGAAATTTGCCAAGATCGTGTTCCGAGTGGCGGCGGTTTGGGGCGTGCTGATGATCACGCCGCTGTATTTCATGTTTGATCTGATCGGCCGTCAGGATCCTCCACCGATCACGCATCCGGCATTTTTCTATGGATTCGTTGGACTGGCCTTGGCCTGGCAAATCGCATTCCTTTTCATCGCCAGCGACCCGGTGCGTTATCGGCCGCTGATGATCCCGTCGATCTTTGAGAAATTCAGTTATGGGACCGCCGTCGTCGTTATGGTCTTGCAAGCCCGGACCAGCCGGTCCGATCTCCTCTTTGCCGGCACGGACTTCCTGCTTGGCGTCTTGTTCGCTATCGCTTATTTCAAGACGCCATCTAGTGCTGACACACCCAGAATGGGTGGTTGAGAACATCAGCGTAGCAACAGCACCAGGATCCGCATCTACAGGGCGGCCCACTGCATCCTAAGGCCTGGAGGCACACCATGAACAAATTCGGACTTTTGGCAATACTGAATGCAAAACCTGGAAAGGAAAAAGAAGTGGAAGCGTTCTTAAAATCCGCTCAGCCGCTTGCAGAGAAGGAGCAGGGCACCACCACATGGTTCGCGATTCACATAGGGGCTCAGAGGTACGCAATTTTCGACACCTTTACGGACGAAAAGGGCCGGGAGGCGCACCTGAACGGTGAAATTGCCAAAAACCTCTTCTCCAGAGCGCTGGAACTCTTCGAGAGTGAACCAGAAGTTCACAATGTGACGATCCTCGCGGAGAAGGCGCCCAGCGCGCAACAAGGAGCACGAGCTCACGCTTCGTGAAGCAAGCGGAGGCAGCATCACCCGTTTTCCAAGAGACTTGAAAAGCGCGGAAGGATTCGGCACGATTCCGGGTCACAGGAGAGGTGGCCATGTCGTGCAATCCGGAAGCGTTGAAGCATGTCCCGCTGTTTGCGCTGCTCGATGACGAAGAAACGGCTGTGCTGGCCGGGCAGGTCGAGCTAAAAAAGTTTGCGCCTCGCCAGCGCATATACAAAATGGGCGACTCGACTGGACAGGCATACGTGATGGTGTCCGGCCGCGTACGCGTCACCACGCTCGATGAGGATCACCAGGAAGTGGTGATCGATGAGCCGGCGCACGGTGAATTCTTCGGCTTCGCCTCCATGCTGGAGCAGACGCCGCACCAGACCACCGCGATTGCGCTCGAACAATCAGAGTGCATCGAAGTGGACCGCCAAGATATCGCGGTCCTGTTGCAGCGCAAGCCTATGGCGGGCATGGACATGCTCACGGTTTTGGGCAAACAGTTTCACGCCTCGCAGCAGTTGGTGCGCGTGCGCGCAAATCGCAATCCGAATGAGGTCATCGAAAAAGAGGCTACGTTTGGTCAGCGTATCGCTGATAGAGTTGCCGGCTTCGGCGGTTCCTGGACATTCATCCTCACCTTTCTATCGGTTCTGGTGATCTACACCATAGTGAACATGGGTCTGGGGAAGTCCGCGTGGGATCCCTACCCATTCATACTTCTCAATTTGTTTTTGTCGATGCTGGCCGCGATTCAGGCGCCCGTAATTATGATGAGCCAAAATCGCCAGGATACGAAAGACCGCGTGCGCAGCGAGCTCGATTTTGACGTGAACAAGCGCGCGGAATCGGAGATTCAAGGATTGGCTCATAAATTGAATCTGCTCGGCGACAAAATCAACGACGTGGAAGATTTGTTACGGCAGAAATTGTCTTGAAGCCATCGCAAGGCGCCTGACCGCTGAACGATTATTGAGTCGATTTCTTCAGCGAGAGTTTCCGCCAGAGTGTTCCGTCCCGTAACGTCATAGCGCCTTCCATTCTGTTGCCATTGATATTGAATCGCGCGACGCCTCTCGGGAATTCGCAGCTGAGCGCCTGCTGCGCGGAGTTAAAGGCGCACTCCATCGTGCCCATCGTCACCGGCTTGCCGTCGACAATTCTGTCGAGCTTCATGGAAAACCAGCCAAGTTTGCCGGGCAGCATCGTGACCTGATACAGCGAGTCCTCATCATGGCAGGCGCTTTCTCGCACTACACAGATGGATTGGCCACGCCAATCGCCGAGTAAGCGTAAGTCGTCCGCTGGAATTTGTTGCGCCGGTCGGCCGTCGACTTGCGCCGCCCCGATCATGCATACAGTCGTCATGAATACGCTAACGAGAAGAGACTTGGCAGGTTTCATCGCTTTTATTCCTACTCTACGAGAGGGCACTCACCAGCTTTTTACGTTAACAGATCAAGATTGAACGGCCGCGAGACCGTGCGAATCGTAGAAATGTTTTGGCATCCAATTTTCGCGGCCTTCCGGAAGTAAATCGAGAAGGTTCCAAACCGGGCTGAACAGATCGATGCCGCGGTGATGGCCGCCGCCGAGCGATCCTTCCGTCGTATAGAAGTGATGGATCTCGCCATTGGACAGGCGCTTGAAAACGCTGACGGCTGGATGCTGCTCATCGTCGCTGTTCTCGACATTGAAGTCGCGATTAAACGAGTTTGCGTAACTGGAAAGCAGACGGATCCTGCTCCAGCCGCGTCGCTGCCCCCAGACGCGAAGCTTTTCCAAAGGTGCTCGCGCTATCAGGACAAAGTTGACCTTATCTCCGACGTGATGCGCTATTGCATCGTAACCGTCCGCCCACATGCTGCACATAGGGCAGGCGCGGTCGTTTTTGGCCGCGTACATAAGATGATCAACGATCAGGCTATTCTTGCGATCCTGAAAGAGGCTGGAGAAGCGCGTATCAAAGAAGCGCGAAGCGTCATTGTCGCGCAGGTTACGCGGACCTTCGCGGAACACATAGTCCTGCTTGACGAGCGCTCCCATAGGCAGTTGGCGGCGGAGTTGGGCTACACGCTCGCGCTCATCCTTCAGCGCGATCTCTGCTGCGAGCAGTTCGTTGCGAACACGGCGGTATTCGGCGCTTTCACCCGGAATGGCACGTCCTTGCATGGAGACCTCCAACACTTTCTAGTCGAGAGAGAGTCACTATGTGGATGGCTATGCCGGAGTGTCAAGCTTAAGAATGTAAAATCGCGCGTTTCGCGCAGAGTGCTGCGGAGAATTGGCCACTAGAAAATCGAGGCGGCGCCAAAACAAAAAAAAGGCGGGCCGATTGAAGTCGGCCCGCCGGAAAGATTCGCGTTTGCGAATCGAGTTTAGTACATGCCGCCCATGCCGCCGCCCGGTCCACCCGGACCGCCGCCGGCTGCCGCGCCCTTCTTTTCGTCTTCCTTGAGTTCAGCGACGAGGGCTTCGGTGGTGAGCATCAGGCCCGCGATGGAAGCTGCGTTCTGCAGCGCCAGGCGGGTAACCTTTGCCGGGTCGATGACGCCCATCTTGACCATGTCGCCGTAATCGCCAGTGTCCGCGTTGAAGCCGAAGTTTTCGTCCTTCGACTCGCGGATCTTGCCGATCACCACAGCGCCTTCAGCTCCGGCGTTGTGAGCGATCTGACGAGCGGGCTCTTCGAGAGAGCGCTTCACGATTCCGACGCCAACAGCTTCGTCATCGTGGAGCTTGAGCTTCTCGATAGCGCTGATGCAACGGAGCAGCGCGGTACCGCCGCCGGCAACGATGCCTTCTTCGACGGCCGCACGAGTTGCGTGCATGGCGTCCTCAACGCGAGCCTTCTTCTCTTTCAGCTCGGTTTCGGTCGCGGCGCCAACCTTGATGACCGCAACGCCGCCAACCAACTTGGCAAGGCGCTCCTGGAGCTTTTCCTTGTCGTAGTCAGAGGTGGAGTTTTCGATCTGCTGGCGAATCTGCTTGACGCGGCCCTCGATTTCCGAGGACTTGCCGGCGCCTTCCACGATCGTGGTGTTGTCCTTGTCGACGACGATTTTCTTGGCGCGGCCGAGATCTTCGATCTTCACGTTCTCGAGCTTGATACCGAGATCTTCGGTGACGGCCTTGCCGCCGGTCAGGGTCGCGATGTCTTCGAGCATAGCCTTGCGGCGATCGCCGAAGCCTGGCGCCTTAACAGCGCAGGTTTGCAGCGTGCCACGCAGCTTGTTCACCACGAGTGTCGCGAGCGCTTCGCCCTCGACGTCCTCAGCGATGATCAGCAGCGGCTTGCCCATCTTGGCAATCTGCTCGAGCAGGGGAAGCAGGTACTTCATCGAGCTGATCTTCTTCTCATGAATCAGGATGCGCGCATCTTCCAGAACGCACTCCATGCGCTCCGGATCAGTCACGAAATAGGGAGAAAGGTAGCCGCGGTCGAACTGCATACCTTCGACCACTTCCAGCGTCGTCTCCATGGTCTTGGACTCTTCCACGGTGATTACGCCGTCTTTGCCGACCTTCTTCATGGCCTCGGCGATGATGCCGCCGATCTGTTTGTCATTGTTGGCGGAAATAGTGCCGACTTGCGCGATCATGTCGCCCTTGACGTCGCGGGAGAGCCGCTTGATCTCTTCCACAGCGACTTCTACTGCGCGCTCGATACCACGCTTGAGAGCGGTCGGGCTGGCGCCGGCGGCGACAGTCTTTACGCCTTCGCGGAAGATGGCCTGCGCAAGCACGGTTGCGGTGGTGGTGCCGTCGCCAGCTACGTCGCTGGTCTTCGAAGCCACTTCGCGAACCATCTGCGCGCCCATGTTCTCGAGGGGATCGCGGAGTTCGATTTCCTTGGCAACGGTCACGCCGTCCTTGGTAATGATCGGTGCGCCGAACTTCTTTTCGATTACCGCATTGCGGCCCTTGGGGCCGAGCGTAATCTTCACTGCATCGGCAAGAGCATTCACGCCGCGTAGAATCGCTTGACGGGAATTCTCACCTGTTACGATCTGCTTCGCCATACTGGTATTTCCTCCTGAGATTCTTTGCTAATGCCTACGTATTTCGCCGGTCCCTGGACCGGCAACTACCTTACTAGCGGCCACGCTGAATCCAGCCGTGACCGTACGAGCTAAACCTTACTTGCGGGACCCTGCGGCCTTCGCGGCGCCGCCGAGCTTCGCGAGAATCTCCTCTTCGCGGAGGATCAGCAACTCTTGATCGTCAATGGTGATTTCCGTGCCGCTGTACTTGCCGAACAGAACGCGGTCGCCGGGCTTAACGTCCAGGGGGATGAGCTCGCCCTTTTCGCGCTTGCCGGAACCGACGGCGATGACTTCGCCTTCCTGCTGCTTTTCTTTGGCTGTGTCCGGGATGATGATGCCTCCCTTGACGCTTTCCTTCTCTTCAATGCGCTTCACAACGACGCGGTCGTGGAGCGGGGTAAGATTCACTGCCATCTTGGAAGAACCTCCGTGGATTTACGCTGCGATTTGAGTGGCTGGGAGAGCGAAAGGGGTTTAGCACTCCTCGAAGCCGAGTGCTAATATAGCAGATTCACCTGACGTGTCAAGCGAAAGCACAGCAAATTGAGCGTTTCACGCTCAAAGCACTTCCGATATAAGTCTTTGTATTTCAGTTGTCTACCTGGTGCAAGGAAAATCTGGCACTTGGGTATTGTCGTGCTCCTAGTAGGGACGGTAGAATTAGTGCTGAAAATTCGCAACTGGCACTCGGCACGTCGCTATGCCCTCACTTGTCTATGTTCGGCTTATTACCTTCACGGCGGGAACGCTGTTACACCTCTTCTGGATTGTAGTGATTGTCGGCTACCGTCGGCAGCGCAACTTCGAGCGTGTCTTCTTCTTTCTCTCGGTTGCCCTGTTTCTATTTTATTCGGGCTCCCTGCTCGCATTAAACGCCCAAATCTACTATCTCGAGCCGCCGCCGCTTCTGACCGCGTTTGCTAAGACGCTGCTATGCGCCGGGCTTTGCTTCTTGCCCACGCTGCTGATCCATTTACACCTGGAATACGCGGATACGCTCGGTATGCTTCCCACCCGGCCGCGTTTGAAGCAAGCCGTGCTGCTGGCGGCGTACGCTCCAGCGCTTTATTTCGCTTTACATGTGTACCCTTTGCTGGCGAATTCACCGGGGTTTGACTTTCTAGTTCCCGGGAATGTGTTGGGCCGCCCCTATGGAGTGTGGCTGGCAGCGGCTATGGTGATCAGTGCCGGGTGGGAGATACGTTTTCACTTGCGCGCGCTGAAGCGATCGGAGTCCTTCTTTCACAGCCTGCTGGCAGGTGTGCTCGCTATCGGTGCCGCGATCGTAGTGCAGTTGCACGTGCTCAGTACGCCGTTGCCGCGTGATCTGTCGGAAGGCGTAAGTACGCTGCTCGCGCTGCTGGCCATCGTGCCCTCGGCGGTGCTGATCTATCTGGTACAACAGTTCAACTTTCTCCAGATCGGCCGGCAAAAGAACCTGATGTACGCCGTTTCCGCCACATTTATAGCGCTGCTCTATCTCGCATTGGTTCGTCGCGTCAGCACCTGGTTGGCCCCGGAAATCCCGCCGGAAGCATCGGCCGCCGTGCTCTTATTTCTTCTGGTGATTTTCATCGAGCCGCTGCAACGCATGCTGGGGAGGCGGTTGCAAGAGACAGCGCAGCGAGAAACAGATCGCGTACAGAGACTGATGGCAGAGATTCAACAGGAAGCTCGGCAAGGAAATTCGGAAAATCTCGCCCGTTTTATTGAGAAACGTGTGAAAGAAGTCTTTGAGCTCGCCGCGGTGCGGGTGACGTTCCAGAAACAAGGGGAGATTGGTGAGCATCAGGGCCTATTTGCGAAACAAGCAGGCTCGGCGACGCCGACACTCGGGAAGCCCAAGATTACGTTCTCGGAAGGTAAAATCTCGGAACCCTTTGTGACCTCAGGAAACGTTGTGGGAATTGTTCGCGCGCAGCCTCACGGATCCGCCTTGTCGGGGGAAACGCGGGCGACGCTCGAGTTTTTGTGCGAGCAATTGCCGGGGGCCTTGGATTTGTGCCGGTTGATCGACGAAAAAGTGCGGCTGGAAAGGGAATTGGCCGAGCGCGAGCGGCTCGCGCTGCTGGGGCAAATGGCAGCGAGCATTTCGCATAACTTAAAAAATCCACTCGGCTCCATCAAAACGATTCTGCAGGTGCAGATGGAAAATCCGGAACTCCCCGAATCCTTGCGTGGTGAGACCCAAATCGTGCTCGACGAGGTTGGGCGCCTTTCGGCCAAGCTCAACCAGTTGCTGCAATTCAGCAGGCCGACGGTGCTCGGAGGCAGCGCAGCGGTTACTTGTGACGCTGCTGCCGTCATCGAAGAAGTAGCGGGAGTTTTGCGGCATGAGGCGGAGCGGCGAGGAGTTGCGCTGGATCTGCGGCTTGGCATGAACGGCGCGAGAACCGCCGTGGCGGCCGATGCGGTAAGCGATATCGTTTCCAACCTCGTCGTGAACGCGCTGGAAGCGACCCCGCGCGGCGGCTGCGTCAACATCGCGGCGGCGGCAAAGAATGGCTTGTGCGTCGTGACCGTTCAAGACAGCGGGCCGGGCATTTCGTCGGAGGCGCGGGCCAAACTCTTGCAGCCGTTTTTTACGACCAAAACGCAGGGCACTGGCCTGGGGCTGGCGATTGTTGCACGTCGCGTCACGGAGTTTGGCGGCAAACTGGAGTGGGAAAGTCCGGTGAGCGACGGCCGGGGAACAAGATTCGAGGTGATGTTGCCCATGGAAGAAACAGGTAAGGACACAACCAACTAAACGAAATGAAAACGATCTTGATCGTCGACGACGAACCAGCCGCCCGCTACGGTTTGCGGCGGGCGCTGGAGTCAAAATATCGCGTCGCGGAGGCGGACTCTGCGGAAGCAGCGCGCGAGGCGCTGACGCGCGAACGGTCAGACTTACTGCTGCTGGACGTGGTGCTGCCAGGGCAAAGCGGAATCGAGTTCTTGCGATGGATGCGCGACCAGGGCAGCGAAACTCCAGTGCTTATCGTTTCGGCGCTGGACACGGCGAAAACCGCGGTGGAAGCGCTGCAGCTCGGGGCTGCGGATTATCTGGTGAAGGGATTTGAACTCGAAGAGTTGCGTCAGCGTGTGGCGAATCTTTTGAAGTTGGCTTCGCTAGAGAAAGAGAATGACGCGCTGCGGCGCCGGCTGACCAGCGAGGGACAGTTTGGGCAAATGATCGGGCGCACGGCGGAGATGCGTCACACCTTTGAAATTGCGGAACGAGTGGCCCCAACCGACACGACCGTGCTGATTCTTGGGGAAAGCGGCACGGGCAAAGATTTGCTTGCGCAGGAAATTCACGCGCGTTCCCCTAGAGCAGCAAAGGCGTTTGTGGCGGTGAATTGCGCGGCGCTACCCGAAACCTTGATCGAGTCGGAGCTGTTCGGCTACGAGCGCGGAGCCTTTACAGGCGCGGCCCAGCAGAAGAAGGGGAAATTCGAGCTGGCAACGGGAGGGACATTGTTTCTCGACGAAATCGGCGACATGAATCCGGTCACGCAGGCGAAAGTGTTGCGCGCGTTGGAGAATCGGACGATTGAGCGTCTGGGCGGCACGCAAACAATTCCCGTGGATGTGCGGGTGATCAGCGCGACACATCGCGATCTGCCGGCGGAAATTCGCGCCGGAAAATTTCGCGAAGATCTGTTTTATCGGCTGCGCGTCGTGACCATAGAATTGCCGCCTCTGCGCTCACACAAGAGGGACCTTCCCGTGCTGGCGGAATCTTTTTTGCAGATGCACGCGGCTCGGCTCGGACGTGCGGCGCGGCTGACGCGGGAAGCCATCGCAGCAATCGAGCGCTACGATTGGCCGGGAAATGTTCGCGAGCTGAAGAATGCGCTCGAGCGCAGCCTGGTGCTGTGCCGCGGAGAAGAAATCGACGTCGCGGATTTACCGGAGGAGGTCGCGCGTGGCGAAGCCCTGGTGCAAAAGCATTCTGCAGATGGCCATGCTAGTGGGCTGGGCGAAAAGGATTTTCGCGAGGCCAAGCGCAAGTTCGAGGTAGCGTATTTGACTAAACAGCTTACGGACCATCGGTGGAATGTTTCGCGAACGGCGGCGACCATTGGTTTGCACCGGCAAAGTTTGCAGGAAAAGCTGCGCGAGCTGGGAATTCGGCGGCCGGGACGCGAACCGATTGACGAAGAGGAAAAACAGTAAGCGATCCAATCGTTCATTAAGGATCAGCCGCGGAGTGCACGAAGAAAACACAAGTGAAAGATTGGTGCACGGCTATGTCTTGGCTGGCGGCGGGAGCACGCGGTTTGGGCGCGATAAGGCATTAGTCGAGATGGACGCGACGCCTATGCTTTTGCGGATGCGCACCTTGCTGCTCGAGATCACGAAGGAAGTCAACGTGATTGCACCTCCCGAAAAATACGCCGCGCTTGGTATTACCGGCATCGGCGATCGCTGGGCCGGGCAGGGTCCACTCGCCGGAATCATCACCGCTCTTCTCACCACCCAAGAAGCTTCCAGCGAAGCGCAATGGAACTTGATTGTCGGATGCGACATGCCGTTTCTTACGCGCGAGTGGCTTGCGTATCTTGTGGTACGAGCCCAAGCGAGCAGCGCCGAAGTCGTGGCGCCACAGTCTGCGCAGGGACTCGAGCCGTTGTGCGCCTGCTGGAGAACCACTGCGGCAGGGAAGCTGCAGACTTCATTCGATGAAGGCGTCCGCAAAATCACTCACGCGATGAAGCGCTTGCAGATGGAAGTCCTTGACGAAGCGGATTGGAAGCGATTTGATGCCAGAGGGCGCCTGTTCTGGAATATGAATACGGCGGCTGATTACGACGAAGCAAAGCGCATTATGGAGGCACAGCGCGCGTGAGCGAAATTTCTATCCGTGAAGAGGAGCCAAAGGCAGACAGCGGCGAAGCTCCGAATTTCTTCGAATTTCGCGACGTGAGCAAGGGCTTTGACGGTCGGCCGGTCTTGGATCGGGTGAGCTTCACGGTCAAGCGTGGCGAAACCTGCGTGATCATGGGACGCAGCGGCGTAGGCAAGTCCGTATCCCTGAAACACATCATGGGTTTTCTCAAGCCGGACTCCGGCCGCATTTTCATTGATGGCCAGGACGTCACCGATTTCAGCGAGAAACAGTTTGCGGAGATTCGGCGCAAGGTCACCATGGTCTTTCAGTCCGGCGCGCTTTTCGATTCGCTGACCGTCGGGGACAACATCGGCTTTCCGTTGGAAGGGCAGCCCGGACTGACCGCGGACGATATTGATGCGACCGTCGACAAACTGGCGCACTTGCTGGAAGTTGACGAGGTGCTGGATAGATTGCCCGGCGAGCTATCGACGGGCATGCGCCGAGCAGTGGCCATCGCGCGCGCTCTCGCGCAAAATCCCGAAGCGATTTTGTACGACGAGCCGACAACCATGGTCGATCCCATCATGGCCGGGCACATGGGCGGGTTGATTTTGCGGCTGAAAAACGCGTTTCACAAAACCTCGATTGTCGTTACGCACGACACGCATCTGGCCAAGCGCCTTGCGGACACCGTGGTCTTCTTGCAGGACGGCCGCGTGACCTTCTTTGGTTCCTGGAGTGACTTCGAAAACTCCGATGATCCCTTCCTCCAACACTTCCTGAAAGAAGACGAGCTAATCCCCGCTCTGGATGTAACTTTGTGAGCCAACGAGGCTCGGGGGTAAACACAATCTCGGCAGCCGCCGCGAATCCCATCGCACAACTGCGCAAGGAAATGGGCTTTTGGGATGTGCTGTTCTTCAACATCGCCACGGTGCTGGGGCCGCGATGGATTGCGGCCGCGGCGCACAACGGCACGTCATCGATCAGCCTGTGGGTAATCGCGGCAGTCTTCTTTTTTGTCCCGAGCGCGATGATTATCAACGAGCTGTCTTCGCGATTTCCCGAAGAGGGCGGTCTGTACGTTTGGGCCAAGGAAGCGTTCGGAGATTTTCACGGCTTTGTCGCCGGATGGAATTATTGGATCTACACGGTTTTTTATTTTCCGGGGCTGCTCCTCGCCAGTGCATCCATGAGCGCGTACATAATCGGCGAAGGTGGCGGCACGTTGGCGCAGAATCGCACGTTCCTGCTGCTAGTGTCCCTGGGCCTGCTGCTCGTTGCGGTGATTCTGAACATCATTGGCCTGAACATCGGCAAGTGGCTTCAGAATGCTGGCGGCGTTTCCACGTATGTACCGTTGCTGACTCTGGTACTCATTGCCGGAATTGTGTGGCTGCGCCATGGCTCCGTGACTCCGTTTACCTGGGCAAACATCTGGCCGGTATGGAATTGGGATACGGTCAATTTTTGGTCGCAGATTGCGTTTGCGTTTACCGGGCTCGAGCTGGTTTCCGCGATGAGCGCGGAAGTTCGCGATCCGCGGCGCACGCTGCCTCGCGCGGTCTTTGCCGCGGGCGCACTAATCGCCCTGATGTACACCGCGGGCACCGTTGCGGTGTTGGTGCTGGTGCCGCCGCCGGATGTTTCCCCGACGTCTGGCGTGTTTCATGCGATTACGGTCGGTGCCATCGTCCTCAAAATTGGTTTCGTGGGCATTCTCGCTGCGATTCTCGTCACGGTAGGAAACGCAGGCGGTGTCGGCAGCACCGTCGCAGGAATCGCTCGCGTGCCGTTCGTCGTGGGCATCGATCGTTATTTGCCGAAGGCCTTCGGGAAAATCCATCCGCGCTGGAAGACGCCGTATGTTTCCATCATTGTGCAGGCGGTAGCTTCTGGTGCGATCCTGCTGCTCAGTCAAATCAGCGAAACGACACGCGGCGCATATCAAGGCTTGGTCGACGTTGCCATCATCCTTTACTTCATTCCATTTCTATACATGTTCGCCGCGGCGATTAAGCTCGCCAGCCGCAAGGACCGACTCGAAAATCCGCACGCTGTGCTGATCCCGGGAGGGAATCCAGGCGTGTGGATCGTGAGTGGCATGGCATTCGCCGTGACGCTACTGTCGATTATCGTTTCGCTGTTCCCGCCCGGCGATTCGTCCAACCGTGGGCTATTCCTGATAAAAGTAGTGGGCTCGACGCTGGCCGCAATGGCCTTGGGATTGACGCTGTATTATCGCGGCGTGCGAGCGAAGCGCAAAGATGCAGCGGACGCGACCGATTAAAAACCTTGTTCGGTGAGCTCGGCGAGCGAAATCTTTGTCATCGGTTTTGACGAGCGCGCTTCGAGATAACGCTCGACGTATTTCCCAAGAATATCGCCTTCGAGATTGACGGCGTCGCCGGGTTTGCGATCGCGGATGTTGGTGTGTTCGTAGGTATAGGGGATGACGGCGATCTCCGCAATGCCGTCGCGCCAGTCTGCGACAGTAAGACTGGCGCCGTCGATTGTAATCGAGCCCTTGGGCACAATGTAGCGCGCGAAGCTCTCGGGAACTTCCACGCCGTACCACCAGTTTTCGCCCTCAGGCCGCAGATGCGCTACGCGGCCGGTTCCATCCACATGACCCAGAACAAAGTGGCCGCCGAATTCCTTGCCTGCCGTGAGCGGCTGCTCGAGATTGACGCGCGCGCCTTTTCGCAGCGCCGCGCCACTGTTCACACCGAAAGACGTCTTGCGAACGGTTTCGCCGGAGAGATCAGCGGAGAAGCGGTCATTGTCGACGGAAACGACGGTGAGGCAGCAGCCGTTCACGGCGATGCTGTTGGAAACAGCGAGCTTGCACACGAGCGTCGGAGCGTGAACAGTCACACGCCCGCCATCATTTTGCAGCGAGAGAGACTCGATCCTGCCAAGATGCTCAACAATTCCGGTGAACATCAGTCTGAGAATACCATTTCGCCTACCAAAATCGCGTTATGGACACTCAGATGGTCGATAATTTCAGTTGCGATAAACATTTTGCAGATAGGCTTCGATCGCGACATCTGGCCCGAATTGCTCGACTCGCAGATTATGAAGCGGCCCGTGCGCAAGAGACGACATGTGCGCGAACGGAACACCAACATCGCCCGCAAATTTTGGCGCGTAGAAAAGCATTAGTTTGTGCACCAGGCCCGCCGAAAGCGCGGCGCCGTTCAGCGTGGGGCCGGCTTCGAGCAACGCACTCAGGATTTCGCGTCGGCCGAGTTCGGTAAGCACGGCGTTGAGATCGATGCAGCCGCGTGTCGCTCGGGCGCGAACGAGTTCAACGCCTTCCTTTTGTAGTCTGCGCGCCCTGATGGAATTAAGCGGCGCCGCCGTGAAGACGAGCAGGTCATCATCCGCGGTCTGCACGATTCGGGATTTCAGCGGCAGGCGCAGTTTCGTGTCGAGAATTACGCGCAGAAGGCGACGGCGCCGCGGCAAACCGGTGCGATCCGTAAGCAGCGGATCGTCCGCTAGAATCGTGCCAATGCCAGTGAGCAGCGCATCCGACGCATGCCGCATGCGATGAACTTCCGCCCGCGATTCCTCGGATGTCACCCATGTGGACCGGCCATGTTTTTTCGCCTGAAGCAGAGCCAGTTGACCGTCCAGGGTGAGTGCCGACTTTAACGTGACGAATGGTTTCTTCGCCCGAATCCAGCAAGCAAACGCCTCATTCAGCCGGCGCGCTTCCTCTTCAAGCGCTCCGCACGATGTTTCGATATTCGCCGCGCGCAGACGCTCGAATCCGCGGCCGGAAGTTGCCGGGTTGGGATCTTGCATCGCCGCGACCACTCGCTGTACGCCTGCGGCAATAATCGCTTCCGTACACGGTCCAGTGCGGCCGGTGTGGTTGCAAGGCTCAAGCGAAACGTACAGCGTCGCGCCTCGTGCTCTTTCTCCGGCGTATTTCAGCGCAACAATTTCCGCGTGATCGCGCCATTCATATTGATGAAAACCTTCGCCTACGATTTGGCCGTCGCGCACGATCACGCAGCCAACATGCGGATTCGGGCTGGCCAAGCCAACGCCTTTGTGAGCCAGGCTCAGCGCGTGTTCCATGAAACGGATGTCGTGTGCGTCCACGAATCAGTCGAAGAGCGAGTTGGCGTAAGTTTCGGCGTCGAAGGGAATGAGGTCGTTGATTTGCTCGCCCGTGCCAACGAAGCGAATGGGCAGCGCAAGCTCGCGCGAAATCGCCACCACGATGCCGCCTTTGGCGGTGCCGTCGAGCTTGGTGAGAATGATGCCGGTGACTCCAACCGTAGCAGTGAATTCGCGCGCCTGCGCCAGCCCATTCTGCCCGGTGGTCGCATCGAGAACGAGCAAGACATCATGCGGCGCGCCGGGAATCACTTTCGCTGCCGTGCGCTTCATCTTATCGAGCTCGGCCATTAGATTCGCTTTCGTGTGCAAGCGGCCGGCCGTGTCCACAATCACAGCGTCGGACGAGCGCGCCTTCGCGGCGGCAACTGCATCGTAGACCACGGCTGCGGGGTCGGCGCCGGATTTTTGCTTAATCACTTCAATGCCGTTGCGCTGCGCCCAAATTTCAAGCTGTTCGACGGCGGCGGCGCGAAAGGTGTCCGCGGCGCAGAGAATCACGCTGGAGCCTTCTTTGCGCAAACGATTTGCCAGCTTGCCGATACTGGTGGTTTTCCCTGCGCCGTTAACTCCAACAACGAAGATAACCCGTGGGCCCTTCCCGTTCGTTGAGCCGGCAACAACACCGGGTTTCAAGCGTTTCGAGCCATCAGAAGCATTGAGGATTCGCACAATGTGCGACTTGATTTCGCCTTTGAGCTGCGATGCATCAGAGAGCGCATTGCGATCCATCTTTTCGCGCACGGCATCGAGAATTTCGCGCGTGGTCCCGACGCCAAGATCAGCCGAAAGCAGTGCATTCTCAAGCTGCTTCAGCAGCGCCGGATCAACCTTCTTTTCACCGAGGAAAATGGTGTCGACGGTTTCCGACAGCGCTGCCTTGGTTTTGCTAACGCTCGCCTTGAGGCGTTCCGCTAGCGTCGGTTCCGGTTTGCCAAAAAGGGTGATCATTTCATGCGCGCTCACGTGGAGCGCCAAACAAAAGTGTAACAGAAGAGCCGTCCGGCTATTTTGAAGGAGGGGAGGGCGATCCGAGTATTCCCGCTTTTGCGTTGGTGATCAGCCCCAGGTTGCTTAGGGACTTTAGACCTGAACTTCGACAGCGCTAAGGCGGAGCTTGCCCGCCATCACGGCGGCTTCCAGTGCATTCACGACGATGGTGTCGAACTTACTGCCCGCGAGCGCTTTAATTTTGCCGAGCGCGTAGTCGAGGTCCATCGCGGATTGATACGGGCGATTGGTGGTCATCGCGTCAAGCGTGTCGGCAACACCGATGATGCGCGCCATCAGCGGAATCTGCGGAGCAGTCAAGCCATAAGGATAGCCGCGTCCGTCCATGTGTTCGTGGTGCAGCTCGATGCCCGGCAGCATGTTCTTGAGCTGCGAGACAGGGCGCATGATGTTCGCGCCTTTCACCGTGTGCTGCTTCATCAGCTCGAACTCTTCAGCTGTGAGCGCGCCCGGCTTCTTCAGCACGCGATCCTCGACGCCGATTTTGCCCACGTCGTGCAGAAGCGCGGAAATGCGCAGCGTGTCCAGGTCCCCGGGATTGAGCCCCAACTCGCGGCCAATGAGCGTGGAATACTTCGCCACGCGGCCGGAGTGACCGCGCGTGTACGGATCCTTTTCGTCGATGGCCGCAGCAAGCATGCGGATGGAACCAACGAACAGCTCGCGATTTTCCTCCGCGGATTCCTTCAGCCGCTCGATGTACTCTTCGATGTCGCCGGCCATTTTATTGAAGTTTTCGGCCAGCTCGCTGATTTCCGATGCGCCGCGCACCGGCGAGCGTTGATGAAATTCGCCGCGGCTGATAGC
>JAOAPV010000118.1 GCA_025463055.1 Candidatus Acidiferrum typicum
GTTTCTCTAGTGACTGGCCCTTGATGTACTCCATAACAAGGTAGGGAGTCTGGGTCGGCTCATCAATCCCCATGTCGTGAAGGGCAATTACCGAAGGGTGCGAGATTTGCCCCACCACGCGAGCCTCTTGCACGAAGCGGTCGCGGGCCTCGCCGCGGGCGAGTTCAGCAGGAAAAAGCTTAATGGCGACCAGGCGCGCGATCAGCGGATCGAAGGCACGGGCCACGCGGCTGTTGGCGCCGACCCCGATCACTTCCAGGATTTCGTAACGGCCGACCTTGCGAATGTCAGAGCGAGCTTGCACGGGGACTTCCTTCCAAAAAAATCTTACCCACTAGGATAGAGGATAGAAGGAACGGTGGCGAAATGGATGAAGCAGAAGTTTCCAAGAGAGAAGTACGCTGGTACTAGCCAAATGGGCGAAAGCGTCAGCGCGGCGCGGCTGAGACAGGATGCAGAGGAGCGAATGTATTGTCAGTGCCAAACGTGATGGGGAATCCGCGGACGTAAGACTTCATCCCAGGATACAAGTAATAGCGGAAACCGAAAGAATTCATTTCCGCGACGGCTTGGTCCACCGTCCAGTTTTGTTGCGTCATGCGGTAGGCCGCCACCATGACGCCGGTTCGATCGCGACCGTAATAACAATGAACGAAAACCTTTTGCGTGGAGTCGTGTTGAAATAATTTCAAGAATTCCGCAACCTGCGCGTTGCTTGGGGGAGACCAACCGTTCACCGGGATATCAATGAAATGCATGCCGAGCGATTCGGCTTGCTCGCGCTCGCGACTTACCGGGCCGCGATTGCCACGCAAATCAACAATCGTAGTCACGCCGAGTTTTTTCAGCTCAGCGAGACCTTTCGCAGAAGGTTGCGCGCCCCGAAAGAGAACGTCGCTGACTTTTCCTGCGTTGGGCACACCGGCGATTTTTAATTTTTCTGCGGGCGCGCCGAAAGAAGGATTGGCAACTCCCGGCTGCGTGGGAGCGGCAACGGTGACTTGCGCAGACGCAACGCAAGGACCCGCGACGAAGCAGCACACCGCGAGAAAAGTTTTGCACAACCCGAGGAAAAGTGATCTGTTCACCATCGCTTGGATGCTCTAGTGTACTCCGCTGGATGGGTGAAATCGGCTCGAAAGCTGAAAGTGTGGGCATGGAACATGACCACTACATGTAGACATAGGTACCAAAACGTCAACGATATTTAGCGTTTTCCTCTTGACAGGAATTTGACAGAAGTTGATACTGCGCTTCGCTGACTTAAGGGGAAACGTGGTAGCGCCCGGGCTGGTTTTCCTGATTCTGGGGGAATGACCGGCTTGAAACCACGTTGCCACCGAGTACCAAACAAAAAAAGAACGCGACGCTTGCGGTGCGAAGATGCGCCGTCAGCAGCTGCCGTGAAGCCTTCCAACATGAGAAGGCTAAGCTCGGCTTTTTGCGCCCGCGATTTGCGATTGGGAAGGACGCTGACTCGCGATTCGTAAGGAGGCTGCACTTTCACCGGAGTGCAGCCTCCTTACGGCTCTAAGCGGTAAGCCGAGCCGGCCTGACCCCAGCAAGGGCCCCAGCAGTAGTAAAATAGAAGGGTCGCCTCTGTATCGGGGCACCCGAAGAGCGGAGGGACGGATGGCTACAGTGAAGTCCGCACTACACAGCAAATCAATGGAGACGGCAACGCGCACAGACCAGGCCAATGCAGGAAAGGGACTGGTGTTCGAACGCCGTTTCACCGATGGAAAGACCTCCGCGTTCGACATGGTGGAGTGGGAGAAGCGCACTGCGCTGATCGGAAACGAAAAGGGAGCGACTATCTTCCGTCAGGAAGGCGTCGAGGTCCCGAAGAATTGGTCGCAAACCGCGACGAACATTGTCACCAGCAAGTATTTCCACGGCAAGCCGGGCACCAGCGAGCGGGAGAATTCGGTGCGGCAGCTCATCAGCCGCGTGGCCAATACCATTGTGCGCTGGGGCGAAGAGGGCGGCTACTTTGCAGACGCGGAATCTCGCGACGCTTTCCGCGACGAACTGACGCACTTGCTCGTCGAGCAGAAGATGGCCTTCAATTCCCCGGTGTGGTTCAACGTCGGCGTGCAGCCCAAGCCGCAATGCTCGGCCTGCTTCATCAATTCCGTGCAAGACAATATGGAATCGATCATGGGGCTGACGCGCACGGAAGGCATGTTGTTCAAGTGGGGCTCCGGCACGGGCACGAATTTTTCGACTTTGCGCGGCAGCAAGGAAACCCTCTCGGGCGGCGGCATTGCGTCCGGTCCGGTGAGCTTCATGAAGGGCTTCGACGCATTCGCCGGCGTCATCAAGAGCGGCGGGAAAACGCGGCGCGCGGCCAAGATGGTGATCCTGAACATCGATCATCCGGACATCGTCGAATTTATCGAATGCAAGATGAAGGAAGAGCGCAAGGCGCACGTGCTGATCGGGCAGGGCTACGACTCCGGCATCGACGGCGATGCGTATAGCTCGATTTTCTTCCAGAACGCGAATCACTCCGTGCGCGTGACCGACGACTTTATGCGCGCCGCGGAAGAAGACCGCGATTGGTGGACTCGGAACATCACGGACGGCCAGCCGAACGAGAAACTACGCGCACGGGACTTGCTCGCGAAGGTTGCGGATTCCACTTGGCACTGCGGCGACCCGGGCATGCAGTACGACACCACGGTAAATCGCTGGCACACTTGCAAGAACACGGCGCGCATTAACGCTTCGAATCCCTGCAGCGAGTACATGTTCCTGGACGACACTGCCTGCAACCTGGCTTCGCTAAATTTGATGAAGTATCGGACTTCGAACGGTCAATTTGATGTCGAAGGGTTCAGGCACGCCGTAGACGTCACCATTACGGCGCAGGAAATCCTGGTCGATAACGCAAGCTATCCCACACCGAAAATTGCCGACAATTCGCACGCGTACCGGCCGCTTGGCCTTGGTTATGCGAATTTGGGCGCGCTGCTGATGTCGATGGCCTTGCCCTACGATTCTGATGAGGGCCGCGACGTTGCGGGCGCGATTACCGCGATGATGTGCGGCGAAGCGTATGCGCAGTCGTCGCGTATTGCGGAGCGCATGGGCCCATTCCCCGGCTATGAGGTGAACCGCGAGCCGATGCTGGACGTGATCCGCATGCATCGCGATGCCATGCGCGGGATTCAGCCGGACCATGTGCTGCCGGAACTATTTCTCGCCGCGCAGGAGTCTTGGGACACCGCGCTGCAGCACGGCGAAAAATTCGGCTACAAGAATTCACAGGTCACGGTGCTCGCGCCCACTGGAACCATCGGCTTCATGATGGACTGCGACACCACCGGAATCGAGCCGGATCTGGCTCTGGTGAAGCACAAGAAACTCGTCGGCGGCGGGTTGATCAAAATCGTGAACAACACCGTGCCGGAAGCGCTGATGAAGCTGGGCTACACACCGGAACAGTCTAGCGAAATCGTTTCGCACATCGACAAGCAAGGAACCGTGGAAGGCGCCCCGCACTTGAAGCCCGAGCATCTTCCGGTGTTCGACTGCTCCCTGGCACCAGCCGGCGGCGGCAGGTCCATCAGTTGGACCGGTCACGTCAAAATGATGGCGGCTGCGCAGCCTTTCCTATCCGGCGCAATCTCAAAGACCATCAACATGCCTGAGGAATCGACGATTGACGATATTTCGCAGGCTTACCTTCTTTCCTGGAAGATGGGACTAAAGGCCGTCGCGATTTACCGCGACAATTCGAAACGCTCGCAGCCTCTTTCTGCCGCGGGCAAGAAAGACGAGAAGACAGCGGAACCTACCGCAGCGGCCGCGGCCTCGATGCTCGAGCCATTGCAGCGAGAACTGTTTGGACGGCAGCAGCGCGAGAAAATGCCGGTCGAGCGTGCTTCCGTGACCCACAAATTCAGTGTCGGTGGACACGAAGGCTACATCACGGCCGGTATGTACGAGGACGGGCGCCCCGGCGAAATCTTCATCAAGATGTCCAAGGAAGGCTCTACGCTCTCGGGCATCATGGACGGCCTGGCGCTGACCATTTCGCTTGGATTGCAGTACGGCGTGCCGCTGAAAGTGTTCGTCGACAAGTTGCTGAACACGCGCTTCGAACCTTCCGGCATCACCGCGAATCCGAATATTCGTTTTGTGTCGTCAGTGCTCGACTACATTGCGCGCTGGCTCGGCGGACGCTTCATCTCTTCTGATTATTTGAAGCTGAATGGCGAGCAGGCGGCTGTGGCGCACGCGCATGCACCTGCGCCACCGGCGGCAGCTCCGGTGTCGGCGATGACCGAGGCGATGCGCTTGGCGCCGCCGCTCACCACTCCGCAATCCTCCAAACCTCGCGATCAGCATGAGGGCGCACCTACGTGCTCCGAATGCGGCATGCTGATGGTGCCGAACGGCGCTTGCTACAAATGCGAGAACTGCGGCAGCACCTCCGGTTGCAGTTAAAGGTGCCGGGACGGAATCGGTTTTTACTTCTCGCGATTACTTTGGGATTGCTAGCGTAGACGAAGAACAGCGGACATGAGCCCGAGGGAGGGGTTCTCGATACGATGAGTGCTATGCGAACCGGTTCGGCACTTGCCGCTGCAAACGTTGCTCCGCCAAAACCAAAAACGCATGGCTTTTTGCGAATCGCCCGCCACGGTACCGGGCCCGGCGCCATGTACGTAGTCACATATCACCGGCTCGATCAAATCGAAGGCTCGCATCCGCGTCCTGTGGCGGCGGAAAGTGCGCAGGCGCTGATCGAATTGATGGAGCGCATTGGCGTGGACTTCCGGCTTCGCGAAGTGCGCGGCGCCCTCGAAGATGTCCTCCGATTCGGCTCCGCGAATATCCCGGACCTCTGGCTCAGCGATGAAGAAATGATCGAGAAGGGGCTCGTCGAGAGCTAAGACACACCGAATATAATTTCAAACGCCGGGGGATTCCTCCGGCGTTTTTGTTTTTGCAGCGGGTGCGATTAGCGGGGACGGGGGCGTAGCGGTGGGCGCGCCGTTAGCGGGCGGGGGCGCATGCGGAAGCGCGGGCCTAGCGGCGGGGGGACGTTGCGCAGGGAATCGCCGCAGCAGGGGCAGCGGCCTTCATCACAGAACGCCCGGGTAGCATCGGCGCGCAGCCAATGGCCTCGGGCTTCGCACTGCGGATTGATGCATTGCACGGTGAAGCCGGGCAGAAATTGCATTTCGTTTTCCCTCACGGCCGTGACGCCTCTTGCGGCGGCGGCCCGTAGCGAGACCCGAATTCCCCTGTTACGGACGGATGTTGGCGCGGATTCTGGCGCACGCTGACTCCGCTGTCAAGAGGAAATACCACAATATATTGTGGTTGGGTTGCAGGCGGCAGTTGGCACATTCGCTGCCAACCAATCTCGAAAGAACGAAACGCCAGTGCTCGTAGTAGATGATAGAGGCGGTGCGCGCGGCATCAGCTGGCAGAGGCCGCGTGAGGAGGCAGTCAATGGCGAATGTCACGGGCGGCAGGTCGATCGACTTAGGCGGCTCTATGCCGTCAATGCCGAATTTTCGGCTCGCAGGGTCGCGCCTGCTTAAAATTGGGCTCGCGATTTTGATCCTGCTGCTGTTGCTTTGGAGCACGACCTCGATTCCGACAGGTAACGTCGGCGTGCTCACACTCTTTGGACGCGTGACCGGCGAGACGCTGCCGGAAGGCATCCACCTGATCAATCCTCTGAAATCGGTGCAAAAACTTTCGGTGCAAACGCAGTCGCTCAAAGAAAGCGCCAACGTCCCTTCCAACGAAGGCCTGATCTTGGCTTTGGACACGTCTTTACTGTTCCGTTTGGACAAGAGCAAGGCTGCGTACGTCTATCAAACTATGGGAGAGCCGTACGTCGAGAGGGTGGTGGAACCGACACTACGTGCGGCAATTCGCGCTGCAACTTCGGCGCACACGGCGAATGCGCTGTACACCAACGCCCGCGAACTGGTGCAAGCGCAAATCCAGGATGAGCTGACCAAGGAACTCGCTCCACGCGGTGTAATCGTTGAAAACGTGCTGCTGCGTGACGTGCAACTGCCCGCGATGTTGAAAGGCTCGATTGAGGCCAAGCAGCAGGCGGAGCAGGACGCGCTGCGCATGAGCTTCATCCTGCAGAAAGAAAAACAGGAAGCAGAGCGCAAGCGCATCGAGGCTCAAGGTATTGCGGATTTCCAGAAGATCGTCGCGCAAGGCATCAGCCCGCAGCTTCTCGAATGGAAAGGTATCGAAGCCACGGAAAAACTGGCGACGAGCTCGAACGCGAAAGTGGTGATAATTGGCAATCCCAAAAACGGATTGCCGCTCGTGCTGGAGCCGAGGTAGCGCGGATCACTCAGGCTGCGGAGGAGTACCGGGCGCGTTTTCTGTTTGCGGTGGCGGAGCTGCTTGTGTTCGGACGGGTTTGCGGCGGCTCTTCAATTCCTCGAGTGTGCTGAGACGTAATTTCAGCCGCTCGATTTCCTGCTGCCGGTCGCTAATCCCTTGTTTCTCGTCATTAAGTTTGGCTTTACCACCCGCGTCGTGCACATGATCAGGGTTGGACAGATAAGAGTCTTGATCGAGCGCAAGCTGGCGCTGGGCAAGATCCAAACCCTTTTCCGCTTCCGTGATTTCCAGTTTCAGCTTGGCTAATTTCGCATCTTGATCGGCCGCATCCTTTGCGGCCTTCTCCGGAGCTTCATCAGCGGCCTCGACAGAAGCTACCGCTTTTGAACTCGGGGGCTCCGTTTCCATCATTGGTGAGGCGCCCACGTTCAAACCTTCCTGCCCGGGCTGAAAGTTTTTCCGGTCAAGATCGTCGTCCGTAATGACCTTGGTGGGCTTGGAAGAATCGGGCGGATTCTTTTTCTTATCGCGATTGCGACGCGCGGCGTTGGCCACAGATGAATCTTGTTCGGAGGACTGTTGTGACGCGTCCTGGGACTGGGCTCGCGCGGCTACTGGCAAACCGATGGCAACGCTGACAAGCGCAACGATCGCTGGCAAAGAAAAGAGACGCATAGATGGGTTCCCTCAATCCACTGCGAACTGCAGCATAGTGCAGAATACGCCTCGGTTTTTCGCTGGGCAATGCTGTGTGTTGCGGCTGTGCGAAATGTGCAATGGAGGCCCAACAGCAACGTGAAAGGAGCATCACGCGTCTTATGTAAGCCGCGGGCGGCGTATGAGTGTCGGCGCAAGCGCGCAAAAGTTGCGGATCACGTCGCTGCCGCGCATACTGCCGAGCCGATAGTTGAAGTCGAGCGTCAAAGGAGATTGATGAAGCAGGGTTCCTTGGTCGGATTTTTGGCAGCCACGATGTGGCTTGCAGTGATGCCCGCTATTGCGGTCTCGGCTGCGGAAAGTTCGCACACGGCTTTGTCAGCTTCGAACAGGCTGCCTGCACAGACTTCGCCGGATCGTTCGGCACCGACCCCGACACCGATCCCGGGCCTGCCGAAATCCGAGCACATCGAGCCGCAGCGGGGCAGAACTGAGCAGTACACGCTATCCGAAGATCGGTACGAGAAAGCCGTAGCGTATTCGCGGGCGGGTTACACGCTGTATTTTGTTTCGTATTTCGTGAGCATCGCGGCTCTGCTGTTATTGCTTCGCCTCGGAGTCGCCGCTAAGTTCCGAGATTTTGCGGAGCGTGTGACCGGCCGGCGATGGTTGCAGGCATTTGTTTTCGTTCCACTCCTCGTCCTCACATCCGATATTTTTGATTTGCCGATCCGCGTGTATTGGCACTCTTTGTCCTTGCGGTATGAGCAGTCCGTGCAGCACTGGGGATCGTGGTTCCTGGATTGGACGAAAGAAGAGTTGGTGGGCACGCTTTTTGCATTGATTCTGGTTTTGATTCTGTTTGCGGTGATACGACGCAGCCCGCGCCGCTGGTGGCTGTACTTTTGGTTTGCAGCTCTGCCCATCCTGCTTGGGATCATCTTTATCAACCCGCTGATCATCGATCCTCTTTTCCATAAATTTGAGCCGCTCGACAAGGAGCATCCGCAACTGGTGGACGCAATTCAAAAGCTGACCGTGCACGCGGGGGTACCCATACCGCGGGATCGTATTTTCCTAATGCGTGCCAGCGAAAAGAGCAACGAGATCAACGCATACGTAACTGGACTCGGGGCTTCTAAACGCGTTGTCGTGTGGGATACGACGCTACAAAAGACTAGCAACGACGAGGCGCTGTTTATTATCGGGCACGAACTCGGACATTACGTGCTTGGACATATTTGGAAAGGATTCTTGTTTGGGGCCGCCGCGCTGCTCGTTGCTTTATACCTGATCTTTCGCGGATTGCATTGGATGCTCGGGCGTTGGGGCAGAGATTGGCGCCTTTATGGCTTGGAAGATTGGGCGTCGCTTGCCGCTTTTCTCTTGCTGCTGCAAATAGTCATGTTTATTGCTTCGCCGGTCGTGAACGGCGTCACCCGAATGGAAGAGCACGCCGCCGATGTATATGGTCTGGAAGTGATTCACGGGATTGTGCCGAATTCCGAAGAGGTTGCGGCACACGCCTTTCAGGTCTTGGGGGAAGTCGATCTCGCGGATCCGAATCCGCCGGCGTTCATTAGATTTTGGCTTTACTCGCATCCGCCGCTTGCCGAGCGACTTGTTTTTGCATACAGCTATGATCCGTGGTCGAAAGGCCAGCCGCCGAAGTACGTGAAAGCGCGCACAAATTGAAGCTATGCGGAGTGCCGGCGCGCGAAGCTGGCTACCTTGTGCCGGTTCCCGCAAATCGCCATCGAACACCAACGCCGCCGATGGGTACGCGAGTTGTCGCTGAAAAAAAGGTCGCAACCAGTATTGGCGCAAACACGCAATCGGGCTTGCGCGCCTGCCACAATGATCTCCGCCGCTGAGCGCGCGATAGCCGCCAGCAACCAATCGAGTCCACCTTCGCGAGCTATGAATTCCATCTTCCACGAGATCCCGTCGGAGACCAATTCGTCGTGGCCTTCCGTAATGCGGAGGATCTCATTAATGGGCTCGGTCCACTCGCGCGCAATTCCGCCCTTTCGAACCATCGCAGCAAATCCCAGGCGCAACGCGTCGCGAAGACGGACCGAGCGCGACAATAGTGTTTGTGCGGCATCCGGATCAGAACCGGAAAGAGCTAGAAGGCTGGAGCCGCGCTCCGCGGAAACGATGCCTGAGGCCTGAAGAAAAACGATCAAGTCCTCCCAGGAGAGGTGCTCCGCCGGAGCGCCGGGATAGGATGGAATGTTGGCAAAATCGATGGCGAGGCGGCCACCGAGCAAGAAAGAAGGAGCGGCAGGGTCGGGCAAGAATGCTCTCCGCGATAACCGGTTAACTCTAGCATTGAGGTTAGAGGCGCGACCAGTATCATTTTGCCCGGCAAGGAATCTAAGTGTCGTCCGTTGGGGCTTACAAGACGTAATATCTTGTGAATTACAGGAGCCACGCTAAGCATGAATGGCTTTCTAGGCTTTCTGCTGTCCTGTCTCGTTTTCATCCTGGCTGCTGCTCACCCGTGGGGAATTCCCCAGGGCACTGTTGGCACCGCAACCAATACAGGTGTGCGAGTGCCTGTAGTTTTGGAGTTGTTCACCTCCGAAGGTTGCTCGAGCTGTCCGCCCGCGGACGCTTTGCTTGCAAGGCTTGAAGAGCAGCAGCCGATATCGGGAGCGGAGATCATAGCTCTTGAAGAGCACGTCGATTATTGGGACCATCAGGGCTGGGTCGATCCTTTTTCATCAGGCCAATGGACGCAGCGTCAGCAGGCCTACGCCTCTGGATTTGGGACTCGTAGCATTTACACACCAGAACTGGTGGTCCTCTGGGTTTGTTGGCAGCCACGAAGGTGACGCCTACCGAGCCGTCGCCGGTGCTATTGCACAGCCGCCTACAGCCGTCTCTATCGCACTCATAAAGTCCGATACGGGCGACCATGAGCACTTGAAGGTGGAGGTTGGAAAGCTGCAGGGAGCGCAACCTGGCGACATCGCCGAAGTATGGCTGGCGATTACGGAAAAGGCGCTGCATTCGGCCGTCGGCGGCGGCGAAAATTCCGGGCGCGATCTGCATCACGCCGCCGTGCTGCGCTGGTTGCACAAAGCCGGTATCGCGCACGGCAATGTGGCCTCAGCGTTCAACGGTGAGTCAGACCTGAAGTGGGATTCGGCCTGGAAGCGGGCGAACTTGCGCGTCGTAGCGTTCGTGCAGGAAAAGCGCAGCCGCCATATTCTCGGCGCAGCCTCTGGACGCGTCGAGCCGTAGTCTAATCCTCGCCCTCGCAGCATCTGGCAAGCACTCTGTGCTACGGTTAGTCAGCACTCCGCCGAACGAGCACTTCGACTGAACGCGTTCTCATGAGCGACGCTACTTTTTCCAACCCGGAAATTTCCCCGCAAGCAAGTCCGCCGCCCACCGGCCACCGTATTTTCCAAAGCCAATCTCTCCTTTTCATCCTGCTGCGTGTCGGTATGTACATAGCGCTCTCAACAGGAATCAGTTTCGCGGTGCTGCGGGTGGCGGCAGCGCTAATGCCGGGAGCCCACTCATCGTATTCGCCTAGAGTTCTGACGATTTCGGAGACAGGATCACTCGCTGGAGCCCTGGCAGCAGCCTTGATAATGTCGCAACTCGAAGGTCGCCGCTTTGGCGATTACGGCCTTCCCGCACGCGGCGCCTTCGGAAAATTGTTCTGGCAAGGCGCACTTTTTGGATTGCTTGAGATCAGCGCCGTGATCGGCTTCATTGCGGCCCTGGGTTCCTACCATTTCGGCCCTTTGGCAATTCACGGAATGGACCTGTTCCGCTGGGCAACATTTTGGTTTGCGCTCTTTGTCCTGGTCGGGCTCTATGAGGAATTCGCGTTCCGCGGATATGTGCAATTCACGCTTGCGCAAGCCATTCACTTTTGGCCAGCCGCCGTATTGTTGTCGGTAGCGTTTGGACTGGTGCACATTACAAATCGTGGCGAAAGCAAGCTAGGCGTGACGGGGGTAATGCTTGCAGGTCTATTCTGGTGCTTCACTTTACGCCGCACCGGAAATCTGTGGTTTGCGGTGGGCATGCACGCCAGCTTCGATTTCGGCGAGACGTTTCTCTATTCCGTTCCAGACAGCGGCACAGTTTTTGAGGGACACCTTTCGAACGCCACGCTTGCCGGACCGGTATGGCTGACCGGCGGGACCGTCGGCCCGGAAGCCAGCGTATGCGACTTCGTCATGATTCTCATCCTCTTTTACGTGTTCCACAGGCTGTACCCGCCTCGCACTCAGGGGTTCCTCGAGCGACCCTCACTTTAATTACATCGAATCCGCTGGCTTATCGGCCGCTCTGCTACACTGGCGCGTTTCATGAACCTTTCTGCAAGGCAACGACGCGCGCTTGAAGCCATCTGCGATACATTCGCGCCTTCAGGAAATGGATGGCCCTCCGCATCCGAGACCGGAGTTCCCGACGCGATTGCCCGCGGATTGGAATTTACTGGTCGCGCTGCCGTACGCGCGCAATTTCTGCAACTGCTTGATTTCTGGGACTCACGTTTCCACAGCCTATTTACAACCGGCAGGTTCGCTCACTTTTCTTCGCTGACCCCGGAGGCTCGCGAGTGGGTCTTGCTTTCCTGGGCGGACAGCGGAATCCAGCGAAGGCGCGGCGCGTTTCAGGCGCTACGCAAAGCGATCGGCTTACTTTACGTCATGCTCCCAGGCGCAGAAGGTGGCCGCAGCAGAGTCTGGGACAGGCTTGGCTACCCAGGACCTCTGGGCGCGCAGAGGCCCAATGCGCGGCGGCCGCTCCGCGCCATCGTGCCCGACACCGACCTGGATTTGTCCTGCGATGTGTGCGTGATCGGGTCTGGAGCCGGCGGAGCAACTGCGGCGGCGGTTCTCGCGAAGGCAGGGTGCGACGTAATCGTTCTCGAAGCCGGCAGCTATTTCGATGACGCCGACTTTGACGGTGACGCCTTTCGCGGGTTTGAGCGGCTGTACACCGAAAGGGGAAATGCCGCGACGGCAGATCAAAGCGTCAATCTGCTCGCCGGGGAATGCCTGGGCGGCGGCACGGTAGTCAACTACTGCACTTCCTTCCGCACGCCGGATGACGTGCGAGCGGAATGGGCTGCCGCAGGCGTCCCGTGGTTCACGCAAGATGAGTACACGCGCAGCCTCGATGCGGTATGCGCGCGGCTTTCAGTGAACCTGGAACACAATCGCGTTTCGGCGCGCGAGCAGGTGTTGCAGCGCGGACTTCAATCGCTCGGCTGGCATTGTGCGGCGATGCCGCGAAATGTTGTCGGCTGCGAGCAAGGCAAGATCTGCGGCTACTGCGGATTCGGTTGCGCTATCGGAGCAAAACAATCGGCGGCAAAGACGTGGCTGGCCGACGCCCAAGATGCGGGAGCACGGTTTTACGTTGAAACGCGCGCCGAGCGCGTTCGCGTGCAAGCGGACGCCGCCGTTGGCGTCGAAGCGCGTACGCGGAGCGGCCAACGCGTCACCGTGCGCTGCCAAGCCGTCGTCGCAGCGTGCGGCGCCATTCACACTCCCGCGCTGTTGCTGCGCTCCGGCTTGCGCAATGAACACATTGGCTTCCACTTGCATCTTCATCCCGTTTCTAACGTATCTGGAATTTTCGCCGAAGAGATTCGACCGTGGGAAGGCACGATGCAGGCGGTCTATTCCGATCAGCTTCGTTTCCTGAGCGGAAATTACGGCGTGAAGCTTGAGACCACCGCGCTCCAACCGGCAATCGAAGCCGCGGTTCTTCCATGGCGAGACGCCCAGCATTACCGTTCGTTGCTCGAGAAGCTGCCGCGAACGGTCGGGATCGGGGCGTTGGTGCGGGACCGCGAAGGCGGCCGCGTAACGGTGGATCAGGAGGGTCAGCCAATTTCGCACTACTCGCTCGCTCCCTTTGACCGCAAGCACCTTCGGCATGGATTTATCGGCGCGGCCCGCATCCTGGAAGCTGCTGGCGCAGAACTGATTTATTCGCCGCACGCCAAATGGTGCGCTTACGAGCCAGGGCGTCGCGGCTCGCTGGGCAGCTTTATTCAGGATATGGATTCCGCCGGCTGGGATGCCGCGCAGCTCGCGCTGTTTTCATTCCATATCATGGGCACGGCGCGAATGGGCGGCTCGCCAAAAACTTCCGCTACAAATCCGGAGGGCCAAACCTGGGAAGTTGGCAATCTCTATGTAATGGACGGCTCCGGATTCCCGAACGCATCTGGGGTTAATCCCATGATTTCCATCGAAGCGATAGCGCACCACCAAGCGTCGCGATTGGCAACGCGCCTCCGCCGATAAGGCGCGAAGGCAGTCTCGACTTGTAACGTTTTTACCCCTCATTCAGGGTCGCCTCTGGCGGGCGTTAATAGCCCTCATTTAAGCCCTTATTATTAAATAACATACAGAGACGCCAGCTTGGCCTCTGGCCTGCATTCTTACCTGTCCAGAAGTGAGTCGACTCGACCTGAGAGGATTCTAAGACGTGAAGAAACACACAAATTCGAAGCGGCAAATGCGGGGCTACAGCGTCGTCGAGCTCCTCGTTTCGATGGCCATCATCTCTACACTTAGCGCGTTCGCCGTTCCGTCCCTGGTGCGGACCTACCGCGCCTATCAGATGGACGACGCTGCCAGCCAAGTGGCCAGCCAACTCAAGTTCACCCGTTATGAGGCAATTCGCCGGAATAACGTGATGACGTGCGTCGATAAGACGCAAAACGGATATCTGACGATGTTCACGGACTATAACAACAGCGGAACGGTACAAGGGACGGAAAAGCAAATCGTATTCAGTGGCAGCGCGACCCTCGTAGACGCCGCATCGGTGCCGAGTTCCGCAGCTCTGACGGCGGTGGTGAGTGCCGGCACGCTTACAACGATGAGCCCCACGAATGGGACCATCACGTTTGATGGGCGGGGCGCGAAGAGCACCGCCGGGGTCACCGTGTATTGGGTTGGCAACGCTAACTACGGCTGGCGAGCCGTTACGGTAATGCCTTCCGGCTCCGTTCAGGTTTGGTCTTACGCGACCGGCACATGGACGCAGGTTAGCTAGTGAGAGGAATAGGGAACATGCCTAAAAAGCTTTCTATGCAAAAAATTAAACAACGCGGATTCACACTGATGGAGGTTCTGGTGGCTACGATCGTCCTGTTCACCGGTATCGTGGCAGTGGCGCAGTTGGTCCCGGTGGCGGTGACCGCGAATAACAATAACCGCCGCGATTCCTCGGCTTCCGTGATCGCGCAACGCGCACTCACGCAGTTCATGCAGTTACCCGTGACCTTTGGTGGTCCGTTTACCGACCCAGTTTCCAATACTATCTGCAGTGCGGGTTGTTCTCTGGGCGACGCGGCCCAGCCGGGTGTTACGGTCGGCAGCCCTGTGGTGGTAATCGCCAATCGCCCCACCATCAATTTCACGGCAGCAAAGGTGGCGGGGTATAACTCCACCTTGACCGATACCCAGGATCCCTATGGGGCAGCATATGACGTTCGCTGGGCGGTCATTACCGGCGGCAATGGCACTAGCGCTTCCTCTCGCCGGTTCATCGTCGGGGCTCGGCAAGTCAACGGCAAAAACTATGTATTGCCCTTAACTCTGGATGGAATGGTGCAGCGATGAAGACACAGCAAAATAGGGGCCAGCAGGGTTTCACGCTCGCCGAACTTCTGGTTTCTTCCACGGTTTTCCTGCTGATGGCGGGGGCGGCGTTCAGCTTGTTGGGTACTTCGTCGCAACGTTTCAAGACCGATTCCCAAGTGCTTACTTCTTTCCAAGAAGCCCGCTTAGGCATCGACCAAATAACGCGCGACATCACGGATGCCGGATTCCCTCCACGAAGCCGTTTCTTTGCGGCGCCGGCCACCACCTTGTATGCCGCCGGACCGTTTGCTTGGGCCGGTACCACTTATCCAACGACGCCCTGCACTGTCGGCGGGAGCTGCACGACCCCTACCGGCTTTGACATGATCATCGAGACGGATTACGGGGGCACGGGCGCCAATGCGGGTGTCAGATGGATCCGTTATCAGTTGGCCGCTGGAAGCACTACGCTCCTTCGTGCTGACATTGCTAAGACCGGCGGAAATCCAGATACGTTGACCCTGCTCGCCCTACTGCCGTACCTGCAGAGCGTGATGAACAACGCATCGGCTGCCCAGATTACGGCAATTCGTGCCGCATATCCGTCGATGTTCCCGGGGGGCAACCCGGTGCCGATGTTTACCTATACATGTGACGTGGTCGGTGGAAATCCCTTGCCATGCACGGCCGCAAACAATCCGGCAGACATCCGCGATGTCGATATTTGGTTGATCGTGCAGTCCCAATCGCGCGATGCCAAGACGAATCAGCTACGCCTGGTGGAATTGCATGGACTCGGCCATCGAGTGAATCCGAATCAGTAAGGACAAAAAAAATGAGAAACATTTCAAAAAATCGACGTGCAAAGCAAGAAGCAGGAGTCGCTCTGGTCATCGCCATGGTTTCTCTGCTGCTCATCACCGGAGTGGCCTTAGCCATGGTAATGGCCTCGGGCATGGAGAGTTCCCTGAACGGGAATTACCGCTCTTCCTCCAGCTCCTACTATGCCGCCCTGGCCGGCCTCGAAGAAGGTCGCGGACGTCTCCTGCCCACAAATCCCAACCCTGTCGTCGTCACTAACGGCCTCACTAACTTGCTAGGTTTTATGCCTGTTGGGACGGTTAAGTACATTCTGAATCCCAACCAAGCGGCTGGTGAGTCCCAAGGTACCATTCTCACCACCTATGCAGACAATGAGTATGTCTCTGAGTTTGGAGTTGCACCGACCGCAACCACGAGTACGGGCTCCCTTTCCGCCACAAATTCCTCGAACATCCCTGGGCCGATGTACAAGTGGGTGCGCATCAACCCGATAACCGAAAGATCCCTGGGAAATGTGGACGTGAACGGCGACGGAAACTTTGACGCGGCGACTCCGCTTTATTACGACAGCGGTACCATACCTGCGACCCTGGTCGTTCCTCCGATGGTTGCGGGCGTCCCCAATCCATCCTCCACGGCAAACCAGGTATTCGAAATCACGGCGTTGGCAGTCCTTCCCAACGGCAGCGAGAAACTGATGCAATACCTGGTAGCTCCGCAGACCTATAACATGAACTTTCCTTCCGCGCTGACCTTGGGGGGGACTGTAGGAAACTTTGCCGGCGCAAGCTCCAATCCGTATCATGTGAATGGCGCAGACGGCTCGGGGAGCGCTCCGTTAGTTCCCGGCTGCACGCCGAATGGGGCCGCGAAAAACGCCATCGGCGTGACCAATGGCGCCTCTGCTGCTGTGGTTACGGCGGGAATTCCTGGCAATCGTACGGACCACTACTCCGGTGCCGGCGCGTCCACACCCGATGTTGCCGCGGTGGGTCTGAACTCCACTTTGTCGACGCCAAACAGCTTAAACCAGCTAGTGCAAAACATCCGCAACAATGCCGACGCGGTTATCCCCAACCCGCCCAATGCTCCGAACGTTAACAACAGCGGAACGACCTATAACTTTGGCGGCCCCGGCTGGCCCGCCGGCATGTCGGCCAACAATCCCCAAACCGTCTACGTCGATGGCAGCTTCGACCTCGGCCCGAACACCGGGTACGGCTTGTTGGTGGTCACCGGCAACTTTACCTATCACGGTAACTCCGGGTGGAATGGAGTCATTCTGGTCATCGGAGACGGTACTACCACCTTCCTGGGAAACGGTGGCGGCAATGGTGAATTTGACGGGGCTATTTTCGCTGCCACGACGCGCGACGCCGCTGGTACTCAGCTAGCTAACCTCGGTACTGTTAATTTCGACATCTCCGGTGGTGGCGGCAACGGAATTTATTACAACCACTGCTGGGTCAATACTGTTCAGAAGCCGCCGACTTACAAGGTTCTTTCATTCAAAGAGATCCCGTACACGGTCAACTAAGGAAGAGATTATGAAAACCAGCTTGCTCATTCGTTCGATACTCGTAGCCAGTGTGGTCCTTTCCGCGGCGGGCCTTGTTCATGGTCAGGATGCTTCCAAACCTGACAAGAAGAAGGCATCCGCTGCGCAGCCAAAACCCACGTCCAAACCCCACAAGGTTTGGACCGAGGATGATCTTGGCACCATACGGAGCCGCGGGGACATCACCGTGGCGGCCGCGCAGACCCCAACGATCCCGGTAACGGCCGATGCGAGCCAACCTGCCGCTGCCCCAGCAAAGACATCCGCGTCGGCCATGCCGGTTGGCAAGCCTGCGCTTTCTAATCCCAAGACGGCCGGTGAGGCCGACGATATGATCGCTTGGGAGCAGCGGGATATCGATTCGCAACAAGAATTTGTTGATCGCTTGCAAACTCAGATTGAGCAAGCGCCGCCCGATCAGAGAGAGCGTTTGGAAAAATCCTTGACCGAACGCCGGCAGTACCTGGCCGACACACGTCAAGAACAGCAGCAATTAATCGGGCAGAAAGAACTTCTTGTGAAAAAACCTGCGGGTGATACTAGCGCGGCGTCCTCACAGTCACCGCAATAGTTGCCACAAACCGTCTTTTCTCTCCCAGAGCACGGGGCCGGACGCCATTCCGGCCCTTTTTTTCCTTCGGAGCCCAACGCAGGATTGGCCAGTGAGAGTCATTCCCTGGTATGCGGTATAATAGCCTGATGGAGAATCGACACGGAAGCGCACTGATGCACGGTACGACTGTGCTCTGCGTGCGCAAAGACAATAAAGCGGTGCTAATCGCCGATGGCCAGGTGACCATGGGCGATCACGTGATGAAGCATACGGCGCGCAAGACCCGCCGCCTGTTCAACGACAAAGTCATCGCCGGTTTTGCGGGCTCGACAGCCGACGCCATCTCGCTCTTCGAGCGTTTCGAGGGCAAGCTCCAGGAACATTCGGGCAATCTCCAAAAAGCCTCCGTTGAGCTAGCCAAGGAATGGCGCAAGGACCGCGCGTTGCGTCATTTGGAAGCATTGTTAATTGTCGCGGACGCGAAGTCCACTTTTTTGCTTTCGGGAAATGGCGATGTAATCGAGCCGGACGACGGGCTCTGCGCCATCGGTTCCGGCGGCAGCTATGCCGTGGCCGCAGCACGCGCGATGCTCAAACATACCAAGCTGAGCACAAAGGACCTGGCCATGGAGGCTATGCGCATCGCCAGCGAAATTTGCATTTACACGAACGCAAACTTTACAGTGGAGGAGCTGTAAAGGTTTTACGGAATGCGGCAACTATCGCGTGCAGTTATCGTCGAAGATCTCATAGCAGACCTGGATTAAGCTCCCCACTCCAAAACAGCAGGTACAGAAAGCCTTGCGTTTGCGTTTTAGGTAGGATGGAATGGAACAGTTGGGTCAGCACAGGGGCTGGAACAGAAGGATTCATGCCAAGCAAGTCTGAAAAAGAAATAATTTTCGCGCCGGGAGGCAATGGCGCCGCGCCGGAGGAAGCCGAGGAGCTTCTTCCCGCGCTCGACGACATGACTCCGCGCGAAATCGTCGCGGAGCTCGACAAATATATCGTCGGGCAGAACGCCGCGAAGCGCGCTGTGGCCGTGGCTTTGCGTAACCGCGTGCGCCGCCAGAAGCTTCCGCCCGAAATCGCCGAAGACGTTCTGCCCAAAAATATTCTGATGATCGGCCCGACGGGCGTTGGCAAAACGGAAATCGCGCGCCGGCTTGCGCGACTGGCCGGCTGCCCGTTCGTTAAAGTCGAAGCCTCGAAGTACACCGAAGTCGGCTATGTGGGCCGCGATGTGGAATCTATGGTGCGCGACCTGGTCGAAACTTCGATCGACATGGTGCGCGAGGAAAAGCTCGATGAAGTAGCCGATCGCGCCGAACAAACTGCGGAAGAGCGCGTCCTCGATCTCCTGCTGCCGCCTTCGCCTCCGCCTGCACAGGGTACTACCGAAACTGAACTCGCACAGCAGCGCGAGCAAACGCAGCGCACCCGCGAGAAACTCCGCGCGCAGCTGCGCGAAGGTAAGCTCGATCAGCGCATGGTCGATCTCGAGGTGCGCGAACGCGCGATGCCCTCCTTTGAAATCATCTCCAATCAAGGTGTCGAGGAGATGGACGTCAACATCAAGGACATGCTTTCCGGCATGTTTGGTCAGCAGAAAAAGAAGCGCAAGATGAGCGTCGCCGACGCCTTCGAGTACCTGATTCAGGAAGAAGAGAACAAGCTGCTCGACATGGACCAGGTCACGCGCACGGCCGTAGAGCGCGCCGAGCAGATGGGCATCATCTTCATCGACGAGATCGACAAAGTCGCGGGACGCGAATCCGGTCACGGACCCGACGTCTCCCGTGAAGGTGTTCAGCGCGATATTCTGCCCATCATCGAAGGCACCACAGTCAATACTCGCTATGGAATGATTCGCACCGACCACATTCTTTTCATTGCGGCGGGCGCTTTCCATGTGACCAAGCCCTCGGATCTAATTCCCGAGCTACAAGGCCGTCTGCCCATTCGCGTCGAGCTGCAATCACTCAAAGAAGAAGACTTCGTCCGCATTCTCACGGAGCCCAAGAATGCTCTCATCAAGCAATACGTTGCGCTGCTCGAAACCGAAGGCGTGAAGCTGAACATCACCGACGACGCCGTTGACGCCATCGCTAAGTTCGCCACGAGCGTCAACGAGCAGACTGAGAACATCGGCGCTCGCCGCCTGCACACTATTCTCGAAAAGGTCCTCGACGAGCTCTCCTTTGAAGCTCCCGACCTGAAGAAGAAAAACGTGAAGGTCGACTCCGCGTACGTGCACAAGCAGCTCGCCGACATCGTCAAGAACCAGGACCTGAGCCGGTACATCCTGTAAAGTCCGAAACACATAAATGGACAAGCGAATTTCGCGGAATTCCGAGGCGCTCTGGATTCGGCGGCGGCGAATTGTGCCTTGCGCGTTCGGAATTTCGGTTTTCATCTTCCTCCTCGCTATCGGCTGCGGCGCCCCGGGCGAACCCACCCCGCCTGTTCCACCAACTCCCGTAAGGATTACCGATCTAGCGACACAGCAAACAGGTGACGCCGTCCAGCTCACATTCACTCTGCCGGCGAAAACCGTTTCCGGTGAGCGCCTAGCCCAGCCTCCCGCCATCGAAGTGCTGCGCGGCGCCGTGAAGCCCGACGGCTTGCCCGACGCCAAATCATTTCGCACCATCGAAACGATTCCCGGCGCGCTAGTCGGCGAATATCGCGCCGCGGACAAGATCCAAATTTTCGATCGCATCTCTCCGGAAGACCTTCGCGCCTATCCGGGCGGGTCCCTCGCCTACCGTGTGCGCACCCGTGCGTCACGCAAGCGCGCTTCTGCCGACTCCAACACTGTTATCGTGCGCATCCGCCCTGTGCCCGAGCGCATCACGTCACTTCAGGCCACCGTCACCGAGTCCGCCATCGAGCTCTCCTGGTCCGCCCCAGGCCACACTTCCACCGCCGATCCGCTCCCTGCGATTTCCGAATATCGAATCTACCGTGGCGAAATCGACCCCGCCTCCGCCGAGGCCGCCGTTAAGGATCTCTCGCAAGCCAAATGGAAATCACCGCTCGCCCTTCTCGCCTCCTCCCCCAACACGAGCTACCGCGACACCACCTTCGATTTTGGCAAGACGTACGTCTACACGGTGCGTACGGTAATTCCTGCAGATGGCGGCACGATTGAGTCGGCCGATTCCGTCCCGGCCATCGTCACGCCGCCTGACATCTATGCCCCGGCCGTCCCGCAGGGTTTGGTAGCCGCCGTCGTCACCCCCGACCCAAATGCTCCGTCCGAGGTCGACCTATCCTGGTCCATCAACACTGAAACCGACGTGGCCGGCTATCACGTCTACCAAAGTGAGCAAGAAGGCACGCCAGGTAGGCTTCTTACTCCCGATCTGTTGCTCTCCCCGGCCTATCGTGATACGTCTGTACAGCCCGGTCACCGCTATTGGTACGCTGTGACCGCCGTCGACCACTCTGGCAACGAAAGCGCGCCTTGCGCTCCCGTAGCCGCAGAAGTCGCGCAACCTTCTCCATAGATCCGGGTTTGAACTTTGGAAAGCTGTCGGGAGCTTCTTTTTGATCGCTGTCCGAGCTCATCTCCCAGGGTATGGCAGGCTCCACGTTTTCAAGAACGCGGCCATTCGCACCGGTGTCTATTCCGGCGTGGGGATGGCCATGGTTCTCGTCGCCTGGCTCGTCGTTGCCAACCGCGCTCCTTCTCTCGAGTCCTTTGCGCGGGAACGCAACCTCGCGGCCTTCGTGGCTCTCGGCCTCTTCGCGGCTGTTCCCGTTCTTCGTTTCATGCGCCTTCCCGGACCGCTTCTGGCCTCCGGCCTCGTTGGCTTGAGCATCATGGCTCTCACGTACCGCCTGCTTTGTGTTTATTTCTCGGAACTCGCCGCGCGCTACAGCACCGTGCAGCTCTTCACGCTGGGCGCAGTTGTCTATATGATTCTGGCGACGCTCTCCTGGATCGGCACCTGCATTTGGAGAGCTCGCGAATCACGCGTTTCGCACTAACATTCAAATCCTTACGGTGGGTTGATCCTGCATGAAATTCTGCCGCTTCGTTGCTCTCGACTGTCCAGACTCGTCTCGCAACCCGATTTACGGCATCTTGGACGAATACCAGGTCCGCGAAATCTCCGGAGCGCCTTGGGCGGAGTGGTCTCAGTCTCCTCGGGCCTATCCGTTGGCCGCGGTACGGTTGGTGGCTCCGGTCGATCCCACCAAGGTCGTATGCATCGGCCGCAACTATGCCGCGCACGCCGCCGAACTCGGCAACGAAGTCCCCAAAGAGCCGCTCATGTTTCTCAAGCCGCCCTCTTCCATTGTTGGCTGCGACGAACCCATCATCCTCACGCAGTATTCTCAGCGCATCGAGCACGAAGGCGAGCTGGCCATCGTGATCGGCCGCCTTTGCTCGCGGCTCCGCGATTCGGATGACGCGTTGTCTTATGTTCTAGGCTATACCTGCCTCAACGACGTCACCGCGCGCGACATCCAGAAAAGCGATGTCCAATTCACGCGTGGCAAAGGCTTCGACACGTTCTGCCCCGTTGGCCCGCACATAGAAACCGATCTCGACCCCACCAACGTTCTCGTCGAGACGCGCGTCAACGGCGCGGTCCGCCAGTCCGGTAACACTTCGCTGATGATTTATCCTTGCGCTTTTCTGATCCGCTGGATTTCCCGCATGATGACCCTCTATCCCGGCGACGTAATCGCCACCGGTACGCCCGCGGGCGTGGGCCCGCTCGTAGCCGGCGACGCCGTGGAGGTCAGTGTTGCAGGAATCGGAGTGTTGCGTAATCCGGTGCATGCCCCGCAAGCACAGTAGTCCCGTTCGCTCTGCTTCTGTAAAATTGCCTACGTGGGGTTGCACCCGCTGAATCCGGTGAATGTAGTGGCCGCTGTTTAGACCGGTCACTCCCTGCACAGGTCCCACGCAAAACCACGGAGCCGTCTCATTGAATACAGTATCGTCTGATTGGAAACTCATGCTTGCAATGGGTGGGGTGGCCGTAGCCGCCATCGGGATGATTGCGTATGCGTTCTTTCGCCCCGCTGAAGAACCCGAAGACATCGAACGTAAGCGTCGGTTGCACCTGAATCAGATCGGTCGCATCGCGGAAGGCCAAGTCGTTGAGCTCGTTGCTCACGCACCGGAGCCTCGGGAAAAAAGTAAGCGCCTATTTCGGTCGCGTCCTCAGCCGCTTGCAGACTTGAGTCCGCGCCAGCTCGTCTCTTACAGCTACGCCATCTCCGGCGTCACCTACCACACGGCGCAAGATGTTACCGGCCTGGAAAGCCAGGTCCGCTTCGATAAGCTGGCCGCCGGCCAGCCGGCCAGCATAAAGTACGACCCTTCGAATCCCACGGATTCGATCCTCGTAGCTGACGACTGGTCCGGTTTACGCTAATACGTCCGTGTAGCGGCGTAGAACGCTGCTTCCCAGCTTGGCGCGATCGCAAATTGGGCACGCTCTTCGTTCTGATTTCTCACCCATTGCGCTATTCTTCTACAGCGGCTTAGCGCCATGAAACGCATACTCGCCTCCATTGTAACCACCATCCTGATCGTAGCTATGACTCTCGGTGCGATGTTCACGTTGGTCCGCACCACTGTCTATGTCACATCTATTCCGTCGCCTCTGCAACGTGCTATTGCCATTGCCGCCGAACTGCTCCTTGGCGTTGTCCTTCTTCTCGGCACCGTCTGGCTGGCCACGCATCTTGCCGTTCGCATCTTCAGCGTAAAAGATGCACCTTCCCCGGGAGGTCCCATTGCCTGAACCGAAGCGCGTGTCGCAATCGCTCGCCAATCACCATGACCGCATGGAAGAACTCCGCAAGCTTGATGCGGAAGCCCAAGCGGGCGGTGGTCCGGAGCGCCGCGAGCGCGAACATAAGGCGGGCAAGCTCACCGCCCGCGAACGCATCCATCTTCTGCTCGATGAAAATACCTTTGAAGAGCTGGACAAATTCATGCGCCACCGCAGCACGGACTTCGGCATGGACGAGCAGCGTCCGGCTGGCGACGGATTTGTCACGGGTTTCGGGCGCATCGATGGCCGCTTGGTGTACGTTTTCGCGCAGGACTTCACCGTGTTCGGCGGCTCGCTCTCCGAAACGAATGCGCTGAAAATTTGCAAAATTATGGATCAGGCCATGCGCGTCGGCGCGCCGCTCATCGGCCTCAATGATTCTGGCGGCGCTCGCATTCAGGAAGGCGTCGCGTCTCTCGCCGGCTACGCCGATATTTTTCTACGCAACACGCTGGCTAGCGGTGTCATCCCGCAGATCAGCGCCGTCATGGGGCCCTGTGCAGGCGGTGCGGTCTATTCCCCCGCGATCACCGACTTCATCTTCATGACTCGCGACACGTCCTACATGTTCGTGACCGGCCCCGATGTCATCAAAACCGTGACGCACGAAGAAGTCACTAAGCAGGAGCTAGGCGGCGCGATGACTCACAACGCCACCAGCGGTGTCGCCCACTTTATCGCTCCCGATGATGCCGACTGCCTTGCCATGATTCGCGAGCTGCTGAGCTTTCTTCCTTCCAATAACGTCGACGATCCGCCGCGCCGTGCCACTTCCGATCCCGCCGATCGCCGCGACGAGACACTCAACACGCTTGTCCCCGACGATCCACAAAAGCCCTATGACATAAAGGACGCGATTCATTCCATCGTGGACGACTCGTACTTCTTCGAGGTCCATGAGCATTTCGCCAAAAATTTGGTCGTGGGTTTCGCGCGCCTCGATGGCCGCCCCGTGGGCATTGTCGCCAATCAGCCCGCCTTTCTCGCCGGCGTCCTCGATATCAACGCTTCCGTGAAAGGCGCCCGCTTCGTGCGCTTCTGCGACGCCTTCAATATTCCCCTCATCACCTTCGAAGACGTGCCCGGATTTCTCCCCGGCACGCAGCAGGAATACGGCGGCATTATCAAGCACGGCGCCAAGCTCCTCTTCGCCTACGCTGAAGCCACCGTCCCCAAAATCACGATCATCACTCGCAAAGCCTACGGCGGCGCCTATTGCGTCATGGCCTCGAAACACATCCGCACCGACGCAAATTTCGCGTGGCCCGCCGCCGAGATTGCGGTAATGGGCCCCGAAAGCGCCGTCAACATCGTCTATAAACGTGAGCTGGAAAAAGTTCCGGAGTCCGAACGCGAATCCGTACGCCGCGAGAAAATTGCCGAATTCCGCGACCGCTTCGCAAACCCCTTCGTAGCCGCCGAGCGCGGATACATCGACGCGGTAATCGAGCCCGCCGGGACCCGCGCCAGAGTCATCACGGCCCTGCGCGCCCTGGAAACCAAGCGCGACACCAACCCCAAGAAAAAGCACGGCAACATCCCGCTATAAAGAAGAGAATCACACGCATCATTCGGAAGAGCGGCTGCTGGTATATCGCTTACATTAAGGAAATTCCCGGTGTGAATACGCAAGGACACACCCTCGTCGAAGCCCGATCAAACCTGAAGGAAGCACTGGCTCTAATTTTCGAAACGAAGCGCGAGTTGCACGCACGTAGTCCTAAGAGTTCGGCCGCTGTCGTGAAATCCTTCGCTACTTGAGCAAATACTCCTGCAAGAACTCGACGGTCGCGTAGAACTGAAAGTCCTGGTTCGCCTTCTTGCGGTAGCCGTGCCCTTCGTCTTTCGCGATCAGTAGCCACACCGGAGTTCCCTGCTTCTTCAGGGCGTCCGCAATCTGCTGCGATTCGCTGACTGGCACGCGCGGATCGTTCTTGCCCGCAATCACGAACATCGGCTTCTTGGTCTTCTCGATGTTGTTCATCGGCGCGATCTTCTCCAGAAACTCCCGCATCTTCGGATCGCGCTCATCGCCATACTCGACCCGCCGCAAATCCCGCCGGTAGGCCTCCGTGTGCTCTAAAAATGTCACCAGGTTCGACATTCCCACAATGTCCACCGAGCAGCGAATCCGGTGGCTATAAAATGTCGAGACCGCCAGCGTCATGTGCCCGCCATAACTGCCGCCGGTCACCGCAATGCGCTCCGCATCCAAATCCGGCCGCGTCCCAATCCAGTCAAACAGCGCATTGATGTCCTTATACGTGTCCTCGCGTTTGAATCCATTGTCGAGCTCCGAGAATGTCTTGCCATATCCGGTCGACCCGCGCACGTTCGGATAAATCAGCGCAATCCCCAGCTCATTCAAGTAGTAGTTGCTGCGCCCTAGAAATGTCGGCTGCGTCTGTCCCTCCGGCCCGCCATGAATCACCACCAGCACCGGCCGCTTGCCCGAAAACTTCGCTGGCGGCTTGTACAAAAATCCAGAAATTTCTTTATCGTCGAAACTTTTCCACCGCACGAGCTCTGCCTGCGGAAATGCGTCGGTTTTCACGGCCGATTCGCTCGTGGTCCACCGCTCTAGCTTTCCGGTTGTCACATGGTAGGAATAGCAATCGCCCGGGCCGCGCGCGTTCGTCAGCGAAAATCCAAGCTCGTGCCCATTGCGATGCCAGTGCAAACTGGTGACAACCCCCGCCGGCAAATTCCGCAACGGAATTTCCTTCTGGTCCGCCGTCTTCCGCACGTGAATAACGCTCACGCCGTCCTCGTCCTTGACGTATGCAATGAACATCCCGTTATGTGAGAGATCAAACCGCTCCACATCCCACTTCGCTTCCGGCCCGCTGATCAGGTACTTGATTTCCGGCCGGCCCAGGTCCAAGTACGCCAGGTTCATATACTCAGCCCCGGAATCTGCCGTAACGTAAATTCCCTTTGAATCTTTGCTGAACCTTGCGTCGCCGTACGCGACCTTGTCTCCGCGCTTCGTTCCCGCGGGCATGAGCGCCGTCTTCTCACCCGTCTTCGTGTCTACCAGCCACAAGTACGATTCGTTCAGCGAAATCTCTTCCTTCAACAGAATCTTCGAATCGTCCGGCGACCAATCCTCCGGCCCCCAACCGCCGCCTTCCAATTTCGTCAGCAAACGATCGCTCTTTGGATCGGCCGGATTCATCACCCATAAATCCGTGTCCTTTCCCGTCCGCCGCGTCGACATATACGCAATCTGGTCTCCCCCGGAAGACCACGGCCCCATCAAATTCCGCGCCTTGCCATCGGTCAGCAACGTCACATCTCCGCTTGCCACGTCATAGCGATAAAGCTGATACCACTCTCCGCCGCCGATATCTTTCGAGAAAACGATGTAATCGCCACCATTGGGATGAAATTTTCCATTGCCAACCGCATCCGCAAAGAACGTAAGCTGCTGCCGCTCTCCGCCCGGCATTTTCACCAGATGCAATTGCGCCGTGTCCGCAAACCGTGTAGCGATCAGCATCTCGCTTCGCACCGGATTCCAATCCGCCAGCGTCGCATTTCGATACGACCCATACCGCCCCGCGGTCTCGGCCAGCGCAGCCGGAATGGGAGGAACGCCCTCCACGATTAAATTCTCAGCCGGCGCAATCGCCCCGTCCTGCGCGATTGCGATGTAGGGGCGCAGCACGCTGCGCCCCATCTCGGCACAAACGCACAGAGCAGTCACGCTCACAACTGCCGCTAATTTCCTATTCATAGTTCTCTCCAGGTGACGAACTACAAAACCGACCAGTCAGTGACTTTGGACGCACGCCGGCTAGCCGCGGTGTCACTTTCGGCTTCTTTTACCGCAAACGATTGGACACGCAACCGCTTCGCGCGACAAAGACTGCCGCATCCGCATGCTAAGATTCCCTGGCACACCAAATTCGGCATGTTCAACAAAATCCTAATCGCCAATCGCGGAGAAATCGCTGTCCGCATCGTCCGGGCCTGCCGCGAACTCGGGATCCGCTCTGTGGTCGTCTTCAGCGAAGCTGACCGCGCTTCTCTGCACGTCCGACTGGCCGACGAAGCCTATCCCATTGGCCCGGCGGCGTCCCGCGAAAGTTATCTCCGCATCGACAAGCTGATCGATGTCGCGCGGCGCTCCGGGTGCGACGCAGTTCATCCCGGTTACGGCTTTCTTGCGGAAAATCCCGCGCTCCCCCGCGCCTGCGAAGAAACAAGTCTTGTTTTCATCGGTCCGTCCGCCGAAGCCATGGAGGCTCTCGGCTCGAAAACCGCCGGCCGACAGCTCGCGCGCCGGTCGGATGTTCCCACCGTTCCCGGCGCCAACGATCCCATCGAAAAGCCCGAAGAGGCTCAAGCCCTCGCTCAATCCATGGGCTATCCGGTGCTCCTCAAAGCTGTCTCGGGCGGCGGCGGAAAAGGCATGCGCGTAGTGGCTAGCGATCCCGACTTCGCATCGGCGTGGCGCGATGCCTGCTCCGAAGCCCTCAACGCCTTCGGCGACGCCCGTTTGTATCTCGAGAAATATCTTGAAAAACCCCGTCATATCGAAATCCAAATCTTCGCGGACAAACACGGTCGCGTCGTCTCCCTAGGTGAGCGCGAATGCTCCGTGCAGCGCCGCCACCAGAAAGTAATCGAGGAAGCACCGTCGCCCATCGTCACGCCCGAGCTCCGCAAAAAAATGGGCGACGCCGCAGTGCGGCTCGCGCGCGCCGGTCGCTACGTCAATGCCGGCACCGTCGAATTCCTGGTCGATGCTCATCTCAATTTCTATTTCCTCGAAGTCAACACGCGCCTGCAAGTCGAGCATCCCGTCACCGAACAAGTCACTGGCCTCGATCTCGTCAAACTCCAAATCGCTATCGCCGCCGGCCACCGCCTTCCCTTCGCTTGGGAAACCATCACGCCCCGCGGCCATTCCATGGAAGTTCGCCTCTACGCCGAAGATCCCGACAATAATTTCTTCCCCTCTCCCGGAAAAATTCTTTCACGCCAGGTCCCCAGCGGCCCCGGCATTCGCCTCGACGATGGCGTCTACGAAGGTTGGACCGTTCCGAACGAATACGATCCCCTGCTTAGCAAACTAATTGCGTGGGGCAACTCGCGCGAAGAAACCATCGCGCGTCTCCGCCGCGCCCTCGACGAATATGTGATCACCGGCATCAAGACCAATGCCGGCCTCTTTCGCCGCATTCTCTGCGAACCCGAGTTTCTTCGCGGCGAAATCCACACAAAATGGCTCGATCAGCTCCTGGCTCGAAAAAAGCACGGCGCACCCGAAAATGAAAATAGCGCAGCAGAGGCCGCCGCAATCGCCGCCGCCTTGTGGCAATTCTCGCAGTCACAAAAAAGCTCAGCGCCACAATCGACACAGGACGCATCCTCTCGCTGGAAGCAAGACGCCCGCCGCGACCAACTGGACCGCACTCCATGAAATTCGAAGTCGTGATCAACAGCACCCGCCGCATCATTGATCTCGAGCGCGACGCCAATGCCTGGCGCATTTCGCTCGACGGCGAGGTGGTCGATGCTGACGCCGTCGAAATCGCGCCGAATATATTCTCGATTCTCCTCAACGGCAAATCGTACGAAATTCGCGTCACGCCAACTCCCACGGGTTCACTCACGCTGCAAACCGGCCGCCACGAGTTCACCGCCGAAGTCACCGATCCTCGTGCGTGGCGCGGCCGGCGGCACGGCGCGCTCGAAGCTGAAGGCCGCCAGAAAATCCTCGCGCCCATGCCGGGAAAAATTATCCGTGTGCTAGTTCAAGCTGGAGAAAAAGTAGAGGCGGGGCAAGGATTGCTGGTAGTGGAAGCGATGAAGATGCAGAACGAAATCCGCTCGCCCAAGGGCGGCACCGTGGAGCGCTTGTTAGTGAAAGAAGGTCAGCCAGTAAACGCCGGCGAAGTTCTCGCCTGGATCGATTAAAGCAAAACCACCCCTACTTGGAAGAAGCTGCGTCGGCGTATTCCGTTTCGAGAGGCTACGGGCACAAACTACGGTTTCCTACGGCTGGAACGGCTTCACGGGCTTAGCTGTTTTCGCGGCTTCGGGGAGTTTGCCGGCGGCTTCAATTACTTGCTCGGCCAAATAATTGCTCACGCGGGCTTCGTCGCGCGCAATCGCCAAATAGGCGGCGCGCAATAACTGCTCCTTGCGATTGCGCAGCGTGTCGCGAATCGTCTGCTGCACCTGCGGATCGGTGATTCCGCGCTGTCCCGGCGATTCTCGCGTCACCAATTTCAAAATCCGAAAGCCGTCCTTCACTTGCAGCACCGGACTAACTTGCCCCGGCTTCATGCCCACAACCATCTTCTTCAACGCCGGGTCGGATTGATTCAGCGCCGACTCCGGCACATACCCCAAATCTCCGCCGGTCGTCGTAGTGTTCATGTCCTCTGAATAATCCATCGCCAACTGCGCGAAATCTGCACCGCTATTCAGGCGGTCCATCAGCATTTTGATTTTGCGCTGTGCTTCCGCTTCATTGGTGGCGTCATCGTTCTTGCGATTGCGAATCTGCGGCTCTTTACGCGGCGTAACCACGATCTGCGCAATGCGATACTGGGGCTCCGCCACATTGAACTGCGCTTTGTTTGTGTTGTAGAAATCCGAGACGTCCTGATCGCTAATCGTGATTTTTGCCACCACTTCGCGGTTCAGCAACTTCTGAATGGAAAGCTGCCGGCGCAGATCACGCTTCAAGTCGTCCGCGGATACGCCACGCTCTTTCAATTGCCGCTGAAACTCATCTTCCGTGTACGGACTTTTCAACTCCGTAAATTTGTCCTCGACCTCGCCGTCGCTCGCCTCTAAGTTCAGTTTCTTAGCGCGCTCCAGCAAAATTTCGTTGTTGATAAGCTCGTCCAACACGTTCAACTTCAGCGACAACGCCTCTTCCTGCGAAGGCTCCTGCCCCTCCGGGCTGACCCGCGTGCGATAGAACTTGTCTACATCGTCGCGCTTGATGTCCTGCCCGTTGACCGATGCCCACACGTCCGGCGACGGCTGTTTCTGCTGCTTGCAACCGGCACCAGCAAAGAGCGCCGCCGCAAGCGGCACCAACACCGCTGCTCGCACGACTCGCTTAGAGCGTAGATCCAAGAAAGGGGATTGCAAGGTCAGGTGCTCAGGCAGCTTTCTTGACGCGGCCGGCGCGAATGCACGCCGCACAAACCCGCATATGCTTCCTCGCGCCGTTCACCACACCGCGCACGCGACGCAAATTCGGATTCCATCGCCGCCGCCGCGTGTTGTTCGCGTGGCTGATCACGTTTCCAAAATGCGGCCCCTTGCCGCACAATTCACACTTCATCGCCATAATTTTCCTGTTCAATCACTGAAAATGTCAAAAACGTAAGTCATCATTCTAGCAGACCCCTTCGCGTTTTCCCACTCGCGGCCGATAAAAAACGTGCAACGACCCGGACTTGCGTTAGTTTAACGCGTACCTGCCAACGACTCGCGTTGACACTCCTGCCGCGCTGCTGAATACTCTTCCCGATGATTGGCCAGCTTCGCGGACGTCTCGCCGACAAGCGCCCGAATCAAGTACTCGTCGATGTAGGCGGTGTCGGCTACCTTGTGCAAGTTCCGCTCTCCACCTACGCCGCGCTTGGCGAGCTGCATACCGAAGTCACTCTGCTGATCCACACGCATGTTCGTGAAGACGCCTTCTCGCTTTACGGGTTTCTCTCCTCGCGCGAAAAGCACTTCTTCGAGATGTTGCTCTCCGCTTCCGGCGTCGGCCCATCCCTTGCTCTCAAGATTCTGTCCGGCATGAGCGTTGAGGAATTAGTGCCCGCGATACGCGGCGGCGACTTAGCGCGCCTGACGCGGATCCCCGGCGTGGGCCGCAAGACCGCCGAGCGCATGGTAGTAGAGCTAAAAGACAAGCTCGAGTCCGTGGCCATTGAAGCCGCGAAGCCCGCTGCGGCGTCGCCGGCCGGAGTTGAAGCCGATGTAGTCTCCGCGCTGGTCAATCTAGGCTACGACGGCCGAGCCGCCGAAAATGCGGTCAGCGAAGCCAAACAGGAAGTGGGTACCGGCAGCTTCGAGAAACTCCTGCGTGCTTCCCTCCAGTCCCTAAGCACCCCCCAAGGCCGCTCCACGCGCGCTGGTGCCTAGCCAATCCCAACCCAGAAACGAGATTGCCCGCCTACATTGGCGCCACTCCCTGACGACCTGCGGCAAACAAAGGACTTCTAAAAGCGCAAGGTGCGACATGGGTATACCCACCCCCCTGTTTTGGGACAAAGATGCTGGAAGTGATTGAAAACAAAGAACGGATCTCGCGAAAAGAGGGGCAAGAGGCGGTCGCATGCAGGAAAGCAGTTACGGCGCTTTGAGGTTGCGATGGACTAAGACTGGAACTCGCTTGGGGAGAAACGCGAGGGCGTTCGTCAGTGGAGACCACGAGGTTCGGGCGGACTGGGAGGCGAGCGTCATGCCTGATTTTAGCAACTGGATATTCATAAACAACTATGCGTGGGTGCAGAGATGTGTGTTCGAGCGGACACTTGAGGTCACTGGACGTGACGACCGAATCAGCTGGCAGTAGATTGACAGAAGATAAGTTTTCAACAAGACATAAACGAAATTTTAAATAAACCGGAGAAGCGCGGGAATATAATCTACTCGCACCAGGCATGCTGTCCTCCTGGCCTTCCAGTGAGATTGGGGCCGCACAACTCCCGCCTGTGATGTGCCTCATCTCGAGAGAAGCGTGGTTATGTCTTCTCGTCCGAACGCGAGCAGTTGCGACACGGCAATTGCGGCCATTGCCTCCGCATCTAACCCCCGATTCTAATCTGCATTGGAAGAGGCTGCGACAGCCATGCTTTGGTGAATTTGAAAAATCGAAGTGAAGAAATAAGAGGTGCTTTATGAAAGAACCTGGGGCCCTCGGCAAACGCTTGACGAATTCCGCCGGCGCAACTCTCGGATCTGCAAATAGGAAGGCACGATCCCTGATGGGACAGCGGGGTGCAGCGCGCAAATTAGTTTTACTTTTGACCGCTGCGGCCCTGTGTTTTGGCGTGGCGCTTTATTTTGGGGCGTCGCGCACATCGGCAGAACATGGAAATCACGACTGGCTGCATCACGGCAACGACCTGGCCAACACGCGATTCCAGAACCTAGACCAAATTAATCCCAGTAACGTCAGGAACCTGAAGGTTGCCTGGGTCTTTCACACCGGCGTACTCGATCCGTTGGCTGAATTGGAAGCCACGCCGATCGAGGTCGACGAGCGTTTGTTCATCACTGACGGTCACGATGACGTCTTTGCGTTGAATGCCGCCACGGGAAAAATGCTATGGAAGTTTGACGGATTCAACAATGAGGCGCAGCTCGCCACCTTCTTTCTCTGCTGTGGCCGGAACAACCACGGTGTTGCCTATGGAGACGGCATGGTGTTCGTTGGGCGATTTGATGATTCCGTGGTGGCATTGAATGCGGAAACAGGCAAAGTCGTCTGGAATAGGACAGTAGCCAATTTTCATGACAAGGTGAGCATCAATTCGGCGCCGCAATTCGTGGAAGCGGGTGGGCACGAACTGGTGATCATCAGCCTGTCGGGCGGCGAGTATGAGATACGAGGCCAGGTTTTCGCGTTGGACGCAAAAACCGGTAACACGGTTTGGCACTTCTCGACGACGCAGCCGACTAGCTTTGCCGGGCAGTCTTTCCTGAACGGTGGTGCCGCGGTGTGGGTCCCGCCGGCGATCGACGCGGACTTGGGGCTTGTCTACCTCAGCGTAGGGAATGCCGCGCCAGATATTCTTGGCGAGAACCGTGGTGGCGACAATCTATATTCGGCGTCGATCGTGGCCATAAACCTGTTTACCGGCGTTCCTGTGTGGCATTTCCAGGAAGTGCATCACGACATTTGGGATTACGACAGCGCGCAACCCGCCGTGCTATTCCCCCTCGAGATCGAGAACAATGGGGGTGAAAAGCAATTCAAGGCGCTGGGCCACTGCAGCAAGAATGGGCAGTACTACATCCTTAACCGGCGCACGGGCGAGCCCATCTACAAGGTGACCGAGAAGCCCGTCCCAACTGGCGCCGCGTTCCAGAACGCCGCCCCGACGCAGCCGTATTCAGCCGTTGAACCGCTAACCCTGCTCAGCTTCGACCAACTCACCGCTGAGGAACAGCCTGATAAGGCTGCCATAACCGCTGCTTTTAGCTCTTTCCTCGCGCCAGGTCAGAAGGAGGTTGTCTTCTCACCTCAATACACGCCTCCGGATGAGACGCTGCGGCTGATCATGCCCGGTGACAACGGAGGATGTGAATGGGCATCGGCAGCTTATAGCCCGCGAACAAAATACGTCTACTACGGCGCGAGGCAGGAGCCCGATGTCTTCAAGACGCACTCCGGTAATACAAGTCTTGTTCCTCAGGCGGTCAACGGAGACCTGCACCTCGGCTCGCAATTTATCAATCATGTTCCCGGCGTAAAGGCGTTTGGCATGTACGGCGCCACCAACACGGAGACAGGCAAAGTGGTTTGGAAGATTCAGATCCCTCAGCCGGCGAAATCCGGCGTGCTGGTTGCCGGCGACCTGGTTTTCTTTGGAGAGGGAAATGGAACCTTCGATGCCGCTGACGCACGGACGGGCAAAATGCTGTTCAGTTTCCATGCGCCGAGCAAAATTACGAACGCCGGCGGGGCCGCTGCGGGTCCCATGGCGTACCTTGTGGACGGACGCGAGTTCGTGGTGAACGCGTTCGGCGGAAATGTGCCGGATCGAACCATCACGGCGAATGGTAACTGCCTGCGTGGCGGGAGCGTCTGTGATAACCCAGTGGGCGATGCCTACATCGCTTTTGCTCTTTCCACTCACGAAAAAGAGAATGACGAGTAGTTTTCCCGCGACATCAAGGGAAAGCTGTTTGGATGATTACGGAGGTGGCCCTCGATGAGTCGAAGGCCACCCCTATCATCCTTGCAGTAGCGGTTTATCTGGAAATGTAAGGTTTGGTTTTGAAATAACAAAAGGTCCGACGGGATACCGAGGAACCGGTTAGAATTGGGAGGAGTGGAGGCGAGCGATGGCGCACCGATTCACGGTGATCTTTGAAAAAGAAGAAGAGGGTGGCTATCACGCCTTCTCCCCTACGTTACCCGGATGCCATACGCAAAGCGAGACGATTGAAGAGGGCATCGAGAACATCCGAGAGGCCATTGAGCTGTATGTTGGAAGCTTAGCGGAAGATGGCTTGCCTATCCCTACGGAAGATATCTTAATCAAACCCATTGAGATTGCGGTGTGAGTCCGAAGCTACCTTCCGTCACGCGAAAGAATTAGCGCGGGTCGCAGAGCGATTGGGCTTCGAGTTGCGGCGACAGAGCGGCAGTCATGCAATTTATGTGCGAGCTGCCGACCAGGCGCGAGTTGTAATTCCGATGCACGGTGGCGATCTAGAGCCCAAAACATTGCATGCAATAATCCACGACTTAAAAATTAGCGTCGAGGAATTTCGCAAGGTGCTGTGACATTTTGTTGCAGCCGTGGTTTACGAGCTCGAAGCCAAATTTTAAATAAAAGAATTCGTCAGTAGAACGGCCCGGTGGGGATATTCCTTCAATCTGACCACATTCCCTGGCCATCTTTAATCGCGAGAACCGTGAAGAAGTAGCTTCAGAACAGCCTGGGTTGGCGGCGAGGTTGTTCGCGATTGAAGTATTCGTAGGCGTGGGGGGTGGCTACTCTGCCGCGGGGGGTGCGGTCGATCATGCCGATCTGCATGAGGTAGGGCTCGTACATTTCTTCGATGGCGTCTTCTTCTTCGCTTAGGGTAGCGGCCAGGGTGCTGACGCCCACGGGCCCGCCGCCGTATTTGTCGATCAGGGCTAGCATTAGGTTGCGGTCGACCTCGTCCAGGCCGTTTTCGTCGATGCCGAGCATGGCTAACGCTTCCTGTGCTACCGCACGAGTGATGCGGCCGGCGGCGCGGACCTCCGCGAAATCGCGGGAGCGGCGAAGGAGGCGGTTGGCGACGCGCGGCGTTCCACGGCAGCGGCGAGCGATTTCTTCGGCGCCGCCCTCGTCCATTTCGATGGCGAGGATTTTGGCGGAGCGATGCAGGATGATGAGAAGATCTTCCGGCTCGTAAAAGTCGAGTCGATGGACGATGCCGAAGCGGGAGCGCAGCGGGGCGGTGATGAGTCCGGCGCGGGTCGTGGCACCGATCAGCGTGAAATGGCCGAGAGGAAAGGGATGGATGCGGGCGCCGGGACCTTGGCCAATGATCAGGTCGACGCGGAAGTCTTCCATAGCGGGGTAGAGGACTTCTTCGACGGCGGGCTGGAGGCGGTGGATTTCGTCGAGAAAGAAAACTTCTTTGGATTCGAGCGAGGTGAGGATGGCGGTCAGGTCGCCTTTGCGTTCGAGGAGGGGGCCAGCGCTGGTCTTGATGGGCACGTTTAGTTCGTTGGCGATAATTTGGGCTAGGGTGGTCTTGCCGAGGCCAGGTGGGCCGTAGAGCAGGACGTGATCGAGGGCTTCGCCGCGGGTGCGAGCGGCTTGGATAGCAATCTGGATATTTTCTTTGACGCGCTTTTGGCCGATGTATTCGTCGAGGCGCTTGGGACGGACGCTGGCTTCGATGCGGGCGTCTTCGTCGATCGGCTGACCGGAGACGATGCGGGCGGGTTGGTGGGCCATCATGCGCTTTGTGCTTGCGTCTGGCATGCAGGCAGAACATTAACACAGAGAGGCTGAGGGCGGAGCACGGGGAGCACAGAGAGGCAGGAAAAGATAATGCTACACAGTGCGAGCATCATGCGCGCGCGAGTGCGGCCTGGACCGTCATTCGCTGACAGTCTCTGCTAGAGTCTTGCCAGAGTTGTATTCTGCCGAGGCGAATCGCTTGAAACAGATTGTGTATCTCTCACTCGGCGCGAACGTGGGCGACCGAGGAAAGAATCTTCGCGACGCAATGGCGGCTTTAGGCAATGCCGGAGTGTGCGTAACGCGAGTGTCTTCCACATATGAAACTGAGCCGGTGGATTATTTGGACCAGCCCTGGTTTCTGAATTGCGCTGTTGAAGCAGAGACAGAATTGAAAGCAGTCGAGCTGTTGCATACACTCCGTGAAATCGAGACGCAAATGGGCAGCAAGAAACTGGTTGCCAAAGGCCCGCGCCTGATCGACATGGATGTGTTGCTCTATGGCAACGAAGTGATCTATACGGCAGAGTTGCAAATTCCACACCCTCGCATGCAGCTGCGCCGCTTCGTGCTCGAGCCGCTGGCCGAAATCGCACCGCAGGTGCGACATCCAGCGTCAGGATTGACCGTTTCGGAAATGCTGGCCCGGACGCCAGATAAAAGTGCCGTGCGTCTGGTGACGGATATTTAGAGAGCTCAGCGTTAAAAAAGTAGGAACGGAAACCAGTTCAGGATGTGCGATGGAGCAGCAGACGGTGCAGCGTCATGGGTTTAGGTTGCAGCGCGTCCAGCTCGATTAGGGCCAGGTGGCCTTCGGTGATTTCGCGCCAGCGGTACACGCCGGCTTCGGTTTCCTGTACTTCGCGGCCGTTGGGCCGGCGGAGAAATTCACGCGCATCGTCGAGCGACGCGGTTTCGCGCAGTGTGGGCCGCGCGAGAGCTTCCACCGCATAACTGCGTAGGAGCTTGCGCCAATACTGATGGAAGAGGTCGCTGGATGCGAAGATATCGCTCCAGGCGACTTCGCCGCCGTAGGCAACCACAACGCCGACAACGAGCATTTTGCGTTCGCCATTCACGCCGTTCGTCGCGCGAGAGAATCGCTTCTGCAGTTCGTCCACGAGCGAATCGACGGACATGCCGACGCGGCGCGATTCGTAGATCTTCTCGTAGGATTGCGTCGCCGCCTCCGAGGAGATGACGTCAGCCAAAACACCGGGGCTTAGACGCGGGGCCGGAGCTGAGGACGATGCTCTGGCAGCAGTAGAACCACCGGCAACCGCGGCCCAAACCTCCGTTTGCTTCTGGTCCACCGCAGCTTGCTCGCGCACGCTGGGATGGACAATGGTCTTCGATGACTTGAATTGTGCGCTGCCGCCAGTCCAGCGGCCATGCTCGACGCAAAAAACATCGAGGGCCAGCGGTTCCGCGCCAACGGGGACGATGCGATCTTTGCCGATGATGCGGTCTTGCTTGCCGCCGCTGACTAGTTCGCCGGCCAGCAGCAGAAGCGGACGCTTGCTGCGGTTGATGAGCACTAGCTGATTCACGGAGGCGCTGGTGTCGTATTGCGGCGTGGCAATGGGCCGAATCTGACCACGGTTGCGCAGCATCCCGGCAGCGCCGCCCTCGGTGACAATGACCTCGCCAGAGGCAAGACCTTCTTCCAGAGTAAGGAACGAGCTGGTGTCTTGCGAGCCGCCAACCACGGGAAATATAGAAATGTTCTCGTAAGTGACCGGGTCGAGGATTCGCCAATCGCCTTCCGGGCGCTGAGATGCCTTGCTCGAATGCGGTGCGGCCCAGACAAAGGCGAGCCCGCCAAATGTGGCGATAAGCGCTACGGCGAAAATGGTGACAGCCAAGAGCGAACGTCGCATAAAACCTCCTTGCAGTCGGGAAAAAGACCTTGCTCAGGAGTTAGAACGGCTCGGCCGAGATTTCTTGCAAAGAAACAATGGGTACAACTGATCGGTGGGCGATAAGCGACGCGAGAACGCTTATGTGAAGGGGATAGATGCTCATCCGTGAGGGTCACCGAGGTTGAGACGGCCTTTGCTTCGCTTGTTCTTGAGCGCTTCGCCTTCTTCGCGCTCGTAGTCGGCGATTTCCTCTTCGGTGTAGGAAAAGGAATCGCGGGAGGCAAACATGGAATTGGACTTGGCGGCCTTTTTCTTCTTTTTGCGCAGCTCGCCGAATTCATAGCGCACCTGGCGTAGAGGCGCTTCGATGGCTTTGATTTCCACTAGCAGATCGCTGACTTTTTCCAGGAAATCGTGAAGATGGAAGGGCCGCAAGACATAGGGAAGCTTGGCGCGCTCCAGCGGCTCGACAAAATGTTCGCCGTTTACGTCGGGGACCAGGTAAAGAGCGCGTAGGCGTCCCCCTTCTTCGGCAGGGACGTTGGTGAGCTCACGTAGGGTGACGAAAAGGGGGCTGTCGGTGCCAGTGATAGTGACATTGGCTATTACCAAGGACCATTCCCCGGTGCGCAGCTCAGCGAGGAACATCTTGGTATCTGGCACGACGCGCACGCGCCAGCCCTCAGAATCCAGGATCTGCTTCAACGCGCCCTGGCTCTGGGGATCGTCATCAAGGATGAGGATGCCGACCTGCCGGGGCTCAATCGGCGTCGCAGGGGTACCCATTTTCAAAGTATAGCGTTCGAGTCGGTTGGGTGGCTGGGGAAGGCTACGGCAGGGGGCGTATCGGCCAATAGGGCTGCTTGACGCTGGCGGCGCACGTGCGGGCCGGGCTGAAGCCCGGCGTCTACACAGGCATGTTCCGGTTACTGACCCACGACTAGATCGGTGGCTGCTACGTATCGTTTGGCGGCAGAGCCGTCCCAGAAAACGCGGTAAGTCATTGATCCACCAGAGGAAAGGCGTGCGGTGTAGAAGATTTGAACGCCGTCCCGGGACCATTCGCCGTGATGGGCGGATTGTTCGGGCGGGGTCAGGACGACGCGGCGCTTGGTGCGCAACTCGAAGAGGAAGATGCCCCCGACGGGCTGCTTGGCATTGCTCGCAGCCCCGAGAGGCCCCACCAGGTAATTGGCAGATACCAGCAGCAGATCGGGATTGCCGGGATTGACGCGGATGGTGTCCGAGTCGCGGACCTCGAAATTCGTTCCGTAGATGTCTCGCAGAGGCACCGTCTGCGTTGGTTTGCCGTCGTCGCCGATCCAATATGCGTTCTGCAGGTCCGTGGCGAGAATCAGATGCGTGTCAACACAGCCGTGTAAGCCATTGACATTGTTGGTGTAAAGCGGCGCCGGGGTCTCCGGCGCGGCCGGCTGGAGCGTCCAAACCTGCCATTTTTGCTCTAGATTCGAGAGATAGGCGATGCGGGCATCGTCAAGCGACCAGAAAGGCTGGCGGACACTGCCATGGACCAAATCGCGGGACCGGCCGGTGTCAAAATCGTACAGAGCGATAGTGCTTTCGGGACCGGATTTCGTGTCCGCGCGGACGTACAGAAGGTTTTTTCCATCGTGGGAAAGGGCGAGATCGGTTCCGGTAGGGGCCGCGACCTTCTTTACGGCTCCACGACTCACGATGACCTTGCCCGTGGAAGCGATATACGCAACGGCTGTTGGCGCCTTGAAACCCGTAACTGTGGTTTCTGGGACGGGCTTTTTCTTCGTGGGGTCGTCGGAATCGTCTTCGCTCTGGTTGGTAATGCGGGGAAATAGCTCGGCAGCAATACGCGCGCACCCGTTCAGCGTGCCGAGTTGGGGATGTTCAACCTGGGCACGAAATGTGTATTTCGTGGCGGACATACCGTCTGAACAAGCTTCGCGCGACAAATGGATCGCAATAGCAGCTCCCGTGCCCGTGTCCTTCGCGTGATAGGTCCAGGCTTGGCCTGCGGGTTCGTTGGTTACCTCGGCACCCTCGAGAATGATGGGCGGGTACCCGGGACGGTCGAGGCGCTCTGGGCCCTTTTGGCCAATGCGCAGGCTCCACGCAGGATTATTCCCGGAAGCGAGGAGGAGAATCGGATAGTGCTTGGACTGCGGCGCGTTGGGAGCAGCGGCAGCGGGAGGAGAGGAAGACGGTTTCTTACTCGGAGTCTGAGCCGGTGCCTGCGCCCAAGAGGCGGAACACGCGATTGCGGATAGGATCACTACGCCAAAGAAAGATGACGGTGCTCGCAAGGGCATGCGCCTGGATGAATCCTCCGCAGAGAGGATACCGCGCCAGAGTGAGAGGCACAAATGAGGACATCCCGTGCGAGGGCTGGAGCAATAAAAACGCAGTGTGAGTGCGCCGCCGGCCAGTTGGAAAAGCTAATTAGTTTAAGTATGGCGGGCGGTCGTCGGGACGATCATCGCGATCTCTGTCACGATCGCGATCTCTGCGTTGGTCGCGGCGATCGTCGCGGTCACGGTAATCTTCACGATCGCGCTCATGATAGCGATCATGATCTCGTTCCCAGCCGCGGCGGTCATCGTCGTTCCAGTCGCGGGACCACTCGCGCCATTCACTCTGGCGCCGATCGACGATCTCGAAGTCGGCACGGCAGCCGCGATCGACCCAGATACGGTCGCGATCATAGCCCCACGTGCGATTGAAGACGCAATCGGCTTCGCTACGCTGGCGGATTATGAAAACGCCGTCACGAGTATCAACGGGACAGAAATAGCGGTTCATGTAATCAGAGGGGCAGTAGACCAATGCGGCGGCGTTTCTCTGCCAATCGCCGGTAACGCGGAAGTCGGCACGGCAGCCGCGGTCAACCCAAATTCCGCGCTTGCCGTAGCCCCAGGTTTGGTCCTCAACGCAAGAGGCTTGGCTGCGTTGGCGAATCATCCGCACGCCGAAGCGAGAATCGGCCGGACACCAGGCGCGCCCCATATCATCGGAGGGGCAGTAAACTATGTAGGATTCGCCCCAGCCGCGGAATTCGTTGTCATGGCCGCGGGGCTCTTTGTCTCGGCGGTCATCGGCATCGCGGCGTACAAGGACATCGCGGCGGCGGCCGTCGATACGAAATAGGAGAAACTTCTGATTGTCGCCGCCGTTCGGAGGAAAAACCTGGAAAAGCTTTCCATTGCTGTGCGAGCCGTCTGGCAAATCCAGTGACTTACCGATGCGGGACGTGATCTTGACCCAGCCTTGGCCGACATCTTCGATTCGCCATAACTGGGTCTGGTCATTTCCGGGGCGGGAGAGGATTACGGGCACAGCCTCATGAACGTAGGGCTTTTGGACATCCAAACTCATTCCGGTTTGCGCGGATTTGATGCGGACGAAGCCAGAGCCAGCCTCCTCGATGTCCCACTGCTGGTTTCGGACGTTGTTAGGCGGATTGAGCTGATCGCTCCCGTAGGCGGCGGCCCATTGCCGGATCGTTCGGCCATCGCGAAGGTCCACGTCCAAGACCTTGCCACTGGCAACGTTCTGGATTTGGTATCGTCCCGGCCCAGAATAGCCGCTTGGCGATTGGGCTTGGGTTAAGGGAACCGCGAACGTCGATGCAGCAATCAGCGCCAACGCAAGGTGAGCAGGGCTGGAAAATCTTTCTAATGCGGCCATCGCAGAATCCTCCTGGCGAGCAAACCCCGTGTCAGAGCTGGTTCCGGGCATCAGCATGGATAAAGTCCGACAGAGGGTTGTGAGTTGATTTAAGCAAGCTGGCGAGAACGGGGCAAGGCTGGAACGCGCGGGCGTTGCGTAACAGGCAAGGACTTTTTGAGGAGGAGAATAGAGAAAGAACTTGACAAAGGCGAAAGTAAAGCGAATACTCAAGGCCGATGTGAGGTGGGCCATGTCTCCAGTTCATTCCAATTCGACGCCAGACGTTCGGCGCCGCCCCGCTCAACAAACCACGCTGTTCCCTGCCGATTCCACCCAATCAACGGAACAAGGCCCAAAAGCTCGGACCGGATCTGATCTTGCCCCGATCGTGACTGGTCCTGGTGGCAGCATCTCGGGTTGCCCCACGCCGGATTGCCCCCCGGCGTTCTCGGCTGAACATGGCGCCCCACGCCATGAAGAAAGCCGGACCCGAGATGCCGCCGCGCATTGTGGCGCGGAATCCGCTCGATGTTCTGCGGATGCTTCTGCGCCTCTGGTTGGCATTGCCCGCCTCGCAGCCAATTCTCCCGCGGCGGAGACACAACGGAGTTCACCGGAGCGGCCGGAATATTTTCTGCTGCCGGTAAAGTCGATCTTGAATCGTTGCGATTCGAAGCGGGTACCGTTCGAATGGACGATAAATCCCTACCGCGGTTGCGAGTTTGCGTGCAAATACTGCTATGCGCGGTACACGCACGAATATATGGAGCTGGATGGCTCGGAATTCGAGAAAAAGATTTTTGTGAAGCAAGATGCAGCGCCGCTGCTGGTGCAGGACATGCGCAAGTATTCGTTTGCGTCGAAAAGCTCTGGTGGAGTGTACCCGGAGCACATCGCGATTGGGACCGCCACGGATCCTTACCAACCGGCTGAGCGGGAGTACGGAGTGACGCGGGCGTGCCTGGAGGAATTGGCGAAACGCGAGGGGCTTAGCGTGTCGTTGATTACGAAATCGAACCAGATCGTGCGGGACATCGATCTCTTCAAGAAGATTGCGGAGCGGTCGGAGTTGTCGCTGAACATTACGATTACGACGCTGCGGCCACGGTTGGCGCGCTTGCTGGAGCCGCGAGCGCCTCGGCCAGACTTGCGCTTGGCTGCAGTGAAACAGTTGCGGGATGCGGGATTGGCGGTGGGCGTTTCGGCTTGCCCGCTGATACCGGGAATGACGGATCGCGACGGTGAGTTGGAGGCGGTGGCGGCGGCGGCGAAGAATGCCGGGGCGCAGTGGTTCTTTTCTAATGTGCTGTTTCTGATGCCATCGTCGGCGAAGCAGTTCCTGCCCTTTGTGCGCGAGAAATTCCCAAAACTGGCGAAGCAGTATGAAGAGTGGTACGCGAAAAACGGATATGCGCCGGATGAGTATCGAAAGCAGATGTCGCAGCGGGTGGCCCGGATTCGGCAGGAGTATGGGTTTGTTTCGCGGCCGTGGGAGGAAAAGACGCGGAAGACCAAGCAGCCGCAGCTTTCACTCGTTTTGCAGGGGAGCGCGGCTTAGGAGCTTCTAGTTTAGGGAGTCGAAGGAGAATACCCGCACAACAACCAGAAATGGGTGTCCCACTGGTCGCGTTAAGGGACGATGATGCGGGTTTCCTCCCGCTTTAGTTCTTGGGCCTCTGGGAATTGGCTACGGAGGAATTCGATGTAGCGGCGCGAACGAAGGCGGCCGTTCGTCCGTAGCAACCCCATCCGGTAAAGAAAAACCAGAACGTAGAAGATGTCCGAGTCTTTCAGGGCCGAGAAGCCGGTGCGGTCAGCTTGCTGCTGCTTTACTTCAGTGATGAAGCTGGTGACTGCGGCGTAGAGCTCGCGGGCCAGTCGCGCATCCGGCGGCTTTTCGTAGTAGATGCCGGTTTGTAGCGTCTTAAAGGTTTCGGCCAGCGCCAGGATGGCGGTGAGAACGTCGGAGTCCGTGGCTTCGCGCTGGGATGCGCAGAATTTCGCGACGGTGAAGGCGAGCGCAGACATCAGTTGCTGCTGCGTGTGAACAATATCGGACGGGAGATTGACCTCCAGCAGAGGCGTTTCCGGCGGCAGGGAACGGGGATGCTCGTCCTCGTAGCGATGAGCGGCCAGCAGGTGCGCGCAATCCGGCGCGCAATCAATCGTGACTTCGCGGCCGATGCCGCAGCAAACCGCGCAGATCGTTTCGCCCTTAGCGGGACAGAACCGCGCGCCTTTGCGCTTCTCGCAAATGGGACAGATCAAACAGCCTCCGACAAGCTAAACGCAAAAAAGCAGAATACGCTGCGTTGGGGCAAAAAGCCAAAACACCGTCGGCATTATGGCAATGGGTGAACGTCCGGAGTTTTTACGTGCTCAGGGCGGAAACCAATGCCGACGAGCCGCGCGGGGATGCGCTGCAAGAGTGGCCAGCGGTCGACAAGCTTGAGAATCCAAGGAGCTTGGATACGCGAGCTGCGGAGCACCCGCTTGATCACGTTGTTTTGAATGAGGATTTGCATGCGCTGCGTGGCCCGCGTGGGGAACTCGCGGCGCTTTTGGACGGCGGCGAGTTCGTGGTCATTGGCCCCGCGCGTTTGGAGCGGCTTGGCGAGAATGTTAGCGCCGGCAACGGCATCCTGAATGGCCAGATTGATGCCCACGCCGCCAATCGGCGACATCGCATGAGCCGAGTCGCCGATGCACAGCAGGCCTGGCCGCCACCAACGTTTCAGGCGATCGACCATTACCGTGAGCAACTTGATGTGCTCCCAGTCAGCAAGCTCTGCAACGCGGTCACGCAGAAAGGGAGCCAACTTTGCGAGTTGCGCCTGAAAGGCAAGCAGGCCGCGCGCACGAAGCTCGTCATAAGCGCCCTTGGGGATGATGAGAGCACACTGCCAGTACGTGCGCCGGTTGAGTAACACCAGGATTCTGCCGGCATCCACCCGGCCCAGAGTAATCGGTGGATCGCTCTCCGCACGCGAAATCTGCATCCAGAGGACATCCATTGGCGCCCCAAGATTGATGACTTCCAGGCCTGCTTTTTGACGAATGATGGACTGGCGGCCATCCGCTGCGATGGTGAGGCCGGCGCGAATGCCAAGCTGGCCCTGCGCTGATTTGGCGCGGACGCCGGTAACAAGCCCGTCCTCGACAAGCAGATCCGTGGCTTCGGTATTCGTTAGCAGCCGAAAAGCCGGGTAGCGTTTGGCCTCTTCGGCGAAGAAATTCAAGAAATCCCATTGCGGCATAAACGCTAGGAACTTGCAGTGAGTTGAAAGGTGCGTGAAATCCGCGATGCGCAAATGTGAATTGCCGATCCAGCCGGTAAGCTGGCGCACTTCATCGTGCGGTCGCTGAAGGAATTTCTCGAGGAGACCTAGCTCGTGCAGCAGGTCGAGAGTGGAAGGATGAATCGTGTCACCACGGAAGTCCCTAAGAAAATCACCGTGCTTTTCGAGGACCACTACCTCTATGCCAGCACGGGCCAGAAGATAGCCAAGCATCATGCCGGCAGGGCCGCCACCAACGATGCAGCAACGAGTGTTGAGTTGTTCCAAGTCCGCCGTCCCGGGCTCACGCCAAGCGCTTGCAAAGATTGTAACTGACCGGCAACGCTGCTCGGTTGGGTTCTATCGCTTTACGCTGAGACGGTCAAAGTGCTAAGTTCTCCGAGCTTGTGCCACAAGCTTTTCCCTCAGTTTTCCTAATACTGAGCTCAAGCAAAATCCTTCGGTTGATCGAGGAACATATGCCAAAAAACAATTCGCATGCGCGCCGATTAGGAGTTGTCGCCGGCGTTCTCGTGGTCATGGCGTCTTTATCGCTGGCGCAGACTTTGCAATATCCGGCAGCGCGGAAAATGGAACAAACCGATAGCTACGATGGCACAAAGGTGAGCGATCCTTATCGCTGGCTGGAGGACGACCACTCTGAAGAAACAGCGCGGTGGGTGAAGGCCGAGAACGAACTGACGTTCTCTTATTTGGACAAGATTCCGTATCGCGCACAGGTTATGAAGCGGCTGGAGCAGGTGTACAACTATCCGAAATACGTTCAGCCGTTCCGCAAAAGCAAACTTTATTTCTTTTCGAAGAACGATGGACTGCAGAACCAGAACGTATTTTACGTTCAGACCGGGCTGGAGGGAACACCGGAACTTCTCCTTGATCCCAACAAGTTTTCCGCGGACGGCACCTCGCGGCTGCATGCGTTTACGGTTTCCAGGACTGGCCAATATTGCGCATATGCCGTGTCAACAGGCGGGGCGGACTGGGAAGAGGCGCATGTAATGGAAGTGAGTACGCGAAAAGTGGCTGCTGAGGACTTGAAGGGCCTGAAATTTTCCACGCTTGCCTGGGCGGGGAAGGGATTTTTTTATAGCAGGTTCGACGCGCCGAAAGAGGCGCATGAACTCTCGTCTAAGGACGAGTTTCAGAAAATTTATTATCACCGGCTGGGTGCCCCGCAATCGGACGACGAGCTGATTTACGAAGATAAAACGAAGCCAGAGCAATTCTACGCTGTGTATACGACCGAAGATGAGCGGTTCGCGATTTTGGCGATGCGCGGCAAGGGTTCGAAGGGCAATGCGCTCTTCTTTCGCGATCTCTCGAAGGATGAAAAGAAGTTCACTCCGATCGTGCCGGAGATCTCAGACGATTCATTCCAGGTCGTTGATAATCTCGGCGACAAATTCCTGGTTATAACCAATCGAAAAGCGCCCAACTACCGATTGACGGTTTATGATCCCGCCGGCAAAGATTCCGCGTGGAAAGACGTGCTTCCCGAAAAACCAGAGACGCTGCAAGACGTGGCAACAGCGGGCGGGAAAATTTTTGCTACGTACATGAAGGACGTAACGAGCAGAGTTTACGTCTACAGCCTTGCCGGGCAAATGGAGAATGAGATCGCGCTGCCGGGCGTAGGCACGGCGTCGGATTTTGGCGGCAATCGCGACGACAAGATCGCTTTCTTTTCGTTTAGCTCCATGAATTATCCTCCCACGATATTCCGGTACGATATTGCTTCCCGAGAGGCGAAGATTTTCCGGTCGCCGGAAATCTCCGGCTTTAAGGCCGACGACTATGAAACGAAGGAAGTTTTCTATGCGAGCAAAGATGGCACGCGTGTTCCTATGTTTCTGGTGTACCGGCGAGGATTAAAGCTGGACGGGAACAATCCCGTGCTGCTTTCCGGGTATGGCGGATTTAACATCGTCGAAGCTCCGGAATTTAATGCCCTGCGGCTGGCTTTGCTGGAGCAAGGCTTTGTGTACGCGTCGGCGAACATGCGAGGCGGGGGAGAATACGGGGAAAAATGGCACGAAGCGGGATCGAAGCTGAAGAAGCAGAATGTTTTCGATGATTTCATCGCGGCGGGGGAATGGCTGATCGCGAACAAGTACACTTCGCGCGAGAAGCTGGCGATTTTAGGAGGCTCGAACGGAGGATTATTGGTCGGCGCGGTGATCAATCAAAGGCCGGACCTTTTTCGAACGGCGGTTGCGCTGGCCGGCGTGATGGATATGCTGCGGTTTCAGAAATTCACGATTGGCTGGGCTTGGGTCTCGGACTACGGATCGAGCGACAACGCAGACGAATTCAAAGCGTTGTACGCGTATTCGCCGCTACACAATATTCGTGCCGGGGTAAAGTACCCGGCGACGTTGATCACTACCGCGGATCATGACGACCGCGTGGTTCCGGGGCACTCGTTCAAGTATGCGGCGACTTTGCAAGCGGCGGCCAGCCACCAAAATCCCGTGCTGATTCGGATTGATACGAACTCCGGACATTCGGCGAGCAGCACGACAAAGAGGCTAGAGCAGACGCGGGATATTTATTCGTTCCTCTTTTACAATCTGGGAATCACGCCGAGATACTAAACGCTTGCTATTGAGCGATTCACACTACTCATCAACAATTTTTGTGTTTGCCCTGAGCGTAAAAGCGGCGGCAACTCCGCCGCACTCCAAGAACTTCGTGAATAGAGCAAGCCTCGGGCGCTAAGTCTCCTACTTGGTCTTTGGGGACTTCTGATTTAGCAATGCGATCAGTTTTTGAGCGGAAGGCGGAACGGCGGCCGCCCCCTTGAAAATTATGCTCTCTGCTTCGAGCTTCCTCCCGTAGACTCGCGCGTTGGCGTCATTGTCGGGGCGAACGGAAGAGCCAGCGAGTGACACGCCTGCGAAAAGCCCCCGTGCCCGCGAATAGGTCAGGATTTCAGCGCGCAGCGTAACATCCGTTTCAGCGGCTGCGTTGCGCCCTTTAGGTCCAGCGGCAGCAGACGCGTCAGCTCCCAGCTTCACTTTGCTTTTCAGAATGGCGTGAGCTCCTCGATCGTTCATCACCAGCAGCACGAAATCGGTAGCTTGCCCGCCAATCTGAAATCCGACGCTGCCACCTTCGAGGGCCATCATTGTGGGGGCACTCCATGGGCCCGTGAAGTGCTCGCCGGTGCGGCAAGTCATCGCGCCACGGCCATAGCTACCGCCCAAAACGAAAGCGGCTTTCAGAACGGACGGGTAGACGATGACGCATTCGGATTTATCGAGGAGGTCCTGCGGAATGTCGTCGGGAATGTCCAGGATTTCCTTTAGGATCAGGCCGCAATTTTCCAGGCGGTCCACTTCTTTCTTGTTGTCTGCCGCGGACAGCGGTAAGCCAATGGCTAGCGCCAGAACGGACGACATGATCTGCTTCAACATCAATTCACCTCGTTGAAATTTGAGCGATGCGATTTTACGTTCCGAGGTTTCTGGGCGCAACCGCGGAGCTTCCGAACCTTATCTTCGCTGCGGCGTCCTCCACACATCGCGCCAAGCGAAGCCTCTATGCTGTTTCGACTATACTTTCCCGGAACATAATTTGCCAGCAGAGGTGAAGGGTGCGGGTCGGATTTGCGGTGGCGGTGATCTTCGCTTGCGGTGTGTTGCAAGCCGGTGTTTCGGTTGCCGCGCAGCCTGGTCAATCGAAACCCGCTGTTGCGACGGTTTCTAAGGGCAAGAAGTCGCGCGCTGCGGCAGTGGCAACGCGGAAATTTGGCGAGCGCGCTGATGCGCTGCTGGCATCGGCACCTGCGAGCAAGGGTGAGTGGGGGCTCTTGATCGTCGATGCAGAAACCGGCGAGACGCTTTATGAATTAAATGCGGAAAAATATTTCGTCCCGGCCTCGAACATGAAGCTTTTTACGACGGCGCTGGCTCTTGCCAAGCTGGGGCCGGACTATCGCTTTCACACTACGCTGGAAACGCACTGCACGGTTTCGCCGGAGGGTGTGCTTACCGGCGATTTGTTTCTGGTGGGGCGGGGCGATCCTAACCTGTCGAACCGGAAATTTCCTTACGATCTGAAGGAAGAGTTCGATGGCGCACCAGAGAAAGTGCTTGCGGGGTTGGCCGATGCGCTGGTCGCAAAAGGACTGAAGGAGATTTCTGGGAACGTAGTTGGTGATGACACCTATTTCCCTCGCGAGCCATATCCCAACGGCTGGGAAATCGACGATATGGTCTGGGAGTATGGCGCCGCGGTTTCCGCAATCGTGGTGGACGACAATACGGTCGCGCTCACACTGACGCCAGGGGATTCGGCGGGCACGCCGGTGCAGGCGGCCGTTGTTCCGGCTACACCGGACTTTATTGTCCAGAACGATGTGATTACTTCGGCGGCGGAGACAAAGCCGGACTTAACCCTGACGAGAGAGCCGAATTCAAAAATCGTGGTGATTCGCGGCACCATGCCGGCCCACAGCGTACCGCGCAAGCTGGTTCTGGCCCTTCACGATCCCGCGGAACATGCGGCGGCGCTGCTGAGCCAACTCCTGGCTGGGCGGGGAGTGAAGGTCACCGGAGTTGCGCGGTCCATGCACATTGCGGAAAGCGCCGGCGCAGCTCCGCGCGCGGTACTCGCCGAGCACGTGTCGGTGCCACTGAGTGACTCGATAAAGTTGGTGAACAAGATCAGCCAGAATTTGCATACGGAGATGCTGCTGCGAACGGCCGCTCGCAATACTGCAATGTGGAACACGCAGGACGATCTGATGAAGTTTCCTCAGGATTTCTATGCGGCGGCGGGGATTGCGCCCGGGGATGTGATCCAAACCGACGGTTCTGGGCTTTCGCGACACGATTTGGTGACGCCAAGAGCGATCGTGGCGCTGTTGAGGTACGCGCAAACCCAGTCCTGGTTTGCGCCCTATTATGCCTCACTGCCGGTTGCGGGGGTGGACGGGACCCTCGAGACGTCAATGAAGAACACAGCCAGCGCTGGGCATATTCATGCGAAAACGGGTTCGGTGGAGCATGTGCGGACGCGCTCCGGCTTTGCGGATACTGCCGGTGGGCGCCGGATTATCTTTTCATTTATGAGCAACAATCAGGGCGGAAAAAACCACGAGGCATCGGACGCGCTCGATGGATTGTGTCTAGCGATGATGGAGGAGTTTGATCGCAAGGCAGCGGTGTCTTCGGGCCACGGTGGCAAGCGCGCAAATTGATGGAATATGGAAGAACGGATCGTCACTGTCTTTGGGAGTTCGCGGCCCCGCGAGAGCGATGCGGAGTACGAAGAGGCGCGCGAGCTCGGCCGACTACTGGCAGGCAGCGGATTTTCCGTGTGCAGCGGCGGGTACGGCGGCGTGATGGCGGCGGTGTCGCGCGGGGCGAAGGAAGGCGGAGGCAAAACCTACGGTGTAACCGCGGAGTTTTTTAGCGCGCGGGCGAATTCGTGGATCGACGTGGAAGTACGTGTGGTGACTTGGCAAGAGCGGCTATTTGAATTGATCCCGCTGGCCCACGGATTTGTAGCGTGCAAGGGCGGCACTGGCACGCTGGTGGAACTTGCCGTAGTTTGGGAGATGCTCAATAAATCGGTGATGACCGGGAAGCCTCTGTCGGTGCTGGGGGAGTTCTGGTCACCCATTATTGAATGCGTGCGCTCCGTGGAGTTGGCGCACGGCTCACCTTGGGGCGAGGCTAATGAGCGGCTGATTTACGTGGCCGCGACGCCGATGGAAGCGGCGCATCATCTAAAAGAGAAACTGAAGTAAGAAGCGATGGCTCGAACGGCACAAGACGTTCTGGAATTTGACAAGCTGCGGGAATTGCTGCGGCTGCGCACCACGTGTGTGCTCGGTAAGCGGGCGGTAGACGCGCTGGAGCCTGGAACTAACCAGCCGGCATTGGAAACAATATTCGCGCAAATTCGGGAAGCGCGGGAATGGTTGCGTGCGGGAAACGAGCTCGGTTTTGGCGGACTGGCCGATCCGCAGCAATGGCTCGAGCACATTGAGGCGCCGGGCGTCGTGCTCGATGCTGCAGAGCTGCTGGATGCGGCGTCTCTGTTGGAAACCGCTGGCTGGCTGCGACAACAGCTTCGCGAGGAACCCGCGAAATTTCCGCTGCTTGCGGCGCGCGCCGCATCACTGGCCGATTTTCGCGACGCGCTGGCGGCAATTCGCCGCTGCGTCCTGCCGAATCGAGAGATCAGCGATGACGCGTCTCCCGCGCTGCGGAGGATTCGAGGGAGCATTGCGCAGACACGCGACTCGATTCAGAGAGCACTAAAGCAGATCTTGCGGTCGCGAAGCGCCGAAGCCGGCGAGGATTACGTCACGCTGCGCAATGACCGCTTCGTGATCCCGGTGCGCGCGGAGAACCGGCGAAGCGTGCCGGGAATTGTGCATGGCGCAAGCGGGACGGGACAGACGGTTTTTCTCGAGCCATTCGAGACCGTCGAGACGAACAATCAGCTCGTACAGCTTGCGGAAGAGGAAGCCGCTGAGATCGTGCGCATCCTGCGTGAGTTGACGGAGCGCTTGCAGGCGCTGCGAGGGCCGCTGATCGCCGCCACAGGCACAATCGCTGAACTGGATAGTGTTTTTGCGCGGGCTCGCTTCGCGCGCGCTTTCGATGCGGCGATGCCTGAATTTACCGCGGAGAGCGAATTGCGGCTGCAGGCAGCACGCCATCCCGTGTTGGAAGACAAGCTGCGCCGCGAAAATCGCACGATTGTTCCGATGTCGCTTGCGCTCGGAGGTGACGAGCGCGTGCTGGTGGTCAGCGGGCCGAACACCGGCGGGAAGACCGTGGCGCTCAAGACCACGGGCATCGCAGTACTGTCTGCGCAATCGGGAATTCCGGTTGCGGCGCAACGCGCGGTACTGCCCCTGTTTGACCGCGTGCTGGTGGACATTGGCGATGAACAGTCCATTGCGGCGGACCTTTCTACCTTTTCGGCGCACATGCTGAATCTGAAATCGATGCTGCAGGCGGCGACTCCGCAATCTCTCGTGCTCGCGGACGAAATGGGCACAGGCACGGCGCCGGAGGAGGGCGCGGCGTTGGCCGTGGCGCTGCTGGATGAATTTCGCGCGAAGAACTGTATCGTTTTGGCTACAACACATCACGATCGGTTGAAGACGTACGCTTCGACAACGTCGGGCGTGGTGAACGCCGCAGTGGAGTTCGACGACGTGAATCTGCGGCCGACGTATCGTCTGATGGTGGGTGTCCCCGGAGGCTCAAGCGGGATTGCAATTGCTCAGCGGCTTGGGTTGGCGAGCTCCATTATTGAGCGCGCCAGATCGCTGCTCGCGCCGGAATCGCGAGAAGCCGCGGACCTGATTGCATATTTACATCGCAGCCGCGACGAATTGGACCGCATGCAACAGCAGATGACTGCGGAGCGCCACGCGCTGGAAGAGGAACGCGCGAAGTTGCGCACGCAGTGGGTCGAGCGGCAGCAGAAGCGCATCAAGGAGCTCGAAGACAAGTTTGCGGAGATGCAGAAGCGCTTCGACGAGAACGTTGCGCGGGTCGTCGAAGAGGTGAAAGAGCGCGAGCTACGCGGGCAACTGGAGAAATCCGCGCGGCGCAAGGTACAGGATGTTCGCGGCGAGGCAAGGGAAGAGCTGAACGCGGCGGTGGTGCAGACGCTTTCGGATTCGCAGGCGGACCTGGGCACGTCGGCGCGGGTGGAATCCGTGAGCAGCGAACGGCTTCAACCCGGCGTTCGCATTCGTGTGCGCGGGTTCAACAAGCCCGTCATTTTTCGGCGGCTCGACGGCAGCTCCGCAGAAATCGAGGCCGGTCCGCTGCGTATGAAAGTTGCGGTAGACGAGATCGTGGGAATTGAGAGCGCGGCGCCTTTCCCGGGAACTGTTCAGGGGGCAGGTGGAGGCGTCTCGGTGCGTTCTCGAGGTGGAGAAGGCGCGGCAACTGAGGAGATCAATCTAATCGGCTCGACGGTCGAAGAAGCGACCGAGCGCGTCGACAAATTTCTTGATGACGCGGCGCTCGCGCACATTTCACGGGTGCGCATCATCCATGGGCACGGCACTGGCGCCCTGCGAAAAGGACTGGGCGAATTTCTCAAAACTCATCCACTGGTCGCTAAGCAGTCGTTCGAAACGGAAGATCGCGGCGGCAAAGCGGTGACGGTTGTAGAATTGCGGTCCTAGATGAATGGCTGAGGCTGGCAGCACTGCGGAGAGGGTCAAGCAGCAAGCCGACATTGTTCGGGTTGTCGGCGAATATGTGCGCCTCAAGAAAACGGGTAAGGATTTCAGCGGGCTTTGCCCTTTTCATCAGGAAAAAACACCCTCATTCACGGTTTCCCCAATCAAACAGATTTTTTATTGTTTCGGCTGCGGCAAGGGTGGCGACATTTTCAACTTCGTGATGGAAATGGAGCGTTGCGAATTTCCCGATGCTCTGCGGCTGGTGGCTGAAAAATGCGGCATCTCGATTCCCAAGCCGAAACCGAGTTTACCGGCCGAGCGCACACAGAGCAGCGTGCGCACAACACTGGTGGAGATGCACCGTGAAGCCCAAACCTTCTTCGTGAACCAGTTACAGGGAACGGCCGAAGGAAAGCTCGCGCGCGCTTATCTCGAAGACCGCGGATTGGATAAGGCGACTATCGACCGGTTTGGCATCGGCTATGCGCCCAGCGGCGGCGACTCGCTGTTGCGGCATTTGAAAGGAAAATACGCAGAGAAGCTGCTGGCAGAGTCCGGCTTGGTCTCGCGCGAACAGAATGGCAGCCGCCTCTTTGACCGGTTCCGTCGCCGCATCACGTTCCCAATCGCGAATGAAGCCGGCAAAATTGTCGCATTCGGCTGCCGCGCGCTAGGCGATGACCAGCCCAAGTACCTGAACTCACCCGAGACGCCTATCTATTCGAAAAGCAACGTGCTCTACCACTTGGACCGTGCGAAGGAAGCGCTGAGGCGCTCGGATTTCGCGGTCTTGGTCGAAGGCTACATGGATGCCATCGCGGTCGCGCGCGCCGGAATCAGCAACGTTGTAGCGAGTTGCGGTACGAGCCTCGCGGAGCCGCAAATCAAGCTTCTCGGGCGCTTCACCAAGCGCGTGATTGTGAATTATGACCCGGATACCGCGGGCCAAGCGGCCACCGAGCGCTCCATCGCGATTCTGCTCGAGCAAGATTTTGAAGTGCGCGTGTTGGCGCTGCCGGGAAAGGCCGATCCCGACAAATTCATCCGCGAGCAAGGCCCCGACGCTTACATGAAGCTGGTGAAGGAATCGCCACCATACGTCGATTACCTGATCGCGCGTGCGCGGCAAATGGACATGTCGACCGCGGAAGGCAAGCTTCGCGCGGTAAATTTCCTGCTGCCCTACGTGCAAAAAATTCCGAACCGCATATTACGCTCGGAATGGGCCACGCGCATCGCGCAGCAACTCCGGCTCGATGAGCCGGTGTTGCGCGCAGCATTGAGTAAAGCAGCGGCAGAGCGTCGCAGTGAAGTGAAGACTCAGCCGGAGTTGGTAGGACGCGCTGCAAAGCCAGTGGAGCGCCTCCTGATCCGCATGCTGTCCGAAGCCGAGGGGTTCCGCCGCGAGCTAGCGCAGGAGCTTCAAGACAGCCAGCTCTATCACGGACTCGAAACGGAGAAGATATTCGGGGCGCTGATTGTCGCGAGCCTTTCCGGTCAGGCAATACAAGCGACCGAGATAGCGGCGGCGCTAGAGGACCGCGACCGTAGGCTGCTATACGAAATCCTGTTCGAGGAAACCAGCGAGCCAACCTGGGACGAAGCGCAAAGTTGCGTCGACGCTTTACGTCATCGCCAAGCCGAAAAACAGCTTGCCGAGGTGCAAAGGAGCATTGAAGCCAGTCCGCCCGGGGCGGAATTACGCGACCTATTGCAAAGAAAGCAAGATCTAATGCGGCGGCTGGCGGCTGCACGCTAAGGGCGGAACAAAGTGGCCACCGGTTTTTCACAGATTTCCATCAATTAAATCATTGACGCGAACGGACTTAAACGTGTAGCGTAATAGGGTTTCGCGGGTAACGGGTTTGCCGCTAAGTGCATCTAATTTAGGAGATTAGCGGCAGGGGCAACCACCAAGCGTGAAACGGCGGGCGACGCACGGGCGAGCGGCGATTACGCGTGCATAAGCTTCAAACTACGTTCTTGGTGACCGCAGAGCGGTCAATAATCAGCGATCTTTCGGGGGATAACCCCACAGTTCGCGCCGGCGAGCGAGTCCGTTTGTGTCTCAGCGAATCTAATAGATTGCCCCTAACAATGCGAGAAGCGGCGGAATTACCATGAAATTGGGGAGGGATTTGTGGCTGTAGCAGGTCTTGAAGAGAAATACGACGCGGTACGTCAGCTCATTGCGGTCGGCAAAGAGCGCGGCTACCTGCTGTATGACGAAGTGAACGATTCGCTTCCGGCGGAAGTGCATTCCTCGGAAGAGATCGACGACCTTCTCACAACATTTGAGCGCAACGGTATCGAGATTTACGAAGATGCTGCGTCGGCGAAGGCCGCGCGCGCGGTCGAGGTGTCGACCGAGAGCGGCGATCACGAAGTTGTGGCGAAAGAAGATGCGCACGAAGGCGAGAGCGATCTCGACCTCACGCCCGGCTCGTTGGAAAAGACCAATGACCCGGTGCGTATGTACCTGCGCGAAATGGGCACCGTCCCGTTGCTGACTCGCGAAGGCGAAGTGACTATCGCCAAGCGCATCGAGCGTGGGCAGCTCGTGGTCATGAAGGCCATCACGCGGTCGCCGATCGTCATTAAGGAACTAATCGCGGTTGGCGATGATTTGCGCAAGGGTGCGCGGTCCATCAAAGAAATCGTGCAGTTCGACGACGAAGAGCTCACCGAAGAGAAAATCGCGAATAAAACGAAACAGACACTCAAGCACATTGAGAAAATCGCGAAGTTGTATGACAACGCGTTGAAACAGGCCATTCGGCTGGAGAAGACGCCGAAAGCCAAGAAGCGCTCGTACATCCACGCAAAATGGGAAGTGTCACGCACTCGCGTGGAAATTTCTCTCGCCGTTCGCGATATCGATTTCAATCCATTTGAGAAAAAGCGCCTGATCGACAAAATGCGCGGCACGGTGGAGCGCCTACAATCGCTGGAGCGCGAGGCAGGCCGCCTGGAACGCCGCGTCGATGTCGCGAAGGGCGATGTAGCTGCGGAAGCTCGCAAAGAACTGCGCACGCGCCGCACCGAGCTGAAAGACATCGAAGAGGCCAGCGAAGTCGGGCTCACGGAGCTGAAGCGCACGCTGACGATCATTCATCGCGGCGAAGCCGAAGCTGAGCAAGCCAAGAAGGAATTGATCGAAGCCAACCTTCGCTTGGTTGTTTCGATTGCCAAAAAATATACGAACCGCGGTTTGCAATTCCTGGATTTGATTCAGGAAGGCAACATCGGTTTGATGAAGGCCGTGGATAAATTCGAGTGGCGCCGCGGCTACAAGTTTTCGACCTATGCGACTTGGTGGATTCGCCAGGCCATTACTCGCGCCATTGCTGACCAGGCGCGCACCATCCGTATTCCGGTGCACATGATCGAGACGATCAACAAGCTGGTGCGCACCAGTCGCCAGCTCGTGCAGGAACTCGGCCGCGAACCCACCAGCGAAGAAATCGCCAAGCGCATGGATATCCCGGTCTCCAAGGTGCGCAAGATTTTGAAAATCGCACAAGAGCCGATTTCGCTGGAAACACCAATCGGCGAAGAGGAAGATTCGCATCTCGGCGACTTCATCGAAGACAAGGCTGTAGTATCGCCATCCGATGCGGTAATTAACCTGAATTTGAAGGAGCAGACATCTTCCGTGTTGAAGACGTTGACGCCCCGCGAGGAGAAGGTCATCAAGATGCGCTTCGGCCTGGACGACGGCAGCGAGCATACGCTCGAGGAAGTCGGCCAATCGTTCGCAGTCACACGCGAACGCATCCGCCAAATCGAGGCCAAAGCGTTGCGCAAGCTGCGCCATCCGTCGCGTTCGCGCAAACTCCGAGCCTTCCTGGAAGGCCCATCCCGAGACTATCTTTAGAAATGGCGAGCGAACCCGAAACTAAACAGAACGCCTCCGAAACATTCGGAGGCGTTTTTATTTACGCCGACAATTCGATGTAAGCCGAATAGCTACCAGGTTCGGGTACTGCTTGACCCTCCTCGCGCAGGCCGTCCACGTGAAAGGTAATCGCTTCACGCATATTCTGCTCGACTTCCTCGCGCGTGCGGCCAGTGGAAACGCAGCCAGGGAGATCCGGGGAATAGGCGGAGAAACCCGTTTGCGTCGGCTCGATCACCACCAAATACTTCTTCATCGTTTAAGCCCCGCTTGTTTCATAACGCTGTTCAGGGTGCCGGGGGGCCAGGTCATCTCCCGGCTTTCCTGGAACTGTGACAAGTCCTAGCTTAACAGCATGCTTATACTGACGGTGACTTCCTCTTGTTCTCACCAAAAACCAGCCATCCTGCTCGAGCATCCGGATCACATCTCGAATTTTCACCGGCCAACCTTAGCGTTCGTCACCGAATCGGTCAATCCCTTTGAATTTTCGAGAAGCGGAGGATCAGTTGGAGGACAGCAATGGTATCGAAGGCGACGAACACAAGAAGAGCCGGGACGAACGCAGCCATGTTCAGTTGAGGCGGCGTGTGCAGATTGGCGCGAAATACCAGCTCCATCACGAAAAGCAAGAAGCCCAGGAGCGCACAGCCAAGCCAGGCGGTCCACACGCGAATATATGAGAGCGTGTCCTCGCGCCGCTCGGGGCTCAGCCAAAATTCTTTGTGAGGCAGATTGATCATAGAAACGGGCATGGCTGCGATTATGCGCGGAATGCTAAACGAAACGAGTGTAGCCAGCACAATAATCGCCACCTCCATCGATAAAAATGCCGTCTTGGTCTGCCACGCATTGACCGACCCAGCTTTCCCAAAATGCGAGCCGAGGATCTCCGGAAGGCGCGGCGTGTAATAGAAGAACTGCACAGCACCCAGCACGATGAGCATGAAGAAAATCGAGTTAGGCAGGCGAGTATTGGGCATGAGTCCTCTTCCCGCAGAGTATGCACGGACGGCTGCTGGAGCAATACTTGCCTTCGCGAATGTGCTGAAAGAGCGCTTAGTCTCGTACCGCCGCTTCGCCTTGTTAAGCGCTGGCGTAATGCGCGCCAAGCGTTAGAATTGAAAGCCCTATGAAATCCAAGCAACGCTCTGCCGCCCTCGTTCTCGTTGTACTGTTGGGCGGCACAATATACGAACTGGTCCACACCGGCGCATCCACGCCAAACTCGATCGCCCCGACGACCACAGCAGAGTCGAACCCTACCGAACCAGAACTCGTGGATCAGCGGCCTCTGCAAACTGCGCAGCAGTTCGCCAAGATGCCGACCACCGTTGAAGAAAAACCGTTTGCCGAGCAAGCCTTAGCGCTCGCCGACAAGGAGATGGACCTCGCGTTTGCCGCAGCGGTATTGGACGCGCAGGAGCATCCACCCGTTTTGAGCGCCGAAGCCAAAGCGATTCAGGCGCGCTTACAAAAAGGCGAGGACGCTCTGGATGCTTCCAAGAAGCGGGTCGATGAGCTTACGGCAGCAGAAGCAAAAGCGAGCGGCTCGAAGAAAAATGCTCTGGATGACCAGCTCGATTTAGCCAAGGCGCAGCTCGAACTGGATCAAGACGAAGTGGACGAAGCAAAGCAAGACTTGACCCACGCGGGGGACGACCCGCAAGGCCGCATTCAGACCATGGTGGAGCAGCACGAAGCTGCCTCCCATGCTTCGGACACGACGCATGTCACCGTCATCGAGCCTGCGGACACACGCGGCCTGATTCATCGGGTGCAGCAATGGTTAACCTGGCACCGAAAGCAACTGCAGTTGTGGCGCGCCAAGCATGATGCAGAATCCGCGGCGGCTTCCTTTTCCGCGAAACACGCTGCGCTCGAGAAGCAAGTCAGCGCGCAAAAACAGCAATTGACTCAGAGCCCGCGACTCACCGATGGACAGACCCCGGATAGTAAAGAAGAATCCGCCGCCCTTGTAAAAACGACAAGACGTCGTGCTGGCGATCAGAAAACACTGACCATCCTCGACAAACGGATCGCAGACCAAGCGCAACTTGCTGCCGTCTATGGCAACTGGATTTCAGTCGTGGCCGCAAGACAACGCGCCGTCTTGCACAATGGCATGATCGGCATCGCGGTCATTCTCGCAATCCTGCTGGTCGGCGTCTTCTTTGATGGATGGCTTGAGCATTTGCTGGGTAAGACGTCGCTGGACCGCCGCCAAGTAGAGACGTTACGCGCTGTGACGAGGGTTAGCCTGCAGGTACTCGCGGTTCTTTTTATCTTGCTGGTCATCTTCGGGCCGCCGAGTCAGCTCGGTACATTCCTCGGCCTGGCAGGCGCCGGCCTTACCGTCGCGCTGAAGGATTTTATCGTGGGATTCTTGGGCTGGTTCGTCTTAATGGGCAAGAATGGAATTCGCCTGGGCGACTGGGTCGAGATTAACGGAGTCACCGGAGAAGTTGTTGAGCTAGGAATGTTTCACACGGTCCTGCTGGAAACCGGCAACTGGACCGATTCCAGCCATCCTACCGGGCGCCGCGTGACATTCACAAACAGTTTCGCAATCGAGGGCCACTACTTCAATTTCTCCACGTCAGGCCAGTGGCTGTGGGACGAGCTGCAGATTGTTGTGCCAACCGGTCAAGATCCATACCCGATCGTCGACGCTATTCAGAAGAAAGTGCTGGAGTTCACCGCCGAAGGGGCACAGCAAGCGGAACGCGAATGGCAGGGTGCGTCAAAATCGCGCGACACGAGTTCTCGCTCCGCAGTCCCGGCGATTAACATCCGCCCGGTGATCGGCGGCATTGAACTCGCCGTGCGCTATGTCACCCGCGCCAACGAACGCTATCAAACGCGCGCTAAACTCTATGAAGCAGCCGTAGGCCTGCTGGGACAGAAAGCAAGACCACTGCAAGAAAAAGTCTTAGGCTAGCGGCGCCAGAATTTCATTACCGCCGAATAATCCAAGTCTTCCTTTGCGTTGCCTTTCACGTAGTTGTATGTCTCACGGGCCGCGGCGGTCGCGGGCAACGCGACGCCGATTTGGTTTCCTAAGTCGAGCGCCAAGCTCAAATCCTTGTGCATCAGTCGCAGCGGAAAGCTGGGCTTGTACTCGCCTTTCAAAAGATTCGGCGCCTTTACGTCCAGTACACCGGAGCGAGCCATGCTCGATTGCATCACTTCGACGAGGCTCTCGCCTTTTAGCCCCGCGCCGGTTACCAGCGCCAGCGCCTCGGCGAGCGCGTCGACCTGCAATGCCAGAATCAAATTCATCGCCAGCTTGATGGTCTGTCCGGCTCCGTTCGGGCCTAGATGAAACCAGCGCTTTCCCAGGACACCGAGAATGGGCTCAACCGCTTTCAGCGTTTCGGCGTCTCCCCCCACCATGAAAATCAGCTCGCCCTTCTTCGCTCCCCAATCACCACCCGTAACTGGAGCATCCAGGAAATGCACTTTGCGCTCTGCGCAGGCCGCCGCAATTTTGCGCGCCAGCGCAGGCGACACAGTGCTGGAGTCAATGTATGTGCTGCCCGGTTTCAGCCCGGCCAGTGCGCCGGAATCTTTGCCGTCCGCTCCCCAAAGAACACTTTCCAGCGCTGGCGGGTCGCTGACAATCGTTAGCAAAACATCCGAAGCCGCAGCCACTTCCTTCGGCGACATCGCCAGCGTTGCGCCCATTGCCACCAGTTCATTTGCCCGCGAAGTTGTTCGATTCCACACCGTCAGCAGATAACCCGCTTTCAACAGATTCATGCCTATCGGCTGGCCCATCAAGCCTAGGCCGATCAGGCCGACTTTCAGTTTGGAATTGGCGGCGGAATCCACGGAGATCTCCTATACGGCGGGTGTGTGTCGCTAAACTACGAACCAAACCGATTGTACAGCGTTGGGCGAAAAGTGCTGGCACGCATTTGACAGCCAATCTTTGGGCCAATATTTGGCAAATATTTGAAGGGCGGCGTGGAGAAACGATTAGGCAGTCTTAGGACGATTCGGAAGGGGAAGCAGTCCGGGCACGCTCGCAGAGGCACTGGCCGAGGCGCGGGAAACTTGATCCTTGCGCTCCGTACTCGAGGCCGAGGTCCTGGCGCTCCCCGAATCGTTTTCTTCGTCCTCGGTCTTTTCTTCCAAACGCACAATATATTGATAAGGAATTTCCCACCGGAAGTGTCTTTGTTGACCGCGCTGTAGAAAGCTTTGCTCCAGGAAAATGGAACGTCCCGAATCGGCGACAAAAGTACCGGACGCGGGCAGCAGGATGTCGCCGGCGCGGTAATGCACCTCGACCCTGCGCCCTAGAAAAGCAGAATAACGGGCCATACATAACCAGTCTCCGGGTAGGTGGCAGGTGGGTCAATGGTACGGAAGGACTCCCCTGCGGATGTGTGTGGAAAACGGTGAAAACTCTGCGGCTCATTTCGACAGCGAGGGACTAACTCTCGCCTATTTGCTTATCGTCGCTCAAGCGTGAGCGCGCCATGGCTCGTCTTTTGCACAGCGTCGGACTGCAAATAGCGCTTAGCCGCTATGTCGTGCTTCAGATAGGCGTCCCAGAACGCCACGGTCGCCGCATGGATGTGCCTTGCCGTCGAGCCCTCTGGCTCTAGCTTCTCGATAGAATCGCCCAGCGCTACAGGTCGATCGCTTACGATGGAGGTTTCGTCGCCGCCGTGAACGAACAGCTCGTATTTCTCACCCGGTTGGCTCCGCTCGAAGGGTACCTTGTGCCACGCGGCGGCTGCAAATTTCGCGGGGGCCGCGTCGCGGTCTCCCGTAACTCCGAGATACGGCAATATGAGTTGATCGAAGGACTGCTCCGTCAATCCGGACTGTCCAGGCCCCTGAGGAGAGATGCAGATTACCGCGCGCACCCTCGGATCGGCCACATTTGAACGCGATTGGCCGGGCAGTTCCAGCAGCGCGCCCGCAATCGCTTCCGCCGCAAGAGCACCGGTAGCATCCCCGGCAACACCTATGTGCGCGGCATCAAGCTTTCCGCGTATCCCAGGAAAACGCGTCTCCAGAGCCGCCAGCGAATCGATAACAGCGGTGACGTTCAACGCCCGGGTTCCAGATTCCGCACCACTCACCCGGTGGCGGATATCGCGCTTGAATCCCACGGCTTGCACCGACTTTTCCTGCTTCTCCGTAGGAAGCGCCGCGACTCGCGCGAGCTGAATGATTGCGTATCCATGCGATGCCCAATCGTGGACCAGCGCCTCACAACATTCTCGCGAGTCGCGATCATCCGGAGAAAAAATGATCACCGGGAACTTACGGGAAATTTTCGGAAAAAGGAGTCGCACGTGAATGTCAGCTTGGCGAACGGTATCGTGCACCGGAACGTCAGCAATCTCGTCCAGCACGTACCGACCATCCGCAAGCGTATATTTGCCGAAGCTATGACCAGTGACCTCGGAGCCTTTGCCCGAAGCGGAAGGTACAGTGTTCTGGCCGGCGGCTCGAATGAAAAACGCAGGGGCGTCCGGCTGGCGAGTAATCGCCCAGGCCAGAACTGCACCGAGCACGCCAACTCCAACGGCATTCGTCACTGTGCGCCAGATGCGGCGCCGACCCATGTAATCGCGAGGCATGAGCTGCGTGTTAGGCGTTCACCGGAGGCTGGAAGTGGAAATCCTGGAAGCAACGCCGCCTTAATTCTACCAGAGCTGGCCAATTCGCTAAAGCAGCGATCAATCAGCAATTCTGTTTCGTTAGGCAATCCTTGACTTTTTCCGCGAGCAAGCTATTGTCGTGCGTTCCGGTCAACGCGGAAACTGAATCGAGAAGGTTCCGAATAGGAGAAGCTCATGCGCAAATGGTGTCGCTGGCTGCTTGTTGCTGCCCTGGCCATGCCTGTTTCGTCCGCCATCGCTCAGACGCCGAAGGCAGGCAAGACATACGTACTGAAAGCCGCGCATATGTTCGACGGCAAGAGCAGCACTCTCTCGACTCCCGGTCTAGTTGTCGTCACCGATGGAAAAATCGCCGGCGTCGGCCCCAAAGCCACCATTCCTGCCGGTGCCGAAACAATCGACCTAGGCGAAGCGACACTCCTCCCCGGCTTCATCGACGCGCACACCCATCTCACCATGATGTATTCGGACGATTGGAAGCAGAGCGCGCTAGACGTTCTCCAAAAGCCCATCGCCGAACAAGCACTGGACGCGAGCGTGAACGCACGCGTGACTCTCATGGCCGGCTTCACCACCGTGCGCGACGTCGGCTCCAGCAACTATATGGACGTCGGTCTGCGCAATGCCATTCGCGACGGAATCGTGCCGGGTCCGCGCATGCTCGTGACTGTGCATGCTCTAGGCTCAACAGGTGGTCATTGTGACCACGAAGGTGGGTTCCGCCAGGGACTCTTTGGCAGAGAGAGCGATCCTCTCGATGGCGTAATTAATGGACCGGACCAAGCGCGCTACGCCGTGCGTCTCGACCATAAGTACGGCGCAGACATGATTAAAGTATGCGCCACCGGCGGCGTCCTTTCTCTGACTGACGACGTCGATACCCCGCAGCTCACGCAAGCAGAATTGGACGCGATCGTCGATGAAGCGCACGCGCTCCGCCGCAAAACGGCGGCACACGCGCACGGCAATGAAGGCGCCAAGCGCGCTATCCTCGCGGGCATCGATTCCATCGAGCACGGCTCATTTATCCAAGACGAAACGCTCGATTTAATGAAGCAGCGCGGCACCTACCTGGTCCCGACGCTCATCGCTGGTGAAAGCCTGGGCGAAAAAATCGACAAAGGCATGTATTTGCCTCCCGCTATCATTGCGAAAACGCGTGCAGCGCTTTCCGCGCGCTCGCAAATGTTCCAGCATGCACTCGCAAAAGGCGTCAAGATCGGTTTCGGCACCGACGCTGCCGTCTACAAGCATGGCCGCAATGCCGAAGAGTTTCACTTGATGGTCGATCTCGGCATGAAGCCCATCGATGCCTTGCGCTCGGCTGCCCTCTCCGACGCCGAACTTCTCGGCCTACAAGACAAAATCGGCATGCTGGACGCCGGCAAGCTCGCGGACATCGTAGCCGTGCCCGGCGATCCGGTCGAGAACATCCGCCAAACTGAAAAGGTATTTTTCGTCATGAAAGAAGGCGTGATCTATCGAAACGATCGCAGTGCTCCACAGCACTAAGTGGGTATCTCCGATGAGCGACTAGCAGTTACAATCCTTTGGCCTGAATGAACTCGCCCCACGACGTTCCTGAAAATGCGGCCTCCGCTCCTGCTAAAGGCGGCTGGCTGCCCGCAGTTCTTCTTTCTCTCTTTATTTCATTATTGATCGTAGCCCCCTTTTTCTGGCGCGGCATTGCCTCCGGACACGATTTCGAGTTTCACGCCACCTCTTGGCTTGATGTCGCCGCTCAGTGGAAGCAGGGCATTATTTATCCGCGCTGGGCCGAATGGGCCAACCACGGCTTTGGCGAGCCTCGCTTCATCTTTTATCCCCCGCTCTCTTGGCTGCTGGCTCCCGCGCTAAGCTTTTTCGTTCGCTGGGAGTACGTTCCGGTTGTCTTCATCATCCTGGTGCAAACGTTCGCGGGAGTCTCCGCTTTCGCATTCGCGTGTCGTCTAGTGCCGCGAAGCTCCGCGCTTTTCGCCGCCGCCTGCTACACCGCGAATTCTAACGCCCTGCTCGTGATCTATTTCCGTAGCGACTATGCGGAGCTGCTAGCCTCTGCATTTTTCCCGCTGCTATTCCTCGCGGTTCTGCAGCTTGCGGACATTGTAGAGGCTCGCAGCGGACCGTGGCCGCGGACGCTGATCCTTTTTTCCGCGACGTTCGCTGCAGTGTGGCTATCCAACGCTCCTGCAGCCGTCATGGCCACGTATTCCGTCGCGTTGCTCTTTGCGTGGGCGGCCTTCAACCAAAAATCTTGGAATCCCCTACTCCGCGGCACCCTCGGATTAGCGCTCGGCTTTGGCCTCGCCGCCTTCTACATCGTGCCCGCCGCCTACGAACAGCGCTGGGTCAACATCGCGCAAGCACTCTCTCCTGGGCTGCTTCCCTCCGAAAATTTCCTCTACACCGCCACCAACGATCCCGAGCACACATTCTTCAACTACATTGCTTCCACCATCGCAGTCGCCATCATCGTTTTCACCGGAATCGCCGCGATTGCGGTGCGCAGAGAATTAACGCAGCTACACGAAAACCGGGCTCAACGTCAGCTTTGGAGTACCCTTCTTCTCTTAGCAGCTATAGCCGCAGTGCTGATGCTGCGTCCCTCGTCTACCGCTTGGCAACTGCTCCCCAAACTGCGCTTCGTTCAGTTTCCCTGGCGCTGGACGTCGATTCTCACCATTCCCTTCGTCTATTTCCTGGCAGCAGCATTCTCGCGCCGCCGATTCCGCTCGCTCTGGATTGTCGCCGCAGCAGGCCTAATTGTCGGCACCGCCGTCTTTCTCGTGCAGCACACCTGGTGGGATGACGAAGAATTCTCTACCCTGCGCGCCGCGATTGACGGCGGCCAAGGTTTCGACGGCACCGACGAGTACGACCCCATTGGAGACGACCATTACAACCTTCCCGACAAAGCCCCCCGCGCCCAACTTCTTCCATCCGCCGAAGACGCGGAAAGCGAGCCTCCCAAAGCCGCTCCAAAAACACCAGAAGTTGCCATTAAACGGTGGGAAGTCGCTGTGGAACGCTGGACTCCCGAGGATCAAATCGTGAACGTCGAATCAGCGCACCCCAGCCGCCTGGCCCTCCGCCTATTGAACTACCCGGCCTGGCAAGTCGAGGTAAACGGCTCCCGCATCCAGCCAGAGCAAGCCGACGATTCCGGCCAAATGATTCTGCCGGTTCCCGCGGGGCAATCTCGCATCATCATCCACTTCTCCCGAACTTCCGATCGAACCATAGGCGGCATTCTTTCTCTCCTCAGCCTACTCACAGCAGCATCTCTCCTGATCTCAAGCCGCCGAGTCTGATGCGCGGAAGGTTTCTAACAGTCCAGGCTCATGCGGCGGGTAGCCGGACAGTCATTGGGACAATGCGAGGCCTTGGGCCCTGTGAGGATCGAATAAATGAAGATCGAATAATGGAATTTGTAGCAACCTGCGCTTATGCGCTCGACCTAGCGCCGATCAACGGTGGGATGGCGCACGTCCTGCCCCTGCACCATGTAAATGACGTCTTCCGCGATGTTCGTGGCGTGATCGCCGATCCGTTCCAAATTCTTTGCCACCAGGATCAGCTCAAATGCCGGAAACACCACGCTCGAATCTCCCATCATATACGTCAGCAATTCACGGAAAATTTGGTCGCGATAGTGATCCACCTGGTCGTCCATCGCCAAAACCTTTTGCGCCAGCTCCACGTCCCGCCGCACCAACGCGTTCAGTGAATCCCGCATCATCTCTTCCGCCACTTCGCTCATACGCGGCAAATCAACATAGGGCTTCACTCGCGGATGCCGCAAAATGCGCACCGCAGACTGCGCGATGTTAACCGCCTGATCCCCGATCCGCTCCAGGTCGTTATTAATGCGAGACACCGCAAGCACCAGCCGCAGATCCGTAGCCATCAACTGGTGCAGCGCCAAAAGCTGCACTACGCGGTCATCGATCTCGATCTGCAGCTCGTTAATCGCGTCTTCTTCATCAAGCACACGCTTGGCAAGTTGCTCATCAGAGTCCAGCACCGAATGCACACCCTGATGCACGGCACGCTCCGCCAGGCTGCCCATCCACAGCAACCGCTCTTTCAATTCGTTCAGATCTCGTTCGAAGTGGCGTTCCATCACTCGATCCCTTCAACCTGAAACTATAAGCTCAATTCCCACTTTCCCCAAAACTCATCCGAAGCGCCCGGTAATATACGCCTCCGTGCGCGGATCGCTCGGAGTGGTGAACAAATGCGGGGTGGGACTGAACTCAATCAATTGTCCGGTCAGCAAGAAAGCCGTGAAATCGCTAACACGCGCGGCCTGCTGCATGTTGTGCGTCACGATCACAAGCGTGCAAAGGTCTTTCAACTGTACTAGTAGCTCCTCGATCTTCGCCGTGCTGATGGGATCGAGCGCCGAACATGGTTCGTCCAACAACAGCACCTCTGGCTCGACTGCCAGGGCCCTGGCGATGCACAGCCGTTGCTGCTGCCCGCCGGAGAGCTCGTAAGCCGATTTATGCAGGTGATCCTTGACTTCATCCCACAGCGCTGAGTGCCGCAGACTCTTCTCCACCGCGTCCGCGATTGGGAGCTTCGATCCGTTAATGCGCAGCCCGTATGCCACGTTGTCAAAAATCGATTTGGGAAATGGATTCGGCCGCTGAAACACCATGCCGACCCGGCGCCGCAATTGCGTCACGTCCTGCGCCAATATGTTCTGCCCGTCCAGCGTGATCTCGCCTTCCAAGCGCGCGTGCCGCACCGTCTCATGCATGCGGTTCATCGTCCGCAGCAAAGTCGATTTTCCGCAGCCGGATGGCCCGATCAGGGCCGTAACCTTGCTCGTCGCCACGGCAAGGTTGACATCAAACAGTACCTGCTTCGGCCCGTAGAAAAAATTTACTTTGCTGACGTTCATGCGCATCGGCAAAGCAGCGGCGCTTTCGCGCCCAATTGCTCCGGTTTGCGTTGGTGTAATGTTAAGAGACACTGCCGGCCTCACGGATGCATGCATATTACGCCCTCGGAACCGCGATGCCGCGAGCCAAAATCGCCCTGGCAACAATATTGATAACCAGAATCAATCCCAGCAACACGAGCCCAGCAGCCCACGCTTGCCTATGCCAGTCGTCATACGGTGCGACAGCATAAGTGAAAATCATTACCGGAAGCGAGGCCGTAGGCTGGTTCCAGCCGGGACTCCAAAATCGATTCCCAAATGCCGTGAACAACAGCGGGGCCGTTTCACCAGCTACGCGCGCAAACGCCAGCAGCACCGCCGTCAGAATCCCGCGATAAGCCGCTGGCACAATCACCGTCGCAATCGTCTTCCACTTGCTAGCGCCCAGCGCCATCGCTGCTTCCCGTAGCGCTCGCGGCACGGCCAGTAAGAATTCCTCTGTGCTGCGCAGCGTAATGGGAATCATCATTAGCCCCAGCGCGAATCCCCCCGCCAGCGTCGAAAAATGTTTGAACGGCAGCACCACCAGGCTGTACGCAAAAATTCCGATCACGATCGAGGGCACGCCGTTCAGCAAGTCCGCTGCGTACCGCACCACAAACGCCACCTTGCTCCCGCTGAACTCCGCAAGGTAAATTGCGCCAAGGAATCCGATTGGTACGCCTAGGAGGGAAGCCAGCAGCAACAATTTCGCGCTGCCCACGATGGCGTTCGCCATCCCGCCACCGTTTTCTCCCACCGGAGTCGGCAGCTTCGTGAAGAAGTTCCAGTTGATCGAAGTTCCGCCGTGGTACACGAGGTACCCAAGAATGAAAAACAGAACGCTGACCGCCACCAGCGCGCACACACCGGTCATTGTGAGCATGAAGCCGCTCACAAATTTCCGCCAGCGCAAGCGTGGGCTCATGCGTGGGCCGTCCCGCCGCCACGCTGCGTGGTGAACACAAGCAGCAGCCGCGCTACTCCATTCAGCAAAAACGTCAACAGAAACAGCACGAGACCAAGCTCGATCAACGCCTGCGTGTAAAGAGCTCCGGTCGCTTCCGTAAATTCATTGGCAATGACCGCCGCAATCGAGTACCCCGGTGAAAACAGCGACGCGCTAATCGTGGGCGTGTTCCCGATGACCATGGTCACCGCCATCGTTTCACCCAGCGCGCGCGCCAGTGCTAGAAATATGGATCCCATGATGCCCGCTCGTGCAAATGGCACCACTACTTTCCACGTTGACTCCCAGCGCGTCGAGCCTAAGCCCAGCGCCGCTTCCCGCTGGTCTCGCGGCACGGACATCAGCACCTCGCGCGACACCGAAATGATGTACGGGATCACCATGATCGCCAAAACAATGCCGGCGGTAAGAAATCCAATCCCGTACGCCGGTCCGGCAAATAAAGGCAAAAATCCCAGCGTACTCTTGAGTGCCGGTTGCACGTAGTCCCTCATCACCGGGACCACGATGAAAACGCCCAGCAGCCCGTAAATAACGCTCGGCACGGCGGCCAGCAAATCGATGAAAAATTCCAACGCATCGGACAATCGCGCCGGCGCCAGCTCAGCCAGAAAAATCGCCGCGCCAATCCCCAGCGGCACCGCAATTACCAGTGAAACAGTCGCCGTGATTAACGTGCCGTAGATGAACGGCAGCGCTCCGAACTGCTCCGCAATCGGGTCCCACACGCGAGTAAAAAAAAAGTGCAATCCAAACTTGTGGCGAGGCAGGACCGATTCTTGCCAAAGTTCGAAAATGAGCAGGACCGTGACCAGAACGACCGAAGCGGCAAACAAAAACGTAATCAGCCGCGCGATTTCGTCTCCCTCACGCAACCGGCTCAGAAACGAGCGCGAGCCCGGAATCGGGCCCGCGCTTGGAACAGTCGTTGTTGCAGCCATGCTTTCCTTCGACAGCGCCGCTTACTGAATCTTGCCCAGCGCCTTTTCTTCCTTAGCGACTACTTCCTTCGGTAGCTTCGCATATTGCAACTGTTCGGCATAATTCTGCCCGTCCGCCAGCATCCATTTCAGGAATCCCTTCATGGCATCACGCTTCGCGCCGTCCGAAAACTTCTCCGGAATCAGCAGCCACGTAAATGTCGCAATCGGATAGGCACTCTTCCCTGGAGGATTTGTGATCGACACCCGGAAATCATCCGGCATCGTCTTTGCCACCGCCGCCGCAGCGGCACTCACGCTTGCCAAGTCTGCCTTGATAAAGCTCCCAGAAGAATTCTTCACGCTTCCGTACGGTATGTTGTTCGACGCCGCATAAATCAATTCCACATAACCGATGGAATTCGGCGCATTCTTCACCTGTCCCGTAACGCCCTCGTTGCCTTTTCCGCCAAGTCCCACCGGCCAATTCACCGACGTGCCCTTCCCAACCTTGTCTTTCCACTCTTCGCTGACCTTGGAAAGATAATCTGTCCAACAGTAAGACGTACCGCTGCCATCCGACCGGTGCACCACCACGATGTCATTCCCGGGCAGATTCACGCCCTTATTCGCGCCCGCAATCGCCGGATCGTTCCATTTCGTGATTTTCCCAAGAAAAATTCCCGCCAGCGCCTCGGGAGTAAAATTCAACGCCACGGTCACGCCCGGAATGTTGTACGTTGGCACAACCGCTCCCAGCACCGTGGGAAAATGCAAAATCCCGAATCCGTGCTTGTCCTGAAACGCTTTCAGTTGCTCGTCATTCATGGGTCCATCGGTAGCACCGAAATCCACAGTGCCGTCCGTTACCTGCTTGATTCCCGCACCCGACCCTACTGACAGGTAGTTAATCTGAATGTTTGCATTAATCTTGTGGTATTCATCAAACCATTTGGAATAAATCGGATTTGGGAATGTTGCCCCCGCTCCGTTAATCAATAAAGCTTGCGCCGAAGCCAAACTCACGAGCACCAGGGCAGCCAGGAATAATCCTGCGATTCGCTTCATTCAGTCTCTCTCCATCTTCGTGATTTACCGACTTGGGTATCACAGTGTCCCTCTGCCGTGTTACAGCATTGTTACAATCACTGCAGCTTCTGTTGAAACTCAGCCCCCCCCCAAGACACGAGAGTCTAACTCCATATAAATCATCCACTTACAAGGGCAGTCCGCAGAACAGACTTCAGTTTTTTCTCTTCTCGACATCCAAAAAAAGAGGGCAACTCCTACAACGAGCTGCCCTCTTCCATTTACACTTCTTTGCTCTTAGACCTAAACGCCCTGCTCTACGGTATGTAGTAGCGGAACGACGTCCAAATCATGTTGTCCACGGACTTTGGCGCAATACCCGGCGTTCCGGCTGGCAAACCGCCGTTCCCAGACCATCCGTTTCTCGTGAGGTACGAATACTGGAGGCCCCAGCGCATGCCGCCTTTCGGCCCGTTGTAAAACTTGTGCCAGAAACCCACGGTGCCCTCGGTGATGACGCGAATGTCGCCCGCGCAGGTGCCGCCCGTTCCCGGTGTAAACGTTCCCGTCGGCGGTACCTCCGTGCTGCATCCGCTATTATTGGCGAACGGCGAACCATATCCCCCGATTCCCGTCAGCGAAATCGTCGTGTTCGTCGTCGCGGGAATCGCCGGCGAAGTTGCCGTTGCCGGAATCGCTGGCGTCGCGGTTACCGCGATTGTCGTGTAACCCGTGTACGCCGCACGGAATCCATATTCGGATCCGCCGTAGAGGTAAACGTCCAGCTTCGGATTCGGATGGAATTCCAGTCTCCCCAAAGCGTGCGCCGTGCGAATCAACGCCGCTGTCCCGTCCGGACGGAACGTCTCATCCGAAATCTGCGCCGACCCGTAACGCCCGATGCCGTCGCCGGCAACTGCCTTTATGCCAAAGTCCAACTTCTTGCTGAACAGCGGCACCAGGAAACTCGCGCCCACTCCGCCGCCAACTTTTGTATCGTTGAAGGCGCCCGCTGCGCTCCGGACCGGCGTTCCCGTCACCGGGCAATTCACGACTATAGGTGTCGCTGGAGTTGGAAGGTTCGCCGCGTTCGTTCCCGCCACCGCGCAAGGGAACACGCGGTTCCGGAACGTGCTGATGATTCCAAACAACTCGTAGTGTCCGTATCCGGGATCGGCCGCCACCTTCACAATGACGTCCGGCGCCTTATTCACCGTATATCCGGTCGCATCAAAGGAGTTGAACAATCCCGCGGCATTGCCCGGAGCATTGATGAAAAAGTTCGTTGCTGTTGTCACAGCTCCCGTCGCCGACGTACTCGTCAAGGTGCTAAATCCGCGTCCACCAAGAGTCGCCTGCGGTCCTTCCACCGAAAGGCCTACGGCGACTTTCCCGCCGAAGTCCCGTACTACACGGAATCCATATTGGCGAGCCCAAGTGAAGCCCACCACGTAGTTCGGGTCAATCATCTGTGGCAAGAGCTCCAGCCGGTTATTGATGCCCTTGCGGTTCTCTGTTGCTAGCGTCCACTGCTGTCCACCCGTGACCGACCAACCACTGTCCAGCGCCAGCTGTGCCCAGACCTGCCGCTGGCGGAACGGATAGCTGTTGGTCTGCCGGTTGTTCGACGTGACGCCCGCATTCAGGAAGTCACCTTCATAATATCCGGTGAGCTTTGCTCCCCCGATTTTGCCCTCGAACAATGCCGTCGCTCGCGACTGCCGTGCAGAGAAATTAGTTTCTGCCACTTTCGATAGCGAGCTTCCCGGGAAAGGTATCGACGTGAACCCTGTGTTGATATCCGCGCTCTCCGCTCTCGTGCGCGTCACTGTTTCTGCGGCAATGAACCCGCCCGGCGTAATAGTGATGCCCTTATAGCGAATCGCCGCCGGCCCCGTCTCCTCCGTCTTCTGCGCCGCGGCCTGCGCTGTAGCCACTGTCGTGCGCAGCGACTCGTTGCTAACCTTCAGATCGCTCACCGTCGAATTCAGCGAGGTCGCCTCACTCTTCACTTCCGCGCTCGTGCTCACCGCTTCAGAAGCTTTGCTCCTCGCCTCTATAGCGCGAGAATTCGCCGCCGCGGCTGCGTCGCGCGCCTCGTCGATCTGCCGGTCCCGCTTCGCCAACTCCTCCTTCAGCAATTGCAATTGTTCCTGCTGCGCTTGCAACGACTGGCGCAATTCTTCGAGCTCAGCCGCAAATGCCGCGTCGGATTTCTCCGCTTTTTTTGCAGCTTTCGCCTTGGCCGCTTTTGCGGCCTTGGATGCCTTCGCAGCTTCCCCAGCCGCGGATGGTGAATCAGCCTCTTTCGGTGTATCCGCAAGCGCTGTTCCGCAAGTCAAAAAAATCGACAGTGTTAGTGCTGCAAATTTTTTCATCGCCTCTCTCTTTTTACGCAAAATTCGACGCAATACCGGGAAGTATGCGAATCACCCCGCGCAGGAAGGTAGTCGTCCCGTCTTACTGTTGCGTCAAACGAATGTGAATATCCTGTAACAATCTCCAGGATCTCACTGTAATTCGCTGATGGGTTTGAAGTTACGAAGGCTACAATTCGCTCGCGGCTTCAGCAACAAGCAAAACGGCGAGGGTTCCGGTTCGCTTCGAGGCAAACTAGTCCCGCGGATCCGATGGCACCCGCGCACTGTTCTGTGCACAAACAAAGCACTCCGGCTTCCCCCGACCAACCACTTCCCTGAGCGCCCCAGAAGGATAAGCGAGCGCTACTTCGGCGCCCAGATGGTATAAGTCCGCCAGCTTCCCGTCAAGTCACTCCCGTCCCCTCAACCTGGCCCCCGCCGCACCCATTTGCGCTAGACTCTCGCCCGGAGGCCCCCACATGTACCGTCAACTCACGCGCAGTTTCTTCCGTCCGACCCCCAAAACTTCAATCCCCTTCTTGCTCGCCGCGTTGCTCGTGATCCTCCTTCCCGCTCATGCCGTCGCGCAAGACAACGCCCTCACTCCTGAAAAGCGCACTCAAATCGAAAAAGCCGTCTCCGCCTTCATGAGCGCCAACAGCATTCCCGGTATTTCCGTCGCCATCGTGCAAAACGGCCATCCTGTCTGGTCCGCGGGCTTCGGCATGTCCGATCTCGAAGACTCCGCTCCCGCAACCTCCTCCACCCTCTACCGCCTCGGCTCTATCTCCAAACCGATCACCGCCGTCGCCATCCTCCAACTCTACGAACGCGGCAAGCTCGATCTCGACGTTCCCGTTCAAAAATATTGTCCCGTCTTCCCGCAAAAAGATTCCCCCATCACCACGCGCCAACTCCTCGCTCACCTCTCTGGCATTCGCCACTACAACCAGGATGGCAAGGGCGACGTCCCCGAAGACAGCGCCCGCCACTTCGCCTCAATGGAGGAATCCCTCCAGCTCTTCGCCTCGGACCCGCTCCTCTCCAAGCCCGGTACGCAATTCCACTACTCCACCTACGGCTACACGCTCCTCGGCTGCGTCCTCGAAGGCGCCGCCCCCCAAAAATACGTCGACTTCGTCCGCGAAAACATCCTTCGCCCCGCCGCCATGGAGCACACGCAAGCTGACGACTTCTTCGCCATCGTCCCGCACCGCACCCGCTGGTACCACCGCGACCAATCCGGCGTCGTCCACAATGCCGGCGTCCTCGACTCCAGTTACAAAATTCCCGGCGGCGGCCTGATCTCCTCCGCGGACGACATGGCCAATTTCGAAACCGCCATCCTGGCCGGCAGGCTCCTGAAGCCCGCCACGCAAGACCTAATGTGGACCGTGCCGCACACCACGGACGGCAAGCACACCAGTTACGCCCTCGGCTGGGCCCTAGACGACCACTTCGGTCTCCACATCGTCGGCCACGACGGCGGTCAACAAGGCACCAGCACCGCCATCCTCCTGGCCCCACAAAAATCCGCCGCCGTAGTAGTCCTAACCAATATGGACAACCAAGACGCCAACGCCCTAGCCGAATCGCTCCTAAAAATCACCCTCGATCTTCAACCATAAAACCTGCATGGACGTACACGGACCTGTAGATTCTCTCTTCGATTTCAAGAGGATTTTCCTGGGAGGGCGGCAGCAGCTAGGTAAACGCGGGTTCCATCGTAGGGCAGCTGGGATCGGAAGATGCCGGAGATGGCGTGCAGCAGCTTGCGAGCCACCGCCACCAGGGCTTGCCGCTTGCTTTTGCCGCGCGCTAACAGGTGTTCGTAAAATCCGCGTAGATGCGGCTCCACGCGGATTTGCCACCAGCGCCGGCATGTACAAGGCCCGGCGCAGATGTGCGTTGCCCGCTTTGCTGATGCGCGTGTACTTGCGTACCGAAGTCCCCGAACTGTACTCCCGTGGATCCAAACCGGCGTAAGCACCCACTGCCGCACGTCGCGATCCGCGGGCAGCAACAGCACCTCCGCCAAGGTCTGCACCGCGCTGATTTCTCCCATTCCCGGGACGCTGCGCAGCAGTTCATAGCGTTGCTGCAACCGCCTATCCGCAGCAATGTACAGCAGCGCCTGCTGGCGCAGCTTCTTCATGGCCCGTTGATGAAATTGCAGGCTGCGGGCGATGTCTCGCCGCACCGTGGCGGGAATCGCTGCCGAAAGACCCATGGCATGAGCGCCGTGCACAGCTTGGTCAGCGCTTGCAAGGGCCGCGCGATGGCCCACAAAGCCAGCGTGTTTTCCTGCGGACGCACCCACGGCGTGAAGGGCATGCGCTCGGCAAATTGCAGCAACACTACAGCA
>JAOAPV010000001.1 GCA_025463055.1 Candidatus Acidiferrum typicum
ACCCGCTGATCGTGAAGCCGGCGCCAGAAACGCTATCTGAGGAAACGCTCACGTTCGTGTTGCCTGTGTTGGTCAACGTAACCGTATGGGTGCTGCTGCTACCCACGTTCACGTTTCCAAAACTCAAACTGCTGGGGCTGGCCGTAACTTGTACAGCCGCAACCACACCCGTACCGCTGAGCGCGATGCTGGTCGGCGAATTAGAAGCATTGCTGATCAGCGAAAGGTTCCCCGTCGCGCCGCTGTCCGCCGAAGGTGCGAAACTCACCGTAAACGCTGCAGTCTTACCGGGCGCCACAGTCAGCGGCAGGGTGAGCCCGCTAAAACCAAAGCCGCTTCCGGAAACCGTCGCCTGCGAGATCACTAGGTTGGCGGTGCCTGAGTTTGCCAAGGTGATAGCCTGCGTGTTCTTGGTTCCGACGACCACACTTCCAAAATTGGCACTGCTTGGCGTTGCCGCAAGAGTGCCTGAAGCAGAGGGGGAAGTTATAGTCACGATTGCGGAGGCTGACTTGGTTGGATCGGCATTGCTCGTCGCTGTCACCAAAGCGGTTCCAGGACGCGAAGGAGCCGTATAGAACCCTGACGAGGTGATGGCTCCTGAGGGAGCCTTCCAGTTGACTGATCGATCGGAGGCGGAGCCCTGAACCGTTGCGGCGAACTGAATGGTTTCACCCGTAGCCACAGAGGCGGTGGAAGGAACAACCTCCACCGAAGTAACGGCGCTGGGCTGCGTTGCACCGATCCCGACTAGAGAAACCACCGTGGGTGAGGCGTGAGCGCTATCGACGAAAGAGGCGCTTCCGGAAGCGCTACCCGCTGACGTAGGCGCAAACCGCACGGCGAAGACGACGTTTTGGCCAGACGCTAGGGTCGATGGAAGAGATGTCCCGCTGATGCTGAAGCCGCTGCCGGAGACGGTCGCGCTCGTGATTGTGAGGCTACCCGTACCCGTGTTGCGGACCAAAAGCTTCTGCGTACTGTCGCTCCCGACCTGCACACTACCAAAGGAGAGTTGGGCAGTGTTGACAGCGAGCTGAGGGGAAGTCTGTGCGGAAACCTTTGAATTGGCACCCGTTACTCCGGCGCACCCGGTAGTCCAGAGCGCAGCGGCAAACGCCAAGATGAGGAACACAGACTTGAAACTTGCGTCCCTTACCCCGAAATCATGTCGCTTACGCTCTCTGTGCCCTGCAAGATAGCAATAGAACGCACAGTACTTCAGATTCCCTGTCTTCCCCACTGTTCCCCTCAACTAACCAGCTGAAAATAGGCTAGTAAGGTCTTAGGCTAGTAAGGCTTGGCGAAGATGAATAGCTGGACAGTAGGACAATTGAAGGCCCCCTGACGTACCTGGTTCCTCGTACAGGACAGTCACGTACGCACATAGACCGCACATAGACATATGTCCTACCGTCCAAGGTGGTGTTTCCGCTGTCCTTGGGTAATTACGGAAATGGCGAAAATCGATCAATAACCCTTCAATATTGGCCGTCGATTCGATATCAATGACCCCAACAATCACTGCAACAATGCACGACGCTCCCCTGGGCGTTAAAGCCGGCAATGAAATAGATGTTTCTGTCGTAATGCCGTGCTTAAACGAAAGTGCGACGATCGGCACCTGCGTCAGTAAGGCCATCGAAGCGATGCAAAGACGCGGTATTCGAGGGGAAGTGGTCGTAGCGGATAACGGCAGCACAGACGGCTCGCAACTGATCGCGGCGAACAGCGGTGCCCGCGTCGTTCCAATTGAAACGCGAGGCTATGGCAGCGCATTGCGCGGAGGTATTGCCGCTGCGCACGGGCGATTTATCCTCATGGGCGATGCTGATGACAGTTACGACTTTACTCAACTTCCAGCTTTCCTCGGGAAACTGCAGGAAGGCTACGACCTAGTGATGGGGAATCGGTTCCGAGGCGGAATCATGCCTGGCGCAATGCCCCCTCTGCACCGCTACGTGGGGAATCCCGTCCTTACTGGGATCGGCCGCCTATTCTTCAAGAGCCCCGTAAGGGATTTTCATTGTGGCCTGCGTGCCTTCCGCAAGGACAAGATCCAAGGACTTCAATTGCGGACTCTGGGCATGGAATTCGCAAGCGAAATGATTGTCAAGGCAACCATATTTGGGCTCCGCGTGACAGAAATCCCAACGACTCTTTCCCCCGATGGCCGGAACCGGGCTCCTCACCTGCGTACATGGCGGGACGGCTGGCGACATCTGCGATTTCTGCTGTTGTACAGCCCACGATGGCTATTTCTTTATCCCGGCGTAGTCTTGTTTTTGTTGGGAATAGTGACCAGCGCATGGTTGCTGCCCGGTCCACGGATGGTCGGGGCGATCGGGTTCGATATCCACACGCTGCTGTTTGCGGCCATGACAGTCTTGATTGGGTTTCAATCCATGCTTTTCGCCACGTTCAGCAAGGTGTTCGCAATCTCCGAAGGGTTGCTTCCGGAAGACGCACGCCTCAATCGTCTTTTCACCTATATCGGTCTTGAAGTCGGGCTCGCAGTCGGCATCCTGCTAGCGGTCGCCGGGACCTCAGCGTGGGTGGTAGGCCTCGAATATTGGCGAAACCACCATTTCGGACCTCTTGATCCAGAAAAAACGCTTCGCATCGTCATTCCCGGCGTTGTGCTATTTACCCTTGGATTTCAGATTATCCTTTCGAGCTTCTTCCTCAGCGTTCTGGGAATGAAGCGCCAATGAATGACGTCGGCAACCTATTTGACCGGTGTTCTGCAGCTTACGAGAAGATTTAATCATGCGATTGCGCCATCGCAGGTAACTGGCAGGAGCGATGAAGTGCCTGTTGATGCCTAGGCGGTCAAGAAATAAGGAGATGAAGCAGTTGCCACGCATGTGCACGAGCGGAAGGGTAAGACTGGCCTCTGCGGTCCTGTTTGTGATCGTTGTACGCATCGTTCTGATTGCTGGTGTGGTGAGAAGCACAGGGGTTCACTCGTTGTATGCACCGGATACCCAGAGCTACCTCGATTCAGCGCGTGCGATGCTGCATGGGACCTTCAGCGATGGTGAGCAGCGACCGGAAATCACTCGCACCCCGGGGTTCCCCGCGTTGCTGATGTTCGGATTGACAGTCAGGCACGTCGCAATCACGACCATTGGCCTACATTTACTCTTAGTCGGCGCGTGCACCTGCGCAATCTATCATCTCGCAAAACGGATACTCTCGTCCGCAACGGTGGCGTTTTGCGCCGCGGTTCTTTATGGCCTTGAACCCGTTTCGGTAATTTATTCCTGCACATTGCTTTCGGAAACTCTATTTACAACTCTCGTCCTATTTTTCGTCGTCGCGTGTTTCAGGTATTTTGACCAGCCATCATCGTACAAGGTGGTTGTCGCGGCATTGTTTATAACGGGAGCTACATTCACACGCCCGGTAACGTATTACTTTCCAGCAGTAGTCGTGGCGTTTCTCCTTGTCTTCCCGCGTACGATGAACATTTCGCGCAGACTGTGTTCCGCTGTTACCTTTTTTGTCATCTCCGCCTTCGCCTTTGGCGGGTGGCAGTACCGCAATCACGCGAAATCGGGGTACGGTGGATTTTCGGCGATCCAAGAGCTCACACTCTACTTCTACTCGGCTGCGGCAGTCGAAGCACATGAGCAACAAGTCAGTTTTTCGGCAATGCAGCAGCAACTCGGCTTTAACAACCCATCCATTTATTTCTCACAACATCCTGAACAACAGTCGGAACGAGACGGTGAGATATTTACATACATGCGACGAACGGCCATTCACACAATCGCCGCTCACCCGCTAGTTTACTTGCGACTCCACCTTCTCGGTGTTCTCGTCGAACTGGGCGATCCCGGGGCAACGGACCTATTGCGCATGTTTGGACGCTATCCTGAGGGTGGTCTGCTTTCTCGCATTGTATCAGGTGACTTTCTCGCACCGATCCACGCGGCTGCTCAGAGCCCGCTTCTGGCGCTGGTAATGGTAGGGCTCGCCTCCTTTTCAGCCGTGCTGTACGTCTGCGCCATTGCTGGCGCTTCCTACCTTCCTTTCAAAGATACGACATTCCTGTGCGCCTCCCTGATCGCGTACTTGCTTTTCGCCTCTGCGGGCCCGGCATCTGTCGCGCGCTATCGCCATCCCATCATGCCGTTTATTTGTATCTTGGCGGCTCAGGGGTTCTTCGCCGTGAGCCGCAAACTACGCAGCCTAATCGTTAGTTTTCGCCTTCTGCCCGCGCGCTCACCCGCTTGCAACACGTCAGCCTGTAGTAACGCTAAATCGTCGGTGCCTCGCGAATCGGAGGGCCAAACGCGAGCATCCCAAATGAACGAAGGTCGCGGACATGTCACTGCTTCTCGGAACCTTGTTGTTGACTTCATGGAGCGCTATTAGCACCAGCGCGACACCCGCTGCTTTCCCGGGTGCGCAAGGGGGTGGCGCCGCCGCGGCAGGCGGACGTGGGGGCTTCGTTTGTGAAGTGACCAATCTGGACGACGGTGGTCCCAAAAGTTTTCGCGACTGCCTCACGCGCAGTGGTCCTAGAACGGTGGTCTTCCGAGTGGCTGGCATCATTTGGCTCAAAACCGGGATTCGCATCACCGAGCCGTACATCACCATCGCCGGTCAGACTGCTCCAGGTGGAGGCATTCTTTTATCGGGCAAGCAGATGGGTCCTGATTCAATGATCTTTGTTGGGACTCACGATGTAATCATGCGATACATTCGCATCCGCGTAGGAAGTGGCTCCAGTCGTAATCCAGGCCCAGCCAGCGGTGTCGTAGGTGTTGCGATCATGAATTACGATATTTATAACGTGATAGTTGACCATGTCTCGATCAGTTGGACCGACAACAAGCCCTTCGTCGTCCATGCCAACTACGGGCCAGGAATCCACAACGTCACGATGCAATGGACGATGACCAACGAAGGGCTACTTGGTCACTCGGTTGGTCCGGGCGTGGGGAACCAAAACGGCACCTATAACGCCTTTACCGATATCGACTTCCATCACAACTTGTGGACAGACTACAGCCATCGGCTACCGTTAACCGGGCAGAAAACCATGCATATGGTTAACAACATCATCTACAATTGGGGCTTCTACGCCACAGGGACCGAAGGCCCCCAGAGTTCGGACATCATCGGTAACTTATATAAAGCTGGTCCTTACAGACCTAGAGCTTACAAATACGAAATGCTTTTCAATACGACAGGCGGATCATCCGGCTTCACAGGAAATCCTAGCATCTATCTCGTGGGCAACAAGGGGCCGAACCAGCCGAATTCCTCGGGAGATCAATGGGCGATGGCAAACATGAATACTGTTGAGAATGGCGCTCCGGCAGGTCCCGTCCCTGCCAGTTGGCGACGCAGCGCACCCTTGCCCACACAGCCGTTTCCCATCACGCCTGACGATGTGAACAATCTCGAGAATGTCCTGTTGCCGACGGTCGGTGCGTCACAGAGGCGGGACTGCAACGGCAACTGGGTGCTCAACCGCGACGCAGTCGACACCAGGCTCATCAACGAGTACAAGGCGGGAACCGGCATCATACCAGCATCAGAGACCGACGTTGGCGGCTTTCCGATCATTGCTCCTGGCACGCCCTGCGCTGACTCCGACCACGACGGGATGCCTGATGCCTGGGAAATCGCGCATGGCCTTAACCCTAAGGACCCATCTGACGGACCCAAACTGAACAGAGATGGATACACCAATCTCGAACATTTCTTGAATGGCGGACATCGCGTCCGAACCGATCATTCCAAGGGAGCCCGCAGCGCAATGAGCTCCCGTGCGGGGAGCCATGTTCGTTAGGTTCAGTTAGGTCCTGCGGCCATAGCGGCACGCCTCCATAGAAGAAGTTCTTGGCCGCCGCGCAGTCGGCGCTGCGGCGCCTAACCGACCGACCCAGCCCGAAATCCACGTTTGCGTTTCACACCCGTCAGTGAGACGCGCGCCAAAACTCTCGACTAAAAACCCGCAATGGCTCTTCAGAGCAATTCGTAAAAGAAAATCGTATGCCGTGGCCGCCTTCGCAAGGAAAACCTACGTCTTCAAAACTGTGCTGCACGGGTCAACTCACTGCGTGTCAGCAATCTAGCCTCGTCGATCTTCCACCGCTCGGCAAATGGCCTTCCTGGACCCACCACCTCTTGCTCATATTTCTTCTAGTTGCCTTCTTGCTTCGCGTCGGAATCGCTACTCGGTTTCCTAGCATCGATTACCCGGATGAGACATTCCAAACCCGCGAACCGGCACACCACATTGCTTATGGAAATTGGGTCGTTACATGGGAATACAGGCGAGGTGTTCGATCATGGGTGTTTCCCGCCTTCCTGGCTGCGGTAATGCGGGCAACCGCATGGATGGGCGACGGATCCGAAGGCTACTTGCTAGGCATTGCTATCGTCCTCTCTGCGCTTTCACTCCCAACCATTTGGTCGGGCATGCTTTGGTCTTACCGGGTCAGCGGATGTTTGGCGGCTGTATTAACAGGATGTATCTCTGTCTTCTGGTACGAGCTAATCTATTACGATCCTAGGGCGCTGTCCGAGGTCGTGGCAGGCCATCTGCTCCTTCCGGGATTGTACTTGGGAGCATTCGATGGAGAGGTTTCCTCGCAAAGGAAGCGTCTTTTCACAGCCGGCCTTTTGTGTGGTCTTGCGGGTGCGCTGAGGTTTCATCTAGCGCCCGCTATTTTTCTGGCGACCGTCTATTTCTGCAAGCGCAACTGGAGAGAACGGCTTCCTGCCGTCCTACTTGGAGTTTGCACGCCGATTTTGGTCTTCGGTTTTGTGGATGCTGTTACGTGGTCCTATCCCTTCCACTCCTACGTCGAGAATTTTCGCTACAACATCGTCGAGGATAAGGCCGCGGTCGTCCACGGCGTACGCCCGTGGTATTGGTATTTCGAGTATCTCACTCTGCATATCGGGCCGATGCTGCCACTGGCGGTTCTAGGTGCAATTTGGCGCGCCCGCTTCTTGGGCTGTGTAGCGTTGGCAATCCTCATTCCTCACACCTTGTTGCAACACAAGGAATTCCGATTTTTATTTCCACTCTTGCCCATCCTGCTGACCCTCGCAGGCATCGGCCTGGCAGATCTCGTCGCCACGTGGAACGCTCAACTGTCAACGCGACGCGCTAGAGCCAGCATCGTTGCGGGCGCTCTGATGTTTGTTGTCATCACGTCGGTGTCATTGGCCAGGGTTTATCCGAGGTGGAAAAAGGCGCGTGAGAACAGCCTTGCCTTCGAGGAACTCAGCCACAGCCCTACTCTGTGTGGCGTGGCGATCGTGGGCGATTCCTATTCTTGGGCCGACTACGGAGGATATACGTACCTGCATAGAAGCGTGCCAATATACCTGGTTCCAAACAAAGATCAGATCGGAAAGCTTTCACCGAGTTTCAACACTCTTGTTATCTCGGAACGTCTTTCCGAGCAGGCCGGGGATTTCGTCCCGGCGAAGTGCTGGGGTCTGGTTTGTCTATATACGAGGCCGGGAACATGCTCGCCTGGGCCCGCCGAGGAAATCAACGACGCGCTCCGAAGAAGAAATCGGTGACGCACTACCTCGCGAGAGAGCCGAAATGCAAACCTGCGTTGGAACGGCAAGAAAATGTGCGTTGGTGCCACCCAACGTCGACATATCACGACGGCCCCGCGTCGTCCACGTTGTGACATCGGACCTCGCAGTTAAGCTCATGCGAGGTCAGCTGCAGTACCTTGAGCACAACGGCTTTGACGTCACCGTCATCTGTTCGCCGGGAAAATGGGTCGAAGCAGTGGGCCGAAGGGAGGGTGTGCAGATCATAGAACTGCCCATGGCCCGAGAGATTGCTCCCTTGCGGGATCTTATGTCCCTGTGTCGCTTATGCCGAATCATACGTACGCTTCGCCCCGCTGTCACCAATGTCGGGACTCCCAAGGCAGGGTTGCTGGCGGGCTTTGCAGCCTGGATGAACCGCGTCCCTTGTCGGGTTTACACTCTGCGCGGCTTGCGATTTGAGACTATGAACGGGTTGAAGCGGCGTCTCCTAGTGTGTACGGAGCGCTTGGCTTGTCATTTTGCCGATCGCGTCATATGTGTCAGCCCGAGCCTACGTGAGAAGGCAATCGCGTTTGGGCTCACAGGCCGGGACCGAACAGTAGTTTTCGGATCTGGCAGCAGCAATGGAGTGGATGCATCGCGCTTCGCGTCAACACCGGAGAGGGTGAGGCAAGCAGCCGAGTTGCGATGTAAATTGGGCATCCCTCCGCAAGCACCTGTCCTAGGCTTTGTTGGGCGTCTGACCCGCGACAAAGGCATTTCTGAGCTGGTGGAATCTTTTCTGAGACTTGGTCATGAATTCCCAGATCTCCGGCTACTTCTGCTGGGGCTCTCCGAGGAAGAAGACCTACTTGATCTCAGAACTCGGAGGTGTCTAAAGGCGCATCCACGTGTGGTTTTAGCGGGAGAAGTTGCGGATACCGCCCCCTATTACGCACTGATGGATGTCTTGGCCTTGCCAAGTCACCGGGAAGGCTTTCCCAATGTTGTTTTGGAGGCATATGCCGCAGGGAAACCAGTCGTGGCCGCCCGGGCTACCGGCATCGTGGACGCCGTTGTGAATGGAGAGACCGGCCTACTGTTCCCTGTAGGGGACGTAGCAGCTCTTACGAGTGCCTTACAGATGCTTCTCAGCGACAAAGCCTCGGCCCGCAAATTTGGATGCGCTGGTCAGGAGTTGATCAAACGTGAGTTTCGACAGGAGATGATTTGGGAGGCGCTCAACGAAGAGTATAGGCGGATGCATTTGAATAAGGGGTCTGTCACTGCCGCTGGCGCCGACGACGGCGGTGTCCGATTTGAATCTGGTAATTAAGAGAATTCTAGATCTTGCAGGCGCCATTCTCGGTTTGGCGGGTTTCGGCCTGCCAATGGTGATGATGGCAGGGCTGATTCGCCTCCGCATGGGGTCGCCAGTGCTGTATCGAGTCATTCGTCCAGGCCTGCACGCTCACCCATTTCTTTTGCATAAATTCAGGACGATGAGAGACCTTGTAGATGCAACGGGAAGATCCCTGTCGGACAAAGATCGGATCACGCCGCTCGGCCGGATCCTCCGCAAGACCAGTCTTGACGAGTTGCCGCAGCTGATCAATGTCCTAAAGGGAGACATGAGCCTTGTCGGTCCCCGCCCGCTGAAGATCGAATACTTGAGCCTCTACACTCCGCAACAGGCTCGTCGTCATGAGGTAAAGCCTGGGATTACCGGCCTGGCCCAGATCAAAGGGCGTAATTCGTTGAGCTGGGACGAGAGGTTTGCTCTGGACGTTTGGTACGTCGATCACGCGAACTTGGCTTTTGATCTGCGAATCTTGCTACAGACGGTTGTCAACCTGCTCAGACGCGACAGCGTCAGCCCAGACGGCGATCTCGACGTGCCCTCGTTCACCGGAAGTCTGTCGGACTAATCACGCGCAATGTGGCCTTCCTCTTGGCGTGCCCTGTCGTCCCTCTTAGCGACGGCTTCTCGTTAGACATCGAATCATGAATGTCATGCTCACATGTGCTGGCCGGCGTAACTATCTGGTTCAATCGTTCCAGGAAGCGCTCAGGGGCCGCGGGCAGGTGTTTGCGGCTGACGCCTGCGCGGACGCTCCGGCCTTAAGGCAAGCCGACAAATCCTTTCTAATACCGTCCGTGGACCAGGCTGCCTACATCGACACCGTGCTCACCATTTGCCAGCAGCACCGCGTTCTTTTGCTGATCTCGCTGAATGATCTCGAACTGCAAATTCTCGCAAAGCACATCACCCGCTTTCGTGACGTGGGAACCATTCCGGTCATCTCGTCTTCGGAGGTTGTTGATACGTGCTTCGATAAGTGGGAAGCCTTTAAGTTCCTGAAGGCTTCCGATCTCGATACGCCTAACACCTACCTATCGCTGTCGGACGCCCTCGAATCCCTCGCTCGAGGGGAGATTACTTTCCCTCTGGTGGTCAAACCTCGTTGGGGAACTGCGTCTATTGATATTCAGTACTCGGAGGATGATGAAGAGCTGGACCTAGATTATACGCGGGCAAAGAAACGTCTTTCACGGACAATCTTGCGGGACATTAGTGCGACCGATCTTGACAGATGCATCCTGATTCAGAAGCAATTGTGCGGGCCGGAATATGGACTAGATATCGTAAATGACCTCAAAGGTCATTACGTTTGTACCTTTGTCAAACGGAAGCTCGCGATGCGGGCCGGAGAAACGGATCGCGCGATTACTGTCGAAAGTGACTGGCTCGAAGGTATCGGTGGCGTAATCGGCCGCAAGCTTGGCCACATCGGAGTTCTCGACTGCGATGCAATCGTTATCCACGATAAATGTTACGTGCTTGATATGAATCCGCGCTTTGGCGGCGGTTATCCGTTCTCGCATATAGCAGGCGCCAATTTGCCGGCAGTCTTGCTAGCGTGGGCCAATCGGGAAGAGCCTCATGCTGATTGGCTCAAAGTTCAACCCAACATCACGGCTTCCAAGTGCGATGGGCTCGTTATGGTGGACAACAAACCACGGACACGGCAACAAGCCATGCGCCGGTTGGATTCTGTCAAGGATGATAGCGTCGTTCTGAATGATTGAGCCAATCGGAAGCGTATTGCCGGATCGTTAATATCGAGGAGGGCCTTCGATGACAAACCTAAATAGCCAAGTAGCGATCGTTGGTGCCGGCCCGTCTGGATTGGCGGCCGCCGCGCACCTACGGTCAGCGAATGTGGACCTACGCGTGTTCGGCAAGGTGATGGAGTTCTGGGAGCGCCACATGCCGGCGGGCATGCTCCTCCGCTCGTACTGGGAGGCTTGTCACATTTCTGATCCAAATGGCGACTTGACCCTTGATCGATACGAACGAGCGCGGGGTGTTCAGTTGCCGAGGCCGGTGCGGCGGGACGATTTCATCAACTATGGGCAATGGTTTCAGCGTGAAGCGGTACCCGACGTGGACGGCCGCCGCGTCACACGAATCGAAGCCGCCTCCAAATGCTTTCGCGTGATGTTGGAGGACGGTGAGTCGGTCTGGGCGCAGCGCGTTGTCATTGCAACAGGGGTCGGCTCATTCGCCTGGCGGCCGCGCCAGTTCAACGCCGTGCCACGCACGCTCGCCTCGCACTCTTCCGACCACTGCGATCTCGGCCGGTTCGCCGGTCTGCGCGTGGTCGTAGTGGGTGGAGGGCAGAGTGCGCTCGAGTCGGCGGCGCTGCTGCACGAGTCGGGAGCCGCTGTCGAGGTCATCGTGCGGGCACCTGGAGTCCACTGGCTCCGATACGGCACGCGGCTGCACACGTGGCTGCATAATCAAGCGAATCCCCTCCGATGGATATTATATCCACCGTCCAACTCCAACATAGGCCCACCCGGTGTGAACTGGATCGTCGATACACCAGACCTGTTCAGGCGGCTACCCTTCGCGGTTCACTCCCGAATCAAACGGCGTGCGATCCGGCCGGCTGGCTCAGGCTGGTTACCGCCCCGAATGAATGGGGTAAGAATCACGACCGGCCGCGTCATCATGTCCGCTAGCCCCGTCGGCCAGCAAGTCCGGCTGAGGCTCGATGATGGGACCGAACGCTGTGTCGACCACATTTTCCTCGCTACTGGTTACCACTTCGATATTTCTCGCTGTACGTTTCTTGCACCGAATTTGGTGCGGTCGCTGCGCCTCATCGACGGCTACCCTGAGCTTACGGCGGGATTCGAAGCCTCACTCCCTGGGCTGCATTTTCTTGGAGCGTTCGCTGTCGGAACTTTCGGGCCGCTCATGAGCCATGTCGCAGGCACCAAGTATGCCGCGAGCGCACTCACTCGTTGCATCCTCGAACAGCCAGCCAATTCCAGAAGCAGGGTCGCGTCGCATGAGTGGGACGGGTTAGCACAAACCCCCGATGGTTGAACGCACACGACGAATCATCAGCAGCAACGCTCTCGGTTAGATTCTAGGCACGTCGCACTATCTCGCCGGCGCTGCTCTTCCTTCTCGCCCAACTGGTTCTAAGGAATGGCTTCAAGCTAGTGCTGACAGGTGAAGGTGCAGACGAAATTGGGCGGATCCGACATCTTCAGACTTGGAGGCGACTTAGCACGCTAGACCGAATGGAGGGCTCTCGAGCACCTATTCGAGAAGGATCCCAGAAACTGCCGTGCCCAATCGCATGGAGGGAGGATCGCGACGATAACGCAACGGAGTCGGAAATCATGCCAGAACCTGAAGTCCCAAAGGGAAACGCTGCAACGGAAGGCATCCTGAATGTCAGCAATGTTGCCTGCAAGCGCGAATTGGTAATCGTCGGCGCGGGCGGATACGGATCGGTGGCCGCCTCAGTCGCCGACGACATCAACGCGCTGGCATATAAGCACGATCAGGAGCCTCCTTGGGACGTGGTCGGCTATGCGGACAGCGACGCGACAAAAATAGGAAGGCGTCATGCCGGACGTGCCGTTCTCGGGACCATCGAAGAAATGGGCCGCGATTTCCATGGACGCGACATATGGTTTTTCTGCGCGATCGGCGAAAACGATGTGCGCGCAAAAATTGTACGGATTGCGGAGGAATTTGGATGGAAACCCGCAACGTTAGTGCACCCGACGGCCGTTCTGGCCAGCAACGTAGAAATCGGCGCCGGTAGCTACATCGGACCGGTTTCTGTCATCTCTGTCAATACAAAAATCGGCGCTCACGTCGTCGTCGACATGCACGTGTCGATTGGCCATGATGCAGTGCTAAACGATTTTTGTGCGGTTTTCCCGGGCGCCCGGATCTCCGGCTGCTGCTGCCTCGGAGAATACGCACTTGTCGGATCCAATGCGACACTATTGCCGGGAACGCGCGTGGGTGAACGCGCCGTTGTGGGAGCGAGTTCGCTAGCACACGGCTTGGTCGAGCCAGATACCACAATTCTCGGCGTTCCTGGACGAGTCGTTCACCGACGCAGAAGTTCGTTATCTCGCCAGTAGATTCGACGGAAGGCGCCCCGGCAGCACCGGACCAATCACCTCACGTTACGCGAGATCTGCGATCGAAAAACGGCGGGCCAGGCCGGAATTTCGCGGCAGATCTAAACGCATGATCATGATGGTGAAGCTCAAGACTATCTACGTTTATGGTGCGGGCGGCCACGGGAAAGTGGTCGCCGATGTCCTGCGAGCGGCGAGACGTCCGCCCGCGGGATTTCTCGACGATTCGGCGTTCCGCTGTCGAGTGCCCCCCCTCGGTCTCCCGGTGTTGGATGCCAGGCAGTGGATGAGCAGAATCGAAGTCTGCGGTGAAATTGGCGTGGCATTGGGGATCGGTGACAACCGGGCACGCCAGGAAGTTGCAGACCTTTGTCGGTGCAGTGGGTTCAAGATTGTGACGGCTGTTCATCCAGCCGCCGTGCTTTCTACGGCCGCGAGAATTGGCGCCGGAACGGTTGTTATGCCATTGGCCGTGGTGAATGCGGATGCACGCCTCGGCGAGGGCGTCATCATCAACACAGGTGCGGTGATCGAACACGACTGCGTCGTCGGCGACTATGCCCACATCTCCCCGAATGCCGTTCTGGGCGGCAGAGTACACGTCGGGTCTTTTTCCCACCTGGGTTTGGGAGCTGCAGTTCTTCCGGGAGTCTGCATCGGCTCACGAAGCATCATCGGCGCCGGTGCAGTGGTCGTCCGCGATATTCCGGATGATGTCGTGGCCATGGGCGTGCCCGCGCGCGTCTCGAAGAGAGTGTGCAGCAAGGTGTCCGCAAGCACATGAAGTCGGGGAGCACGAAAATCCAAACTGTGCCCGGTCTCGACCATCGACAATCTGAAGAGGAGCAGTAACCATGACCGTCTATGACGAATCGCCAATCGAAATCTTCTCAACGAGCCCGCAGTCGAAAGACCTCCCGCGCGAAACCTATATGCAACAGGTCATCAATGTGGCTCGTTGGAGTGAAGAGGCCGGCTGCACCGCCGTACTGGTGTACACGGATAATTCTCTCATCGACCCTTGGTTAGTGTCGCAGATCATTCTACAGAACACTGAGCGGCTCTGCCCCTTGATTGCGATTCAACCGGTTTATATGCATCCGTACACGGCAGCTAAGATGATCGCCAGCTTTGGCCACCTTTACAGACGTCGCGTTTACCTGAACATGGTTGCTGGGGGGTTTAAGAATGATCTTCTCGCCCTCAACGACACGACGCCACACGATGACCGTTACGCCAAGCTGATCGAATACACCACGATCATTAAGCTGCTTCTCTCAAGCCAGGATCCGGTCTCCTTTGCGGGCAAGTTCTACAAAGTGGAGAAACTCAGAATGTCACCGCCCCTGGCCACAGAATTGTTCCCCGGAATCCTGATCTCCGGTTCCTCCGACGCGGGGCTGACAGCAGCGAAAGCCATCGGTGCCGTGGCAGTCCAATATCCCAAGCCCGCGAAGGAATGCGAACACATTGGTTTCTCAGACGGCTTGCAGGCTGGAGTGCGCATCGGGATTATCGCGCGAGAGCGCAGCGCAGGCGCCTGGGCTGTTGCGTGCGACCGATTCCCCGGCGATCGCAAAGGACAGATTGCGCATGAACTCGCCATGAAAGTCTCGGACTCGCACTGGCACATGCAGCTTTCCGAGATGGCAAAAGAAATCCGGTCGACCCAGAGCGTGTACTGGATGTGGCCCTTCGAAAACTACAAGACCTTCTGCCCCTATCTGGTCGGCAGCTATCAGGAAGTCTCGGAGGAGCTCTCTGGTTACCTGCAAATTGGCTATCGCACATTCATTTTGGATATACCACCGAACCGGGAAGAGCTCCGAAACGTTCAGATTGTTTTCCAAATGGCGTCGGAACGCGCACTCCCATGAAGGGCTTGCTCCAAGACTGGGTCAGCCAGCAGGCCCAATGGCGACCTGAGGCAGTCGCCGTTGTCCTGGGGACGGAAAAACTCACCTACGGTCAGTTGGAGAGGGCGAGCAATCAGCTCGCGCGACTGCTAAAAAAGGCCGGTTGCCAGACAGGCGATCGCGTGTGTTTCCTAATGCCCAAGTCACCGGTAGCTATCGTAAGCATGATCGGGATTCTGAAGGCCGGTTGCATCCACGTGCCTCTGGACCCGGCAAGCCCCTCTCTGCGGACGCGCAGGATCTTGGAATCGTGCGAAAACCGCTGGATCCTGGCAGCGGGGCAGGTCCTCCCTTTGCTCTGCGAGCTGTTAGATGACCCTTCTCTTCGTACTCGCATCTCCGTAGTATGGCTGCAACACCAGCAACCCTCGACCGCGAATTTTCCGGTGGAGTTGTCCGTGGATGATCTCGCGCTTATGGACCCAACTCCGCTCCCGCAGCAGGCCTCGAGCGCGGATCCGGCGCACATACTGTTCACGTCCGGTTCAACGGGGATGCCCAAAGGGGTCGTCATCACACACTCGAATGTGGAGCATTTTGTCGAATGGGGACTCCGGCATTTTGGGATTGACTCGTCGGACCGGCTTTCCGGCCATACGCCGCTCCATTTCGATCTTTCTACCTTTGATGTGTTTGGAACGTTCGCAGCTGGAGCCGAATTGCACATGCTGCCCCACGAGGCAGCATTGTCCCCGCTCACGCTAGCCGAATTCATCCGCAACCAGGAACTGACGCAGTGGTTTTCTGTTCCTTCGGTATTGAATTACATGGCGAAGTTCGACGTGGTTAAATTCCGAGACTTTCCCGGGCTGCGCCGTGTGCTGTGGTGCGGTGAAGTGCTGCCTTTGCCAGTGTTGTACTACTGGATGCGACGTTTGCCTCACGTCCGTTTCACAAATCTGTACGGCCCCACCGAGACTACCATCGCCAGCAGTTTCTACGACGTACCGGCATGCCCAACAGATGGGAGGGGCTCCATCCCCATCGGCAAAGCCTGCGACGGCGAAGAATTGATAATTCTCAACCAAAATCTCCAGCCCGTATCTTCGGCCGAGATTGGCGATCTCTATATTGGCGGAGTTGGAGTGAGCCCCGGCTACTGGCGTAATCCAGACAAGACAGCGGCCGCCTTCATTCACGACCCTCGCAGCGACAATCCGAATGATCGCATCTATCGGACCGGGGATCTAGCCCGGCGCGATGAGGATGGCCTCCTGTATTTCATTGGCCGCAACGACACGCAGGTTAAGAGCCGGGGGTACCGCATCGAATTGGGCGAGATCGAGGCAGCCTTAAGCTCTTTGGCGTGCTTGCAAGAAAGTGCCGTCGTTGTGATCGACCGGGACAGCTTCGAGGGCTGTCTCATTTGCTGTGCCTACGTCCAGCAGCCTGGTTCGCACCCCACCCCCAGCAGCCTGCGCAAGGAATTGGGAAAACAGATTCCGAGCTACATGATTCCCGTTCGATGGATGGTCTCTTCGGCGTTACCAAAGAATGCCAACGGCAAGATCGACAGGTCGAAGCTCAAGGAGCTCTTTCTTGAAGCAGAAACGCGTGGATCGACGAAGAATGGCCGAACACGTGTAGCGCGCGCATAGGAAGGGTGCGGGCTGAAATGAACATCCTGCTCGTAGGCGAAGAATCCGTGGGCATCCGGACACTGCGGCTGCTGGCCGGATCCCGGCATAAAGTCGTGGGCGTGCTCGCGTCGCAAAAACCCCGATTCGGCGGCCCGGCCACACTCTGGAAGACGGCCCGGGAACTCGGCTACCGCACTTGGGCGCCGGAGAACGTAAGGCAGCCGGCGTTTGCCCGGCAGGTCCGAGAAGACGAGGTGGACTTGCTTCTTAATATCCACTCTCTCTATCTCATCCATACCGACGTCCTCCGCGCTCCCAAAATCGGCAGCTTTAACCTTCATCCTGGCCCGCTGCCCCGCTTTGCAGGCTTGAACCCGGTGTGTTGGGCCCTGTACTTCGGAGAGAAGACCCACGGAGTCACGCTACACCGAATGACGGCTGAGATCGACGCCGGACCGATCGTGTATCAGTCCGTCTTTCCCATCACAGAAACGGACACAGGGCTCTCCGTATCCCTTCGGTGTATGCAGGAAGGACTGCTGATGGTTCCGCGACTCCTTGCGGAGCTGACAGGGAATCCGGTTACATTGCCGGAGATTCCCCAGGATCTGACGCAGCGACGGCGGCTTGGCCGCGAAGTTCCACATCGCGGTCGCATAATCTGGTCCCTTCCTGCGCGTCAGGTGGTCAACTTCGTCCGCGCATGCAATTTTTGCCCTTTCTTGTCGCCGTGGGGTTATCCGCAGACCCGCAAGGGTAAATGCGACTTAGGCATTGCAACAGCGACACTGACTGGATGCTCAGCCAGATCTCGTCCTGGCACGGTTGGAGGTCTCGATGACGCCGGCGTCAGGATTGCTTGCTCGGACGAATGGATTTCCGTCGGCAAAGTAAGCGTACGGGAGGAATTCTTGGACGCTGTCAAAATATTCCGAGTTGGCGATCAACTGGAGAACGGCGCAGAGAGCTGAACATCCAGATCTCTCGGAATCAGACGGGCGAATTTACGTTATGCGAATTTGTGGGGAAAAAAGTGAAGTATTCAGAGACAGTCGCGAATGAGGTTGCGGAGATCTTCTCCCAAGACCTGCACGTCGAAGTGCCTTCTCATGACTTCGACCTTTTCACAGCCGGCATCCTTGACTCTCTTCAGCTCGTCGAATTGATCTTTCAATTGGAGGAGCAATTTGGCATTCAAATTTCATTAGCCGAGATTGACCTGCAAAATTTCCGCAGCATCGATTGCATCGCGTTGATGCTGGTCCGCCAGAACGGCAACGTCGCGCAGGAATAAGCCTGCCCACTGAGGTGAGTGAAGGCCGCCGCCTTATGGCCCTCGGTAGGGCCGTTCCAACTTCATCGCGTGTGGACGAGTTAGAGCTGCTTGGTTCCGCACAGCAAGGAGACTCGCAGTCGTTCGTCAGCGATCGAGATAATTGGAAACAGTCCCACCGCATATTGTCCTCAAGACCTCAGGTCCTATCACAAGGGCTGAGAAGTACAGGTTTCGTCTGCTACGGAGCAAAGCCAAGAACAAGGTTCTAGCCGCACTCATTGGCCGGAAGTAGCCGTTGGACCTTCCAGCCTCTCCTCTAATTGTTCATATGCACAGTGGATGTTAGGCACTGCGGCTGCCAGCGTGGAGTTGCTTGCATGGCAAACCGACAGAACTTTCTCGACAATCTAAAAAACCTGGGAATGGTCATGTCCGTTGCGTTGGAGCACACTCGAGACAATCTCGACCAATTCAGGACGAATGGAACTCTGGATCAGGTGAGGCAAGCAGAGTGGTTGGTTACCAAAATCCTAACCCTTGCGGCTCAATTAGAGAAAGAATTCGATGTCCTAGAAACCTCAATCGACAAGGCGGAGTTCATCAGGAGCTACGCCCCAATAAATCAGGTTAGTGCCGGGTTTTTGGGGTCAGCCTCGTCTCTCTGTTCAGGCCAATAGAGCGTGTCCCAAGTAGCGGAATATACACCTATATATTAATGATAGACGAAGCTGAGTGCCCTTTCGGGAGGGGGAGTGAGTCTCGAGATGATAACTACCATGTTTTCAGTGAGTTACATCGGACGAGAAGATAACGCAAGACATTCAGGAAGAACACCGGGAAGGGCGCGAAATCGGCTCTTCAGGATGATTTTCGGCCCCCAAGGCTGATCATCCATGATCCTGCAATATGGTCTTTTTCAGGAATATCTTATGCACTGTGATTACAAAGTATTTGCAGTTCTTTGCGGGGAACCGATATTCCGACGATGTGATGCTCTCGCAACTCGGCGAGTTTCGGCTTAATGCGCCTGAAAATCTCATCGGCCATTTATGCTCTTCATCGCCGTAACTCTTCCCAACATCTGTATCGGGTAGTTTACAGCACCGTGACTATGCCCCTAGCTCTCTCTTTCCTGCGCCGGTGCCTTTTGTCGGAACCTCGAAACCTCTAGCTTCCCGAATAGCGCTGCTCTTTCCACGGATATCGCCGTAGGCGTGATAACCATTGCGCTCCCAGAACCCCAGCCGGTCGTGGTCGAGAAGCATAAATCCACGCACCCCCTTCACGCTTTTCCAAGCATAGAGATGCGGCACGACCAGCCGCACAGGCCCACCGTGTTCTGCGGCCAGCGGCTCGCCGTCGTGCTCAGAGGCGAAAAGAACATTCGACCGCTGCAAATCCGGCAGTGGCACATTCGCCGTGTAGCCTTCTTCCGCAAGCACCAGCGCGAATAGCGCTTCCGGATTTGCCTTGACCAGCATCATCACATTCGTGAACAGCATACCTTTCCATCGATTGTCCAGGCGGCTCCAGCGCGTCACGCAGTGAAAATCGGAGGTCACCTCCGTTTGCTGCAGCGCGCGAAACTCCTCCCAGGTCAGCCGGATGGGCTCTTCCACCATTCCTGAAATCTTGAAATCCCATTTTGCCGCATCGAACCGCGGGACGCTCCCGTAGTGCAACACGGGCCACTTCAGCGTCAGCGACTGTCCGGGCGGCAAGCGCCCATCCGCTTTGGCTTTCTTCTCCAATTCCCGCCGGTCTTTCAAATCCCCGAACAATGCCACCTTTAATCTCCCATCTCCCAAAGGATTAGATACCAAATCCCTGATATCGACTCCCAATCTGCTGTTATGCCACGGCGGTTTGACCACTTGCCATCTCGCCGTCACCCGATGACCGAACAATCTTCAGTGATCGGCGCAAATCTCGCAATTCCACGCAAGACAAGCAGCTCTCCTTGTTCGGGTGACATCGTTCTGGGTTCTCCTATCTATTTCATTTTCTCGCAAACGCCCCCTCTCCATCGCAATCCGAATACGACGACGTTACTGGATCTGCGTAAAAGGGCGGGCAGCAGGAAGAGCGCGAAGCATGAGCAAATCGCGACAAATCCCTGTTTTCGAATCGGAGTCGGGGACATGCTGGACGAAGGAGTTTGGGCGGAAATCAGGATTGGCTGTTACCTCCCGAATCGGCTGAACTCGCTGCCTCCCTCTGGTAAGCGCACCAATATTCGAATCGTTATCTGGCCGCAACGTCCGCCCAAGAACGGATCGTCACAGCACTAGGCGTCATCGAAAAAAGATCCAAGTGATGTCGGCGGGCCTTCAGATCGCCCAAAAAAGGAGAATGCAAGAAGACTGCCCCCCGCAGCGAATGACTTCCCGAAAGCCCGGTTCTTGGCAAATTCGATTCGCAGTTGATACCGACAGGGTTTCTCGTGAAACTGCCTTGCCTCGTACGCGGGCCAGCCGAGGAGCTGCTAGATGTGAGCTGGCCGCAGCCTGACGGAATCACCACGGCGAACCGTACCACCTTCCAACACAGAGGCGTAAATGCCCACGTTAGCCCGGTTATGCCGGGCTGCTGCGCAGGATACCTGTATCCTGCGGGAGGTCGCCCTGAGGGAGTGTTGTCATTACGCAACGAGGACAGGGACCTGTGACGCTCAGGCGAACGGAATTCTCGATCGCGAGCACTTGCCGATCCAGGCATTCTCCCCGAAATCCCTCTCGCCGTACGGGGTCTCCACCACGATGCGGCTCAAGATTGAGGCGGTTTTCGAGCATTGTGCGGAGCAGTCCGAATACTACGATGACTACAACGGGGCAAACATTGCACTGATTATCTTCGCCGTGTCCCACGCTGGCTTTGTTGTCCGCGTCTAAATTTTCACTCCCTGCGCCGATTTTTTCTTCAGCCGTTTGCCGCCCTATTGCAACCATCTCGCGCCTGAGAGATGGCCAAGCGAACACCTGATTGTTCTTGACCCCAATAACAACCATGCTTTCGGCACGCTGACGGAAGGCTGGCTCTTGCTTTTCTTACTTTAAGACCTTTCAAGGCCCGATTCCTTCTCGAATCAGTCAGAGAAGTGCGAGCAGCCAGCAGGGACAGAACACAATGAAGACTCTCTTCTATATTTTAAGAAAATACGGCAATGGAACATTTCGGTGGGTCGAAGCAGTAAATGACGTTGACACTGCCGAGGCTCGCATGCGGCAATTATGTGCGGAATCGCAAGACGAGTTCGTTGTTTTTAGAAATATCGACTTGCGTGTAGTGGCCATGGCGAGCGAAAACACCTATAAGCGGCTTTAGGCGGATAAAGGGTGCGTGTGTAGCGAAGAAGTTGGTGAAGAAGTTCTAAAGGGGTGGGCCGGCTAGCCTATGGGCATTATTCAAAGGATTAAAGATTTCTTGAGGGCTTCTGGGAAACCATGGCCGCCGATCGCGAAATGACGACCCCACGACGGTTTCGATGGCCAGTGTCGGAACACAACATGCGTGATGTTGCCTTGCTTGCATTAGCGGCCCTCCTGTTTTTGGCATGGGGACTAAGCTATTTGGTATTTCGGGTCGCTGGAGTTCTAATTCATCTCCTGCTGGTTCTTGCGCTCGTATCTATGATGTTTCACGCCTTCAGCGGAAAACGTACCGCTCCGCGATAGTTAGGCTATCGTTCTCTGTGAAATCGCTGTCGAGTTCCCAACAGACACCACCTTGTAGTTGTGCTACATCAAATTCAGTTTCCCGGCCTAAAGGAACCAGATTCCAGAAGTTGATATTTCTCGGATAGAGACGGACGGAAGTCTTCGCTGGATTGGAACCTCGCACACTCTTGAGTCCGCGGTTACCTGCGTCGAGATTCTGGCGGCTTCTTGATGCGGCGATGATCGTGACTCATGACGAAAAAGCAATAGAGCACGCTGAAGTGATCATCGGAACAGTGAATAAGTCTATCGAGGCAATCGCTTCCCGGTGATTACGGAAAAAGGTAAGCCAGCGTGTGGCCGGCTCCGAACCTTGACGTGTCCGTTTCGTCAAGAGGCGAACCAGCGTTCGAGGCACAGGCCGATAAATCGAAAGATGGCTCGGAGTCATAACAGAACAGTGGCGGGAGGGCGGCTATGTCACTGATTTCAAAGTCGGCCAGAGTTTTGGCGAACCACAGGCGAAAAACGGAATGACATCGCGGGATTCCCCGCCAGGAAGTACTTGCAAAGACAAGTTCTCTAAGCGGTCCTGCGCCTCTTGTGCGGACGGTGTTTGATTGTTTTGTGTTTCGTTTCAGGAGCCTTCGCTTGTGATTTTACGGCTAAATCCGAGTTAAACGTATCGCCGACCATTTTCCAAGTACCATCCGACTGCTTCTTCCAAACCGCCATATCCTTACCTTGATCGGTAATCGGTTTGCCGTTGGCCCCGTCGAAGGCCGTCTGATAAGTGTAGATCGTATAAGCGAGATCGCCCGACCGAGCGACTTCCAATTTATTGATTTGCCAATCGATGGTGAACCCTGGGTTGCTCATCAGCTTGGCCCATTCTGCCCTGATCGCGGCCTTGCCGTGAACCAGCGGTGAGTTGGGTGGGAGCCAGGAGGCATCATCCGCGTAATTGGCAACCACACCGTTAACATCATTCGCCTGCGCACCTTTAAGTGTCGCGGCATCTGCCTCTCGGATAGCACGCTCGTCTTGAGCACGCGTATCTATTGGTTCCTTTTGGCAACTGACGCAGCAACAGGCCGCGAGTGTCAGTATCAGCGCGGTTCGATAATTGGGCATGAGACTCCCTCTGAAGTGAACATCGGCAAGGGTACACCTAGGACCAAAGTGAGGTCTAGATAGTCATGCCTTCGGCTTTGCTCCATAGCTGCCGATCCGCAGGGCTATTAGAGCGAATCGTAAATGAATTACGCGAGTCTCCTCGCCATGACCTTAACACGCTGCCCTGGACGTGAGAGCATAGGCCCGGAGGATTCATGGATATCTTGGTGGCATTGAGGCAAGAAGAAGCGAAGTGGGAGAAGCAGGCGGAGGAGGCTCGACAACAATTGGAGACTGTGCGTGCAGCGATGAAGCTCTTCCGTGGCGAGACTGGCAAACGGATCAGCGGTTTGGGTCGCAGTGGCAAAGCGACTGGCAGTAGGAGTGCTAAAACGACTAGTGGGAAGAAACGAGTGATGTCTGCCGCTGCGAGAGCGAGGATTTCGAAGGCATCAAAAGAGCGGTGGGCAAAGTTTAGAGCAGCGAAGGCTAAGGGTAAATAAGGCCGCTAATTTTGCACAGCGCGTCCACAGATAACGGTGCCACAGTTACGACAATTCAACAACGGAACGGTTCCTTCATGGACGTTTGACCGCTCCCAATGTCGTCCGGTCCCCATTGGAAGGTTCCCCGGCGCGGCTAGTCAGGCCCATTTATCTAGCTTTAGCTTGAGGGCGTCCGCGATTGTTATGGCGTACATCGCAAATGCGGCCATCGCCACGATCTCTATAATTTCGCTGTCATTGATTCCATGTCGCTTCAGGGCATCGTAATCCGCATCGGTCAAACTCTTTGGATCAGTTCCAGCCTTCACGGAGAAACGTATAATTTCCCGTGTGCGATCTGGGCGAAGGGCGTTGAGATTGTTGACCAAATTCTTACACGTCTCTACGTCTGCCTTTAGAATCCTGCAAAATGCGAGATGTGCAGCTTCGCAGTATTCACATTTCTTGGCTGCGGAAATGGCGACAAATATCATTTCTTTAAGGACTTCGGATATCGAACCGCGTGTGCTGATATTGCGGTATACGCCCCAAGTTCCTTCCAGAACAGCGGGACTGTTCGCCAAGGTTGTGAAGAAGTTCGGAACAAAGCGAAGATGCTTTACATCCAAGATTTCTTTATAGGTGCGATTAGTTGCGTCGGAAGCAGTTTCCTCCTGGATGATGCTAAATTTGGCCATCGAAGTACCTCCTCAGAATGCCGAAGCGGTTCGCATGCGGATACAAACCCGGCCACAGATTTCGGCAATAGGGAATTGTTATGGACGTTGCTCTCGATGCAGTTACGACGTCAAGTAAAATACATTGAACGGCCAGTGTAGGGTGTCGAACAAAAGGTGCCCACGGCTGAAGGGTCACAAGGTCTGTAAGCTTTCGCATCGAAGCGAGCGACCGTTAGAGCCAGAGCCAACGAATTCAACTTAAACGTCTTCCAAGCGCATCATGTCCGACTAGGCTTCCCGTCCAGTCGCAATCGTTCGAAGGGCATTCAAGTTTAAAGATTTTTTCATTCAATTCTTCGGCTCGGATTGGCACAGGCGAGGAAACAGAACTAGTTATCCACCAATCGCACTTTGGACATTTGAACAGCAACGTGTATGAATATTCGCTCAGCGGATCGTCTTGAGATTTTTCCCTGTCCACTCCTGCTTATGCCGCCTCAGCAGTTTGGCGGCTTTCAGCATCGGACCCGTGCTGTTTCACCATTTTATTGTAAACGCCCATCAACAAAAATGGCGCTGCCCACTGTCCGACAAACAGAGAAGCATCTTTCTTACCTGCCATTCTCAGTATCGCTGAAGCGGCCATTGAACCCAGTGCCGCGCCCAAATAAGCCGAGGACGGAATTTGCGAAGTCTGGGATTCAATCATCGCAGTTACATTGTCCTCGCGTGCTCCGGCTACCTTGCTCTCGGTTTTCATATATTCCTCCTGATTGTGAAATTATTTTCGAATGACTTTTCGCTCTTAGATGGTCACGTTGTTCACTTTCCGGACGTACCCCGCACCTCGGGAGGAAGCGGAGCGTCAATTAAGATTGGCGTTCCGCCTTCACTCAGGATCTTAGACCGACCCGACTTTGACGCCCCGTGACTCGAATCTCTGCGCGGTTTCGCTCTTGCGACGAGCGAGTCCGGCCAAACCGGCAAGACCCAGCAAGCCAAGCCAGGACCAATTGCGGCGCGACTCACCGTCGTAGCGCGTTGCGGTGTTATCCCTGCTTTGCGGCTCTACGCTTTGCGCGGACGCAAGACAGCTTGAACTCAAAACCAAGGCGAATACTACTAAGAACTTCTTCATAAACCCTCCTTGACCATCCTGCGAGATAGCGCGGCCAATCACCATACCCAGAAGCAGGGGGATTGAATTTGAAGCGCGGTAGATACGTCTACGCGTGGCACCAATGTAGGGAGAAGCACGCGAGATCACCAGCAGCCGATCAAGAGTAGAATCCCGATTGCGCCGAGGTGTTCGATACCGGCGACAGAACTAAAGAAAACGTGAATCCAACTAACAGTAGGAAAATGATGTTTCATAGAGTTTCCTGGAGAACTCCAGAATGCTTCAGAAAGCGGGAGAGGGAGGACACCGCCCTCTCCCACTTCCGTGCGTAGCTGATTCATGCGCCGCGCTTGCGGGTCTTCGGTGTGTCGCCGCTGCCAGTCTCCTCAACATTCACGTTCTCGTCCTTGTCTACGCGAAGCTCTTCGCGTCGAACTTTCTCGGATACCTCCCGAGTGTCCTCGCGTGTTCGTTTGCCCACTTCGACTTCTTCACGAACAGTCGATTTCTTTTCGACATTCACTCGCTCTTCGCTGAGCGGGACCCGAATTTCGGACTCCGCGCCAATTTCACCCGCTGGTGCGCCCTCTCCAGCGGGGTGCCGTTCTATGACGAGTTCTTCGCGGGAGGTGGGGACCTGAACATTCTGTGTTTCAGTCACTACTTCCTTATGCACGCGCACCTCGCCCAATGGAACACGCTCCTTGTGTACGCGGAGGACTTCTCCAAGCAGTTGTATTCTTCGCCGCTCTCCACTGGTTGACTGCGCCGATGTAGCTGGGTAGTTGAATGTCGTCGCATCGCGGCCAACATCGCCGCCGTTCTGTTCAATGACCTGCTCGGCCTCGCGCTCACGTCCGGGGGTGCTGACCGTTACGAGTGCGCCTTCGTCCCCCTGCGCCAGTTGGTGTTCAAAATACCGCGCCCGATCTTTGGTAACGCCTGCGTATTCCAAAGAACCGCGAAAGTCGTCAGGGTTATAGTCGTAGTCGCTCCTTCCTCCAAAGAAATGTACGACCTTGTCCCAAAGTGACTCCGCCTTTTCTCCGGTCGTACTTTCTCCAGTCGTGCTTGCGCCCGTGGCGTCGGAATGGGTAGCCATACCGAGCTGCTCCGAACGGAATCCTGCACTCGTGAGTTCCTCTATCGTTTTTTCTGCCTGTGATCGCGTCTCGAAGTAACCGATAACGGTGTTTGTGCCCGAAGTTGCCATAATAAATTTGCCTCTCTTTTGTTTTGTTGAGGGCCTCGCGCCATCGCAGAGGCAGTTGCTAGGGCGACCGACAACGTCAAAAGCTGACGAAGCCCTCTCTCCAACGCTCAAAACTATGCACCTTCTAAGTACCTTCCCATCCAGCTGAATGTGTACCGCGGTGAGGAAAATCATGTGAGATACGTTGGTTGAGTGCGACACATAGCGAGATGAGATTGGGAGGTACGAGTCGAGCAGACTGGGACCGATTCGAATTGCCAAGGGCTACTTTTGGTCAAGCCGTATCCCGAGATCGGGCTATCATCTCGGAACTGTGGATCACGAATCGGTTTCGAATGCTGATTACGATTCGTCGGAATCCGGACCTGTAAAGTCAGGTCCGGAGTCCAGACATCTCACATCATTTCACCGCATCGCTCTCCGCCTGGGCCCGTTGGGCTGCGGCACGGGCCTTTTCTTCGTCTTCCTTGGCTTTCTTGAGGTCTGCTTGCTTGCGCTTGGTATTATCCTGAGCCTTGGCCCATTTTTCCTTAGCCTCCGCCGCTTTTTTCTCGGTAATAGCATCCTGCTTGATCTCTTCGCTCGATTGGTTCGCGCTAGCTTTAGCTGACGACGGCACCGGTTTCTTCAGCTTTTCGCGTGCATCCTGCGCCTCGCGTGCCGCAATGCGCGCCTGCTCTTCCTGCTGTCTGGCCTTGGCGAGATCCGCTTGTTTGTTCTTTGTATTTTCTTGTGCATTGGTCCACTTTTCCTTTGCCTCCGCCGCCTTCTTTTCCGCCGCAGCCTTCTTCTTCATCTGATCGGTCGATTCCTGCGCCGCGCTGCCAGTGTTCTGAGCTGGAGTTGGAACATTTATCGCTAGGCTGAGCCCAAGTAGCGTGATTGGGGTGAGCATCCATCTTTTTTCCATTTAGCACCTCATTCGGCATGATCGTTTTTCAGCCACGGACGCTAGGGAAGGAATCATGCTAAATCCTCCCCACAGCAGTTGGTTGGAAACTGGATGAGTCGCTTCCGTTGGCGTTTTCAGACGAGGGTCAGGGGCGGCCTTGGTGTTTAGAAGGACCATCGTCATGGAGTATTTAGAAGGAACTAGGAGGATAGCCACCTGATTAAGGTTCGCATGGATTTATGAAGCTGTGAATACCGTCCTAACTGGAGTGGGTCTCAGTTTGGTTCCTTACGCAGCTTTCAACCACTTAGGAATGTAACAAGTCGCACCCCGCGGCGATGTACCTATCTTGGAGCATCGTCGTCAACGCGACGGAGCAGCAGCTTTTCGCCGACAATGAATCCGAGGATGGCGACTACAGTCCACCCAGCACCGAATTTCCAGCTAAGAGAGAAGGCAACGGCGATGAGCAACAAATTCCCGACGACCCAAAAAGCCAAGAGGCGCGACCGTTTCCGCGTATACCACTCAGAGCACTGGTCCATCCGGTAGTTCCTATCAATTCAAAACTGCTCCGTGAATCCCCGCGAATTGTGTACATGCACCGTCACGAGCCGCTCCGTTGCTTTCGCAAATCCTTGCAAACCCGCTGTATCCGACGCCTTAAAAAACGAGCAAATCTTAAAATGTCCTCGTTGCGACCGAACCTGTGTAAGCCACCAAACACAATTGCAACGATGGAAGGAAATACGTGTCGAGCTTCACTTGGGACGGTTCCTATGATTTGGTTTATCGTTCTCGGGTCAAAGAAGAACTTCAGTCCGGTCATTTCATTGAAAATGATGTATTCGCGGGGCCACAGCTTTGAAAAGGTGATAGCTCGGTCTTTTGCAGCTTCAAATGTTTCCGCTGCCTCCACGAAGTGGAAGCTACTGTCATCTCGGCGGGTAAAAAGTGAAAAAGGTTTCTGCATTGAATACAATCCCCATCTACATCTACGTAACAAAACCGCCAAACACTATCTTTGGCCTTCAATCGAATGTAAATACCGGGAAATCCGCAGTCACGTGCGGTGTAAACGCGTAACCAAAACTAGAGCGGGTTAAAGCAGGCTTCTCTGAAAGCTCACGATTTTAACGGCGGCGACCGCCCACCGGAAGCCTTGCATCCAATGGACTAGGGGAGACTTCCTATGTCACCAAATGCGGGGTACTGGGAAAAAGAACTCAAGGAAGCAACCGACAGTCTCAAAAAACTGGAACAAGAGCAGGATCAGATGAATCCTCTTGTGTACGAGGATTTGCGACAAAAGCTGGAAGTGGAAATTAAAGTATTGGCGGCACAACTAGAATTGGCGCACCAAAAAGAAGCCAACTAGCCCCATTCCCAGGGTCTGGTGCTACGGTTCTTCGGTGCCCAAAGATAAACCCCTACGCCCAAAATGCGGGAAAAGGTGTATTCCTTGTGTGAATCGAGAATATTAAAAACGTAAACAGAGGCAGTTAGGTCTGGAAAGTCAGATAGAGCGCCTCCCTTTCGACGGGAGAGTAATCGGCCCACGCTAGTGACCGATTCAGGAGCTTCTATGACAAGGATTCTAATTGCGGACGACCGCGAATCGATGCGGATAGCTATCCGGGCTTTAATTAGGATGCGCCCGGATTGGGAGATTTGCGGTGAAGCAAATGATGGTCGTGAGGTCGTGGCGAAAGCCGCGGAACTGCAGCCCGATCTGGTCGTTTTAGATTTCAAGATGCCCGTCGCGAACGGAATCCAGGCGGGCAGTGAGATTTTTCGCTCTTCGCCTACGCTTCCGGTTGTGATGTATACCTTGTACAGAACTCCAGAAATCGAAGCAGCCGCCAAACGTGTAGGTATTCGGCAAGTAATTGCGAAGGAAGACGGCGGGAAGTACCTGCTCAGTGCGATTGAGACCGAACTACTCGCGAATAATTCCTGAGTGCCTCAATAGGCTTGCTTAGAAGCATGTCATTAGAAAACGGGCATCTTTCCGGCACTGTGAGCGCCTCAGCGATCTGCGGGAATCGTTTGTTGAAGTTTTTGTGGTTCCGTGAGTACAAAATAGTTTCGCGGTCTCTAACGCCGATAGCGCGATAGCCGTCTAGCTTCGCTTCATACGTCCATTGCGGCCCCTCGGGGAGATTTGAGACCAGGGCACACTCCATAGGCTCGATGAATTCCGGCTTCCGGTGCGGCAAGAATCGAAGCTCACGTTTGCGGCGCCGAGGCATGTATTGTGAATATCAGAATAAGACGCGAGCGTGAAGCTCACGATGGAATTACTGGGGAAGATTATTGGGCCGTTTGACGTAATGGGATCTCAGGACACGTATCCGACAACCAAGTCGTAATCGTCGGGATTCTTGCTCGCCGGATCTCGACCCGGCAGAAGGCGCAACTCGACGTAGACGTCTCCCGGTTCGACGGTCGCGCCTGCGAGGAGTTCCTCTTTCATTGCCCTTTTCTTGACGTCCAGTGCTTTCTCCATGCGTCGAAGTTCATCCATTTTCTCTTTAAGATCGTCGTCCATTGTTACGACTCCCCTTCGGTGTGATGATACACTGTCCTCCCGCTTCCTCTCGATCATCCACAGTAGTGAAATGGCCGCGACCCTCACAAAAATCATCAACGACAAACCCGCGGTATCTGACGATCTCAAAAACGAGCTGACCGTGAAGTGCCCGCGCTGCGAGCAAACCTATCGGCTCGGGTATTCAGACAATGAATGGAACAAAGTCAAGGACTGGCTGAGACTCGCGGAGACAGCAATCCGCACAGACCATGCCGGCCGCCATGAGGCGGGAACTATTGGGATCGATTGGCGGGGCATACGGAGACGTTGACGACCTATGCGCCCAACTTATGGCGGGGAAGGTAATCGATTGCCTTCACTTCAAAATTAGCAGCGCGAAGGCGAAACGCGAAGCTCAACATGTGAGCAATTCCGCAGATCATTAGGCCACTATCAAAAACGCTGCCTTGTATCGTTTGCGACCAAAAACTTTCGCGCGATTCATGTGCTTCAGTTGATTGCCAATTCGCGAATCCAGCGTCAGGTGGATTGCCAATCATGTAGGGTTGATTGCTCGGAGTGGAAATGTTCAAGTCTTTTCGTCTCAATATAGGCGGATCGATATCGAGATAGCGACCAGAACCCAGAATCTCATTCGCGAAACGGTCGGCAGTGGTAGGACCGAAGCCGCTTGCCTCCTCAAAAACAAAATTGACTGCCTCGCTTTCAAATAGATCGCCAAGGAGGATGCCATAAAGTGGATCGCTTACGTTCCCTAAGCGTTTTTCTGAACCTTGCAGTTCATGGTACGTCCCAAGAATGGTGATTCTCCTCACAGGGCGCGATTCTAGCGCATGTAAGTAATTCGGAAATAATAAGCTTTGTAACGACTTGCCTTGCTCGATATGTAATTGTGTTATAGCCTCGCCGCGCAAGTGGTTCGCAGCGCAAGGTGGAGTCCGGTTTAAGTATACGAATGTTGTTCCGGATTACTGATTTGAGCGAATAGCAGGATTGACCGAGTACAACAAAACTACCTAATTGCACGAAGCATTTGCGTTTGCGAGTGACTCCTGCAATGGCGACGGGACCGACGGAGAGGATGCGGGACTCGAGGGAGTTGGTGAACTGAATGAACACCGATGCGAAGTACGGGTGTGTTTTAGAATGCAAGAAGCAGAGTCCAACATCGTACTTCGTTCTGGCTCGAGCTGAGTCGCAAGAAGAATGTGCTGGTCAACTAGGGTGGTCCACGGATAGGTGGCCTTTAACCGTTCTATGCGACGAGTGTTTTGGGCTGTTTGAATATTCGGAACAAGACATCCAGAAGGTGTCTGTTGATAGCATGGACCAAGAGACACTCCAGCCCAAACGCATTTGGAATATAGAAGTTCAATGCGCCCAAGAAAATGGCGGGTTTCCAATAAGAATGCATTTCCAAGCGGGTATCGGTTCAGTGAGAGCTGTCACGGCAGAGGTCGCGAGTTCGAGTCTCGTCGTCCCCGCCATTCATTCCAAAAGAGTTGAACGAAGTTCACTGCAACCAACCAGGGTGCAAAAGGGCACGTTTTTGCACCCTTTTTGCACCCCTTTTCGTCAATTAGAGCCGTTTTCGCGAGCTCGGTTTTCACCGGTTTGACCACTCTTACGCGAGTGCGCTGGAGTTCGTTTCAGAAGCGAAGACCAGCGCAAGGACCGCTGCTTGCGCAGCGTGTTTTGCTGGCGAGATTGCCTGCGTGTAAACATCCAGCGTGGACCGTAACGAGGAATGCCGCAGCAACTCCTGCATCACTTTGAACTCGGTGCCGACACTTCGCAGTAGAGTCGAGTACGTGTGTCGAAATGTATACCATCCGAATTGTTTCTCAATCCCGACGCGCTGCGCCACGGGACGGATATGCTTGCGCAAAATTGCCTGGCCCCAGATTGGTTTCGGACCACGGTGCCGTCCGCTCGCGAAAACCCAGTCGTCGGATTTAGTGTACCGGGAGCCTTCTTTCCATTTCGCGAGGGCCTCCAAAACTGTTGGATGAACCGGTACGGGCTTTTGCGATGCTTCAGTCTTGCAAGGACCCACCACTCCGTACACGATGGAGCGCGTGACGTTCATTGTGCCTTGAGCAAAGTTGATGTCTCCCCACTTCAATCCGAACAGCTCGCTCTGTCGAAGCCCGGTGGAGGCCGCAAGGAGCACTAGCGTTCGCTCACGTAAACCCAGGCCATGTATGAGCGCCTTTATTTCAGCGGGTGTCAGCACATTTGGCGTAGTGCGCCGCTTCGCACCCTGTCGAACCAAACCGATCGGGTTGCGGTCAAACAGTTCATGACGGCAAGCATGATTGAAGAGAACCGAGAGAATGCCTCGGATTTTCGCACAGCTGCTCTTCGCCAGGGGCAAACTGCGAAGCCATAACTCTACTTCTGTCGTTCTTACTTCCGAAAGACGCACACTGCCCCAACATGGGATGACCCATCTGTTCAAGTACGCTTTGTACAATTTCTTTGTGGAATAGCTTCGCCAGCTATTGTCCTTAGTTAGTTCGCGCTGAACAAAGTGATCGCACACTTCCGCAATAGTCATCGGGAGATGGCATCGCTGAAAAACATTCGCATTGATTTCTCTTAATAGTCCCGTCACTACTCTGCGGGCAGAGTCCGCATCCGTGTATTGGCAGACCGTGCCGATGACCCTCTTGCGGTAGATGCGTTTCCCATAGGGCCCTCTTTCCGCCCATCGAAATTGCCAAACATCTGGACCGCGCTTCCGACCACTCCTGATTAAGCTCCCCTGTTGCATTTGCTTCCTCCTCTATCGCAGTTGCGACGTGGAGGAATTCTTACGCAATGAGGCACAAAATTAGATCCTCTAGGCGAGGCCCGAGTGAATTGCTTTGCGGCGGCAACGTTAATTCCTCCTCTCAGGCAACTCAGGAATTGATTCCGCTCTTTGCGATATGCAATCGGCTGTCGAAGCGCCCATCTTCAAAAACCGTTGAAACGGTCAGATGTCGCCACTTGTCGGCCTCGGCAGCGCGCGCGGCTTCTGCTTGCTGCACCCGTTTTTCCGCATCGACACCGAGGATCAGCCGTACCGGCACCTCGTCGCTATTTGCCAGTTGCAGAATTACGTCCGCGATCTTTCGCGGATCGCTTTCCCAACGCCCTTCGAGTCCTCGCTACATCTTCAGGAACGAACCGACCGTGGCCTCATACTCTGGCAGCAAGTCCGGCGCATTCTTAACGGCGCGCCGTGCCCAGTTTGTCCGAATACCGCCCGGATCCTGTGTGCAGACCTTTACTCCGAAGGGCGCGACTTCCATCGCCAGCGAGTCGCTGAAACCGCCCACCGCCCACTTGGCCGCGTGATACGGCGTATTGCCAGGAACCGCGTGACGGCCACCGACCGAAGACACCTGAAAGATGTGACCGCGCTTCTGCTTACGCATCACGGGCACAGCGGCGCGCGTGGTGTACACCACGCCGTAAAAGCATGTGTCCACGATCGCCTGGAAGTCCTCCGCACTCATTTGCTCGAACGGTGCAAACTGTCCATAGCCTGCGTTATTCACCAGAACGTCCAGCCGCCCGAATGTATCCACTGCCAACTGCACGGCAGCTTTTGCGGCGGCTTCGTCGCGCACTTCCAGTTTCACGGGCTTCACCCGCTCGCCATATCGCGCCACCAGAGGAGCCAGTTCTTCCGTCCGGCGCGCCCCAGCGACCACGCTGTAACCTGTGGCCAGCGCCGCCTCGGCGATGTCCCTCCCCAACCCGTTTCCGCTTCCCGTAATCAACCAGACCTTAGACATGAAGATCCTCCGTTCTCCTTTTTAGATAGAAGTATGGGCGCTTAAACTCGGCCAGCTCGCCTATCGAGCGAGTCTATTGTGAGTACTTACTCATTTATGAGATGCAACGACTCGTCCCTTCCCCGCTCACGCCGGTGATAGGCGAATGATGGGTTTGATTGTGCCCCCTTTTTCACTGTCTTGCGCAGCTTGATTGATTTGATCGAGGCTGTAAAACTTCGTCAGTTTCTCGAACGGGAAGCGCCCCTGCGCGTTGAGTTCGATGAGTTGCGGGATAAAAATGTCGGGAACGCTCTCGCCCTCAAGAATGCCGCGTATCCCCTTACCAGATATCATCAGGTTGTTCACGTCAAAGCTCACCTCTGTGCCTAGTGGCTCTGCTCCGACGATGCCGCAGGTGCCGAGAGATCCGAGTGCTTCTATCGCCTGATGCAACGCTCTGGCATCCCCGGAGGCCTCTAGCGAATAATCGACTCCGCCACCAGTAATATCTCGGATCGCCTCAACTGGATTTGTCTGTTTACTGTTAATAGCATGCGTCGCGCCCAGTTCCTTTGCCATTTCCAGACGCGA
>JAOAPV010000024.1 GCA_025463055.1 Candidatus Acidiferrum typicum
GTGTGCGTAAATTGCGGGTCGGAGGCAACGGAGTCGAATAAGGAGAGATTGTTTCCGCTAAATTGGCAAGGTTTTTCCGGACGTGTAGAGCAGCGGATCTCCTTGAGGACGGGAAGGCGCACGAGTACCGCTAGAGGCTGCCAGTCTCCTTTGCCGCCATCGGGGTCCACGGGTCGAAACTGAAGCGGACCGAATGCGGATGGGCCAAAGGCTTTTAATGGTTCCAAGGTCGCAACAAGGCTTTCGGCATCTCTCAATACAAGGCTTCCGTCGCTGAAGCTGAGCACGGCGCTGAATGACTCATCCGCGGTGGCGATTTCAATCTTCTCGGCGCGGGAAAATCTATTCGGGATTTCCGTTTTCAAAAGGAAGGAGATCTGGCCATCCATCGGGAGCTCGTCCTGACTCCCGAGGGTGATCGCCGACGCCACTGCTCCAGGGCGAATACTTTTACTGACAAGCGTCACTTTCGGACGGGGAGACTCAACAACGGTTGGAAGCTCGAGCACACGGCCATCTTTGAGCGCCACGCGCGCGATCAGCCGCTCGCTCGGCTGAAGCGCCGGCGGATTTGCTTCCTTTGCCGCCAGGCGCAGCTCGTCTTTTTCATTGGCGCGCGTCAGTTTTGCGGGAACGAAACGCGTTCCCTTCAACTCAAAACGTTCCACTTCGTCCAGGCGGCTTCCCTTTAAAATGCCTTGAAGGTCGCCGGCATTGATGGCGAAACTTTCGAGGTGCGCCGCTTCGGAATAGGCCTGTACGGCCGTTTCATCCGGATGGGCCAGGCCAAACTGGTGAAGCTTCAGTTTCATGGGCCCAGCGGTTTGATCTTTAAGCGCAACCTTGATTTCAAGCTCCTCAGGCTTGTCGAGCTTCCAACTCGTTTTTACCTCGCGCCCCTGAGTATCCTGAACGTTTACATTGCTGACGCACACTGCGCCGGGCGCTTGCAAGTGGATGGTGTCTTCACGGCCGACAATCAGAGCGCTCTCTTCAGCGGGCGGAATGCTCCAATGCGAGGAACGAGAAGTTCTCAGGCGAAAATTTGGGCCATCAAACGCTTCGTAACCCCAAAAGCCGCGTAATGTGCCGCTTACTTCCGGATCGAGCTTCGCCGCTTCTGCCGTGTGGGTATCCACGACAAAACCGCCGCTCGAGGCGTCCGCGCGTGCCGGAAGATTCAGTTCGCCGCCACTCGGACCTTGCACATGAAGCACAAAGTCGTGCGCAATATCCGCTGAGAAAACCAGCGGAGCGCCCTCCACTGGCAAAACCAGCGGCGACCTTTGTAAGCAATACACCTGTTTTGGATCGACGGAGCGCAGCGGCGGCAGTTGCGGCGCCTCTACAGCGGGGAGTCCGACCACGATGACCGACATCGGCTTACGAAAGGAGGGCGGATTATTCAGCTTCAAATTCATCTGCTCTTTTTTGGGTAGAACCAGCGCCGGGATGTATTGGTACGAGGCCGTATGGATGTTGCTCAAAACACGCGCGAGGTCTACGACGGCACCCACGTACGCGCTGTAAAATCCTCCGCCCCCAAGCGGCGTGGCGCTGACCGCGCCGATTAAATCAGAGTTTGGACCGGAAGTGAGGGCGGCCACCATGGACTGGCTGTGGCCGTCATCGAGAACAAGGTTGCCGCTATTCTGTGTGAGACAAGAGGCTTGCTGGTCCAGAGGCCTCTGGAAACATTCCTGATCGACCCGTATTCCGAGCGTGCGCGCCAAGAGCATGGAACGCTCGTGCAGGGCTTTGGGATCCACATCCGAAATCTGGTGCACATCCGTGAGATATTTCTCGAGCCGCGTGCGGTCTAAACTGGCCTGATTCAGATCTTGCGACGCTCGGACGAACACGCCGGGCTTATCACGCACGGCGGAACGTAAGGTGCTGAAGTCTCCCCCGGTTTCCGGAGCGAGGAAAAGCAGAGCCTGCTGGGCGTCCTGCGGAACTGTAACCACAAACCCTTCTTGCCGAACCTGCTTCTTCCAAGTCTCGACGCGCGTGAACCAGTTTTCGGGCGGTGGGTTGGTGGACCCGCGCAGAAAGGCGACTACGAGAATGTAGCGGGCAGATTGGTCCTCGGGAAAGTCGGGATGGATCCATAGCCGGTCTCCCGGCTGCAGATTAGGTACCTCGGCGACGGGCAGCGGCTTTCCGCCGCGAGTCACTTTCATTTCGATGCGAGGACCGATCAAGTCGAAAGCGGCGTTGTCGGCGCGGACGGAGGGTGGCCGGCACAGCAGCACCAGGAAAGCCGCAAAGAGAATTGCGAGCCGTTTATCGGGTGAAATCTTTAGTTCCATTTTGTCGCTCACCCCGAACTACAAGAGTTTGTTCAGCTTCCAAGAGCACTTTCAAAGAAAAGCTCTTACCTGCAACGGTCGTTCTAAGGAGTACCTGAAATGTTATCGGTAAAGTGGTGCGAGGACCACCCTGAAATGCAAAGAAATTAGAGCAGAGCGGCAAGTATAAGCAAGCGAAGGATGTTCCCCGCGAACGGTCACGGGGAAGAGATGCGGTAAGCTTCTTCGTGTTCGACGCTGACCATGCAGAGGCCTTGCGGGGGAACGGTTGGTCCGGATTTGGAGCGATCTTTCAATTCGTAAAGACGGTCGATGTCATCTGGCTTTAGTTTGCCGCGTCCGACATCGAGCAGCGTTCCCATCATTTTCCGCACCATGTAGCGCAAAAAGGAGCGGCCGCATACGGTGAAGACTAACTCCTCGCCGTCCGCGGAGCGCACCGACTCCGTCGAATAAATCTCGCGCTCGGTCGAACGCTCCTTGTCGTCGTCTTCCGAACCGGTCGAAGCGGCGAATGAGGCGAAATCGTGCACGCCTACAAAACGGCCTGAGGCGTCACGCATGGCCTCTTCGTCCAGCGGAAAGGGATAGTGCAGCACGTAGCGCCAGAGCATGGGCGGAACGACTTTGCCGCGATACAAGCGATACCGATAGATTTTTCCGCGTGCGGACCAGCGCGCATTGAAGTCTGGGCCGACTTCCTCGGCGGCGACGATGCGAATCGAGTTTGGCAGAAGCGCATTCAGTGCGCGCTGAAACTCTCCCGGGGAAAGCGCCGACTGCGTGCGGAAGCTGCCGACTTGCCCGAGCGCGTGCACTCCCGCATCGGTGCGACCGGCGCCGTGCAATTGCACATTTTCCTGCGTGATGCGCCGCAGCACATTGACGATTTCGCCCTGAATCGTGGGCTTGTTCGATTGGATTTGCCAGCCGTGGAAGTCCGTGCCGTCGTAGGCGATGACCAGCTTGAAATAGCGCATGGAGCGAGAAATTATCAGTTATGCGAGGGCGAGAGTCCAGACGTGCCGCTGGGCGCCGACAGCAAAATCAACTAGGGCGCGGAACGAACCCAGCGGCTGCCTGGCTTAACGGCGGCGCTGCCATCGCGGCAAAGGGGGCATTCGTCGGGCTCGTAGCTGGCTATAGGCAAATCGATTAGGGCACTTGCCTCTACCGGGAATTCGATTTTGCCGCCGCTGCGGTCGATTAGCGCGCCGGCAGCTACGACACGTCCGCCGGCTTCCTCGACTACTTGGATCGTCTCTAGTGTCGAGCCTCCGGTGGTCCAAACATCTTCAATTACCAATACGTGCTGATCCGGACGCAACGAAAATCCGCGGCGCAAGCACATCACGCCACCGGAATCGCGTTCGGCAAAAATCGCGGGGACACCGCCGCCGGCGCCGGATTTCGGTTCGGGCAAAGCGCGCGCCACGTCCTGACCGATAACGATTCCGCCCAATGCCGGGGAGACGACTGCTTCAATGGTGGCATCTGAGAAAAGAGCCGCGAGGGCGCGCCCGAGTTTTTCCGCGTAGCGGGGATATTGCAGGACGAGCGCACATTGCACGTAAGTGCCGCTGTGCAGGCCGCTGGAGAGCTCAAAGTGTCCGCGCCGAATAGCTCCCGAGGCCTCGAACATGCGCAACAACTCTTCGTCTTGCAGCATAAGACCCCGGCAACCACGCGAAGCCGCCAGGTTCACGGCACGCGCTGTAAGCGTCGAACTGTCAGCAGCCTAGTCGTCGCGCCGCGCGTTGTCAACCGCCGCAGGCGTGCTAGACTGCCAGATTCGCGCGGCCGGTCCTTGCTGCATCACTAGTACCCTGCTTTTCGGCGATTGCTGAAACAAATTGTGTGTGCTGAACGTTGTACAAGTGAGCATAAATCTCACTGGTTCGGTGAAAACCACTAATCGAGGGGTGAAGAACACGATGAACGTGAAACGGATAAGTGCGGAGCGGTCCACGATTTGGGCGTATGCGGTGCGATCAACGCTCAAGACGGCCGCAAGAGGCCTGAGGCAGCTTACGCGACCGGCGCTGGCTGCGTTCCTGGCCGTAGTGGTCGCCGTCGGACCTGTGTGGGCGCAGGATCAGCCGCAGCAGCAACCGGCGCCTGCTCCGCAGAGGCCTGGACTTCCGACGCCGCAAACGCCGGCGCAAGAGGTTTACAACACGCCTCCTCCGACGAATCCTCCGATTCCGGTGTCACTGGGAACTTCAAAATATCATTACACAAGGGCACCTCACGGATTCCCCGATTTAATTGCTCCTTACCGCCCGATCCGCGTTCCGGAGCCCGTGCTGACGAACTCGCCGCGCATCGACCAATTAATTCACGACGGTAAGCTGGAGCTGACGTTGCAGGATGCGGTGGAGTTAGCGCTAGAGAACAGCATGGACATTGCCGTCTCGCGCTACAACGTATGGTTTGCAGACACCGACATTCTGCAGACAGAGGCTGGGGGTCAGCCATTTGGTATAAATGGCGCAGAGGTCCGGCAGTCCTTCGCCAATATTCCTTTTTTGAATTATGACCCGACATTGACGACGCAGATTTCTTACGATGACCGTAAGACTCCAATTAACAACCCGTTCATCTCTGGAACGGGCGCGGGTTCGGCCGCGGCCGTAACCGCAGCGACCCTGTCTTCCCACACCGCGACGTACAGCAATAGCCTCTCGGAGGGATTCTCGACCGGCACGACAGCGACAGTGGCGTGGAATAACACACGAATGTCAAGCTTCCCAACCGCTAACTTTTTCAATCCCGATGTTTCGTCCTCACTGATCGTCTCTGTGCAGCAGCAGCTGCTCAACGGCTTTGGGCGATTTGCTAACCGGCGAAACATCTTGATTGCCAAGAACAACCGGAAGCTGGCGGACTATGTTTTTGAGGCGCAAGCGATAACCACGGTGACCAGCACAATCACCGCATATTGGGAACTGGTGTTCGCGCGTGCCAACGTTGAGGTGCAACAGCAAGCTGTTGCCACGTCGCAAAGATTGTATGGCGACAATAAGAAGCAGTTGGAGATCGGAACAATGGCTCCCCTGGATGTGACGCGCGCGGAAGCCCAATTGGCGACGGACCAGCAGAACCTGATTATTGCGCAGACGGCGAAGCTGCAGGATGAGCAGATCCTGAAAAATGCGATTAGCAAGGATCCGCTGGCGGCCAATTTCATCAATGTCGAGGTTATCCCTACAGACAAGGCCACACCGCCAGAAGCTACCGAAGCCCCTTCCTTTGAAGAGTCCATCAAGGAGGCGTTTCAGAAACGGCCGGAACTTCTCGAGCAGCAAATCAATATCACGAACGGGGCGATCGACGTGCGGGCGACGGGGATTGCTCTGCGTCCGACGGCGACGCTCTTTGCGCAATACACCAGCCAGGGACTGGCGGGCGCGTCACCTATTACCGGGACTCCTACCACCGTTGCCGGAGCCCAGATCGTGGATGCTAATGGCGTGCCCATAGCTGGCTTTTTTGAGCCATCGATTTCCGCACTGGTCACGGGGAGAAACCAGCAGGGATTCACCACCGCGCAGAGCCAGATATTTCACAATACATTTCCGGACTATCTGGTGGGAGTGAACGTACAAATTCCCTTTCGCAATCGGTCGGCTCAGGCTACGAATCAACGCTCCCTTCTAGACTTGAGGCAATTCCAGGCGCAGATGCAGCAGCTCAAGAATGCTGCGGTGGTGGATGTCCGCAACACATTCATCGCACTCCAACAGGGCCGCGTGCAGGTTGCAACCGCCAGCGAAGAGCGGAAGCTTCAGCAGCAGACGTTTGACGCTGAGCAAAAGAAATATCAACTTGGGGCTTCCACCGTTTACCAGGTGATTTTGACACAGCGAGACCTGGTCAGCGCGCAGGGAGCCGAATTGCGGGCCTTGGCCAACCTTCTCGAGGCCAAAGCTCAGTATGAGCGGGCGGTCGGCCGCACGTTGGAAGTAAATCGGGTAAACATCGCGGATGCTAAGCACGGCGAAGTGGAGAAAGACACGCTCATCCCTGGGACCCTGCACGGCAAAGTGGTCGGAACGGATAACCTGAACCTACTTACTGACGGTAATAGTCAGAAATAGGCGGTTTTCAAAATGAATACAGGGAAGGTTTCGCGCACTTACAGCGCGGGCGCGCTTGCTTGGCTGCTATCTTTCGCATAGCATGAAAATAGTGGCCTCGGGTCATGGGAGTGCTTCGGCATGAGTGACGATTCCAAGGGATCGACGCAAACGGTAGCTCCTGCCGAGCCTTCTTCTCATCACCGCAAACCCTCAGATAGAGAAAAATCCTGGGAGCAAAACACGCTGCGACCTACGCTGGCGAAAAATCCCGAGCGCCAGGCCGAGTTCACCACGGTTTCGGGCTACCCAATTCAGCGCCTGTACACGCGGGCTGATCTTGCGGGCTGGGATCCTGACCGCGATCTTGGCTATCCCGGCGAGCCCCCCTACACACGCGGCATTCATTCCACCATGCATCGCGGCCGGCTGTGGACGATGCGGCAATTCGCCGGCTTTGGCGCAGCTGAGGATACCAATCAACGCTTCCGGTATTTGCTGTCGCAGGGGCAGACCGGGCTTTCCACTGCTTTTGATTTGCCGACCTTGATGGGCTACGACTCCGATCATCCGCTTTCTGAAGGTGAAGTCGGCAAGTGTGGTGTCGCGATTAGTTCGTTGGCAGACATGGAAGTGCTGTTCGACAAAATTCCACTGGCCAACGTCACGACCTCGATGACCATTAACTCACCGGCTGCCGTGATTTGGGCGATGTATTTGGCGGTGGCCGAAAAGCAGGGCGCCGACTGGAAGAAAATTTCCGGAACGTTGCAGAACGACATCTTGAAGGAATACATCGCGCAAAAGGAATATATCTATCCGCCGGAACCGTCGATGCGCTTGGTAATCGATACGTTCGAGTTCGGCGTGAAGAACACGCCCAAGTTCAACACCATCTCGATTAGCGGCTACCACATTCGCGAGGCAGGCTCGACGGCAATTCAGGAATTGGCGTTCACCCTTCGGGACGGACTCGAGTATGTGGAATGGGGCATGCGGCGGGGGCTTGAGGTGGACGAGTTTGTGCCGCAGCTTTCGTTTTTCTTTAATGCGCACAATGATTTCTTCGAGGAGATTGCGAAATATCGGGCGGCGCGGCGTATCTGGCACAAGGCTATGGTGGAGCGCTACAAATCGCAGAGCCCGCGTTCGTGGGCGTTGCGGTTTCATACGCAAACGGCGGGTTGCTCGCTGACCGCGCAGCAGCCTTATAACAATGTGGTGCGCACGGCGATCCAGGCACTGGCGGCGGTGCTGGGCGGAACACAGTCGCTGCATACGAACTCGCTCGATGAGGCGTGGGCGCTGCCTACGGAATTTGCGGCCACGATAGCGTTGCGTACGCAGCAGATCATCGCGCACGAGACGGGAGTCACCAACACGGTGGACCCGTTCGGCGGCTCGTACTTTGTTGAGACCTTGACGAACGAAATCGAGCGCGGGGCTTGGGATTACATCGAGAAAATTGATGCGCTGGGCGGGATGGTCGCGGCGATTGAGCGCGGGTATCCGCAACGAGAAATCTCCGAAGCGTCGTACCGCTATCAGGTGGCCGTCGACAAAAAGGAGAAAATTATCGTCGGCGTGAACGACTTCGTCACAAAGGAGAAGCCACTGGATACTTTGCAAATCGATGAGAGCGTGGCCGACCGGCAGGGCGAACGCCTGCGGAAATTGCGCGCCGAGCGCTCGAGCGATGAAGTCACGCGGCGATTGAACGTGTTGCGCAAGGCGGCCCAAGGCAGCGAAAACCTGATGCCATATATCTTCGACGCGGTGAAATCATACGCGACGCTCGGCGAAATCTGCGACGCCATGCGCGAAGTCTTCGGCACCTACGAAGAGATCGCCATCACCTGACCGCCTTCATGCCAGAGAAAAAGATACGGGTTTTGATTGCAAAGCCGGGGCTCGATGGGCATGACCGCGGGGCTAAGATCATCGCGCGGGCGCTGCGCGATGCCGGCATGGAGGTGATCTATACCGGCCTGCGGCAAACGCCGGAGATGATTGCGTCCGCCGCGGTGCAGGAAGATGTTGACGTCATCGGCCTTTCGATTTTATCCGGCGCGCACAATACCCTTTGCCCGCAGCTAATGAGCCTGCTGCACGACAAGGGCATGGACGACGTGACCGTGGTCCTCGGCGGTATCATTCCCGAAGCGGACATCCCGGCGCTGAAGAAAAGCGGCATTGCCGAGATCTTTCTTCCCGGAACCTCCACACAAGATATCGTCGAGTTCATTCACAAGCGTCTCGCACAGTAAGCCGCCTCTTCCATCAGAACTTTCCTCCGTCCTTGCGGCGCTGGTCGTATTTTTGCTTCGCGCCTCGATGCACCTGCTTGACGCGTTCCTTTTCCTGTTGCTGCGCCCCGGGATCGATCTTGCGGCGCACAAATTCCTGCTCGCGTTCGAGCTTGCGCCAGCTTTCCAGCCGCTGCTTGTCGAGTCGGCCTTCCCCGAGCGCCGCTTGCACGGCGCAACCCGGCTCCGTGGTGTGCCCGCAATTCCCATATTTACATTGGGTCGCAAGTTCCTCGATTTCGGAAAACGTTCGCTCCACGCCTTCCGTTGCCCCCCATAGCTGCAATTCGCGCAAACCCGGCGTATCGATAAGTAGCGCGCCACCCGGCAACGCAAACAGCTCGCGGCTGGTGGTTGTGTGACGCCCGCGGCTATCGCTTGCGCGGACTGACCGGACCGCCTGCGCGTCGCGCTGCAAGAAGTGGTTCACCAGCGTGGACTTCCCTACCCCGGACGAACCGAGCAGCACAATTGTCTGCCCGGACGCCAGAAAGGTGTCCAGCGCTTCCACGCCCTCTCCCGTGCGCGCGCTTATGGCAAAAATCTGCACACCCGCAGCAATACTCTGTACTTCGCTGATCCGAGCAGTCACGTCCCCGCAATCGTCGGCTTTATTTAGAACGACGATCGACTTCGCACCCGATTCCCACGATTGTGCCAGATAGCGCTCCAGCCGCCGCACGTTGAAATCGCCATCGAGCGCCATCACCACGAACGCTGTGTCCACGTTCGCCGCAATGACCTGCTCTTCCAGCCGCCGACCCGCCACTTTGCGCACGAACTTGCTGCGCCGCGGCAGCACTTTATGGATCAGCGGCCGGCCGCCGCCGCTCAGCATTTCCACTGCGATCCAATCCCCGACTGCGGGCCAGTCCCCGCCTGTTTCCGCGGCAACGCGAAGCGTGCCGGAAGTCTCCGCCCAGCATTCTTCAAAATCTCCGGCTACGCGCCAAAGCCCTCGTTGTTGAGAAATGACCCTCGCGGGCAGCCACTCGGCTCGCTCGCGCCCTTGCCACAGCAAATCAAAATGCGAATTCCATCCCAGTTGATTTATTGACACCTGAAGTTCTCCCACAGCGCGGTCAAACGGCGCGCTTGAATAGAATTCACTTGTGCAGATACCAATTTAGAAAGTGAAGGGAGAAGATGTGCTGGCAGTTGTTGAACAATTGGCGGAGGCACACCATCCCCTCGAGACTTCCACCGGGGTGTTCACAGGCGCCTCCTGAAAAGCGACGGTGCGTGTCGCACCGCTGAGTGAATTGTAGTGGTCAAGCACAGGGACGTCAACAATATCTCCGATACGTATGCGCATCACAAATGAAAAGGCCGGACGTAGCGCGTCCGGCCTCACAACATTCCCTATCGACTAGTGCTACGGATGTTCGGGCTTGCCGTGTTCCGGCTTATTGTTGGAATGCGGCGCATTTCCCCGCGGGGCGTTTTCGTGCGACGCATTGGAATGCTGTGCTGGCGCCCTGTCGACGCGCTGGTTGCCATGCGGTTCGCTCGCATTCTGCGATTTTGAGCGCTGGGCGTCTGGCACAGGGCGGGCGTCGCGCACATTGTTGGAATGCCCCGAATTTGGCCTGAATGCCGCGGAATCTCGATTTCCCGCGTTCGGCGGACGATCGTTGTGGCTGACGTCTTTGCGTTCGCCAGAGGGGTTGCCGGGGCGATCCCCGCGCCGGTCATCCGGACGGTCCGAACGATGGCCTGCTTCGGGACGGTTCCCATTCTTGGCTCGCGCCGCCACCACATCGCGGTGGAAGTCGCCCGGCCGTCCGCTGGCAGCCACCGCGGGGCGTCCGTGATTCACAGAAGCCCACTGCGAACGATCCGCTCGCGCCACATGTTCGTGCTCTATCTGCTCTCGCCTGGCTTCGAAGTGATGCTCATGCTCCGCAATCCTCTCGCGTTCGCTTTCGCGCACCTGAATTCCGTGCGGCCCACCGTTGAAGCTGACGCGATTGACGTTATTCACTACAACTGTGCGGTTGTACGTGTTGTGAATCACGATCACGTTGACGTTGGTAACCGCGCGATTGTAGACAAATTCTCTTCCGCGCCATTCGCCGCCATAAAAACCCACGCCCGTGTAGCCATAGCCGTAATTAATTCCGCCATAAAAGCCGACGTGCGGTCCCCAGTAGCCGGCATGCCAAACGTAAACGCCTTCCCCAAAACCCCAATAACCTGGCGTCCAAAGCAAACCGGGTTCCGGCGCCATCACCCACGTTCCGGGTACCCAGTAATAATCGTCGTCGCCATAAGCCCAATATCCAGGGGTCCAGATATATCCAGTGCCGGGGCAAATTGGCTGCGCATATACCGGCAGCACCGGGGGCCCAATTCGGACCGAGACGCCTATCGCGATTTGCGCATTCGATGCCGCTGGCATGCCCACGATTACGGCGCTGAACAGCATTAGTCCAAGCAATCTCACGATTCGCATCATCATCACCTTTCTGGTGCGGCGTTTTGCCTGCTCAATTGCGATGCTAAGGGCGCGAAAACAGGCCCAGGGTGTCTTGTCTGTATAAACACCTTTTGAGCAGGAAAGTTGTGTGGCCGGGAATCGGCGGCGTGGTCGTGGGGCGTATACGTAACAGCCACGAATACAAACTCGCAGTGAAATGTATCGGTGCCGCTCGAGGCTCGCAGTATGACTGCAGAGACCGTATACTGGGGCGTTTGCGACGCGCCGCCGAACTAAGCTTTCTGCTCGACACGCGTCGACTAGCTTCTGCTGAGGGTGCGAGTGGCTGCTTCCACGCTAAAAACGAACGTCAACACGAAGTCGCCCGAGTTTGAGAAGAATACCCGCCGGATGATCGATTTGCTCACGCAAATCAAGAACGAAGAAGAGCAAATCCGCCAAGGTGGCGGCGCGAAAGCCATCGACTCGCAGCACAAGAAGGGCCGGCTGACGGCGCGTGAGCGTATAGCGAAGCTGATCGACCCGGGCGCACCGTTTTTCGAGCTGGGAAGTTTCGCGGCGCATGAGATGTACGAAGAATGGGGTGGCGCGCCCTCCGCGGGGACAGTCACCGGGCTGGCTCGCGTTTGTGGGCGCACCTTCATGATCATCGCCAACGATGCGACCGTGAAAGCCGGCGCCTTTTTCCCGATGACCGCGAAGAAAGTCATTCGCGCGCAGAACATCGCGATCGACAATCACATTCCCACGATTTATCTAGTTGACTCGGCCGGAATTTTTCTTCCTTTACAGGAAGACGTGTTCCCCGATACCGACGACTTCGGGCGCGTTTTCCGCAATAACGCGGTGATGAGCGCGATGGGCATCCCTCAGCTTGCCGCGATCATGGGCATGTGCGTGGCCGGAGGCGCGTATCTGCCGGTGATGTGCGATCACATCTTGATGACCGAAGGCTCCGGCTTGTTTCTGGCGGGGCCGGCGCTGGTGCAGACAGCCATCGGGCAGAAAACGTCGGCGGAAGATTTGGGCGGCGCCAAGATGCACGCGCAAATCAGTGGCACCGTGGACTTTCGCGAGCCGGATGACGACGCGTGCATCGCGCGAATTCGGGCGCTGGCGGACAAAATGGGCGCTACTGGCGCTGCGCCGTTCAGCCATACCGCTGCGCGCGAGCCGCTGTATTCCGCGGAAGAGGTTTACGGAATCTTTTCCGGTGATCCCGCGAAGCAATACGATATGCGCGAAATCATCGCGCGCATCGTCGACGCGAGCGAATTCGAGGAGTATCGGGCGGACTATGGAGAGACCGTGCTGTGCGGCTACGCGCGCATCGGCGGCTGGGCCGTGGGCATTGTAGCGAACCAGAAAAAGCATGTGCAGACGCTAGCGCGAGGCTCGGACCAGAAGCGCATTGAATTTGGCGGCGTGATTTATACCGAGGCTGCCGAAAAAGCTGCAAGATTTATTCTGGACTGCAATCAAAATCGCATTCCGCTGATTTTTTTGCACGACGTGAACGGGTTCATGGTAGGCAAGGATGCGGAGTGGAGCGGGATCATCCGCGCCGGCGCGAAGATGGTGAACGCCGTGGCGAATAGTGTCGTGCCGAAGATTACTGTGATTTGCGGTGGGAGCTTCGGCGCAGGACACTACGCGATGTGTGGCAAAGCTTACGACCCGCGCTTTATTTTCGCTTGGCCTACAGCTCGCTACGCGGTGATGAGTGGCGATGCCGCGGCCGGCACGCTCGTCGAAATCAAACTGAAGCAGCTCGAGCGCGAAGGCAAAAAAGTCGACGAGAAAGTGAAAAAGGAATTGTACGATTCCGTCCGCGCCACCTACGAGCAACAAACCGATCCTCGTTACGCCGCCGCGCGCCTCTGGGTCGACGCCATTATCGATCCCGCGCATACGCGCGATGCGCTGATTCAAGCGCTGGAAGCCGCAGCGTTAAATCCGGAAATCGCAGAATTCAAGACCGGAGTCCTGCAGACCTGATATGGAAACCGTCAAGATAATCGAGTGTCCAAGAGACGCATGGCAGGGACTACCCGACTTCATTCCTACGGAAACAAAGGCTGAATATCTGAAAGAATTGGTCGTTGCTGGATTCAAGCACATCGATGCAGTGAGCTTTGTCTCGCCGAAGCATGTGAAGCAGATGGCGGACAGCGAAGAGGTAATGGAGAAGTTTAACTCGTCATTCCCGGCGGGTGCCGAGCGAGCGGAAATCATCGGCATCGTCGTGAATGAAAAAGGCCTTGAACGGGCGCTGGCGACTCCGGGCGTTACCACGATCGGCTATCCGTATTCGATCTCGGCTTATTTTCGGCGAGCGAACGCCAATATGACGCGCGAGGAATCGCGGGCACTTGTCGAAACGCTCAAGAAGTCGACTGCCGCCGCAAATCGCGGGCTGGTCATTTACATCTCCATGGCGTTCGGCAACCCTTATGATGAGCCATGGGGAGCGGAAATCGTACAGGATACTTTAGACTGGCTGAAAGATGTTCGCGTGCGTACTGTTTCGTTGGCTGATACCGTTGGCACAGCCTCGCCGCAAATCGTCGGCGATCTGTTTCGCCAGGTGAAAGATCACGTTGCGGGAATCGAGCTAGGGGTACACCTGCACAGCCGGCCGGAGAACGCGGAGGAGAAAATTCTTGCTGCCTACCAGGCGGGCTGCCGTCGCTTTGACAGCGCACTCACAGGGCTTGGCGGCTGCCCGTTTGCGGGAGACAATCTGGTGGGGAACATTGCCACCGAGCAAGTACTCGCGGCACTGGGCAGGGCTGGCGCTGATACCGGTATCGACACCGCTCGGCTCACGAAAATATTAGCTATGACCAACGAGATTCGAGTTAAATACGCGCGCGCACCAGTTCCGAATTAGCGAGGTCTTTTTCATGTATTCAACGCTTCTGCTCGAGTTTAGCGGCGAAATCGCGAAGATTACGCTGAACCGTCCCGACAAGCGCAACGCCATCAACACGCAAATGATTGCGGACCTGCAGACCGCGCTGGACACCATCGAGAAGAGCCACTCGCGCGTGGTGATCGTCACGGGCGCAGGCAAAGCGTTTTGTGCTGGCATGGATCTGGAGATGCTGGCGGCCATCACGAAACAATCTCCAGCGGAGAATCAGGACGACGCGCGCCGCATCGCCAAAATGTTGCGGCGCATCTGGAGTTTTCCCCGGCCGATGATCGCCGCGGTGAACGGCGCGGCTTACGCAGGCGGTTGCGGGATTGCGACGCTGTGTGACTTTACACTGGCGGCGCCAGACGCAAAGTTTGGGTACACGGAGGTCAAGATTGGATTTCTCCCCGCTATCGTTTCCGTTTTTCTCACCCGGCAAATTGGAGATAAGCGTTCACGCGATCTGCTTTTAACCGGCCGCTTGATCGAAGCCACGGAAGCGAAGGAATTCGGGATGGTCACGGAAGTAGTCCCGAGCGAACATCTGATGGATCGCGCGCTCGCCCTTGCCGACGACCTGATCGCCGCGAGCCCCAGCAGCCTTACGCGCGCGAAACATCTCCTGACTTCCGCTGCAGCCGCCGGAGTGGACCACGATCTCGAGCGCGCCATTCTGGAGAACGCGCGCATTCGCTGCACGCCAGACTTCAAAGAGGGCGTGGCGTCGTTCCTGGAAAAGCGCAAGCCCGTATGGCAGAGCAAGCGCGAATAATCACGATCATGCAAACCAACGAGCATCACGACACGACGGTACGAGTGCGCTACGCGGAGACGGACCAGATGGGCGTGGTCTATCACGCGAATTACTTTGTTTGGTTTGAAGTGGGCCGCGTGGAGCTCATGCGTGCGCTGGGCATCGAATATAAGCGCATGGAAATCGAGGACGACTGCCACATCGTCGTGGTTGACGTCCGTTGCCGCTACCATGCGTCGGCTCGGTATGACGAAGTGCTGCGCGTGCGCACGCGTATCACGGAGTCGCGAAATCGCATCATTCGCTTCTCGTACGAAATTCTTCGAGACGACCAAGAGCTGCTCGCCGTCGGCGAAACGCTGCACATGATTTGCGGCAGCAACGGCAAGCCCAAACTTTTGCCGGAAAAGTATCGGGTCATTCTTGGAACGTCGCCGGTCGCAAACCCGCTTGGGAGCAATTCATGACGATTGCCCTGAGCGGCAACGATCTCACTTTCGGCGAGTTATACGCGGTGGCATTGCGTGGCGAGAAGGTGGTGCTGACGTCAGACTCCGTTGAGCGCATGAAAGCATCGCGGGCCGTGGTCGATCGCGTGGTCGCTTCAGGCGCTACGGCGTACGGAATCAACACGGGATTCGGCAAACTCGCGTCCGTGCGCATTTCAACCGAGCAGGTGCGCCAACTTCAGGTGAACTTGGTGCGCTCGCACTCTTCCGGCGTCGGCCCGCCGCTGACCGAGCCCGAGACACGGGCGATGATGCTGCTGCGCGCAAACGCCCTGGCGAAGGGGTTGAGTGGCATTCGCCCTGTAGTCGTGGAAACCCTTTGCGCAATGCTCAACGCGCGAGTACATCCGGTGATTCCCGCGCAAGGTTCGGTCGGGGCGTCCGGAGACTTGGCGCCGTTGGCGCATCTCGCTCACGTCGTAATCGGTGAAGGTCGCGCTGTATACCGTGGTGAAATGCTGGATGGCGCCGAGGCCATGCGGCGGGCGGGCGTGACGCCCGTCGCCTTGGAAGCCAAGGAAGGATTGTCGCTGCTCAACGGCACACAAGGGATGCTTGCGCTGCTGAGCCTGGCCCTTCGCGATGCCGACGTGCTGGTGGACACGGCGGACGTGGCGGCGGCGCTATCTCTGGACGCTTTGCGCGGAAGTCCTGGCGCATTCGACGCACGCATCATGCACGCACGGCCGTACACCGGGGCGGCGATGACCGCGCGTAACTTGGCGCACCTGAACGAAGGCAGCCAAATCCGCGAGTCCCACCGCTCGGAAGACAAAGACACCCGCGTGCAGGATGCGTACAGCTTGCGTTGTACGCCGCAAGTTCACGGCGCGGTCCGCGATTCGCTGGCGCAGGCGCGCGAGATGGCCGCGGTCGAGTTGAACAGCGCTACGGACAACCCGCTGGTCTTTGTGGGCGACGGCAGTGGCGACATTATCAGCGGCGGGAATTTTCATGGGCAGCCGCTGGCAATGGCGGCCGATCAAGTCGCCATAGCCATCGCGACGCTCGGCGGCATTTCCGAGCGGCGCGTCGAGCAGATGACCAACCCGTTGACCAGCATGCTGCCCGCGTTTTTGACCCCGGAACCTGGAATCAATTCCGGCTTCATGATCGCGCAGGTAACTGCGGCAGCGCTCACCAGCGAAAATAAAGCGCTGGCCGTGCCTCATTCCGTCGACTCGATTTCAACTTCCGGTAACCAGGAGGATTACGTCTCCATGGGTATGAGCGGCGCCCGCCGCTTGGAGCGCATGGTGCAGAACCTACGGCACATCGTGGCTATCGAGCTCCTCTGCGCTTGCCAAGGGATCGATTTGCTAGCGCCGCTGCAAACGGGACCATTGGCCAAGAAAGCCTACGAAGCAGTGCGCGCAAAATCCGCGAAAGTCACCCAAGACCGCCCGCTCGCGCCGGAAATCGAGGCCGTCTCAAATCTAGTGGCTACTGGCACATTCTCGGTCATCCTCCATTAGGCCCCAAGCGTGAAACAAGATTGCGGTTTCTCCGCCGACCGCCGCGGTCATGTGCCTGCTCACGGGTGGGATAGCGACCGTCGGTCTTTAGAAAGGCCTACGCGCTAGGGAGCGGCGCTTTGCGGCTTTGTAATTGTTCTTCTGCATATCCAATGCTCTAGAACATTTATTGTGCCAGAGCCGAGCGCAAAAAGATGAGCATGCGATAGCCGGCGATGTGGCTAAATGGAGGCAGTTCTAGCGAATAGTGCCCGCAATGTAGGGCAAGCGTCCTCGGATGCGGCGTATGTCGCCGCAGGGCCTCGAGCATCTGCTCTGTCAAAGCCGGCAAGAACGTAGGATCGTATTTACCGTACACCATGAACGCATTCTTCCCAGCGCCCATCCCGCGCTCGACGTAAGGCATGGGGCTGACTGGCGCCCAATATTCGCGCAGCTCGTCCACCGTAACGTGCTCCCGCAGACTCTCCCAAACATGTGCGGTGGTCATTCCCTGGCTGACAACGTCGGCAAAATACGTCGATACGTGGAAAAAGCCCCCGGCACGCACGGCAGGATCGTGCACCAGCGTGATATATCCAACAGACGAGCCGATGCTTGTACCGAGAATGCCCAGCCGCGAAAATCCTTGCTGCTCGAGCCATCGCAGGCATCGCCGCGCATCTTGCACGGCCTGGCGGTTGGCCTGCAACGTAAGCCCAATATTGGGCCCGACCAGTTGGTCGGCGCGTTCGTGACCCCGCGCCATACGTCGGTCGTGATACGGCAAGCTCATTTTCAGCGCGCTGATTCCAATCCGCTGCAGCCATTCGCCCAAGCCGCGCTGCCCGTGCCACTTAGCATTCCAGTTGGGCAGGATAAGCACCGCAGGGCCTCGCCTGCGCGCCGGAAAGAACTGCGCGTGAACGATATTGTTCTCCGGCCAGGGCGACTCGATCGAGCTGGTGAAGGTCAGAACGTTTTCGCCATCGAGCCGGTAATCGGTTGCCGGGGTAGTGCTGTACCACTCTGCGCTGTTCTCGAGAACGCTAAGCGCGTACGAGCGTATGAATTCAGCAGGATCTGGGTGCTCGGCAGGCCCCCCAATATGCTCCAACCCCCAAGCAAATGGACGCACCAGACGGTTGTCATCCGTTTTCCAGCGGCGCTGCTCATAACGGAGGATGCGGCGTGCAAACCAGTTGGTTGAGCTCACACGTACATTTTACATTTCAGATGCCGGAAGATAAAACCAGAACCGGAAAGTATTGTGCAGAAGACAATTCGAGAACAAACGCGGGGCCAGGATCGCGAACGCAGCAGAAGACAATTCGAGAACAAACGCGGGGCCAGGATCGCGAACGCAGCGCTCTTTAATACGAAGACAACGCGTTAGGCATCGGACACTCAGGGCAAGCGGCTGCGTTGAGCGCGCACAAGGGGTGTGGCACATTGCATAGAGAGGCTCTGAGCGGCCCACATCTTGGTCATCGCTTTCATCTTTGTACTTGGATTGGTAATTGGCAGCTTCCTGAATGTCTGCATCCTGCGCATTCCGGGAGGCATTTCTATTGTTGCGCCGGCCTCCCGATGCCCGCGATGTCAAACACCGATACGCTGGTACGACAATGTCCCGGTCTTCGGCTGGCTTTGGCTAAGGGGCAAATGCCGTACCTGCGGCGTGCCTATTTCGCCGATGTATCCCCTGGTGGAGCTCGCTACCGGCCTTCTCTTCGTAGCTTGCTACCTGGAATTCGGGCTCACGCAGACGACCGTCAAATGGCTCTTCTTCACGTCCTTAATCATTGTATTGACCATCACCGACCTGCGCGTACGCATGCTTCCCGACGTCGTGAACTGGCCCGGTTTCGTAGCTGGGTTGTTCTTCTCAGCGTTCGTGCCTCCCAATGATGGCTCCGCCGCCTATCTTTACGCCGCCCTCTTCCGTCGAACGCCTTCACGACCTGTCCAGGGGCTGCTCGACGCGCTTCTCGGTGCGTTATTCGGCAGCTTTCTTCTGTGGGCGGTGGCGGCAGTCTACAAGCGGGTTCGCGGGCGCGAAGGCATGGGCATGGGCGATGTCAAAATGATGGCCATGGTCGGCGCGTTCCTGGGAACGCGCGGAGCCTTCCTCACCATCATGTTGGGGACCCTGCTAGGAACGCTGGTGGGAATCACGATTATCGTAATCCTGTACATCGCTGGCTGGCGCCACAAACTCGCCGAGCGCGCCAGCCGCCGAGGTCTCGGCAGCGTAAATGCCTTGCGCTGGGCGATCGCCAGCCTATATCAGCTCCCGCTCGGAACGTTTCTCGGCATCGCTGCACTGCTCGTAGTGTATTTTGGTCCAACGATGTTTCTGCACTGGTCGCGATTATTTACGTGACATGAATCCGCTCACAATGCTCGCAGCGCTGCAAACATCGAAGCCTTCGGGTTTGTGGGCCTTTGGTGTCGGCTCGGCCGTCGGACTGCTTGCCATCGCCGTCGTGGTGCTCTTCCTGACGCGACGCTATTTCCGAAACGCGCGAAACGCGCACAAAGAAGAAGCCCCGCAAACACCAGGCACGCAAAATCCCTCGGCCTTCATGGCCGCCTCGATGCAAGGCGTCATCCAGAAATTACGCGATCAGGAAAAAGAGTTGGAGCGCCTGCATCGCATCGAAAAAGAGCGCGCCGCGCACAGCGAGCGCCTCAGCGAAGAAGTGACGCGCAACATGCCCGCCGGCCTCCTGGTCGTAAATGCCACCGGAATAATCTCCAGCGCGAATCCGGCAGCCGAGCAAGTGCTTGGCATTCGTGTATTAGGCTTTCGGCGCTACAGCGAAGCCCTCGGAGACGCCTCCGAACTAACGCGCCTGGTAGCCGAATGCCTGTCCGAAGGCAAAATTTTCCGCCGCGAACAGGTCGAGCACGTGACTCCTGTCGGCGAGCGCCGCCACCTCGGAGTCACCATCTCCCCAATTCGCAGGGGCAACGAGAAAATCACCGGAGCGATTTGCCTGCTAAGCGACTTAACTGAACTCGCCGCCCTCCAGCAGCAGATGCAACTAAAAGAAAACCTCGCTGCCCTCGGCGAGCTTTCCGCCGGCATCGCCCACGAGTTCAAGAACGCCCTGGCGACAATTTCCGGATACGCCCAGATGATCCGCGCGGAAGAACTAGGGGGAGAGGCATCCGATTACGCCAACCGCATCCTCGAGCAAACGCGTAGCATCACCCACGTCGTAACCGAATTCTTGAAGTATGCGCGCCCGCTCGACATCGCGAACGAGCCGGTGCCGCTGGCCACAGTGGTGCATCGCGTGATTTCTGACGTGACAGATGCAAAACCCACCGTCCAAGTTCACTCGGAGGGTGTCTTCGGCAGCGTGCCCGGCGATGAGGGACTGCTGCGCCAGGCTCTGCTCAACCTGGTGCGCAACGCGGCGGAAGCTTGTGCGGAGACGGCGACCGGAGGGCAAGTCCTGCTGAGGGGTGAAGTCGTCCGCACCGACGAGAGCGGCACCCAGCGTATTGTGATCCTCGACAACGGCCCCGGAATCGAGCATGACGCTCTAAGCAAGCTCTTCCGGCCCTTCTACACCACGAAAGCGGACGGTACTGGCTTGGGCTTAGCTGTAGTGCAGAAGATCATCGTTCAGCATGGCGGGCAGGTGGAAGCGCGCAATCGCCCAGAAGGCGGCGCGGCCTTTACGGTTACGCTACCACTGTGCGGCGCGGCACCAGAAGCGGTAGAATTGAAGAATCACAGCATAGAGACCTAGTTGCGCTGGAGAGCGTGCTTTTGCTTCGGGGAGGGCAAGTTATGGACGCAAGAACGTCGCGAAACAGCGTTGCATTTGCGAGCTTGGCGTTAGCAGTCCTTGCTTTAACAGCGTTCCCAATCCTCGCACGGAAACGGCAAAGTACTTCCCAGCAGTCCACCGGCGATGCGGTGGCGGACGCCGCACGCAAAGCCCGCGAAGAGAAAAAGAAGGACACGCCAAAGCCAAAAAAGGTCTATACCGACGATGACCTGAACCATTCCACCTCCGGAAGCGGTCCCGCTCCGGGGGACGCAAGCACCGCGGCCCGTACGCAACAAGGACAGGGCAAGGACGCCGATGCCAACGGAAAAGATGCAGCGGGGAAGACGCCCGACCGGCAGGAAAGCCCGGAGGCCAAATGGCGCAAGCAGTTCAAGGAAGCCTACGCCGGTCTCGATCGCGCCGAAACAGAACTTAGCGTCCTACAGCGCGAAGATAACAAAGCCCAGCTCCAGTATTACCCTGATCCACAGAAGGCCCTCGCGGAACAGTACACTCGAAAGGAAATCAACGAGAAAGACGCCAAGATCGCGGCAAAGAAGAAAGAAATCGAACAAATCAAGCAGCGAATCGCCGATATGGAAGACGCGCTCCGCAAATCCGGCGGCGACCCGGGATGGGCCGCACCCTGAAATCGTTGACCGCTTCCCTCCCTCTACACTTTCTCCGCACATGGCTACGTCGTTCTTCCAGCCAGCCGCGTAAATCATGATAGAAACGAAGGAGATGGAACCTCTCCTTCTTGTTGAGGACAAAAACGAGCTGCGCGCCATGCTTCGCAAAGCGCTGGAGCGTTGCGGCTACACCGTCGAAGAAGCGCCGGATGGTACCGCCGCGATCCAGAAGATACGCGCACGCCGGTATCTCCTCGTGATCACCGATCTCAAAATGCCGGGCGCCTCAGGGCTCGACGTCCTGCGCGAGACAAAGCACGCCGATGCTAACATTCCCGTGATTCTCCTTACCGCCTTCGGCTCCGTCGAAGAGGCCGTCACAGCGATGAAGGAAGGCGCCTTCGATTTTCTGCAAAAGCCGGTCGACCTTGATCACCTGAAACTCCTGGTGCAGCGCGCCGCCCGTCAGCAGGAACTCTTGCGCGAGAATCTGCTCCTTCGCGAGGAGTACGCCGCGCGCTACGGATTTCCCCGCATCGTCGGTGAGCACACGTCTATCCGTGAAATCAGCCAGCAGATTCAGCGCATTGCTGCAACCGATTCCACGGCGCTGCTGCTCGGTGAAAGCGGCACGGGCAAGGAGCTGTTCGCGCGCGCGATTCATCACTTGTCTAATCGCCGCGAGCAGCCATTCGTGGCTCTGAACTGCGCCGCAATTCCCGAAGGGTTAGTCGAGAACGAGTTGTTTGGCCACGAGCGAGGCGCGTTCACCGGAGCCGGCGCGCGCAAAGTCGGCAAGATGGACCTGGCCCATCACGGCACACTATTTCTCGACGAAATCGGCGAGTTGCCATTAGCCATTCAAGCCAAGCTCTTGCGTGTACTGGAAGAGAGACGCTTCGAGCGCGTAGGCGGCACACAGTTAATCGAAGTGGATGTACGCATCGTCGTGGCCACAAATCGCGACCTGCAGAAACTAATGCAAGAAAAATTGTTTCGCGAAGACTTGTACTTCCGCATATCCGCAGTACCCATTACCATTCCGCCGCTGCGCGACCGCGGCAATGACGTTCTGATGCTCGCCGAATACTTCCTCGAGAAATTCAGCCGCGAATTCGCCAAACCCGGCCTCGAACTTTCCTCCGATGCGAAACAGCGGCTGCTCGAGTATCGCTGGCCTGGGAACGTGCGCGAACTGCAAAACACGCTGGAACGCGCCGTGATTCTCGCCGACGGATTGACCATCCGCGCAAACGGCTTGCAGCTCCTTTCGCCCAAACCTGATGTTCAGACTTTGCCGGATGGGATGCTACCGGAGAAATTCAGTTGGGATGGCTCGCTGGAGGAAGTCACACAACGCGCCACTGGACACGTCGAACGCGTCCTGCTCGAAAGCACCCTGCGCGATTGCCAGTGGAATAAAACGCGTGCCGCGGAACGGCTCGGTGTGTCGCCAAAAACATTGTTAGCGAAGATCCGCTCTGTCGGGCTCGAAGAATGACCCCCATGCGGCGCCGTAGTCTTTTTTATCGAGAGATTCGGGAGCGCCGCACCTTTGCGACTGAAGCTGTCTACGTCCGAAGTCCGATATGAAGCGCCACAGACCCCAAAGTCCAGAGCTCATACGATACAGATCCATATCCGATCTGGGTCATCAGGGAAGCCAGCTCCTCCGGCCGGAAAAATCGCGCTACAGAGGCCGGCAAGTATTTGTATGCGTTCGGATTCCCAGAAAGCAGTCCACCAATCTTCGGCAGAACCTTACGGCAGTACCATCGATAAAGGTCACCCGGCAATCCCGGCGGCGGCTCGCTGAATTCCAGAATTGCCAAAGTGCCTCCGGACTTCAGCACACGCCGAAATTCTCGCAGTCCGCTCTCGTAGTTTGCCAAATTGCGAAATCCGAAAGCACTGGTAACCAGGTCAAACGAAGCGTCGGCAAATGGGAGCCGCAGGGCGTCAGCTTCAAAAAAAGACATGGGCACAGCCGGTTGCGGTTTGGCCTGCTGTGCGTGAGCTTTGCTTTTAGTGTTGGCGCGCACCAGCATGGCGTGAGAAAAATCCGCGCCAACAACCTGCGCCGCACCACCGCGCGCCAACGCGAAAGCTAAATCGCCAGTGCCACAGCAAAGGTCAAGCACCAGGGCATTGGGCCGCCGCAGGATTGGCCAAAGGCGGCGGGCAGTCCGCGCGCGCCACACGCGATCCATCTCCAGCGACAGCAAATGATTCAGGAAGTCGTAGCGCGGCGCAATTTCCGTGAACATTTCGCGGACTTTGCGCGAAGCGTCCGCTTCGGTTTGCGCGCCTTCCGGGCGAGTCCCCTTCGCGGGGACGGCAGGTGCGGCAGCCTCAGCCATTGGCCTTGCCGGAATCACAGAAAAACTGAGGAGCAAAGCGCACGACCCGCTCGACGGCGGATAGCGGAACATCGTCATACGACCCCGCCTTGCCGATGCGTGACGTCAGCACAAATCGCAGCTTCCCGTCGCGCGTTTTCTTGTCCGAGCGCATCGACGCGACCAACCCACTCGGCGTGACGCGCGGCCAAGCCGGCAGTGGACCCATGCGACGCACAAGCGAGACAATCCGCGAAACATCATCGGCGCGAGTCACGCCAATTTCATGCCCGAGCAGCGCCGCCGCCATCATCCCCCAAGCCACCGCTTCGCCATGCTGGTAACGCTTGTAGTGCGTGACGCTTTCCAGCGCATGCGCGAACGTGTGCCCAAAGTTGAGTATCTCTCGCAGCCCCGATTCCCGCTCGTCTCGCCCCACAATTCGCGCCTTGATCGCCACATTTCGCGGAATCAAATACTCGAGCGCCGCGCGATCTCGCTGTTCCACCTTGTCCATATTCTTCTCTAAGTACGCAAACATCTCCGCATCCGCAATCACCGCGTGCTTGATGATCTCCGCAAGCCCGCCGCGAAATTCGCGCTCCGGCAAAGTGTGTAGCACCTCGGGATCGGAGAGAATCAGCTTCGGCGGATAGAATGCGCCGACCAAATTCTTCCCTTCCGGCAAATTCACGCCCGTCTTGCCGCCAATCGAGCTGTCCACTTGCGCCACAACGGTAGTGGGCACGTGAACAAGAGCGACTCCGCGCAAATAGGAAGCCGCAGCGAAGCCCGCAACGTCTCCCACCACCCCTCCGCCCACAGCGATCAAGAGGGACTTGCGGTCCGCACCACCTCGCACGAGGCATCGCGCAAGCAGTTCGATCGTCCGCAAGTTTTTCGCGGACTCGCCATCATCCATCAAATGCACCGCGCCGGCATTCTTCACGCCAAGGCCGCGCCGCACGCTCTTTCCCAATGCGCGCCAAACTTTCGCAGACGAAACGATATGTACGCTCGAAAACTTC
>JAOAPV010000028.1 GCA_025463055.1 Candidatus Acidiferrum typicum
CAAACTCATCCTTCTTACCGAATTGCTACCCGACAAGACAACATATAGGTACCGCCCGTCGTCTGAAATCGACATGCGAGTCGGTTCGCTTCCAATGAAAACAGGTTTGCCCAGCTTACCCGTTACGTCCTCCAAACGAGTGGCCAACCAATATGAAAGGCGGCGAAATCCCGGCGTTGCGCAAAAGGCTGTGCAACTCCGTGGCGATCACTTTGCTTGTCCGCGGGCCGGGACTCGGATCACTCCAGCCCATACCTGCGCGGTCGTAGGAGCACACACGGGTTAGTTGGGCAATTTGTGGCTGGACCTTATACCAGGAGAGCCAGGAGTCCCCTGTACCGGATTCGAGGACCACGGTGGGAGAACCCTGCCCAACGCAGTAAATGTGCATTCTGTAGCCGCCTACGTCGAGTAATAAGCCTGGGGGAGGATTCAGGCGTCTGTCACGATTGCTTGAAACCCATTGATAGAGAGCTCCCATACCGGCTAGAACAACAAGCACAGAAACCAAGCCTGCTGTCATCCATCCGAGCCGACGAACCCAGCGCCTAGGCTCTCGTTCCGGGATCTGTTCCATCTCTCTGATAACAGAATTCATTCGAATCTCTGTGCCTTCTCTTGGAAACTAATAGCTCAGATTCCCATGCCACGACACCTCGTCATTTCATCATCGTCGAAATCCAGTAGTTTGACGCCATTCACGCGATTTCATTCACAACACCCTCAATGCGTGTAATTGATTTATCGACAAGTAGTAGTCGGCACAGCTTGCGAGTCGGTTTGGCAAGACGCGGAGTGAAGGCATTGGGCGCGTTTGTATTTTCCGTTCTCCATCGTGAAACATGGCCCGTCAGGCTGATTTTTCGCCCATTGTGCTCTACCACCTTCCACAGTGAAATATCCCGCCGTACCCGGCGCACTCGCTGTCGTCACACTCAGAAGGTATGGCACCCGAGAATCACGTAGTGGTTCGGGCTTGCCTTCCAACGGAGCACATTGAATATATCCTTCAGGCACAATTCCATATCGAATGGAGCGGATTCGCCAGACGGGTTCTCCCCAACCTTGGTGGTCAGCTGGTTGAATACACCACAATGCAAATCTCATGTCGTTCGGAGTCTGGGCAGAGGTGAGGTATTCAGGGCTGAATACTACGAAATCCGTGAGGGTTCCGCTCCCTGACAGCACAAACGTGGTATCGCCAGATTTCTCACTGATTTTGACTTCTGTAGACTGCTCAAAATTCAAGAGCATGAGAAAGAACGCGATTGGTAGCAGGGTCGCAATCAACCACAATCGGGAACTTCGAACACCGGCAATGATTGCCGATATTAGCGAAACGATGAGTCCTGCTAACAAGAACAGAACAAACAGTGGCGGAACAGGACGAAACCACGACGGCAACAAGGAGTAAAGTACCAACGCAGCCATGACCAGTAGGCTGATTGGACCGAAAGGGATTTTATTGTGCCCGTCTGCCTGATCCGTCATCGGTTAAATTTGAGCATAGTTAACTGCGGTCGTCCAAGGTTACATTGGTGCTTTCGTTTACTGTTGTTGATGCAATCAGGCAATTACACGTTTTGACCGTTGGTCAATGAGCGACATCGGGATTTATCGCCAAACCTGCCTTGCCAGAGTATTCTTTTGCAAGATTTCCATTCTGCTTTCGATCTTTTAATAGCGATGAAAACTCTCGGAATCCTCATTCGCCACATTCTCTTTGGTTTGACGTTACTTGTGCTAGGACATGGAACAATGTCTTGGGCGTGCAGTTGCACCCGCCAAACTACTTGCGGTGTCCATCGGTATCGCGACGCCGACTTTGTCGGTGAAGTCCTTTCGAGACGCGTGGTGCCTTCAGATGACAAACTCACATTCGAGCGCGTCTTGTTTCAAGTCCGGGTCATTGAGAGCTTTCGCGGTACTGAGAAAGTAGGGGAAGTTGTCGGCATCAGGACTGGTTTTGGCGGCGGCGATTGTGGATACAGGTTCAAGATCGGGGTCAAGTATCTGATAGATGCCTCAAGGAACGGGGACGGGTTCATTACGGGTATCTGCTCCCTTACCGCACCTATTCAGGACAGTGAAGTCGAACTGCGCAGTCTCCGCAGACTAGCTGTCGGACAACGCCTGCCAGATCTTGTTGGCGTTCTAATGCGTGGTACAGAAACAGACGATGGTGAAAATGTTACGCCGCTCTCGGGTGTAACTGTACAGGCAAAGCGCGTCGCAGGAGGGAGTGCCCAGACGACCGCGACGGATGCTGCCGGTTCATTTACGTTTGAAAAACTGCCTACAGGAACGTACGAACTGATTCTCGGTCTTCCCACCAACTTGAGCGCCGCATACACGGACGCTGCGATTCTTGACGAGGATCAGGTCCCTTCTGTCTCGATTGAAAGCCGGGATGCGGACAGTGCGGCATGCCATACACGCATCGTCGTCAAAGAGGCAGGAGGCATCGGCGGCGTAGTCCAATCCAATGGGAGTTCGAAGATCGACGGCTGGGTTAACGCAGACACCGTCGCTGCAGACGACAAACCGTGGAATACCGTCCGCAGTGTTATTCCTCGACCGGATGGCAAATTCTTCCTCCCCAATTTAAAGCCCGCTCGCTACAGCGTTAGTTTCACCAGCAGGGCAGGTTTTGTTCGTGGGAAACCGCAGATTATCGAATTGAAGGATGGCGAGCGCCGGACCGGAATACTTCTAGCGCAGTGAAAGCGGCCTGTGCACTCTAGAGCATAGCTGGCGTAACCAGGCGATTACACTCAGAACCCGCACGCGACGCCCGCTCGCCTCTCACGCGCGCGCCCCGCGCCGCCTCTGGTCCGGGGTGGTCCCTGAGGGTGTAGCAAAATCCCCTCGGCTCCATATACCCCACCGCTCGTTTGACCCGTTTTTTCTTCCGCCTGTAAGATCGAAACTCAGCACTTAGCAATTGGCACTTGGTCCCTTAGTTCGGGGAGTCTTCCCGAATCTGAGCTGACTAACTGCCAAGTGCCAGGTGCTAACTGCCGACTTTCCCATGCCCCACGACCTTCCCAAATCTTACGAACCGGGCGCTATCGAAGCGCGCTGGGCTGAATACTGGGTCAAGGAGAAGCTGTTCTCGGTTCCCACTCCCCCTGAGGGAGATCCACGCCCAGTGTTCAGCTTGCTGCTTCCGCCGCCAAATGTGACCGGCCGTCTTCATATGGGGCACATGCTGAACCAGACGCAGATGGACATCATCATCCGGTGGCACCGAATGCGCGGGTTCGTCACGCTGTGGCTTCCGGGGACCGACCATGCCGGCATCGCAACACAAATGATGGTCGAGCGCCAGCTTGCGGCGGAAGGCAAGAAGCGTTCAGAGCTGGGGCGCGAAAAATTCATCGAGCGCGTGTGGGAGTGGAAGAAGCACTATGGCGGCGCGATCCAGGAGCAGATGCGGCGGCTGGGCGCTTCGGTGGACTGGGGCCGCGAATACTTCACCATGGATGAAAACCTTTCGCGCGCGGTGCGCGAGGTGTTTGTCCGGCTGCATGAAGAAGGACTGATCTATCGCGGCAAGTACATTGTGAACTGGTGCCCGCGTTGCGAGACTGCGATATCGGACCTCGAGGTAAAGCACGAGGAGATTCCCGGCAAGCTGTGGGAGATTCGTTATCCAGTAATTGGGACGGATGAGTTCATTACCGTGGCGACTACGCGTCCGGAGACGATGCTTGGCGATGCTGCGCTGGCTGTTAATGTACGCGATGAGCGGTATGCGCATCTGCACGGGAAGAAAGCCTTGCTGCCGCTGATGAATCGCGAGATTCCCATCATCACTGACGAACTTGCGCAGCCCGAGTTTGGGACCGGAGCGGTGAAGGTGACTCCGGCGCATGATCCAAATGACTTTGA
>JAOAPV010000065.1 GCA_025463055.1 Candidatus Acidiferrum typicum
GACCTCGACGGCTGGGTCACGCTAGCCAACAACAGCGGCACCGCGTTCCATAACGCGCGCCTTCAGCTCGTTGCTGGCGACCTGAATCGCCTTCCTCAGGCCGCTGTTGTCGGCGCCATGGCTGCTAAAGAGATGGTCATGAGCCGTGCCAAGGCGGATCAGTTCCAGCAGGAAAGCTTCTCCGAGTACCATCTTTACTCGCTCAGCCGCCGCACCTCCGTTGAAGACAAAGAAACCAAGCAGATCAGCCTCCTGCAAGGAACCGGTGTTCCCGTTCAAAAAGTTTTCGTCGTCAATGGTCAGAACTTCTACTACCACAACCAATACAATCCGGGCTCCCCGCAAAAAGATCCGGTCATGGTCTTTTACAAATTCAAGAATGAAGAGAAAGCCGGCTTAGGCATGCCTTTGCCCGCCGGTAACCTGCGCGTCTATCAGCAAGACTCAAAAGGCGGCGTGCTCTTCGTCGGTGAAGACCACATCGACCACACGCCCAAAGACGAAAACGTCACCGTCCACATCGGCAACGCCTTTGACGTAATCGCGGAGCGCAAACAGACCGACTACAAGCGCATCGACACGCACGTCTGGGAAATGGAATTCGAGATCACCCTCCGCAATCACAAAGACACGCCCATCACCGTCGAGGTCAACGAGCCTATAGGCGGCGACTGGGAAATGCTCTCCTCCTCCTACAAATTCACAAAGACCGCCGCCTTCGCCGCCCAATTCAAAGTCCCAGTCGACAAAAACGGCACCTCCGTACTCAAGTACCGCATCCGCGCCCACTGGTAGCGCATGTGACTGCCGGATTTACCTTGACTGCAATCTAATCGCCTGGTAAGCTATTCTCAGGTAAAAAAGCGCCAAGACATCTTGGCGCTTTTTCTTTTTGCTTGTCTTTGGCGGTCTCTAAAGTGACCGTCGGTCTTGCGGCCAGCGCCACCATCTTGATTGCGAGTCACCCAGCCGCGGTGAGCGGCTTTTTGCGACTGAAGCCACGTTGCGCCACGGTCAAAATCTGCACTATCTTCGTGCACTTCTAAGTCCCTTTAGAATCAACACTTGTAGAAGTGTTGTATCTAAAGGACTTTAACTACGTTTAGAATGAACACTTACGAAAAATCGGGGGGGAGGGGTAACCGATTCCACTGGGTACGGACCGGGCATCCCTGACAGAAATGCTTGCTACAGCCCATGAAAATTTCAGGGAAAGCTTCCAATCAGAGTTGCACAGAATCAGTAGATCCTCGCGAGAGACGCGCTGATCACTCTCCCACGATGGCGTCGGCTTCCACTTCCACCAGCATCTCAGTCGAAATCAGGCTGCTCACCTGCACCATGCTGGTCGCGGGCCGTATCGCTCCAAAAAATTCACCGTGCGCCCGCCCAACCTTCTCCCATTCCGCAATGTTCGTCACATAAATCCGCGTCCGCACCACATCATTCAAGGTAGCGCCCGCCTTCGCCAGCGCCGCCTCAATATTCCGAATCGTCTGCACCGTCTGCGCATACGCATCGCCCACGCCAACAATCTTGCCGTCCGGCCCGGTAGCGGTAGTCCCAGACACGCTGATCACATTCCCCACGCGCACCGCCCGCGAGTACCCCACAATCGGCTCCCACGGCGCCCCACTCGAAATATTCTGACGAGACACGCCTATCTCCTTCGCGGGCACTCGGCTACGTGGCTGCGCGAGCGCATGCTAGACTGTACAAATTATGGCACAGGCTTCGCGCACACTTGGCGCGCAGCCTCGCCGCTCAAAATACATGAAATGTAACAACATTCTGGACGCGGTCGGCGGCACGCCCTTGGTGCGCCTCAATCGCATTAATCAGGGGCTGAAGCCGAAAATTTACGTCAAGGCTGATTACATCAATCCTGGCGGCTCGGTGAAAGACCGCATCGGCATCACCATGATTGACGACGCTGAGAAAAAGGGTTTGCTCAAGCCGGGCGGCACGATTATTGAAGGAACTTCCGGCAACACGGGAATGGGCCTTGCCCTCGTCGCGGCCGTGCGCGGTTACAAAATGGTTTTCACCATCACGGACAAGCAATCCAAAGAAAAAGTGGATTTGCTCAAGGCCCTCGGCGCGGAAGTGATTGTTTGCCCCACCGCGGTCGAGCCGGAGGATCCGCGCAGTTATTACTCCGTAGCAAAAAAACTCGCGCGCGAAATTCCCAATTCCTACTATCCCAACCAGTACGACAATCCCATGAATCCCGAGGCGCATTATCGCAGCACCGGCCCGGAAATTTGGGAAGACAGCGAAGGCAAAATCACGCACTTCGTGTGTGGCATGGGCACCGGCGGCACCATCAGCGGCGTCGGCAAATTTCTGAAGGAAAAAAATCCCGATATCAAGATTATCGGCGTCGACCCTTACGGCTCGCTCTACTACGATTTCGTAAAGCGCGGCGAAACGGTGAAAGCCAAAACCTACGTTGTGGAGGGAATTGGCGAAGACTTTTTTCCGAGCACGATGAACCTGAAAATTGTCGACGATGTGATTCAGGTCAACGACGAAGAGTGCTTTGTAGTCGCGCGCCGTTTGGTAAAAATGGAAGGCCTGTTCACCGGAGGCTCGGGAGGCGGCTGCATCTCCGCGACGCTGCAGCTCGCCAAAAATCTTGGACCAGAGGCTTTCATCGTTGCGTTCCTACCCGACACTGGAATGCGCTATCTCAGCAAAGTCTATAACGACGAGTGGATGCGCGAGCGCGGCTACGTGGAAGCTGCCGTGAAAATTACCGCCGGCGAAGTGGTGAATGCCAAGCACCAAAGCGGAAAAGTCCGGGAACTGGTTATCGCGCGCCCCTATCAAACCGTCTTCCATGCGCTAAAAACCATGCAGGATCAGGACATTTCGCAAATTCCCGTCTTCGAGGAAAACATTCCCATCGGCACCATCTATGAGGACCAAATCTTGACCATGGCGCTGCAAGGCAAAGATTTGCGCAAGCTCGTGGTCCGCGAAGTGATGAGCAAGCCGTTGCCGCAAGTGCCGCGCAGCGCACCAGTCGAACGCATCACCTACATTCTCAGCCACGAAAATCCCGCTGTCTTCGTGGAAATGGGCGACGCGCGTTTCGAGATCCTTACCAAATACGATTTGATGAGCACCGTCGCGAGCCTGATGGAGCCCAAGCGCTGAAGGGCTGCCACGCAATCCATACATAGGACAATCAAGTCTTGAGAATTCAGGATTTCAACGAGCGGTTGAAAGATTCCATCCTCATCGCCGATGGCGCTATGGGCTCGATGCTGCACGAATCCGTGGGTACGCAGCGCTGCTTCGACGAGCTAAATTCCACGGAGCCGGAGGCGGTCTTTCGGGTACACCAGGCTTACATTGAGGCCGGCGCGCAAATCATCGAAACCAACACGTTCGGCGCCAATCGCTTCAAGCTCGAACCGCTCGGCCTCGCCGACGAAGTGCAACGGCTTAATGGTCGCGGAGTAAAAATCGCCCGCGAAGCGCGTGATTCCGCCACGCGCGAAGTGCTCATCGCCGGTTCCATGGGCCCGCTCGGCATCGGCGTGCAAGCCCGCCATCCGGAGCCCGACGAAATCCTGGGCATTTTTCGAGAGCAAGCGCTCGCTCTCGAGGAACGCGGCGTTGACCTATACATTCTCGAGACATTTAACTACATCGAAGAAATTATTCTTGCCATCGACGCAATTCGCTCCTTCTCTGGCCTCCCGATAATCGCGCAACTTACCTACTCCGAAGAGGGCACGATTTTCGGCGACATGCGTCCCGGCGCGGTGGCCGCGCTGCTGAAAAGCAAAAACGTGCAGATTATTGGCGCGAACTGCACGCTTGGCCCGCAATCTCTGCTTCCTATTCTTCAAGAACTTGCGGGAATTGATGATCTGCGCATCAGTGGCATGCCCAACGCGGGCTTTCCGAAGCGAGAAGGCGATCGCATCGTGTACCCCAAATCCTCACCGGAGTATTTCGCCCTTTTTGCCCGCGAAGCTGCCGCCCTCGGCACGAGGATTCTCGGCGGCTGCTGCGGCACAACGCCCGCGCATATTCGTGCCATGGCGGAAGCGGTGAAGGCGTTAAAACCTGTGAAGGCGGCATCGGTCGCGCACGTCCAGACGGTAATCAAGCCGGTGCCGGTTTTAGATCGCGAACCGGAAAGCAAATTTTGGAAAAAGCTGCAGAAGAATGAATTCGCCGTTTGCGTCGAAATCGATCCGCCGAAAGGTATTGCGTTAGACAGGGTCTACGAGCAGGTCGACAAAATCATGGCCTCGCGCAAAGTCGATGCGATCGACATCAACAGTGGCGCGATGGCCCGCGTTGGCATGGACGCGCTAATCACGGCGGGCGCGCTCGAAGCGCGGGGCGTGGAAACCGTGCCGCACCTGACCACTCGCGACTACAACATCATCGGCCTGCAGGCCATGCTTCTCGGAGCTTGGACGGTAGGCGGCGTTCGCAACGTGCTCGCCATCACTGGCGATCCTCCGTCCGTTGGAGATTATCCGGAAACCAGCGGCGTCTACGAAGTTGATTCCGTAGGCCTCGTGAAAGTTCTGCATCGCTTAAACCAGGGCACCGACTGGGCGGGAAAAACGTTGGGCGGCGCTACAAACTTTGCGATTGGCGTCGCTGTCAACCCGGTCGCCGATGATCTCGACGGTGAGATCGAACGCTTCCGCGCCAAGATCGAAGCCGGCGCCCACTTCGCGATGACCCAGCCGCTCTTCGATCCCGAACACTGGTACGCCTTCTTGAAGAAAATCGGCGGGACGCCGCCCATTCCGGTGCTCATCGGGATTTGGCCGCTGAATAGCTACAAACAGGCGTTGCGCCTCAATAATGAAGTTCCGGGCATTGTCATTCCGCAGCCGCTCCTGAAATCTTTGGAAGCTGCGGGCGCCGCTGCGCGCGATCGTGGCTTCGAGTGCGCGCGCGAAATGCTGGCTTGGTCGCGTACAGAAATGGCCGGCGCGTACCTAATCGCGCCCTTCAAACGCTACGAAGAAGTCCTCGACATCTTATAGTTATTTGAGTTTTTTTACGTTTGCCGCGGCACGAAATAGTTGGCGGCTTCTTTCTTCGGAAACCACGGAATAAACGTGCTCGTGGTCCTTTGATAGGCGCGATACTCGACACCACGCGTGCGCAGCGCTTGCGCTTCCGTGGCGGCAATGCCGGTAGCGCCAAGCAGGAAGTAGAGCATCAACGCCGGCGAAATCATTCCAAGCCAGCCCCACGGCGATCCCAGCGCGAAAATCGCATATCCCACCCAGATCATCCACTCGAAGAAATAATTCGGGTGCCGCGAATAAGCCCACAAACCTCTTCGATACGTTTTTCCGCGATTCTCGGGTTTTTTCCGGAATCGATTAAGCTGGAAATCCGCTACAGCCTCTCCGCAAATGCTCACCAGCCAGATGGCTGCTCCAATTTTCTCGAGCCTGCCCAGCGGCGCGGCGGGGTTGAGGCTCGCCAGCAAGAACGGCAGCGACAGCACTACAGTCAGCACCGCCTGAAATTCATAGAAAAACAAAAAGCGCAGTGCCAGGTGCGTTTTCCATTCTTTACGCAACTGCACGTAGCGCCCTTCCTCCGGCTTACCAGCCACGCGGGAAAAAAACAGGTAAGCCGCCAGCCGCAATCCCCAGAAGCCGGCCATCGACGCGATCGCCCATTTGCGCGCGTAGTACCCCGGCCCCTCGACGGCGTAAAAAATTGCAAGCGTCGCCAGCCCAGCGGCCCAGCCCACATCCACAATCGCGGCGTTGCGAATGAGTAGATGAACGATCCAAAGAGCGAACATCATCACGGCGATGATCGCCAGGCCGCTTAGCGCTAGATGTAGTGCGCTTGCTAGCATTCGCAACCCTTTACGATGTATCCGGATTCACCGCTGAGCTTCAAGACGTACACGCTTTTCGCACCCAAAGGCCTTCTACGCACCCCGCAAAAACCATGCTACTTAGATGAATTAGGCTGGTGTTAGGTAACGTTGGCGCTCCGCTCTGCCTGCCTTTACTTGGGTTTGTCGACCGTGCTGGTGTGATCGTGAATAATGCGCCAGCCTTCCGGAAAACGCTGCCACACCAAAGAGAAAACTCCCCCGACATCGCCCTGCGAACGGGCTAAATGCCAATGCCCGAGCACGAGCGCGGCATCGTTGCCGAGAAAACGAAACTCGAGACCGGAGAAATCGAGTTGGCCCATCGTGGCGCGATCGGGATAATTTTTCTTGTAGCGCGCAAGCACGCCATCCCATCCGCGGGCAATGCCGCCGCTCCCGGAAAACGTCAGATCCGGAGAATGCCAGTAGCCCTCCAGAAACGCATCCACGTTGCCCTGGTTCCAATTGTTCTGCTGCGTTTCGAGAATTTTTGTAATGGCAGCGCGGTCGCTTTGGTGTTCGTCATCAGCGGCGCTGAGTTTTGACATGGCCAAAGCGGAAAGCGCTATTAGAAGTGCCGGGACAACAATGATTCGGTAAATGCGCATTGACGTACCTCCAATGTAAACCGTGGGCAGGAGGATATAAGGAGCAGGCAGAAACAAGCAAGCACAGGCGGCGGCCGCCCGCATGGAAATAACCTCAGCGTATCAAGTCACTTACCTAGTTCTACTCGGCTGGTACTCCGGGCCTATTGGATAAAGATGGGTGCGCAGGCAGACTTATGCGTGCAAAGAGAAAGAGGCTGAGGGATGCTCGCCGCTATGCTATTTGCAATCTCGATTGTGGCCTTGACGCAGTTCGCCGCCTACTACTGGCGAGCCATGCTGGCCGGAGCTGCGGCCCAGCCGGTCTCGGAGCGTGTGTTAGCCGCTGCCGGGGTGCAAAATGGTCAGGTCACCGGACAGGATTTTCCGGCGCTGGTGGGCCTTCACAATCTGACCCCAGAGTTGCGTTCGGGCGGCAATGGCTTGGGTCTCGTACGCGTCTATTACAACCTGGTTGACGGCATAAAGTCGGTGGTCGGGCGCAGCTTGCCGGCGGTTGGCGCGTGGAGCGAGCGCGAATTGGCAGTCTGCGCGCGCTACGCTGCGGTGCAGATTGATCGTCGGTTGCAAGCGAATCTTGAGTTGGCCGCATCGCTGCGCTCCTGCTAAGCAGCCTAGTCCCTACAGGCCGTTCCTACAGTCAGTACCTACAACTGGTCTACAATTATTCCCTACCGCCAGTCCCTACAGTTACCCTGCGCAGCTGCGTCGGGGACCGTCGCTGAATTCAACTCTTAAGCCATGCGCTGGATGCGGGGCAGGATTATTGGCCGAAGTTCAGGCTTCCTGCTAATTTTAAAAAGTGCAATTCAGGGGAGACTTTATGGCGACGTTCAAACTGATCGAATACCAGGATGCCAGTCCAGAGGTTCGGGCGGTGTACGACGACATCATGGCAACGCGGAAGATCGATTGGATTAATAATTTCTGGAAGGCCATCGCGCACGATCCCGCGACGCTGAAGCGCACGTGGGAAAGCATCAAGCAGGTCATGGCGCCCGGCGCGCTGGATGCGCTCACAAAAGAGTTGCTCTACGTGGCAGTCAGCGTAACCAATAATTGCTCCTACTGCATCGCCTCGCACACGGCGTCTGCTCGCAAGAAGGGCATGACGGACGCGATGTTCCACGAACTGCAAGCGGTCATCGGCATGGCCAACGAAACGAACAAGCTGGTCACAGGATATCAGGTCGAGGTCGACGAGCAGTTCAAGGTTACACTCGACAAATAAATTTGTTCGTCGCAAAAACCTGTACGAACGGCCAGTCTGTTTCCAGCGTAGTACGCGGGTACTATAGCTGGCTCGCTTGCATCACCCTGAACATATAAATGTTCGCGCACAGCTCTGCGCCTGGCAGAGGTCAGCGAAACTTTCTTTCGCAAGCGAGTAAGACATGCCTCCGACGCTCAAAGACGGCTCTTCACTTTCAACATCATCCGAAAAGCCGGAGCGCGCCTCCGAGAACCCACGAGCCAGCGAAGGAATCAGCAGCGCGCAGCCTGTTACGCTGGAAGTGCCGGTGACGGTGAACGGCGCGCGGGCAGTGGAAGGCAGCGAAAAGCGCGAGCCATTTTCGGAAACCACGAACACGGTGTTAGTGCTCGCAAACGGCGCGGTGATCCGTCTTTCCTCGTCTGTTGCACCGGGGCAGCTTCTTTTTCTGACCAATGAAAAAACGAAAAAGGAAGTTGTATGCCAGGTAGTGAAATCCAAAAATTATCGGAATGTCAGCGGTTACGTGGAACTGGAATTCACCGAGCCGGTGCTCGGATTCTGGGGCATGCGGTTTCCCGGCGAGCGTCAGATAGGTCACGCCGGCTCGACTTCGCCTGTCGCCCGTAAATCGGATTTCGTTGCGCCGGGGAAAAGCGCCGAGCCGAAACCCGCTACGTATGCGGATGCGAGCCCCGCAGCCGCAAGCATCAATTCCAATCTTGCTGACGCGGTGCAAGAGTTCAAAACCGAAATCAAGGCGGATTCGCGCCCGACGAGCAAAGCGGATTTCCTCGCGCCTGCAGAGACCTCCATTGACGGGCTGAAGCTCGAAGCGAATCGCTTGCAGGAACAGCTTTCTGCCCTGCTCTTTGCCGACCAGAAGGAGAGCGAAGCGAAGCCGAGTGTCTCGGTGGCCCCGCCCTCCAAGCAGGAGCTTGGGGATGCCGCCGCAAAAATTCTCGACATGGCAAGGGAAGAACCGGCAATCAGCAAGCTCGAGAAGCCGGCCAAATCTGACCTGGATGGTTCGGAGCAGACTCCGCCGAAGAATGCAGGGGGAGCGGCAAAGTTCAGCTTCGACAATGAAGAATCGAAAATTCCGGCGTGGCTCGAGCCTTTGGCGCGCAACGCGGCCGTTCACGTGCCACAGGCAGAAGAAGGCGCAGCGGATTCAGATAACCAATTTGAAGAATGGCAGGCGCCGGTAGCAGCCGAGTCAGTTTCTCCACAAAAGCAGGCCGCAGCACCGGCAAAGAGCGTAACCAGTTCACCAAAACCCACGCCTTCTGCTCCACTATTTGGAAACACGCTGCTCGGCGAAACCAATGCAGAGCTGACGAGACCGAGCGGAAGCGGCAAGGGAATATGGATCGGGATCGCCGCTGGCCTGATTGTCGCTGCGGCGAGCGGAGCGTGGTACTTCCGTGATTCGCTGGCGTCTTTGGCGCCTGTGCACACAACTTCTCGAACGAATATGTCGCCCGCTTTCTCTGCGGCTCCGGCGTCTTCTTTGCCATCGGTTGATAGCGCTTCGACTGTCACGCCTTCGTTGCCTGCGGTCCAAACGTTGGAACCCTCCTCTCCTGAGACGAAAATCAGTCCTGCAAACGGGGTCACAGAAACGCCTCCACCCGCTGTTTCCTCTTTGACTCAGGGCAAGATGCAGGCTGCGGCGATTACCGAGCGCATCCCCAAACCGAGTGTCAGTAAAGATGTGATTAACGCGCCGGCGAAGTCAGCCGAGTCCGTTGAGGCAGAAATCAAGAGGCCTTCTCTGGGGACAGTCCGGCTGGCTAAGCCGAAACTGGGTCACTCCGCGAGTGCACAGCCAAGTGGTGAGATGGAGCCGGCGCTGGAGTTAAACAGCGAAACGCTTTCCGCGCAGAACTCGCTGAGCACGGATTTTGGGGAAAGCTCGAAACCGCCGGCCGCTCCAGCGGCGGTTGTAATGGTGGGCGGAGACGTGAAGCCCGCGCGTATGATTTCTTCGGTGCCGCCTGTTTATCCAGCGTTGGCGAAAACACAACACGTAGCCGGCGACGTACGCGTCGATGCATTGGTTGATGCTACGGGTCGCGTGACCGCGATGAAGGTTGTCTCCGGCCCTTCGTTGCTGCACCAGGCGGCTATGGACTCGTTGCGCCAGTGGAAGTATCAGGCGGCCACCCTGGATGGCAAGCCAGTTCCCATGCACCTCACCGTTACGATCCAGTTCCGCTTGCAGTAGGTCCTTACCCCCCATAAGCAGCGGTCGAATAGACATAAATTTGACAAGTTTAGGCACCTCAACCGCTAGGCTCATTCGTCTATCGGCTAATAAGCTGAAGCGGCGCGTCATCGGTGGCTTGAACCCGATCGGCGGCGGGAGCAAAGGATCCTAAGCTATGAGCACACAGATCAGCCCCATTGCGGAACACGAGAGCAGCGAGAGGTCTCCTTCGAGGTTGTTGGCGTTTCCGGCGCGGTACGCACGTTTCGGAACGTTTCAGGCCGACTTCGAGCGCGAGGAGCTATATCAGAATGGCCAACGTGTCCGTGTCCAGGCCAAGCTCTTCCAGGGGCTGCTGCTGCTCCTGAGTCGCGCGGGAGAGGTTGTCACTCGCAACGAAGTGCGGCGGCACCTTTGGCCGGACGCGTTTCTGAGCAACCTCGATGCGAATGTCAACACCACGATGAATAAGCTGCGCCTGGTGCTCGGTGATTCTCCGGAAAGCCCCGTGTATATCGAAACGATTCCGCGGCGCGGGTATAGCTTCATTGCGGCAGTTGAGTTCTCAGACGTTGCGGCCGAATCGTCCGCGGAGGTCGCGAAGGCGGCTTCGGGTCGGGTGAGTGAAGCTGAAGGACCGAGCGCGTTTTGGTCGAACGAGCGCCTGCACAGGGTTGCGCGTGTGGCCGCCTTGCTGTTCGCGGGGATGATTTTTGGCGCACTTCTGGCATCCGTGTGGTTTGTCATACAGGCAAAAAATCCGCATCGGGCGAATAACGCAAATACCGGCGCGTTGCTCTCCGAATGCGCATACCGGGTGGTATCCCGGTAGCTGGCGCGCCTAACTGAACGCGCGACCTGTTTCTATTCGCGCATCCCTCCGTCCACAATTGTACGTGCGCAAAATCGCAATGTGCTGCGGTCTCCTGCTTGCGAGTGGCGAAGCAGGTTCGTATACTGGCGGCCCGGCCAAGTGACAGGTCAGCGGGTGGGTAGCCCGCCGAATTCACCTCTTTCTTGGCTCTCCAGGTCGCCTTCTGTGCCGCAAATCGCCCAGGGCGAACTACGAACGCGAACGGATGACGTGCCGGTTGGGCGGCCTGGTCCAAAGGAGATTCTTCGAATGTCGCAATCGCAAGCGCCTGCACCGGAAGAGATGAATGTTTACCAGAACGCGGAAGCGCGCTTCGAAGTGGCGGCCAATAAATTGGGGCTCGAGCAAGGGCTTTACCGCTATTTGAAACATCCCAGCAAAGAAATCACGTTATACATTCCGGTGGGCATGGACAACGGCCAACTCGAAGTCTTCATTGGCTATCGGGTGTTGCATTCAACGGTGCGCGGCCCTGGCAAGGGTGGGATTCGCTTTGCTCCCGACGTTTCGCTCGATGAAGTGCGCGCGCTGGCTACATGGATGACGTGGAAATGCGCGGTGGTGAATATTCCGTTCGGGGGAGCAAAGGGCGGAGTGATTTGCGACCCACGCAAAATGTCGCGAGGGGAACTGGAACGGCTGACGCGGCGCTACACAGCGGAACTGGCGAACTGGCTTGGTCCGGAGCGCGATGTGCCAGCTCCCGACGTGGGTACGGGCGAGCAAATGATGGCATGGGTGATGGATACGTATGCGATGCACGTGGGCCAAGCGACCACTGCTGTCGTCACTGGCAAGCCGATCGAACTAGGTGGTTCGCGGGGACGCCGTGAAGCTACCGGGCGAGGCGTGATGATCTGCTGCGACAAAGCAATCGCCAAATTGGGGATGAAGCGCGAAGGAAGCCGCGTAGTGATCCAAGGTTTCGGCAACGTCGGCTCGCTGGCGGGGCTTTTGATGCAGCAGGCGGGATACAAAATTGTGGGTCTCGCCGATATCGGCGGCGGGCTATACAACGACAAAGGCTTCGATATTCCCAAAGTCATCGATTGGGTGTACACACAGAAGAAGCCGTTGCACGAATTTCCGGGCGGCGGGACGAAGATGAGCTCGCGCGACGTGCTTTTTCAGCCGTGCGAAATCGCGATCCCGGCGGCGATTGAAAATCAAATTACGGAGAGGAACGCCAACCAAGTCCAGGCAAAAATTCTATGCGAAGGCGCGAATGGCCCGACCACGTGGCAAGCGGACGCCATCATCGACGCTAAGGGCATCTTTACCGTGCCGGATATCCTCGGTAATGCAGGCGGCGTTACGGTTAGCTATTTCGAGTGGGTGCAGGACCGGCAAGGCTTCTTCTGGCGGGAGAGCGAAGTGAATGAGCGGTTGTTCGACATAATGGATAATGCATTCGATGAAGTGGTACGCTACGCGGAAACGCACAAGGTCAACAATCGCATTGCAGCGTATATGCTGGCCATCGATCGCGTAGCCAGTGCGCTAAAATTGCGCGGCATTTACGCTTAAGATTTTGCGAATGCGCGGCACTTGCCGGTACGCGCATCGCACGACAATTTTCTTGGTCCCCGAACGGCTCGAGGAAACCTTCGAGCCAGGAAGGAGTCCGCGCCGTGCTTCCGGACTCACTTTTGCCGGGCAGTTGTAAAACTGAAATGCAGCATCGCCTGGATATTTGCATCGCCGGGCGTTGGATGTACGAGCAAGGCTACAACGTGGCGTGCGAGGGAAATGTGTCGGTGCGCCTGGACGAGAAGCGCATTCTGACCACGCCGACGTGCATGAACAAGGGGATGCTGGCTCCTGAAGACCTGGTGGTAACGGATCTCAATGGCCGGCAGCTTTCCGGCGAGCGGAAATTCTCCTCGGAGCTGGCCATGCATCTTCTCTTTTACAACATGCGCCCGGATGTAAACGCTATTTGCCATGCGCACCCTCCGACCGCTACGGGATTTGCAGTTGCTGGGCGCGGCCTGGACCAGGCTTTGCTTCCCGAAGTGATTGTGGGACTTGGGCGTATTCCGCTCGTCCGTTACGCTACGCCCGGGACGGTGGAGCTTAGCGCGGCGCTTGAGCCTTACGTGCCTCATTACGATGCGCTGCTGCTGGCTAATCACGGCGCGGTCACCTGCGGTCCGGATTTACTAACGGCGTATTTTCGGCTGGAAACCATCGAGCACGTAGCGAAAATCACGTTGGCCGCAGAGACGGCGGGCAATCCGACACTGCTCTCTGGCCGTGAAGTCGCGAAACTCATGGCGGCGCGATCGCGCTACTTCGTCACGCCGCCCCCCGGTGGAGGAGCGGAGTTGCCGATAACCTCCGACGGAAATGAGAGCGGCGACCCCGTGCGGCTCACGCGCGGAGAATTGGATGCGCTGATCGATGAAGCGGTCCGCAAAGACCGCGCCCGCCGCTGACCTATTCGGTATCCCTTGCTTGAGAGTAGAATAGCTGCACGGGTGTTGTCATGAAAGCGAAACCCGCCCGCGAGAATCCGAACGAAGAAGCAAAGCCTCAGTGTGAAGCTGTCTCCCAGTTGGACGAGCCGTGCAATCAATCTGCTGAAATCTTCTGTGACAAGTGTCAGCGTTGGTTTTGCGCTGCGCACGTGCAAGATGATCTTGGGCACGCTTGTGGACTCGGGGCTGGAGACGAAGGCGGCGAAGGCTGAGGTCCCCGCTACTTCGTTATGGCGGGTTACCCTGCGGCTTGTGCCGGCAACGCGCGGCGGAGGCGGTTAACTACGCGGTCGCGAGCCAGGACAACCATGGTGTCGAACAGGGGCGGGGCCACGGCTTGGCCGACGATGGCAACGCGGGTGGCGTTGATGAGCAGGCCGGCTTTTATGCCTTCGGCTTCGGCGAGGGCGCGGAGTGCGTGGTCGCAAGCATCGTGATTCCAGTCGGATGGGGCGATGGCCGCCAACTTTTCCGCGAGCTTGGCGAGCAGCTCCGGAACTTTCGGATCCTTCCAGAATTTGGCTTTGGCTTCCGGGTCAATCTCGAAATCGTCGGAAAAAAAGGCGCGGGACCACGAAGAAAAATCAGGGAGGAGGCGGATACGTGGGCGCAGGAGGTCCACTGTTTTCGCGAACCACTCACGGCCGGCGCCGCTGGCCCACTCGTCTTTCCATAAATGACTGCGCTTTAGCTCCGCTTCTACTTCCGGAAGCAAATCTTCAATGGGCAGCTTTTGAAGATACTGTGTGTTGAACCATTCTAGTTTGGGGCGATCGAAAACGGCATTGGTGCGGCTGACGCCTTCAAGTGAAAATTTTTCGAGCAGTTCTTTTGTGCGGAGAAATTCTTCATCTCCGCCGGGCGCCCAGCCGAGCAGGGCAAGAAAATTGCGGAAAGCTTCTGGCAGAAAGCCTTCGGTGCGATACATGTTTACGTCAGTGGCGCCGTGACGCTTGGAGAGGCGGGATTTGTCCGGACCGAGGATGAGAGGTACGTGAGCGAATATGGGTGCCTCCGCGCCGAGCGCGCGGTAGAGCAGGACTTGCTTGGGAGTGTTGGAGATGTGATCGGCGCCGCGAATCACGTGGGTGATGCGCATGTCGATGTCGTCGACGACGACACCGAGCTGGTACATGGACTGACCGAATTCTTCGTCCCCTTTGCCGGAGCGCAAGAGGACGAAATCCTCGATCTCGTCATTGGAGAATTCGCGTTCGCCGAATACGGCGTCGAAGAATTTGGTGGTGCCGCCAATGGGGACGCGAAAGCGAAGGGCGGGCTTGGTTCCGGGTGTCGATGGCTTGCCGTCGCGACAGGTGCAGCGCACGATACGTCGGGCACCGGGGGCCTTCGGTTCGTCATCCTGAGCCTCAACGGCATGGTCGCCGCCGGCGTAGCGCTCTGCCGGGCAGTAACACAGAAACGCGGCGCCGCTGGCGAGCAGTTTTTTGCCCGCCGCCTGGTATAAATCGGTGCGCTGCGATTGATAAAACGGGCCTTCATCCCAATCGACGCCGAGCCAGCGGAGCCCTTCGACAATACCCTGAACGAGTTCGGGCTTGTTGCGCTCGGCGTCGGTATCCTCGATGCGCAGGATCATGGCGCCGCGCTGGTGCCGTGCGAAAAGCCAGTTAAACAGGGCGGTGCGCGCACCCCCGACGTGGAGATAGCCGGTGGGCGATGGCGCAAAACGCACGCGTACTGGGCCGATTTTAGTGTTTTCACTCATTTTGCCGGGACCGTTTGGGGGTTCCGTGATTCTCTCGATGACAGTGTGATTGCCTAGTGTAGCGAAACACGGGTGGATGGTCCAACTGTGGGGCTACCAGAAGCCTGGCATCGCTTGGAGAGCTATTTACTCAAGTCGTTACCTCTGCGATGGTTACCTCTGCTCTGCTACCTTTTTGGCCACCAGTACCGCGGTACGCTTGCTTCGGCAAAAATCCATGCTCCATAATGCAAGTGCTTTATTTTGTGTGTCCATGACGCTTTTTGCGGGTGGTGCGAGGTGTGCGCGCCGTCCGCAACGATGCGCATACATTACCAAAGGGCCGCTAAACTGTTTATTTTGGGGCAGGCGCGGCAGGTAGTTCCGCGCATTAGCGGAAGAATCGACGCGTGTTGGTCTACAACAACTTCATAGCGCTGGCCCTGTTAGCGGCAACTTCGCTGGTGGCAGGGTTTTTCGCGTACATTTATAGCCTGAAGCGGCAGGCGTATCTGCTGCTGTGGACGGGCGGATGGACGCTATTTGCATTGCATTACCTGGGGCCGGCGGTGGCGCAATGGGTGCCGGGTACACCATTGCAGACGGCGCTGGACCGCTGGCTGTATGCGATGGCGGCAGTGTTTTTCTTTTTGGGCGCGCAACTCTATGCACAGCGCAAGCCGTGGAAAGTGGGGGCGGCAGCCTCGGCGGTGGTACTCGGCGCATGGGCCGTTGCGAACGCGCTACATCTTTTTAACATTTCGGCGGTAGTCCCGGCGGGGCTGCTATTTGGCGCGGTGGGGGTGATCTTTTGGCAGGAGAGCAAGCGGCAAGAAACACTTGCTGACCGCCTGCTCGGCCTGTCGTTCATGGCGTGGTGCGTTTTGCAGCTTGCCGTATTCCTATTGATGCGAAGCGCGCCGGCAGAATTGGCAATCGATAGCCCTATATCAGCAGTGCCTTCCGCATTCGTGGCCATGCTGATGGTGATGGCTTCGTATGAGGAAGAGAAGCGGCGCATCGAGCGCAACATGCTAGCGCTGTCGAATCTGAATCTGGCGACGTCGAGTTTCGTCGGCGGCGAGATTCAGCGAATGTTGTCGCAGGCTTTGGACCGCGTGCTGGGAGTGGTGCGATTGCCGGCGGGTGCGCTGTTTCTGCATCATGGCGATCCGCAAGGCCCAACGTCGGTGGTGGCGGTTGGGCTGAACGACGATTTCTGCCGCGTCGCGCAAAACGAAGGGCTGGACGATTATCTGGTGAGCTTAGTGTCGCGGCTCGGAGGCCTTCTGGGTTTTCGCGATTTGCGCAACGCGGAATCCGTGGCGGCGCTGGAAAGAGAAGAGCCGATCAAGAGATTCAGGCAGCTTGCGATGGCGCAGGGACTGCGCAGCGTTGTAGCCATTAGCCTTCAGGCGAAGGAGCAAGCATTCGGCGTGCTGCTGTTGGGAACGCCGGACAGCCGGAGATTCGCGCCGGCGGAATATCGCTTGCTGTTGGCCTTGGGACACCAGATCGGCATGGCGGTGGAGAACAGTTACCTGGTGCAGCAGACTTCGCGCCGCTCGGAAGAATTGCACGTATTGAATGAGATTGGGCGCGCTCTTAGCTCGACGCTGAACAAGGAAGAATTGTTGGTGAAGATCTGGGAGGAATTGCGGCGATTGTTTGATGTGGAGAACTTTTATATTGCGGAGCTCGATCCGGTTCGCGACGAGATGCGCTTCCACCTGGAAGTGATCGGAGGTACGCGCGTGCCGCGACGCAGCCGTCGCGCCGGGAATCATTTGACGGAGTACGTGATCCGAACGCGCCAGCCGGTGCTGATTCGTGACAACTACCTTGCGGAAGTGAATAAGTTGGGTGTGGTGCCGTTGCGCGAGGGCGGGTGTTTCTGCTGCGTGCCGCTGGTAGCTTACGATCGCGCGATTGGGGCGATGGCCGTTTTCTCGGACCAGGAACATGTATTCGATGAGGGGCACCTGGAGTTGCTGCGCGTGCTAGCGAGCGAGGCCAGCATCGCGATTGAAAATGCAAGATTGTTCCAGGAAGAGCGAACAAAGGCGCGGCACCTTTCGCTGCTGAACACGATTTCGCGGAATGCCATTGCGACGCTAAATCCAGATGAAATGCTGGCGAAGATTACGGAGCAGCTCGAGTCCGGACTGATGTACGACCACATCGGCATCGGGCAATTGGAGTATTCGACGCGGGAGATCGTGATTCAGGCGGAAGCAGGCAAGCGGCGGGGCGCGCTGGGGCGGCGAATTCCGCTCGGCACGGGCCTGATCGGGCAGGTGGCACGCAACGGTCAATTGGCGGCATACAACGCGAACGTCCCCGCGGATGCCGGGTTTAAGCCACTGCTGCCGGACACGCTAGCGGCAATTGCGCTGCCTGTGTTTTATGCTGAGCAACTCCACGGGATTCTGTACGTGGAATCCTCGCAGCCTGCCGATTTTTCCGAGGAAGAAGTACTGCTGCTGCGCACGCTGGCGGACTTGATTGCCGGCGCTTTGCACAACGCGCTTTCCTTCCAGAAGGCGCAAGAGCAAGCGATTACGGACGGACTCACGGGCGTTAAGACGCATCGTTTTTTCATGGAGGCGTTGTCGGCCGAGTGGAAGAGATCGACGCGGGCAGGACGTTCGTTTGCGCTGGTGCTGATGGACCTTGACCGCTTCAAATTCGTGAATGATTTTTACGGGCACCTCGAGGGCGACCTGGTCCTGCAGCGTGTGGGTCACATTCTGGAGACAAACTGCCGGCGCTCAGATGTAGTGGCGCGATATGGCGGCGACGAATTCGTGATCTTGATGCCGGAAACGAATATGGAGCACGCGCGGCAACTGGCGTCGAAGCTGCGCGGCTGGGTTTCCGCGGACCCGCTGCTGAGGGAGAAAAATATTAGCGCGAGCTTCGGCATCGCGTGCTATCCGCTGCATGGCTCGTCGCCGCAGGAATTGATCCAGGTCGCCGATGCTTCGATGTATATATCGAAGCATCAGGGCGGAAACGCGGTTTCGACGGCCGATCATTTCGACCCGAACGAAGCGAAGAAATGGAAGCGTGACGTGCTGGAAGCATACCTGGGCGTGACGCTGAAGCGTTTGTTTGCTACCGGACCGGAAGCGTTTGAGGAAATTTATTCGAGGCTGAAGCAATTTACGGAATCGCTGGCGGCAACAGAAGGGACGAACGGCACAGCGGGAGCGGCCGTTTCGGAAGGACCGCAGGCTCTGCCGCAGGCCGTGCTCGACACAGTCACTTCGCTGGCGTTTGCGATTGACGCAAAGGACCACTACACGCAGGGGCATTCGCAAAAGGTATCCGCCTATGCGGCATTGATCGCAGAGGCGTTGGAATTGAACGATCTGGAGATTGAGGAGATTCGCCTGGGAGGAGTGCTGCACGATATCGGAAAAGTGGCCATCCCAGAGAACATTTTGAACAAGAATGGGCCGCTGAATCCCGACGAGTGGGACACGATGAAGTCGCACGTGACGTTTGGCGCGAAGATCTTGGAGCCGCTGACGCCTCTTGCGCGCATACGAGAGATGGTGGAGCACCATCACGAATTTTTCGACGGCTCGGGATATCCGCATGCCCTGTCAGGCGAGAAGATTCCGCTGGGCGCGCGGATCATCGCGGTGGCGGACGCTTATGACACGATTACAAGCGACCGCACGTATAAGAAAGCGCGCGCGGCTGCGGAAGCGCTGGCGGAACTGGAACGCTGCGCCAATGCGCAGTTTGATGCGAAGGTAGTGGCTGCGTTTGTGCGTACGATGAAGGCGATGCCCAATCCGATCATTGAAGTGGCCTCAGTCACCAGAAGCTCGTAGCGATTGCCTGCTTTTCCTTCCCCGGAGTCTTGGTCCAGTGGGCACGAGTGTGTTCGTTTGAAGCGCAAGCCTCGAGGTTGACCGGATTATTTGCAAGCTGCGGAGGCCGTGGTGATCTTCGGCAACTGATTGGAAGCGTAGTGGCGCACCTGGTGCAAGAGCTCGCGCAGGCGCTTGCGAGCTTTGTGCAATTGCGATTTCGAATTGCCCACCGAGCAGCCGAGCATCGTGGCAATTTCGTTATGCTCGTAACCGTGCACATCATGAAGAAGGAACATGGACTTATAGCCTTCCGGCAATTGCGCAAGGGCGGCGTGAAGATTGACGCGGTCGAAGAGGCCGGCGAGCCGCAGGTCGGGAGCACCGATTTCAAGAGCAGGGCGTTCTTTTTCATCGTCGGGCCGAATCAACTCGTCCAGGGAGACGGCGGCTAGCCTTTTCTTTCGGAAGCGCATGAGCACGATATTGGCGGTCAAGCGGTGCAGCCAGGAGGAAAACGCAGATTCGCCGCGAAAGGTGTGAATCTTGCGGAAGAGCTGCAGGAAAGCTTCCTGAGTCAAGTCCTCGGCTTCCTCAGGGTCACCCACCATGCGAAGACAGAGAGCGTAGACGCGGCGGCTGTGCATCTTGTAGATGGTTTCAAACGCTGCTGCATCGCCCTGCTGGGCCAAGCGGATGAGCTCCTTGAGAGAAGCGGCATCCGGCTTGAGCGGCTTTCCCGGTTGCGGCGTGCCAGATAACGCAACCGGCTGGGCTGGGAAGCGGCGGGTCTTAAATTTGCGCTGGACTTGCCCTGTTCTTGGATCGGCGTAAGCGATTTTTGTTGCCGTATTCATATCAATTTCTTCTATTTTGACGCCTCATATCGCAAAAGCGTGTCACTCAGGCGTCAACTCGATGTCATCTTTGTGCGGCGGCATAAATGCGAGCCGATCGTCTTCGGGCGTGCAAGCGGCGCCCGGCAATTTGTTATTCTTGGTCAGGTTGGAGGCCTCATGCAGACAGCTTCCGTGAAATGGATCGACGGGCAGAGGCTTGTGGCGACTGGTCCCGCGGGTCATGCGATCGTGATCGATTCCGATCGCGAGACTAACAGCGGGCCAGGTCCGATGGAGCTGTTGCTCATGGCGCTTGGAGCTTGCACAGCGACGGACGTCGTAAGCGTGCTGAAGAAGAAACGGCAAAAATTGGAATCGCTGGAAGTGGTTTGTTCCGGGGAACGGGCTACGGAGCCGCCAACCGTGTGGACGAAGCTGGAGATCGTGTATCGGTTGCGTGGCGAATTGGACGACGCGGCGGTGAAGCACGCCATTGAACTGAGCGAAGAGAAATATTGCTCCGTGGCGGCGATGCTGAAGAAGACAGCGAAAATTACTTGGCGCTACGAGATTTTGCGGGGCGGGACCTAGGATGTCCCGCAGGCGTTAGCTGGGCGCTTGCCGGAATTGCGATGCGGCCTGGCAATTATTTTACTTAGGTGAGTCCACTTAGTCCGGCGAGAGCTTGTGTTACCCTTTGGGAACTTCAAGGAGAACTATGTCGCGCCGTATTGCTGCGAAGATTAGCGGGGTTGCGGGTTATGTGCCGCCCAAGGTGCTGACCAACGCGGACCTCGAGAAAATGGTGGACACGAACGACGAATGGATCCGCGCGCGGACGGGAATTCGCGAGCGGCACATCGCGGAAAATGGGACGGCGAGTTCGCACCTCGCTACTGAAGCGGCCAAGCTGCTGTTGACGAAGACGAATACCGATCCTTCTGAAATTGATTTGATTATCGTGGCGAGCGTGACGCCAGACATGTTTTTTCCAGCGACGGCATGCCTGGTGCAGGACCGGTTGGGAGCAAAGCGCGCGTGGGGGTTCGATCTCTCGGCGGCGTGTTCCGGTTTTGCATATGCCTTGACGGTTGGAGCGCAGTTCGTGGGCTCTGGAGCGCACCGCAAAGTAGTGGTGATCGGCAGCGATGTGATGAGTTCGATTTTGGATTACAAGGATCGCGCGACTTGCGTCCTGTTTGGTGACGGCGCGGGGGCCGTGCTGCTGGAACCAGCGAAAGACGGCGAAGGCATTCTGGATTTCTTGCACGACGTAGACGGCTCGGGCGGCCAGTATTTGTATATGCCGGCCGGCGGATCACTGCATCCTTCCACGCACGAAACCATCGACAAAAACATGCACGTAGTGCATCAGGAAGGCTCGCAGGTGTTCAAGTATGCGGTGCGGCGGATGGCGGAGCTGGCGGGCTGCCTTCTAGAACGCAACGGATTTACAAGCGACGATCTGGCGTTGGTAGTGCCGCACCAGGCGAATTTGCGGATCATTCGCGCGATGCAGGAGCGCTTGGGTGTCGAGGATTCCAAAATAATGGTGAATATCGACAAGTATGGGAATACGACGGGCGGGACGATTCCGCTGGGCTTGCGTGATGCGGTGGAGCAAGGCCGACTGCGTAAGGGAGATCTGGTCCTTCTTGCTGCGGTGGGAGCCGGCTATACGACGGGCGGGCTGCTGATGCGGTGGGCGTTTTAGATATTGTTCGTTATGGGGAATCGGCTTCCTTTTGGATAGCGCCGTGTTTCAAGGCGTACGCAATAAAACCTTCCGGGGCGTTTTTCGCACCAAATACATTCGCGTTGTTAAGATCTGGGCTATCGCGCTATTTTAGATTGGAAAGATTGGCGTTGCGCAAGTCTGCGTTTGCGAGGAGTGCGCCGGATATATCCGCGCCGGTGAGGTTTACGCTGACAAGGTCGGAATCCGTCAAGTCGGCGCATTCTAAATCGGCGTCGGGGCAGGATTCTATTCCAACATGCAGGCGAGCGCGAGAAGAAACACAGGGAACGCGTCGAACAGCATCTTCAGTCGATCGAGGAGGGCAACTTAGTGGCGGGAATGGCGCGGGCGCGACAAGAATTCCTCAAGGAGGAGACGAGCCAGCCGATTCGGGTTATGGCGAATAACACCATGTTCTTCGAGGAGATTGTCGAGCACGACGCGGTACCCGAGTTTCTGCAGCTCGGGAATATCGATCTTTACAGGTTCAGCGCCTTGCGTGCGGTAGCGCCTGGCGACTTCGGGCGAAACCGGCTGGCGATTGGCGACGACCCAATCGATGACACGGTGCGGGGTGTGGCGTTGAATGGCACGAAGATGATCGGCCAGCGCGTACCCAGAGGTTTCGCCTGGCTGGGTCATCAGGTTGGCGATGTAAACGCGCGGCGCCTTGGATTTTGTAATGGCGTTGGCAATTTCAGGAATGAGCAGGTTGGGAAGAATGCTGGTGTAGAGCGAACCGGGGCCGAGCAGGATCAAATCAGCCTGCTGAATGGCTTCAAGAGCTTTGGGTAATGGGCGAACGGTATGGGGCAAGAGAGTGAGTTTTTTAATTGGTTTGCGGCTGGCAGTTATACGCGTTTCTCCGTGGACTTTGCCTCCGCCTTCCATAGTGGCGACAAGAGAGACGTTCGAGACAGTCGATGGGAAAATTCTGCCGCGAATAGCGAGGACTTTGCTGCTGACGCGCACGGCTTCGGCAAAATCGCCAGTGACATGCGTGAGGGCGGCGAGAAAGAGGTTTCCGAAGTTGTGGCCGATAAGACCGCGGCCGGCATGGAACCGATACTGAAACAGCCGGCCCAACAAAGCCTCATCTGTTGATAGCGCGACCATGCAGTTGCGAATATCGCCAGGCGGAAGAATGCGGTTCTCGCGGCGCAGGCGGCCGGAGCTACCGCCGTCATCCGTTACAGTGACGATGGCGGTGAGATCGCTTACCGGTCTCTCGTGGTTTGCGGGGCCGTCGCGGCGTCGGGTCACATACTCCTTGAGGCCGCGTAATAAAGTAGATAGCCCCGTTCCACCGCCGAGAGCAACGACGTTGAGGCCGCGCACGTGGCGCTTCGAATTGGGAGTGTGTTTCTTCACAGCAAACGACGATTCATCCTAAAAGTAAGGATTGAAGACAGATAGCGAGAGGAACTGGCTAACCTCTATTATTATGCCGAGAAATTGGTCGAGATTCGAATCAGCCGGCGGTACCGTCTTTTTCGGGATAGAGCAGTTCCGTGAAGCGCGGGTCTTCCTGAAGAAAGGCGAAATCCTCGTCGTTGCGGGCGTGATAGCGATTTTCCGGCCGGAGCTCGATGGCAACTTTCAGATTTTTCATGGCGGAATCGGCTTCGCCGGTGAGGCAATCGAGAGCCGCAAGCGCGTAATGAATGTAGTCGGCTTTGGGAGCGGCCTTGCGCGCTTTATCAAGACTTTCCCGGGCGTCGTCCCAGCGACCAACATTCATCATGGCCACGCCGCGTTGGTAATGCTCGTCCGCGGTGCGGGGATTTTGTTCAGCAACGGGCTTCATGCGTTGCTCGGCAATTTTGACGTGCATACGCGCACGGTCAGAGAGTTCTTTGCTGGGCCCCTCGAGAACCTTTTCGAGCTCCTGCTTAGCGCGGGAGAATTTTTGCTGGTGAAAGAGGGCAAGGGCCTCGTCGTAGAGTTTGAGCTGAGCCTGGACGCGGGGATCAACCATTTCGACTCCGCCACGCTGCGGCGGGTGAGGAGCAGTTAAGTTCTTTTTCTTCATGATCTTAGATGGAGCGGAGCTGGATGCTTTGGCCCGGCCGGATGAGCCCGAGGAGGGCTTATGCGCTTTTGCCATGGCGCGAATGTAGCAGAGCACGTTTCGCACGTCAACGAGGGCTCGAGGGCCGCGATGACGATAACGTCACCTCCCGAGCGCAACGCAGTCAAAATCTTACCTACGCCGGCAGGATTTCGCGGAAAATAGAAGCGAGTACAGAACACGCGACACCCGCTGGCGAGATGCTGGCCTGCCCTCGACGCGTGTGCTATAAGTTTCTGACCGGGTTCGGACCAACGACACGTGCCTTTCATCAATTTTCCTGCGCGCGAAATTAACTGCAAGCTGGTGTACTACGGTCCAGGTCTGGGCGGAAAGACCGCCAACCTGCAGTGGATCTATGATCACACCGGTCAAAATCAAAAAGGCAAGATGGTTTCGCTCGCGACGGAGACAGACCGGACGCTGTTCTTCGACTTTCTGCCCCTCGATCTAGGAACTGTGCGCGGTTTCAAGACGCGCTTTCATTTGTATACGGTGCCTGGGCAGGTGTTTTACGAAGCTAGCCGCAAGTTGATCCTAAAGGGCGCAGACGGAGTCATCTTTGTGGCCGATTCGCAGGAAGAGCGGCTGGATGCGAATTTCGAGACGATGGAAAATCTGCAGGAGCACCTGAAAGAACACAACCTGAAATTCGAGACCATCCCGTACGTCCTTCAACTGAACAAACGCGATCTGCCGAACGCCATGGCCGTGCCGGAACTCACCAAGCAACTGCAGAAAAAAGGGGAGCCGGTGCTAGAAGGCGTCGCCGTGACGGGACAAGGCGTATTTGAGACCCTGCGCGAAGTGGCGAAACTGGTCCTTGCTGAACTGAAGAAAAGCGGATAGCGGCTAGAATTTGGTGCCGGGTGATTTTGCGACGTCGGCAGCTATCGCCGAGCCAGCGGGGCTTGTCAAAGCCGGCGGTGCGGGACGGCGTGGTATCACATCAAGGCGAAACGCTACAGCAACGTCGACTATTACCGGAACGGATTCCCCTTGGACATTGTGAGCTGGCTTGAAGCGCCAATTGTGCACTGTGCGGATGGCGGCGTTCGCAAGAGCTGGGCTCGGCGTGCGAACGATTGTCACGTTCTCCACCGCTCCATCCGCACCTACCGAGACTTGGGTAATCACGACTCCTTGTAATTTCTTGGCTTTGGCCACATAGGTATACTCCGGCGCAGGACAGATTTCGCAAAGAGGCGAGCTGATGCCGGCCATGCTGGCCCTAAACACTCCTTGCAGCGCCGCACGCGGAGGCAGCGGGCTCGTCAGAACGGCCTGCATTTCCGTGGTGATTGGAATCTCCGCCAAGGTCTCGAACCGCGATTCGCCGCCGGCGATGCGGTCGCTGGCGATCAGCGTGACGCCTATGCCGCCTGGAACTGCCGCAAAGTTTCCCTGAACCAAGACTTCCGCACCTAGCGATTGCGCCCGTCGCTCATTTTGGGCGTATTCCTGGTTGCGATCGTGGGCGAACTCCGCAGGCCCACGCGCGGAACTCCAGCGATCGCGGGCAATAACCTCGAGCTCAGGATGCGCTTGCGCGAGCGATTCGGAAATCCTGTCGGCGAACCAGGCACCCAGTGGGCAAGGCAGATCGTTCGGAAGGCTCAAATCTAGAATGAAAGGTTTCTTCTTGTTTGCGGCGAGAAGCTGGACACCCAGGCGCTCAGCTAATGCGGCAACTGCCGCGCGGGGCTGTTCGGTCGCATCGGGAAGAAGCTGTGGAGCATTGACTTGGGCACAAGTCGACCAGGCCATCCAGACGAGAACGAAGACGGCGCGACCCACAACACAACCTGTTGAACGGTGTGCGGACACGGTGCGATTGCGGCGGAGACTATCACAGAGTTAAATTGCTGAGAAGGGGAACGCTAAAGTTTTTTGTGCGTTTGTGCGGAATCGAACTGAGAAATGGCCGACGACTCAGATTCGTATGTGGGAATTGCTTCGACCAGGCGCGTAACGGTGAGCGCATCTCTCACGCGTCCCGGCCCGCATACGAGGTGGACAGCGCCGCCTTCTCGAGCAAGCTGGATAGAGATGCGTACTAGGGAGGAGATCCCTGAGCTGTCAATCTGCGGAACTCCGTTGAGGTTGATAATGACTTTGCGGCCGCCGTTCTTCACGATGGATTGCAGCGCCTCGTTCAGTTGCTCACTGGGCTCGCCGATGGTCAGGCGGCCGCGAACCTCCAGCAAGTTAATGCCGTTTTCCTGCCGGACGGAAATCTCCATGGGTAGGTGCTCGGTCATAAGAGATCTCTTTAGGGCCTCTCGAGAGTGAACAAACGCCTGGGGCACAAAGCAAGACCGTTTGGATTATACGACCGCTGACCGGTTTTGGATAATCACTGCATCAGAATTTTGAATCCTGCGGATGAAAATTTATAAGACGGCCATATGCAAGCGCGGCGCGTATAATCGCGCGTCGAAGTCCCCCGGAAAAGAGCGGCTGCTGGGGCCGCCGCTACGCTGTCATTCTCATGTAGGGGAGCGGATAGAGATTATGAAGCACATGGTGTGGAAGTGTTGTTTGCTCTTTGCCATCGTGCACGTAGCCGTACCGCTCCATGCGCAGCAAGCTTCGCCCGCCGCAGCGGCCTCCTCACAAAGCTCACCTTCCAGTACGCAAGCTGCCAATCCCGTAAACGACAAACTGGCTCAGCTGGATCAGCGCGTAACCGCGGCGCAGTCGTCTGCAGATAACGCGTGGATGCTGGTGAGCGCGGCGCTCGTATTGATGATGACCGGACCGGGGCTGGCCCTCTTTTACGGCGGTCTCGTGCGACGGAAAAATACCCTCGCTATCATGATGCAAAGCTTCATGCTCATGGCGGTGATTACTGTGTTGTGGGCATTGGTCGGCTACAGCCTATGCTTTGGCGGCAGCGGCCCAGTAATTGGCGGGTTTGAGCATGCGCTTTTGCGGGGCGTAGGCGCGGAGCCGAATGCCGATTACGCCGGAACGATCCCGCAGATGACCTTCATGGTCTATCAGCTGATGTTCGCTATTATCACGCCGGCGCTGATCACCGGCGCGACTGCGGAGCGCATGAAGTTCAGCGGCACCGTGCTGTTTCTGGTGCTATGGTTTTTGGTTGTATATGCGCCCCTGGCCCACATGGTGTGGGGAAAGGGCGGGCTGCTGAATGCCGCGCTGGGGGGAAGATTTCCAACCCTGGATTTCGCCGGCGGGACAGTTGTGCACATCAGCTCCGGAGTTTCGGCATTAGTGTGTGCGCTCTATCTTGGCAAGCGCACCGGCTTCCCAAAGCAGCCCATGCCGCCGCACAGCTTAGTGCTGAGTTTTATCGGCGCGTGCCTGCTATGGGTCGGATGGTTTGGCTTTAATGCAGGGAGCGCGCTGGCTTCGAGCCCGTTGGCGACAAGCGCGTTTGTGGCGACGCATTTTGCAGCCGCCGCAGCGGCGCTGAGTTGGAGCGCCGCGGAATGGATCAAGAACGGGCGAGCGAGCGCACTGGGCGCAATCTCCGGAGCGGTCGCAGGGTTAGTGGCTATCACGCCTGCGGCTGGATTTGTGGCGCCGATGCCTGCGTTGGTGATTGGGCTAGTCGCCGGCGCGTTTTGCTACTGGATGGTGACGCGAGTGAAGGCCATCTTCGGGTATGATGACGCGCTTGATGCATTCGGTGTGCACGGCGTGGGAGGAACGATTGGTGCTCTGCTCACCGGCGTTTTTGCTTCGCAAGTGGTCAATCCGATTTTCGGGCCAGGAAAAGCGGTTGGCGGCGGCGACGGACACTGGGGACAAGTGGGAAATCAGCTTGTGGGCATATTGATCGCGTGGGGCTTCGCGCTGGTCGGAACGCTGGTGCTGCTGAAGATCGTGGATTTGATTACCGGCTTGCGCGTTACGGAAGACGAGGAGATCGAAGGGTTGGACATCACGCAGCATGGTGAAGAGGCGTACAACCTGGAGTCGTGAGAGCAGGTGGAATGAAAATGTATTTCCTCGCAGCGGGGAGCGAAACTTTCCATGATGAAACTTGAAGCGATCATTCAGCCCTCGCGATTCGAGTCGGTCAAGGATGCACTGCGTGAAGTAGGCATCGAAGGAATGACGGTAACGGAAGTGCGCGGGCACGGCAGACAGAAGGGGCACACTGAGGTATATCGCGGGCGGGAATATACGGTGGACCTGCTCCCAAAACTGAAGCTGGAGATGGTGCTGCCGGACAAGCTCGTAAATACCGTTGTAGACACGATTTTGAAGACCGCCAAGACAGGAAAGATTGGTGACGGTAAGATATTCCTATCGCGGGTTGAAGAAGCCATCCGGATCCGCAATGAGGAGCGCGGCGAAAGCGCGCTCTAAACGACGTGACGACCGCAGCTCGCCCCGGTCTCCATCCGGAAAGCCGACCTGATCGAAAAATGCAAGGTTCTCTTACGCCTTTATCCGTACTCGGCCCACAAGCCGATGACGAACGACAACGTATCCGCGAACAGTTCGAAGCGGGCGCGGGCGCGAGGGAGACTTTGCGCTCGCTCTGCGAGTTAGCCGACAATAACATCCGGCAAATTTTTGGCGAAGTGTTGCGCGTACACAACGCGCCGGGCTCAGGCCTCTGCCTGCTGGCACTCGGGGGCTACGGACGCAAACTCCTTTTCCCCTATTCCGACCTCGATATCCTGTTTCTCTTTGGCAATGACAAGGCCGAGGAAGAGTTTCGGCCTCTTATTTCGGATTTCGCGCGGACGCTGTGGGACTTGGGTTTTCGCGTCAGCTCCGCGGGGCGCACTATGGAAGAGTGCAAGCGAATTGAGGAGGATAACGCGGAGTTTCATTTGGCGTTACTGGACCGGCGCTTTTTAGCAGGCGATCAAGAGCTTTTTGAAAAGCTCGACAAACGCATTCTGCCAGGTTCGGAAAAAGCCGCTCGACCCTTTTTACTTACACAGCTCCACAAACTGACGAAAGAGCGGCTCACGCGTTACGGCAATACAATCTTTCACCTCGAACCCAACGTTAAGGATGCACCAGGCGGACTGCGCGATTATCAGGCGGCGGTGTGGCTGCGCCAAATAGGCGGAGAGAAACGCGAACCGCTGAGCAGCAGCGCTGCGGAAGAGGAATTAGCCTCCGGTGCAGTGGATTTTCTCAGCGCGATTCGCTGCTTTCTGCATTACAGCAACGCGCGCAATGACAATACTCTGACTTATGAGTTGCAGGCGGCAGCCGCCGGGCGTTCTTTAGGAGTTACCGACGGGTTGCCGCGCGATGCCGCGGAGTGGATGCGCCTCTATTTTCGGCACGCACGCACGCTGAACCGCCAACTGCTGCGCTATCTCGAGCAGAAGGCCCCGATTCCGCAAACCTTGCGGCAGCGGCTTTTCAATGCGGCGCGCGCGGCAAAGTCCGAACCGGGGAACGGGAAGCCATTTGCCGTGCGCGACGGACTGTTCGAATTGCTGGATGCAAAAGAGCTTTGCGATCGTTCCGTCCTGTTTTCACTTTTCACCGAAGCTGCGCGCGCGGGCATTCCGCTCAGCCGGCGCACTGAACGCGGCATCGCGTACATCATGAAGCATCCGGAATTGCCGGTGAAAAATGCTTCCGTGACCTGGACAATGCTTCGGGACATTCTTAGCGCCGACTATCCCGGTGTGGCGCTGCGGCCCTTGCAGCGGCTGGGGCTGCTCACGGAAATCCTGCCGGAGTTTGGGCGGATCGATTCCCTCGTGGTTCGCGATTTTTATCACCGCTACACGGTGGACGAGCATACGTTGCGCACCATCGAGCACTTGCAAGAATTGACGGAGTCGGCGGACGCTCGCGGCGCCCACTTCAAAGAACTATGGAAGACCGCAGAGCGCCGCGATCTGTTGATCCTGGCGCTGCTGCTGCACGATGTTGGCAAGGGCATGAATGTCGAAAACCATGTGACGGGCAGCTTGGAGGCCCTGGACACTGCTGCCACGCGACTTGAACTTTCTGCGGAAGAAAAGGACGAAGTTCGGTTTTTGATCGAGCGCCACTTGGATATGTCCGCAACGGTGCAACGGCGAGACATTTTCGATCCTGCTACCGTTTCTGCGTTTGGCGCGACCGCGGGAAGTCAAGAGCGGCTGCAAAGGCTTTGCTTGCTGACCTATGCGGACATTCATGCAGTAAATCCAGAAGCGTTGACGCCGTGGAAGGCTGAGATGTTGTGGCAACTGTACGTAGCAACTTCGAACCACTTTAGTCGCAGTCTGGATACCGATCGCTTGCACGCACACGATGAGGTTTCAATTTTGGAGCAGGTGCGGGCGCAAACGGCTGGCGCGAGCACGGAAGAGATCGAACGATTTCTTGAAGGATTTCCGCGGCGTTATCTGGCGGTACATTCAGCGGCCGAGATTGCCGCGCATTTCGCCCTGTATCAAAACCTTGGCACGCAACCCGTTCAGACTGAGCTGCAGGTGCGCAAGCACGCATTTTCCCTCACCTTATTGACCGCCGATCGACCTGCTTTGTTCGCTACGATTTCCGGCGCGCTGGCCGGTTGGGGAATGAACATCATTAAGGCCGACGCGTTTGCCAATGCCGCCGGGAACGTCCTGGACACGTTTCACTTTTCGGATTTGCACCGTACGCTCGAGTTGAACCCCTCCGAAATCGAAAGATTCCTTCAGAGTCTGAAAGATGTGGTGAATGGAAAGGCCCCGCTGGAACCTCTGCTGAGTGGGCGGGAAAGCGCGAGCCGGGCGCGCCCGCCGAAGGTCGCGATCGAGACGCGCACGGGTTTCGACGACGGTTCGTCCGAGCACAGCACTCTGCTGGAAATCGTGGCGCAAGACCGGCCAGGATTGCTCTATGACATCGGTTCGACGCTCGCGCGGCTGGGATGCAACATCGAAGTCGCTCTAATCGATACGGAAGGTCAAAAAGCGATCGACGTGTTCTATCTCACCGACCGAACGAAAAAGCTAGCTGCGGAAAAGCAGGAATTGTTGCGCGATTCCCTCAAAAACGTGCTGGCCTAATGCAGGTCGCAGGATTCTGGCAATCAAGAACCCTGGACAAACGCGTCACCGGCCTGTAGTACCGCCTGGCGGTCGATTGTACCGTCGGCGGCGAGAGGCAAAGCGTCCAGCAGGATCAGAGCTTCGGGCCACAAATCGTTAGACAGTCGCGATTTGCAGTGATCCAGTATCTGATCGGCCAGTCTTTGGCGCTGTACAGCTCTACCTGGCATGTTTGCGTAGCGTTCTACATCCTCACTACCTAATTCTGGCCTGGGCCAATCAACGATCGGGCCGGCCAATTGCTCGTCGGGACCCATCTTTTGAAAGACAGCCTCATAGCTGCCGTCGCTACGACAGGACGTCCAACTGAGATTGACCCGATAACGGAGCTCTTCGCCGACAGACCATAAGTTCCCGGGATCGATGGCTCGCGGAACGAGAGTGTCGAGTCTCTTTCTAAGGTCGTCGACTGTATCTTGGTCATCTGGATTTTCCAGAGCCGCAAGCGCGTGCATGTCCCTCTCTATCCGCGCGTTTCCAATTCTCTTTATCGCCAGAAGCTCGGGCTTTTGGTCGCGCAGTAGTTCGGCAATGTTTTGCAAGGTGAGCGGCTGCTCGACCCAATCGAGCCATGAGAGTGCGACGGGCCCCGACGATGGAGTTCCCACATGAAGGGTAACGTTGAAGCGAAAACGCGTGAGTTCGTTATCGCATCGGCCTCGTTTCGGCCGGACTTCGACCTTTGAGATCTTCGGGATTCGCCGCTGCAGAGCCATAAAGAAGGCGGGAGATATTACCAATTGTTCCTCGAACTCGGTTCGCCGAAAAGCACGTTGGCGGAGCTCGATAAGCTTCATGTGCGGCGGGGCCTGGTACAACTCGACAGAAGCCGCATAGAGGTCAAGGAGCGCGAGATTGCGCACATCCCCAACAAAGATCCTCCCGCCTGGCTTGACTACTCGACATGCTTCCTCCAGCACTTTCGCCAGATAAGCAGCACTCGGAAAATGTTGCAACACTGAGTTGAGTACGATTGTATCGAAGGAAGCGTCGCCAAATCCTTCGAAGTTGTCGGCAGACCGCTCGAGCAGGGTAACGCCGTTCCAGTCCGCGCCGATTTCGAGCATCTGTTGTTTGAGTTTCCCGAGCACAGTGGGGGCAAAGTCCATCCCGACGTAACGCCTGACGCCGCGAGCGATCCGCAGCAGAAGCAGTCCCGTGCCGCAGCCGATTTCTAAGATTTCCCGCGGACAGAAGGACAATATCTCCTGAACCGTGAGATCGACCCACTCCAGCATCTGATCAGCCGGTATCGGCATTCTGGTATAACTGCTGTTCCATCCGGCAATATTGAAGCCGGGTTCGGAGGCGCCCGCCTGTTTGCCAAGCTGCGCAAGATCGAACGTCTTGCGCCATTTGTAGACTCGTTTCTCTTGATTGTCTGGATCGGCCAAGGCCCGGCTGATGTAATTTTCATCCGGGACGATGCAGGCCACGAGATTACTTGTTCTCAGATTGGCATCCTCGCGGAAGGCAGCCGCAGCTTGTCGCACACCTTGATGTGCTAATAGAGTGGCCTCCAGTTCCCGCAGCTTGGCTAATTGAGAATCATGCATGGGATAGCGGCGCCGGCTTGTTGGAAGGGGCAAGCAACTCTACTCTGCTCTGCTTGGAGACTTCGCGGTTCGGATTAGCAACTGAATCGCATCAATACTGTCGATTTGTGTTTCATCGAACCCGGTCTCGGTGAAATCGATTCCAAATTTCTCCTCAAGGAGGACGACAACCTCCACAGCCTCGACCGAACCGAGCCGTCCGCTCAGAAAAAGAGAACTTTGGTCGGAGAACGACTGCCTGTCGCCCCTGAGCGCCAGTAACTTTTTGAAGAAGACACGAATTTCCTCGATGCGGTCCATTAGTTCCTCACAAGTTCAGGTTGAATAAGTGCGCAAAAAAGCGGAAGTGCTCGGTCAAGGGGTAGTTCCTCTCCGTGGAACCAAATACGTCCAGCAGACAATAGACGAGCACTACCGAGAAGGACGGCAGGAGTCGAGCTCGAATGAATCCGGGCGGCATCGGGCTGCGTGGACGCAACCGTGAGATGCTGATTGCGGTCGCAAGGGCGAAGCAATAAAAAAGGTAAACCTGATAACCCTGGAGAGCGCGCGCGAGCCCCAAAGAATAAACGAGGTTCAGATCTCGTGAAAAATGGTAAAACGCGTTACCAAAGCAGGCAGCGGCGAATATAGAAACGACAAGGCGGAGCTTCTGGTTCTTTCTGAAACAACGTAGAAAGATCGGATAAAAGAAAAAGTCCACCAGCAGTTCTTTGAAATAAAAATAGTAGCGATTAAAGAATTCGGCGACCGTACGAGAGGACAGCGGCCGGTACGTGTTCCGCAGCGCATTGAAGCCTGCCATACGGCAGCAGGCGATGATGGTGTGTCCAAAAATGGAGAGCGAAATAATGCCGCCGAAGAAGTTTCCGATCAAACTGGCCCAGCAGACATACCAGGGCAAGTGAACGTGGCTGGCGCTAAGAGACAAAGCCTGAGAATAGGTGGGAATCGGGAAAGACTCGTAAATGTAGTGCTGGTAGAAATTGGAAAACAATGAAATCAGACTAGCCCACGCTAATAGCTTTAAGCCCTTTAGCTGTGTGATCGCGAGTTGCTCCGCGTTGCGGGCTTCAATCCGGCGCAAATAGGCGGCTCCCTTCGCGAACGGCGTATTCGTCGAGCCCCAGAAAGGGCGGTAGCAGCCCAGTTGAAGGCCGAACCTATCGTGGTCCTCGAGCTTTGCGTCGAGTAGAGAATAGCCGATGAACCACATGTAGGTGGACAGCATATAAGTGAAATCCCATAGAGGATGACTAAACCAGACGTTCTGCGGGGCGGTTGCGGCAATCAGCACGAGCGCCGCAAAGCCAGAAAGAAAGATTAGAATCGTGTTGCGACCATACCAGGATCGAGGCCAGCGTGCCGCCGACCAAAACAAGAAAGCACCCAGCAACAGCGTGAGACAAAGAAGAGTAACGACGTAAAGGGGTCTCTTAAAGCTGGTCCAAGTCACTAAGAACGCGAACGCCAGCGTACTCAGTGTTAGCAGTATCCGCCGCTGGCCCGGCAAAAACGTAATCAGCGCCAGGAACAAAATCAGAGGTTCCCAAGATTGGTGGTTGTACGCCAAACCGAGGCCGAAGAGAGCCAGCAGCACGAGTTTGCCAGCTAGTGTCTGGGCAAAAGCAACCACTGCTGGGTAAGTCTCAATGCGTGGGATTAGACGAAAATTTGCAAGCGCGCCGGCGGGTAGCGGCGCGAGTTCCCGAGGCGTTGTTGGCAGTGAGACGCTCAAATTTTTCCCTCGTCCAAAAGTGCCACCAACTCCTTCCGGTTCACTTTGCCATTGGCATTGAGCGGCAGCGAATCGATGCGATGGATTGTGCTCGGAACCATGTAGCTGGGTACCTGGCTCGTGATCCGCGCCTTTACGTCGGGGGCGTCCATTCCAATCTGCCCGCTTACGAAAGCCACAATTCCGTTTGCTGATCCGTGGTCCACCGGCCACGCTACCGCTGCGACGGAATCAGTTCCGCAAATTTCCCGTAGATATGCCTCAACTTCTTCCAATTCCACACGCAGCCCGCGAACCTTAACTTGGTTGTCGATCCTTCCCAGGTGGTGAAACGTTCCGGTCGAATCGCGGTAAGCAAGGTCGCCGGTGCGATACCATCGTTTTCCCTTTAGCACCGGAAAGCTCTCAGTAGTTAAGTTTTCTTCGCGGAAATATCCGGAACTGAGCTGCGGTCCACCGAGCAGCAATTCGCCTTGCTCGCCTTCTGGAAGAAACTGGAGAGAAGAGCCTGCGATGGCCGCCTCCATTCCTGGAAACGGAACGCCGATGGCCACGACTCCGCGGTTAGGCGTCGCGTTCTGGGATCCGAGAAATCGCTGTCCGATGCACACGACGGTGGCTTCAGTGGGGCCGAAAAGGTCATCGACCACACTGTTGTGTGCAGCATCCTTCCACGCCTGCGCAGAGGTTACCGGGAGCGGTTCGCCGGCAAATAACGAGTAGCGCAGCGTTGGCATCAGGCCAGCGCGCATCATTTTCATTCTGCGCATGCCGCTGATGACGGAGGGAACCGTGAAAATAACCGTGCACTTTCGATCCTGGACGAAACGAACCGGCGCCATCAATTGCGTTGACGGAACAACGTGGAGCGACCCCCCAGAACTCCAGGTAACAAACACATCAAATACCGAGATGTCGAAGGTCGTTTCGGTCATTCCTGCGACGCGGTCAGAAGGTTCGAGAGCGTAACGCCTCTGCATGACGGAAACGAAGTGAGCGACTGCGCCCGCCGTGATCATCACTCCTTTGGGAATGCCTGTCGTGCCGGAAGTGAAGATGATGTAGGCGAGATCATCGGCTTTGATGGGCACAGGCTGATCCTGGGGGTCGAAGGCTGGAAGTGCATCTCGGCCTGCGATCATTGCGTTTTGCCGATGGGGCGTTGCTACAGAAGTGGCAAACTCCGGAGACAAGATGAGAAGCGGACAGTGAGCCAATACGCGCTGCGAGAGCAAGGGCAAGCTCTCGGAATCGACCACCAGAACGTCGGCTTGAATTCGGCTCAGGAGTTGGATCAGCCGATCCTCCGGAAGCTTGGCGCTGATCGGCACATAAGCGCCGCCGGCCCAACAAGTTCCAAGGATACCCACATACGTCGAGAGGCTTCTGGAAGCGAGAATACCCACCTTGGGAGCCGCCGACCGGATATTGCAGCGAAGCCAGCCGGCGAAGGGCTGAACGAGGCGGCACAATTGACTGTAGCTCACTTCCTGGGTACCGATCGAAAGAGCAAGATGGTCCGGAAATTTGAGACAGCTCTCGCGGAATCCGTGGGCAAGGTTTAGGTTCATGAGCGACGGCTTTCAGATCAAGATTTTAGCAGGTGGGCGCGCCTCCATTCCGGCCCCCGGATGACTATGTGTTGGAAGGGTACAGATGACAGATGGCTGGACTAGTCGCTACGGCTGTCCGGTCCGGCTTAAGCGAGATGGCAACGAAATGCGCGGATCTCACACATGCGAGCCTGTATTCATTTCCGGCAACTCGTTTGCCGCGACGGTGCAGCTCGCCGATTAGGCGGGAGCGGTGTAATGTTTGCGGATGGCGTCGAGAATTTGTGTGCGGCTTTCCGAAGGTCCTAGCTGTCCATTCTTCTCGATTTTTGCAACTTCCTCGGCGACGGCAGTGTCCTTCACGGAATTGCGCAGCCACTGCGAATAATCTGCCTGGCGGAGATGGTGAGCCCAAGTATCTTCGTCCACACCTTCGGCGATTTGCGTAAATGTTTTGAGATTTTGCGCGCGCAGGTTGAGCTTGCCGTCGGCCCCACGGAAGTAAAAACTCTTGTCTTCTCCCAATTCCCCCGTTGCATATTTGCGGCGGTGGCGGCGAAGCTCTGTTTTTGCCGGTTCTACTTTCACTTTTACGGGTTGCGGCGATTCGCAAAACCACCACGCGACGACTTCGCCTGCTTCTCGAGGGGGATCCGGTAGCGATTGCGGCCGCAAATCCTTGCCAGCGCCGGCGCTAAACTGCTGGATAACGCTGGCTGGATTTGGCCCGACAGCGATTAATCCATTAGTGGAACTCAGAATTGCGCGCGCGACCTGATCAAGATGCACCGTGACGAGAGCAAAACTCGCCAGCTCTTTGGGTATAGTCAAACCGGCTGAATCCAGTGTGGCGGGCAGTAGGTGATGCGCTTCGTCGATGATTATCCAATGCGGCCGGCCTGTTTTGGCGCGAAGCTCCTGAATTCGCGAGAGGAAACTCATGAACACGGACGGACGGTCCGCCAGCGGAACGCCCAAGAGATTGACACTTACTGAGTACTCCATGGCGTTTAAAACTTCGAGGACTTCGGAAATGCCGGGCACTTGCTGAGGGCCGCCGAGCGTTACAAACCGCTCAAACTCGTCATAGTCGCCTTCGGGATCAAATATACAGACCTGATATTTCTTTTCCACCAATCGTTCCACGATTGCGGCTACGGTCGTCGATTTGCCGCTGCCAGACGGTCCTGCAATCGCCAATCGCGAGTCATAGGGATCCAAAGCGAAATCGCCGCCCTGCTCCGTGCGTCCCAGAAAAATGCGACGGCGTTTTAGACGCGGTGCCAAACTTGCCAAATCTTCCGAAAGAAGCTTTTCGATCAGCTCTTCCACCCCGGCGCCATGCGAGCCGGCGGTTACCAGATCAGCGCGCTCCTTCAAAGCAGGCAAAGCATTTGCTACGGCCACGCTGCATTCGCACATGCTAAGGAAAACGTGATCGTTTTCCGCGTCGCCCACGCCCACCGCGTTGTGCGGCGAGAGATGCAATTCCTTCAAAGCAACTTTCAAGCCCGTTGCTTTGTTAATGCCGGAAGGCAGCACCATTACAGCGTCTTTGTTGAAGATAACCTGTAGTTCGAGGCCAAGGTCGCGAATCACCTCTAGCACCGTGGATTCATGAGGGTGCCATGTCGCCACGATGCATTTCCCTATTGATAGTGGCTTCACCCCGCGCCGACGCAATTCATCGACAAACTCCGGTGCTGGTGGGTCGGCGAGTGCTTTGCAGTCCTTACTCTCCGGCCGATAAAGAATCGCGCCATTTTCCGCAACGATTCGCTCGAAGATGGAGTGCTCGGGGAAAACCTCTTGTAATTCGGAAAGCTGCCGCCCGGTAGCTAAAATTAGTTTCCTGCCCGACGCACGTACGCGCTTGAGAGCGTCGATGGTGCTGGGCGCACAGCGTCCATCGTGGGCGATGGTGCCGTCGTAATCGCAAACGAGACAGAAATAGCGCATGCGTGGCTCTATTCGTAGATGCTTCGCGCCGAAGATTAGTACGCAGGATGAAATATTCTCGGCAAAGTCCCTGCACGAAGATCGTAAGCCGAATTATGGGTTTGCGGGCGCGGGAGCAGGAACCTGCCCGGGTGCCGGAGTTTTTTGCTTATCAAAGTTGACCTTGGGAGCCTGTCGAGCGCCCTCATCGGTCTTGAAGTACGCGTCGTTCCTGGCAAAGCCGCTCATTCCGGCCACCAGGTTGTTCGGGAATAGGGAAAGATAGGTGTTGTAGTCTTGCAGCGTTTCGTTATATCGGCGGCGTTCCACCGCAATTCGGTTTTCGGTGCCGGCCAGCTCATCTTGAAGCCGCAAGAAGTTTTCATTCGATTTCAATTGTGGGTAATTTTCAACCACAACTAAGAGCCGTCCTAATGCCGAATCAAGCCTCTGGTTAGCGGCGATTTTGTCGCCGGGAGTACTGGCGTTAAGCAACGCGGAGCGCGCCTTGGCGATGTCCCCGAAAACAGCTTGCTCTTGCGCCGCAAACCCTTTCACCGTTTCTACCAGGTTGGGAATCAGGTCCGCGCGCCGCTGCAGCACAACGTCCACCTGCGCCCATGCCGAGCTCACTGTTTCTCGTTTTACCGCCATTTGGTTTCTGCGGCCAACAAACGAGCTGCCCAGCAGCAAGCCAAGCACCAGCAGAACCGCCAGAATCGCGAGAGCTATTTTCATTACGCCTTGCCTCCTCAGAAACTAAGAACTTGCTTTGCCGGCTCGCTGCCATTGATGTTTTGGCAGATGATGGTTTAGAGCAGCAATCACTTTCTCCAGCGCCCCGAGATAGCCATCATACACAGGCAGCAACGTATCCTCGTCCACGCGTTTGGCCTCACGGAGGCGCCAGACGGCTTCAAATGCGGATGCGTCGGCGGCCGTCAGAGCGGCAACGCGCGCGAAAATGTCTCCCCGAGCGCTTGGCGGTTGCTCGTTGAAAGCAATCAATGTGTGCCGAAGAAGCGTAACTGTGCTCGACACCGACTTCGCCAGAACGGCCGCGAGCTCCTGCCGGTTTCCCGATTCCCGCAACAAATGCTGCCGCAGCTTGAGGAGCAGTGTGCGAAGCTCGTGCTCGACCTGGATGCGATGTAAGTTCATCGGGACATGGATGCCGGCCACGAGGTCTGAACCGTATAGGACGCGATGGCTCTGCTGCATATCCAAAAGCTCAATCGTGAAAACGTCAGCTGATTGGCGAAGCTCTTCGGGCGCGAAGAAAAGTGGAGGGGGCTGACGCTGCGAGGTCGTCCACCACTTCACCACAGGAGTGACGCGCGACAGTTCCGCCACTCGAAGCGAGCGCAAAATACACAAGATGTTTAGATCGGAGTGCGCCTCGTGAAAATCGTCGCGCGCGGCGGAGCCATACAAAATAATCGATTCAAGGTTATCCCGCGCCGCTTCATGCAGCCGCTCGACCAGGTTTTTCAACGCTTCATGTACATCGGCCATCGCAACCCCGCCTATTCCTCAAAGCTCTACCAACTCCCGGAGGCGCCACCCCCTCCACTGCTGCCTCCACCGAAGCCGCCAAATCCTCCGCCTCCGGAATAACCACCCGAGCTACCACCGAAACCGCCGCCTCGCCAGCCACCACTCATTCCCCCGAGCAGGGGCCAAATCCACCAGCCGCCGCTTCGCCCGCCGCCGCCTCGGCCCGATTTGGCCAAGAAGAAAACAATCAAAATGATGGCGAGCCAAATCAAAGGACCCAGCGGAGTGGACGCTTCGTGTCTTGTACGGCGTTGAGGGTGCGGAGGCTGGCCTGACAGCGTAACAACGCGGTCGTCCGCAATGTATTTCGCCAACGCCCATGTCGCGGCATCGATTCCCGCGCTGTAATTCCCCTGCCGCAACCACGGAATCATCGCGCGGCCCGCATCACCGGCACGGGCATCATTGATCACCGGTTCCAATCCATAGCCAACTTCAATGCGGTACTTGTGCTCGTCGGGCGCAACCAGCAGGAGCACCCCCCGATTGTCGCCTTTGCTTCCAATTCCGAACTGCTTGTACAGATCCACCGCATAGTCCTCGACGCTTTGCCCGTCCAACGAGCGCACCGTCACCACCGCGATCTGCGCTCCCGTTTTCGTCTCGACCTCCAGGCAAAGCGCTTCGAGACGCGCCTTAGTGTCAGGCGCGATTACACCTGCAAGGTCCGTCACATAGCCGCTAGGATGAATATTTTTCGGGTTTTCCGCCTGTGCAGGAAACGCCGCCAACAGGACCAGAACGGAAAGAAGGCTAAACGTGAAGGAGCGAAAGCGGTTCATCTAGAAAGTCGCGGCTTGGGCCTCGATACTGTTTCTACGCAACAGACGCCGAAAGATAACGGCTACACGATTCGTCCATCCCATTGTATCCTGCGCCGCGATTTTAGCCGGTCTAGTAGTTTTCTCGCCTGGCGTGCGCTGCCTGTTGTTCGCCTCTATATGCTTTCCAGGATTGCGCGATAACGTATGCGTGGATCGCGTCCGCGTCCTGCACCGTCATCTTTGCATTGGGAAAAGCAAACTTCGGAGGATCGGCAAAACCGGGCATGCCTTTGTCCCAATGCGAGCCGCCCAGCACAATCGCATACCAATCGTTGTGAACATCCGCGGGCATGTAACGTAGGTCTGGAATCGCGCCGTCGAGCACCCACGCAAGGCTGCCGTCGGTACCTGGTGAGTGGCAGCCATCGCAGACGAATTTTTGGTACAGCACTTCGCCCTTGTGAATGGTCTCCTTGCTGGCTGTTAGCTTTGGCGGCTCAGGAACTGGTGGAATCACGATCGGCGGAGCGGTGTAGGTTGCGGTCGCACCCAGCTTAAACGCCAGCAGCCGAACCGGACCGCGTGCCGATTCAGGAGTGACCATCGTGCGCGCGGGCGCAAATAGTCTTGAACCTGAGCCCCATCCGATGGGAGTAATCACGTATTGTTCGCCCTTGACGGAAAATGTGACTGGAATGGATTCAATCGCCGAGCCGGTCTTGATTGACCATACTTTGTTTCCGCTGTCAGCTGCGTAGGCCGCAAACTCTCCCGTCCCCTGCCCTTGAAAAACCAAGTTACCCGCCGTCGACAACACTCCACCATTAGTTGCAATCTGCTCTTCCACCGACCAGCGCGCGGACTGGGTGATCGGATCCCATGCGATCAGTCGGCCCATTAGGCCTACTCCGCTTTCTCCGGATTCCACCGCAGCTTTGGCATCTGCGCGACGGTCCGTCGTGGGCACGTAAACCAAACCAGTCTGCGCGTTGTAGCTCATTGGCCACCAGTTGTGCACCGTCCACTGCCGGCCGCCACCCGCTAATTTTGGAGTTTCCACCGCCCGCCCGGTTTGCAAATCAATCGCGCTAGCCCAAACCGTTTTCACCAGCGGCTTTGCGGAAATAAGCTTGCCTGTCTTGGCATCCAGTACATAAAAAAAACCGTTCTTCGGCGCCGTCATTGCCGCGTGCCGCTTCTCGCCGTTAATGGTCAGGTCCGCAATCAAAATGTGATTGTTTTCCGTTTGCATCCCCGGCGAACTTGTCTGGAAGTGCCAGACGTACTCGCCCGTGTCCGCATTCAGCGCGATTATGCATCCCGAAAACAGCTTCTCTCCTCCTACCTTAATAGAGGACAGCTCTCCGTAGTCAACACCGGCACCCGCTGTGCCGAAAATCACTAAGCCAGTTGCTTCGTCATACGTAATCGCGTTCCAAGCGTCGCCTCCGCCGATTCTCCACGAATCTTTTCCGGACCACGTTTTGGCGGCCATCTCCAGCGCCTTCGTTTCAAAAGGTTTGGATGGATCGCCGGGCACCGTCCAGAAGCGCCACACTTCTTTCCCGGTGCTCGCGTCATACGCAGCCAGTGCGCCGCGCACACCATCGTCCGAACCGTTGTACCCGATCAAGACTTTGCCCTTGGCAATGTGCGGTGCGCCGGTGATTCCGGTTTGCGTCGGCTCGCAAACGGTAGCCTCCCACAACTGCTTGCCCGCTGCAGCGTCGATAGCGATCAGGCGACAATCGCCAGTACCCACGTAAACTTTTCCTTCCCACACCGCGACGCCGGCATTGACGCGCGCCGAGTACGAACCGTTAATGGCCATGTTCAGTCGTATATGCGGATCGAATTTCCAAATCACTTGTCCGGAAACCGCGTCCACCGCATACACTCGCGATTGCGGCGCGCTCACATAAATCACTCCGTCCACCGCGATTGTCTCTGCCACCACGCCCATCGCGCCATCAATATCCAGATACCACGCGAGTCCGAGGCCGTTCACGTTCTTATCTGTGATTTGCGTGAGCGGGCTAAAGTGCGCTTCATCAAATGTGCGCCCATTCAGAAGCCAGTTCGTGCCTGCCCCTGATTCCGACGCCACTCGCGCCTCCGTCACGTCGCCGGGCTTCGCAGCCGTTTCAGCCGCAGGGGCCTTGCATCCGGCGCCAATTCCAAACGCAAGACACGCACTGGCCACACCAAGGACTTGCAATCTCTTCATCGCAGACCACCTTTCATCGTGCGGGCTGACCGAAACTTTCCCCAAAAGTTTGCGCGGATTTCTTCGCCGTTATGTTAGAGGTGCGGCGGAAATAAAGTCAAACTCCGTCTGATTGTATCAACTACGGCGCGAAAAAAAGGCGAGAAGAGGCAGGATTGATGACCAAGCACGAAGGCAAATCCGCGGCATGGTTCGTGCCTGAAATGTGTTGTCGATGCCTTCGACGGGAGGTTCGTTACAGCCATATTCGATACCTTCTACACACGCGACCGGACAGAGGGCCTAGAACGCCGCGGATATAACGAGAACGTGAGTTGTTTGTACGTTGGCGGTTCTTGCTTTGAGCCTCATGCGTGCAGGACAAGGTACGTCTAGTCAGGTAGGCCGTATTGTTACGCGACGCAGCGCAGCAATTCCGCCCGAGCATTACGCGAAAATCAGTAAAGTCCTGAAGAAACCCAGAACACAAAAATGGATAAGCAATTAACCAGAGAATTGGTGGACGTGGCCGGGCTCGAACCGGCGACCCCCTGCTTGCAAAGCAGGTGCTCTCCCAACTGAGCTACACGCCCACAGTTGAAGTCACATTCATTCTAAAGCATTTGCACCGATTCCAAAATCCACTCCTTCGCATTTTCATCAAAACTGTGCCAGAACTGTGCCAAAACCCCCCGTTGTTGAGCGAACTGGCTGCGCCTCGCCAATAGTCATTTCATTTGCCAGGCGGTTGAGCTTCTCTTGGGCTTCTCGTTTCATCGCCAGCTTCATTTGCGAGTACTTCTTGAAGACTTGCGAATCGCCCTGTCGAAGCAGTTGGGTCACCCATTCGTCAGCCACGCCGCCCGCACTGAGCCGGGTTGCGTAGGTGGAGCGGAGATCATAGATCCTGAAATAGGGAATCCCCGCTTTCTTCAAGCGTTGTACGCCACACCTTTTTAAGCGATTTTTGCTAACCATGCGCGTTTTTGGCGCTCGGAGCGAGGCAGATCTGGCTCCGGAACGCATCGAGCGCGATGGGGGTTAGTGGTACGTCAGCGATTCCATTCGGTGTCTTGGAGTCAGGAACACCACCTCTTCAGGCTGCCTCGGCCAGAGCGAGTACTCGCTCTGAAGTGCGGTGACCGGCTGAACCCCGTGTGTGCGACGGATCGTCTGCGCTCCTGCTTCAGAAAGGCCGAAGTGCTTAACCTTACCTTGCTGGATGAGTTGCTTCACCGCTCCCGCGACTTCTTCGATCGGCACGTTCAAATCGACAAGATGTTGGTAGAACAGATCGATCGCATCCACCTTGAGCCGCTTGAGCGACGCCTCCGCGACCCTCTTGATGTGCTCGGGGCGACTATTTAAGCTGTTCCACTTGCCTCCATCGGCAGGATTCGCCTCCCAGCCGAACTTCGTTGCGATCACCACCTTGCCGCGGAAGGGAGCGAGAGCTTCACCCACTAGTTCTTCGTTCGTGAATGGACCGTACACTTCTGCGGTATCGAAGAATGTGACGCCGCGTTCGACTGCCGCTCGAATGAGCGAGATCATTTCCTGCTTGTCTCCGGCGGGACCGTAGCCAAAACTCATTCCCATGCAGCCAAGTCCGATCGCCGATACTTCCAGGTTGCTTTTTCCAAGTTTGCGTTTCTGCATTGTTTCTCCTTAGGGGCGTTTCTCTCACCTCCAGCCTAAGGTCGAGCGTCGTGGAACCGGTATCCTGATCCTTCCGATTCATTGCCTATTCCTGTCGCTGCCTACGATTTCGTGCAGATCTATTCACGATTCAGCGGTATTCTTGATCCACAAAGGAGCACTTCGTGGTACGCGCGGGAAATCAGAAGATTACAAACAAAGAGCAATCTGCACGCGTAGGTGAGTTGCCGCAAGGATAATCAAACAGCACCAGCCCGACATTCCCATCCTCTTTTTTTTCGATCTATGACACTGAAGAAATATTAGAAGAGGCGAGGTTGGTGGGAGACGGGTTCATACTGAAGGAGAAAATTGTAGAGATGCTACCGAATGCGATAACGCACTCCACAATAGGCAGCAGTTCTTTCCCCCGGAGAATCAAACGGAGCCGAGCATCTGATTTTTCGCTGTAGCTGGCCTGCCTTGGGAGGCGGCGGGCTCAACTGTCGGATTGCAGGGGTCTCGGGCGGAAAGGCAAATCTCAGATTTCAGGAAGTCGAACCGAGCAGCGATTGGACACAGCGAAGCAGCGGAACGAGGCCGTCGAACTTGGACAACACAGCGGTAACTCCAAACGTGGCGGACTTTAGACCGTAGATTTGCTCGGCGTACAGCGTAAGCAAGACTATGGGAACTCCGGGCAGTGCATTCTTGATTACCGTTGCCGCTTCAAGCCCGTTCATAAGCGGCATGGCCAAATCCATGACAACCAAGTCGGGTTTTAGCTCGACTGCTTTCTTGATGCCTTCCGCACCATTCGAGGCTTCGCCGCACACTCGAAAATTTGTAAGACCCTCCACAGCCGAGCGAATAATGACTCGCTCAAATTCACTGTCATCCACGAGGAGGATGTTACGAACTTGCGGGTCCCTTTGCGACTGTGGCGCGGAGTCCTTGGGGGACTGTGAGGAATCCGACATTTAGCCACATTCTACGGCTGGTCTACCCAAGACAATACAGATGACCCTGTAGGGTAAGTACCCGATTCATCCGGCCCGCACTTGATCCATAACATGTTAGTAACGAAGCATACGGCGAGGTTGTGAGAATCCTCGGGTGCCGCTTCCATTGCACCCCACTCAACATGGCACCTGTCCCCCCCAAGAAAAACGACAAAGAGCGATCCGTCCGTTCAGTTCCGGGAATCCTATCTCTTCCATTCATTCGGGATAGCTTTGAGCGAAAAGCAGATGCCCCGATTTGTTGGAAAGATTGATAGTTAGAAATATTGGATGGAGTTGTTGGAGCCGGAGGCCGCGCTTAGAAGGCAGGCGGTCGGATTGATATGGGAAGCGGATGTCTTGCGGAGTAACGAACCGGACTGTGCCATAACTGTGACACAAAACCTAGTTTCCCTGGCAAAACTGACTTCTTTGACCGTTTGTGTTTGAGCAAGGTCGATAATGTCAGAATACTTTGCCTGGTAACGACAATGTGCTCGGCCTGAATCGGAGAAGCGATCATCCGGTCAGCCTGTTGATTTCCGGCGAATCGGCTTCGCAAACTGCATGATAACCCGGCCGAACTGCAACCTTTGCTTGGCTTAGATTTGTTCGCGAGAGCAAAGGGAAGTAACCAATTCAGCCGATCGTTGGGTCGTGAGAATTTTTCCCACAATCGCCGAACGCGAAGAGACTCCCGTCTTGATCATGATCAGTCGCAGAAAGGCCCTCACTGTGTTAGAGCTGATATTCATCCGATCTGCAATTTCCTTGTTTCTTATGCCTTGCAACAAGTGCACCAGCACTTCTTGTTCGCGTAGCGTGAGCTTGAATTGCTGGCAGACTTGCGACAAGGGAACTGGTCCGAGGGGCGCTCGTTCCAGTAAAACGGCTGTGGTGGGCTGACAAAGTTCTTCAGCATGTGAATCTATGGGAAACGCGCGGCAACAATAACGCCGGGGTCCCGACTGCAACTCCTTGACGAAGACCGATTCACCCGCAGGTGACGTGGTTAGCAACCTCGACCGAATCGTTTCCGTGAGGAGGAACTCCGAGCTTGCCAGGCTCTCGACATTATCTGGATAGCCTAGAATCTGAACAGCTTCGCGATTGAACCACATCGGGCTTAATGAGGTGTCCAACAGAAGTAGTCCGGCCGCAGATTTGAGCGTCGACACCTCCTTGTTCGTCGCCAACCCTTCCGATTCGGTTGACGTTGCTCCAGCTCTTCGGGGCCTGTTTTTGACGCCCATTTGACTCAAACAGAAGTCAGTGATGCCAGAGTTCGCAGCAGTAATGGATGCGGGTTCCATTCAGCAGTTCCTCTTTGTGGCACTGGATTCGGACGGACCGGTGCACGCCCGTTCTCCTCAAAAGGGCGTGGCTCCGCATTGAAAATATAGGTAGAACGTTGAATTCTGTACCGATTGGACTAATTCTTTTGGACTAATGGTCTTCTTTTTGAGGGAGAAGCCTGTCTTGGATTTCGGGTATATTCCGGATTGCGACGGCCGGTAGTATAAGGCATGTTCCTAGCGCGAAGACTGTCCTCGCTTCGACGATGATTGATTTTTAAGGTCTTATCGGGCGAAAAGTGGAAATACGGTCTCGCGCAGGCGTACAACGGGAACGATAACCATGCCTCCTGCACGAATCTCCAGCGACATCATAAATGCGCCTGCTGACCGCGATGCGCGCCAAAAGAGGCAAAAGCCGGCCGGGAGGCCTGCGCTGCGGACTGCCTCACCCTTGGACCTATGGGTCTATTGGCACTCCGAAAGTTATGGAAATCTTTCGCGGGTTCGTGAAATAAGCGTTCAGGGCCTTGTAATTGAAACGCCTCAGGCAATTCCTGTCGGAGAGACAATCAACCTAAGTTTTCTATTGGAAAAAGGGCAGCTCAGGACTCAGGCTGTCGTACGGTACGTAAAACCGGGCTTCGGACTGGGACTAAAATTTAGGACAGAAGTTGAGGACCGCACGGGTCTAACAGCCTTGCTGACGAACATTCGCGTTTCGTGTCAGTTACAAGACCAACCTAAGGAAGCAGAGAATTTATCCATTCTTGCCGGAAAGCAGGTGGCACAGTGGCGTTAGACCCCACACCATCGAAGCAGAAGCTGCCTGCCGGAGACGCGCGATCAGAAGCGCGAATTGCAGTGATGGAGCGCGTAGAGTTGTCGAGCCTGGACCGGCCGGCAATTACAGAACCCACGAACACGCAAAACATCAGTTCTCATGGAGCTCGCGTGATGACGCAGCGCATTTGGGAGCCGGGAAGCCGCTTGCTCATCAGGTCTCTGCGGAGCGACTTCTGGGCTCGGGCGCGTGTAGTTTATTGGAGGTCGTTCTCAAGCACGCGATATGCGGTGGGGTTGGAGTTCCTCGCAAAAACAGGGAAATGGCCGGAGGAAAATTAGTGGCGGCCTAAATGGATGGACTCGGATGCTCCGTAGTTCCCCCAGGCGAACGCTCGCTTAAGTTTCCGGAGCATTTTCAACTACGATTCAGTTCTGGTTTCGCAACAAGCGTTCGCTGCGATCTACTCCGGTCCGAGCGCGTTGCGCATACGGTATTCACCTGGTGTTCATAGGGTTTTTCACCTAGGCAAAAATGGGTATATCACCCGTTTGCGTTTTCCACCCGACAGACTAGTGTTGCTCTCTGCGAACGCAGACGCTGGTCGTTTATGGTGCGGCTGCTCGATGGGCGTTTTGGCGTTTGATTGCAGCATCGAGGAGCGTGCACCAATTTTGTTTCAGCTATTCAACAGTAAGCACAGAATTGGACGTGGAGGCTTTGCGCTTGGAACCACACGATGCAAGTAGAGCTGCCATGACCGTGGTATCTCAACGGGGAAGACTGAAAAATGTTTCAATTGGTGAAAGCGATGAATACCCGACGGAGAAACTGACTCCACCCAGGTCGGCCGCGGGATTTCTCCTGACAGACTTCTTGCTGAACCCGATCTCGTTCAACGCCAACGCCATCCAGATTCTGAGTTATCCAGAGAAGCTTGCAGATTTAGCGCACTCGGAGCTCTTCCTCGCGGAAAAGATCCGATCGACCTTGATAAGCCCTCGGCCCTCAGGTGAATCAACTTTTGTCACCGAGTTTCGGTCAGGCAGGAGGCGCTATTTCTGCCGTGCCTTCGTCATTGATTCCGGCGCCAAAGAACCTTTTCGACCGAGCATAGCGATGCTACTCGAAAGAGGACCCTCCGGATTGGTCCCGTTGTCGCGAGTCTGCCAGCAATTCAAGCTCACGCAACGAGAGCGAGAAGTATTGGAGTTTTTGCTGCAAGGTATGAGCAGCAAAGTGATCGCTAGTCGGATGAATCTCAGCCCTAACACAGTGAAAGCCTTTCTACGATTGATCATGATCAAGACTGGTTCCTCTTCGCGCTCGGCGCTGGTTGGGAAAATTCTCATGACCCAGCCATAGTTTGGCTTGATCACGCCTGCCTCGACTATTCAGCCTGCCAGTCCTAGGTTCTTCGTTTTAGCCGCAAAGCTCGCAGTTCTGCCTTAGAGATCACTTCATAGATCGGGGCCCCTTATTGGCGGATCCTGAGTTTTACCGCAGCGCAGTAATTCAGCTCCGCGAGACAGAGGCGGTGTTCCTTTTTGTGTCTGGCTGCTACTTGAACAAACGGACTAGTCCAATGGATTAGGCCAATGAACTAGCTAGTCCGCCTAACTTAATCGGCTAAACCTTTTGTACGCAGTACTTTTCCTCGCACCGATTCGAGTAAGGACCGCATTGCACCTTACTCGGGTACTGGCTACTGTAGCCACGCAATTCAGCTACTGGTTGTAGCGCAGCTTTTATGCGGAGATCCTGCAGATGGGACTCGAAGGGCGGTAGCTTATCCAGATGAGAGTTGGGGGATTGGTTGAAGGCCGAAAACATAGATTCTAAATGGTACGCGCTGCGGGTCAGAAGCCGGCACGAAGATGCGGTGGCGAGGCATTTGGACGCCAGGGGCTGGGAATCGTTTCTGCCGTTGTACAGGAGCCAACGCCGATGGTCTGATCGTTTCAAAGAGATCGAGGTTCCTCTTTTTCCCGGGTACGTGTTCTGTCATTTCAACGTAATGAATCGGCTGCCAATTCTTACGATTCCTGGCGTGCTCCATGTGGTGGGAATAGGGAAGATTCCGGCGCCCATAGATGAAAGCGAGATTGCTGCCATCCAGGTTGCCGTCAAATCCGGATTACCCACCGGACCCTGGCCATCCCTGTGCGTTGGGGATAGGGTGAGAATTGAGCATGGTCCCCTTGGTGGCGTAGAGGGAATCTTGTTGGGTGTTCGAGGGCACCAGCGTCTCCTGTTGTCTGTAACACTCTTGCAGCGATCCGTTGCCGTTCAGGTTGACGAGGCTTGGGTTCAGCCCATTGCGCTGCAACACCGGGCCTGCAGTGCTCTCCTTTGACCTCTCAAGGTATTTCGATGCAGCCGATTGAGTAGAACGCATTTACCTTCGTTTGCGTGAAATTCGTTATCCATGTTTCCTTCTGGAATCGATCTCGTGACCGGTTCTTTTCAGCGCGCTGACCGTAGGCTCGGATGACAGCCGGTCGATTTTCAGAGCTACCGTAACAACAACGAAAAAGCATGCAACTCATAGTGTTTGTAGCCGCGCTTCTAGCATCGGCAATGTTTACGCGGTGGGTCCGCAATTTTGCGATAGCGCGCGGGTGGTATTCCGCTCCGAGCTCGGAGCGCCATATCCATACGCGCCCGATACCGCGAATAGGCGGGGTCGCCATCTTCCTGGCCCTGTGGTGCACAGTATTGCTGGGCCAGTTGGCAGGGCACTTTGGCGGCCGCGAATTTGTTTTTTTGAATCTAACCCTCAAAATTCTGGGCCCGGCGACGATTATTTTCCTGCTTGGATTGATCGACGATTTTTGGGGAGTGAGCGCGTACACGAAGTTTGCGGTACAAGCGGGCGCAGCAGCACTCTTGTTCTGGAATGGTTTTGGAATATCTCGATTGTCGCTTCTGGCGGGTTATCCGCAATTAGGATGGCTGGTCGGACTGCCGCTGACAATTGTTTGGGTCCTGTGGATCACCAATGCATTCAATTTGATTGATGGTCTCGACGGGCTCGCGGCGGGGTCTGCGCTTTTCTCAACACTGGTGACCTGTGTGGTTTCGATAGCATTCCACAATGAAGGGGTGCTTTTTCTGACGCTCGCCCTTGCGGGCGCGGTTACGGGATTCCTTCGATATAACTTCAACCCCGCATCGATTTTCCTCGGGGATTGCGGGAGTTTGCTGATCGGGTTCCTGCTGAGCGCCATCGCGCTCGCTGGATCGCAAAAAGCTCCAACCGTGGTGGCTGTGGCGATTCCCATTGTTTCTCTGGGGCTCCCGATTTTGGATGTCGCCGTCGCGGTAATCCGCCGATTTCTGAGCTGCAAGCGCCTATTTGACGCTGATCGTGAACACATCCACCACAAGCTCCTCGGCCGGGGCATTTCCCATAAGCAAGCGGTCTTAGTGCTTTATGGAGTGAGCGCCTGCTTTGGTCTATTGAGTCTTTTCCTTCTGCATCCGGCAACCGCGGGGGCGATAACAGTTCTAATGGTGGTCGTTATAGGTGTCCTGATTGGGGTGCGGCAATTGCGCTATCACGAATTCGTGGAGTTGGGACGCGCGGCCAATCGCGCTCTAAATCAACGGCACGTGATCGCCAATGACATAAGCATTCGGCGGGCAGCAGATGCTCTCCAGTCATGCACAACGCGCGCACAGTTTTGCCAAATATTGCAGGAGCATCTTGAGCCGGTTGGGTTTGACGGTTTCGGTGTGTATTTATCGTCGGAATTGCCGGCGGGAGTTGAGGTTTACCCTTTTAGCCATGCCGGCGCGTCGAAACTGCAGTTTTTTTGGAATCACTCTGTGACTTCCACGGAGACGAATTGGAGTTTGAGTTTTAGTTTATTGAGACAAGACGGAAAGCGGCTCGGCGGCTTCACTTTGTATCGTAAGGACACGGGATCTCCGCTTTGGATGGATCCCGATGTTTTTACGGCAACTGGATTCTCGCGTGCGTTAGCAGCCGTTGTCGAGGGAAAGCTGGATTCCTGGTTCGTAACGAGTCACAAAGAACAGGCACAGCTGCCTGCGTTCGAAACAGTCGGAACAGTTATAGCGTCAAGAGTGCGTCAGCCAATCATCATTCCGACGTCTGGTTAAGCCAAGGTCACTATATTATGAGAAATGTGTACCGACATCATGGATGCGAGCGCGCGAGATTGCAGCCGAATACTCTGCCGGGCTTAAAAGTTCAGGCGGCTCTACTGGTTCGCGTGGTCAGATCGATGATGATCACGAGAGTTGTCCCCGTCGGGCTGGCGGCTGTCTTCTTAATCGTGGGCGCTGGCGCGCAACTTCACGTTTCGCCAGATGAAGCCAAGGCAAAATGCGGCAACCAGATTCGCTCCACTTACCTGCTGGGGCCTGATGACCAACTCGAGATTTCCGGCCCTGAATTAAGTGACCTACCCAATAAGCCCGTTCGCATTGACGGCGAGGGCGATATACAGGTCCCGCTGGTGGGACGCGTCCATGTGGCTGGCCTGACGGTGCAGCAGACGGAGCAGGAGCTCAACAGAGTTCTGACCAAGTACATTCGTGAGCCGCAAGTTGTTGTCGGCGTGGCGGAAGTGCGCAGTCAGCCCGTTTCGATTTTAGGCGCAGTAAACACACCGGGGGTGCACCAGGTACAGGGACACAAGACGTTATTGGAGATGTTAGCGCTGGCGGGAGGAATCCGGCCAGATGCGGGGTACAGCGTCCGTATTACGCGTCAGGTGGAGTGGGGGTGCATTCCATTGCCGAAGACGGAGCTTGACGCCTCGCGCCGTTTCAGCGTGGCCGAACTGAACTTAAAAGACATCATGGAAGCCAAAAGCCCGGAAGAGAACATTCAGATTTTTCCGCATGATGTTATCTCCGTTCCCAAAGCCGAAATGGTGTACGTGATAGGTGAGGTGAAGCGCTCCGGGGGATTCGTCCTTGGTGAACACGAGGTCATCTCGGTGCTCCAGGCGCTTTCGCTGGCGGAGGGCCTCAACACAACCGCTGACGCACGGCATGCCAGAATCCTGCGCCTGAAGCGCGACGCAGATCAGCGCGAAGAGCTGGCCGTCGACGTCAAGGACGTTCTGAATGGAAAGAAGGCGGACGTGCCACTTCGGGGCAACGATATTTTGTTCATTCCCGGCAGCACAGGCAAGAAGGCGGCCCTACGGGCGGTTGAGGCAGCTATTCAAACGGGAACGGGCATGGCCATTTGGCGCACGCCTTGAGGTTTTATCTGGGACACAGAATGAAAGATTCCGAATTTCCAATCGAAAGATCTAACGGACGCTCAAGCAAACTCAGCCGAAAGGGGGTGCAATCTCCCACGGTTTATAGGTATGTCGAGCAGCCTTCGGCAGATCTCGGCGCGGGAGAAAGCTACGACAGCCTGCTGGATTACTGGCACATTCTGCTGCGCCACAGGATGACGCTGCTCAGCTTTGCGGTCGTGGGGCTGTTCGCAGCCATTTTGATAAGCCTGGTGCAAACACCAATTTACCGGGTCAGGACTTCGCTCGAAATCCAAAGCCCCAACTTTTTGGAGATAAAAGGCACCAATGATTCCACCGGGAGCTACGCATCACCAGAGTCCTACGTCGAGACGCAGGTCAAGCTTCTCCAGAGCGAATCGCTGCTCGAATACGTGATCGATAAACTGAAGCTGCATACGGACCGGTCCACGACCAGGTGGGGAGGATTCGCGTCTGGTGTCCGGCGAATTTTCAATTGGTCCAAAAACTCAAATGTTCCGGAGAAAGAAGAATTAATCCGGCAGATCGAGCGGAATCTGACTGTCCGGACATCGGGCAACTCGCGGTTGCTAGAAGTGCTATATGAGTCGCCCGACCCCAAACGCGCGGCCGAGTTCGCGAATACGCTGGTCAGCGACTTCATCGAGCTAAGCCAAGAAGAAAGATGGAAGTCCGCGCAAGGCACAGCGGAATGGCTGACAAATCACCTGGACAAAATGAAGGCGCAGCTGGAGGCGTCAGAGGCGCAGCTCCAGGATTACGCGCGCACCTCCGGACTGTCGTTTACTTCTGAAAAGGAGAACTTGGCGGAGAGCCGGCTCAAAGAATTACAAGATGAGCTATCCAAGGCCGAAGCCGACCGCATCACCAACCAGGCGAAATTTGAAGCGGCGAAGAGCAGGGCGCCGGATTCCTTACCGGACGTGTTGCAAGACCCCACGATGCGTGAGTATCGGCAAAAGTTGAGTGAATTGCAGCGGCAATATGCCGAACTCAGCGCAACGCTAACTCCAGAACATTACAAAGTACAGCGCGTGCAAGCAGAGATCAACGAACTGAAGTCCGAGATGCAGAAGGAACGCGATAACGTGCTGCGGCGCATCGGGAACGAGTACTTAGCCGCGTTACGCCGCGAGCGACTTTTGTCTGAGAATCACGCCAATCAGGAGAAAGTTGTTGCGGACCAATCGAGCAAGGCGATCCATTACGACACCCTTAAGCGCGACGTGGATTCCAACCGCCGACTGTACGAAGTCATGCTGCAGAGAGTGAAGGAAGCCAGCCTTGCTACTGCCATGCGGGACAGCAATGTACTAGTGGTCGACCGCGCCAAGCCGCCGCTGCTCCCTTATCGTCCAAATCTGGCAATGAACTCGGCCATCGGGCTGTTCAGCGGCGTGCTGCTAGGATTTGGATTCGTGTTATTCCGGGAACGCGTTGATCGCAGGATCGTTGCCCCTGGCGACGCACAGGTCTACTTAGATTTACCCGAGTTGGGTGTCATCCCTGTGGACGAGGCCGCTATCGCGTGGCAGATTCCTAATCGGGTGCAGGCGCATCACGCTGCCCCGGCCTTTCCGTCGAAAAGCGCCCTGGCATCCGCTCTTGGAGATTGTCCTGAACTAGCGACGTGGAAGCGCAAACCTTCTTTGCTCGCTGAATGCACGCGCACCACGCTGACTTCTATTCTCTTGCCTAGCCAGAATGCAGATGGTCCTCGGATCCTTGTGCTCACAAGTCCATGCGCAGGCGATGGGAAAACAACGGTGGCCTGTAATCTTAGTATTGCGATTGCAGAGATCGGCCGCAAGGTGCTGCTGATTGATGGCGATCTGCGGCGCCCCAGACTGCATAAGGTTTTTAACACGGCGAACAGCGGGGGATTAAGCGACGTGCTTTGGGCAGAGGGATCTCTTGAAACGGCTCCGCTCTCAGACCTGGTTCGCGAGACCGAAGTGTCCGGGCTTTGGCTCCTGCCAGCCGGCAGCTGTGGCGTAACACCATCGAATCTTTTTTATTCTCCTCGAATGTCGCGGCTTTTGAGGCGGCTACGGACGGAGTTTGACATGATTCTGATCGATGCGCCGCCGATGATCCACCTCGCGGATGCACGGGTGCTGGGCCGCCTCGCCGACGGCGTCATTTTGGTGGTTCGGGCCGGGCAAACGACAACGGAGAGCGCGCTGTTAGCAACTCAGCGATTCGCCGAGGATGGGACACATGTGCTCGGCACGGTTCTAAATAGTTGGGATCCAAAAACTAGCCGAGACTACGGTTACGGAAGTTACAGCGACCACAAAGCGTACGTCGCCCAGTAAACCAAGAAACTAATATTGCGGTTCACGACCTTACACCATGCTCTTTGACTCGCCCGCCTACTTTATTTTTCTGATTCCGGTTGTGATTATTTATTGGCGCCTCAATCGCCAGCAACAGAACGTCTTTCTGTTGCTGGCGAGTTACCTTTTTTACGGCTGGTGGGACTGGCGCTTTCTTGCGCTGATGATCTGCAGCACAACGGTGGATTTTCTCATTGCGCAGAAGATTTCCGCCAATAACGGGGATACAAATCGCAAAAAGTGGCTCATCTTCTCGCTCATACTGAATTTCTCCGTTCTCGGAGTCTTCAAATATTTCAATTTCTTTGCGGATTCGTTATCAACCGCCCTAGATACGCTGGGCGTGCATAATATTCCTCTGCCCGTCATACGTATCCTGCTTCCGCCGGGCATATCTTTTTATACGTTCCAGGAAGTCGCGTACATCGTGGACGTCTATAAGGGAAGGCTCGAGCCCGCGAAATCTTTTATCGAGTATGGACTATTCGTCAGCCTGTTTCCGCACCTGATTGCGGGCCCAATTCAAAGGCCGGGGCACCTTGTCCCTCAGGTACAAACGGATCGCCGCTTTGACGCGGACCGATTTTTCGATGGGCTGATGCTGATTTTTTCCGGGCTGGTACGCAAGTGCGTGGTCGCGGACAATTGCGCTCTGCTGGCAAATGCGGCTTTTGGCGGGCAACTCGGAGCACCGAATCTCTGGGTTGTTCTGATCGGAACGTATGCGTTCGCATGGCAAGTATATGGAGATTTCAGCGGCTACAGCGATATCGCCCGCGGCAGTGCACGATTGCTGGGCTTTCATTTCATGATCAACTTCCGGCAGCCGTTTCTGTCCCGGCGGCTGCAGGACTTTTGGCGGCGCTGGCACATTAGCTTGAGTACCTGGCTCCGCGATTACTTGTACATTCCCTTGGGTGGTAGTGCCGGTGGGGAATGGAAAACGTCCGTGAATCTACTGAAGACAATGATCCTGGCTGGCCTTTGGCATGGCGCAAATTGGACGTTCGTCATCTTTGGTGCGATTCATGGCGTGGTCTTGGGCCTGGAACGGAGGCTTTTCCCAACGGCTGTAAAGCCCGGTGATGCGGCTCAGCCTCGACCCGTTGTTGCTTTCTTCTCGTTGTGGGGACAGCGGATCTTAACGTTCAACATTTTTTGCTTGAGCTTGGCTTTCTTCCGGGCGACATCCTTGCACGCGGCGATACAGTTTCTGTCTGGATTATCTAATTTCGCATGGCGCAGCGAATATGCATCCGCGTTATTCATGCTTAGCATTTTCTCGATGCCTTTATTCGCAGTGGACCTGTTGCTGGAAGCCAGCAACCAGGAATACCCGTTTGCGAACGCCTCGTACGCATTTCGCACCGGACTCGCGAGCGTCGCGCTCGTCCTACTGACACTATTTTCGGGGAACGCTTTCAATGCCTTCGTCTATTTCCGATTCTAAATCGCGCTGCCTGCTCTATTGCAAAGTTTTGGCGGGGATTTGCGCGAGCTTGCTCGCGGTGATCGAAATTTCCTCCATTTATCTGCTCAAGCGTCACTCGCCCACGTACGCGCGAATTTCCCGGCAATACAGCGAAGCAGGGAAGATCCGCCCTGCTGGACCTGGCGAGCCGGCAAATGTGCTGATGGTGGGCAATTCTCTGCTGCTGCATGGAGTTGAACTGGATCGTTTGCGGACGTTGACTTCCGCGAGAATGAACATCTATCCCATTTTTCTTGAAGCTACGGGCTACTACGATTGGCTGTACGCGCTACGTGAGCTATTCCGGCAGGGGGCTAGACCGCAGGCGGTCGTTCTCGGTGTGGGTGTCAATTATTTTCTCGCGGATGGCGTGCGTCAGGATTATGCCCCCATGCTTTTCTTTAGCGCTGGAGACACGCTCGCCGTTTCTTCGGATTTACATCTGGACCGGACGGCGACAAGCAATCTACTGCTTGCGCATTCCAGCACTTTCTGGGATACGCGGAGCGCCATTCGAACACAGGTTCTTAGTCACGTGGTTCCTCACCTAGAAGACCTCTTCATGCTGGTCAATCAGAGGCCGACCGTTCCAGAGGGCAGGGAGTTTGAAGAGATTGTTATGCCCCGATTGCGGAGGATGCAGGAACTGTGTGAAGCGCACGGAGCCAAACTGATTCTGCTGGTCCCGCCGACGCTCTCCGCGGAGAGTGCGATCGGCGAGATGGCTTACGCAGCGCACAAGGCAGGGGTCGATGTGTCAGTGCCAATTGATCCAGCGGCCCTTTCCGCAAACTTTTACCAGCGCGACGGAATGCATCTCAATAGCCAAGGTGCAGTTGTTTTCACATCAGCGCTGGCTAAGGATCTTCCCGACAAGGTTGCGACGCACAATACACTTGCCTCCCGCCCCGTGCGGCAAAGTTCATCTCTAGCTCCGGAGATTGCTGACCGTGAGCACTGAAGCTCCAGGCGTATTTGCCGTGGAACAAGGCAAACGTGCTTCTCTGCGCGCCGATTTCAGCTGGATGTTGGTGGGGAATGCAATTTATGCGGGCGGGCAGTTTGCGACGCTGATGCTGCTGGCCAAGATGGTTCGGCCGGAACTAGTCGGGCAGTACGCTTTGGGCCTCGCCATCGTATATCCCGTGATGATGCTCACGAACATGCAACTAAGGGCCGTTATGACCTCGGGGGCTCGGCAGCAAACCCATTTCGGCGATTACCTGAGTTTGCGCCTGCTGACGACGTCGCTGGCAATTGTGATTATCTTCGCGATCACCCAAGTTCTAGGCTATCGCGGGGACCTGACAGCGGTGGTGCTGATGGTGGGCGTAGGTTATGGCATCGAGACCATCAGTGACGTCTATTACGCGCGGCTTCAGTTGCACGACAAAATGGCTGAGATCTCCAAATCATTGATTGCGAGGGCAGTGCTATCCGTGCTTGGACTGGCAATCGCAACCTATATCAGCGGGAGCGTTCTATGGGGAATCGCGGGTGTTGTGCTTGCGCGTGCAATCGTTTTCATCGGTTACGACATTAGCGAGTCTACGCACGGCCTGGGCAGGCAATCCAATTGGTTTTCTCGAACTGAGGAGCTGACGCCTCGTTTCAACCTCAAAGTGCAAGGCGAATTACTGTGGCTCAGTCTTCCCCTTGGCATCGTGGTGCTCCTAACGTCCCTAAACTCCAACGCGCCGAGCTATTTCATCCAGCATGCACTCGGGGACCGCGATCTGGGTATTTTCTCGGCAATGGGATTCATGATTTCGGTGGGAAACATGGCTGTGGTCTCGCTTGGGCAGTCGGCGTTCACGCGCCTAGCGAGGTCGTATGCAGATGGAAACCTCATAGCATTTGGTTCGTTATTGGGAAAGCTCCTCGCGTTTGGGGCAATGCTGGGAGTCTCTGGAATGGCTGTTTCCAAATTAGCAGGGCGCGAGATCCTTACGATCGTATTCCGGCCCGAATACGCCGAACGCGCAGATCTTCTTCCCTGGTTCATGGCGGCCGGAGGAGTCCTGTTTATGGCGCAGTTTTTGGGATTTGGAATGACTGCGGCGGGGTATTTCAAATCGCAAGTCGTACTTAATATTTTGGCAAACCTAAGTCTTTTCGCTGCCTGCTATTGGTTCGTCGCACGGCAAGGGCTGTTGGGTGCGATCATTGCGATGCTAATTGCTGCGATTGTGCAGCTTGCCGGGAGCGCGATGGTTCTCGTCAGAAGCATGCGACTCCACACTCAGGTGTGCGCCCGAAACGTCGAAACCGCATGAAGCCGCGCATTACCACCAGTTTCATCGGAACGAACTTCAGTGTCGTTGCCACAGAAGACTTTTCCGGGCTAGGCAAGCTAGCGTTCGCTTCCCTTTGGCTCTTTGTGTTCGCTATTCCATGGGAAGACGCGGTCACGATCTCTAATTTTGGCACAAGCGCACGTTTAATTGGGGTGCTCACGGGAGGTCTTGGCGTCTTCGCGATCCTCGAAAGAGGGAGACTCAGACGGCCAGCTCCCGGCCACATCCTAATGGGTCTATTTGTGTTGTTGGCGGCGATAAGCTACCTCTGGAGTCTCTATCCTGAGGGAACGCTTACGCAAGTTTTCACGTACATCCAGCTCTTCACGTTGGTGTGGTTGATTTGGGAACTCGCCCCTCAAGCCCGGGAACAGGTACGGCTGATGCAGGCTTACGTGTTCGGGACTTTCGTTTCGGGTGTAGATACGGTCTATCTGTATCTTTCACACCAAGAATCGGCGTATCAGCGTTATGCAGGCGCGCGCCTAGATGCTAACGACCTGGGGCTGATGATGGCTCTGAGCATTCCGGTTTCCTACTATCTGCTCGTCCAAAGCAAAGGGCGAATCGTTTGGGTCTACAGACTGCAGCTTGTCTTGGCAGGAACGACGGTGTTGCTGACTGCCTCCCGGGGAGCCACGTTGGCGAGCCTTGTAGCCCTCTTTATTGTGCCCTTGACTCATGCACGGCTGAAGGCGCGTCAGAAAATTGCCGTGATCTTGACAGTATCACTGCTCGTGTGCGGCGCTCTTTTCTTCGTACCATCGACCTCATGGGAACGTCTGTCGACGACGCCCAACGAATTCGCACAGGGTACCCTCACAGGGCGGACAGTGATCTGGAAAGCAGGCTGGGAGCTTTTCCGATCGCATCCTTTCGTGGGTATAGGAGCGAATGCGTTCCGGGTTCTGGTCAGCCGTGTTTTGGCTGAACCGATTCGCGCCGGTAACGACATGCTGCCTCCGGCGCCACCTGCGCACAACACTTTCTTGTCGGTCCTCGTTGAGCAGGGCGTAATTGGATTTTCGCTTTTTTGCGCTTTACTAGGTGTCCTGGCGCTGTCAGTGAGGGCGTTACCTCCGTTCCCGCAGAAGCTGTGGATTGTGTGTCTAGGAGTTTGGGTGGTAGGAGTATCCAGCTTGACTTGGGAAATGCGGAAACCCACATGGTTTTTCTTCGCCTTGTTAATGGCGCAATGCGGCAGCATGGCCCAACGGCGGCAAACGCGCAGGTATGCTCCCTCTTTTGGTGGAACGCATCATCAAAGTCGCATTCTCGTCGCGGATCTTGAATGTGGCGCGCCTGGTTAGCTCCTGATTCGATCGAAAACACCGCAACAACCAACAAACGCCGAGATGAACAAGGTCAAGGTAGTCCATATCGTTCCGATGTTGAGCCCGGGCGGAGCCGAGCGCGTGGCGGTCCATATCGTTAGAGGATTGAACCGCCAGCGGTATGAACCAATCGTCATTTCATTCACGGAGCGGCTCGGATGCGACCTCGACAGTTTGCTCGATGAGGCCGGCATTGAGGTTCGATACTTGGGCAAACATCCTGGATTCGATTACCGCATCTACCCCAGGTTGCACCACGTTCTCAAATACTATCGACCCGATATTGTTCACACCCATCTGCACGTGCTTCGGTACGCGTTGCCATTTCTGCTGTTTTTGAAACGCACCTCGGTATTGCACACGGTCCACAACCTCGCCAAGCGCGAGATTGAACCCAGGGCGCGCTGGATCCAGCGCTACGCACTGAACCGCGGAGTTGTACCTGTAGCAGTCGCGCAAGAAGTAGCAGTAAGCGTGGAGCGCCTTTACGGAATTCAACGGTGCGGCGTGATCCCGAACGGCATTCCGACTAGCCTCTATGCCTCTCCACAAACGTCTCGGAAAAAGTGGCGGGCGAGGGCCGGTTTCGGCGAGGAAGACTTTCTTTTTGTTTGCGTGGCACGTTTTGCTCCGCAGAAAAACCACGCGCTGCTGCTGAAAGCGTTTGCCCAAGGCCCCGCTTCCGATCCGAAGGCGCATTTAGTCCTGGTTGGGGAGGGCATTTTGCAGGAGGGACTGGAAGAACAAGCAAAGAATCTCGGGTTAGCCAACCGAGTCCACTTTTTAGGACTACGCAGCGATATTCCGGACGTACTGGGCGCGACGGATGTTTTCGTGCTGAGTTCCGATTGGGAGGGCAATCCGCTCTCGGTGATGGAGGCAATGGCTTCTGGCCTGCCTATCGTGAGCACTGATGCGGGCGGTGTGCCGACACTTTTCGAGAGCGGGAAGGAAGGTTTTATTGTGGCGCGGGGCGATGCTCAGGCTCTCGGCAACTCTATGGCATCTCTGTTACGACACCGAGAAACGCGAGAATCTCTTGGGAGGGCAGCCGCACGCCGCGCGAAGCAAAATTTTGACGTATCGACTATGGTTCAGGCATACGAGGAACTCTACGAGAAATTGGTCAATCTTCCGCATGGCTTGAAAGCGGAGACCGTGCTTGGACGGCAAGGTGTGTCGGTACCCCAAGTTTGAAGACCAACATGATCAAGGTCATGCATGTCATTACAACGCTCGGCCCCGCCGGAGCCGAAACCATGCTCTGCCGAATCGCTTCCGGCATGGACGGAACACGATTTGAAAATGAGGTTGTGTCGCTTACCGGCATTTTGGACCTAGCGGAGCGAATGCAAGAAATCGGTGTACGCGTACGCACACTCGGCATGAGAACAGGGATGCCTAACCCGTTGCTGGTGATGCGTCTTGCACAATGGATTCGACAATCGAAACCAGACGTGATTCACACCTGGATGTATCACGCAAACCTAATCGGCGCTCTCGCCGCGCGCCTAGCTGGTAATGTGCCAGTAGTTTGGGGCATTCACCATAGTGCACTCGACCCGCGAGTTGATAAGCGGCGCACCTTGTTGGTCAATCAGGCCTGTGCACTCTTGTCGCGGGAATTCCCCGCCAGGATTGTATGTTGCTCAGAGGCAGCGCTGCTCATCCACAAGAGACTCAGGTACGCCGCCGAAAAAATGGAGGTTATACCCAACGGCTTTGATCTGGAGCAAGTCAAACCAAGCGCTTCCGCACGCGTGTCGGTACGTGACGAGCTGGGCATTCCTGGAAATGCACCTCTAATTGGAATGGCAGCCCGCTTCCATCCCCACAAGGATCATCGCAATTTCGTCCGGGCGGCTGAGCTGTTATGCAAACAAATACCCGATGTACATTTCCTGCTCTGCGGTATGGACGTCAGCTGGCAGAACTCACAGCTGGCAGGATGGATTGAATTAGCGGGCATACGTGAACACTGTCATCTCTTAGGCCAGCGCGGAGATGTTTCTCGTCTCTTTGCCGCAGTGGATATTGCTACTACTGCTTCCCGCAGCGAGGCGTTTCCCGTTGTAGTCGGTGAAGCCATGGCGTGTGGAACCCCGTGCGTCGTGACTGACGTGGGGGATTCCGCGATGATTGTTGATCAGACCGGTGTGGTCGTCGCTCCTGGAAATCCTGACGCCTTGGCTGGAGCATGGCGAAAGCTCATAGACGCCGGACCGGAAGTAAGACGCCGTCTCGGGTTGGCCGCCAGGCAGCGGGTGGAGCAAAATTTCGCGCTCCCTGCGATTGTGGACCGGTATCAGGCCATCTATGCGAGGTTGGCAGCCAAACGATTAGAGAGTGTCCCTTCCCCAAGCCTCTCGGAGTGTGCCCGGTAGTCCGGAAATCCGGAAATTTCAGGTCGGAAATTCTGACCATGCTCGCTTGATGTCGCTCAACCCGTACCCATCAAACGTTCGTTCAACCTAGTGTCCTCACCGTCATCCGTCAATCCTAGGCGGATTCGTTGAGAACAAATGACAGATTCAGCCGCTCAGGCCGCAAGTGGAGAAAAAATGCACAAAATAAATGTTCTTCTGCTCCTGTGTTTTGCCTTCCTTTTTGCTTCGACGGTTCATGGCCAGACCAATACCGGCGTGAACAACTCCGAGTTGAATGGCAACTACGCATTCACTTTCAGAGGGAGCAGCAGTAATGGAAACGTCTCGTCGGTTTATGCCGCTGTAGGAAGGTTCACGGCGGACGGCGCCGGCACTCTCACCAACGGCGAACTGGACGCAAACGGCGCAGGTGCCGGAGTCGCGCTCGTGGCTCAAACGTTCACCGGGACCTATTCGATTGGCGCGGACCATCGTGGTGTGATGAACCTGAATATTGGGGGTAGCCCGGCGAGGCTCGCCTTCGCGATGATGGCCAATGGCAACGCCGAGTTTATCAAGTTCGACGCATCGGGAGGGGTGGGAACGATCGGCTCAGGGACCATGGAAAAGGCGGATGCTACCGCATACAGCACCGCCAAAATAACCGGTGACTACGCGTTTGGCGCCGCCGGCTTCGATAATGCAAACAATCGCGCTGCCATTCTAGGCCGATTTACTTCGAACGGAACAGGCACGCTCACAAACCCAGTGGGGGACGTGAACGCCTACGGAACTGATTATGCGATGAACTTTACGGCGGCGAATTACACGGTGTCCAACCCGGCCACCGGCCGGGGTGCGATGCACTTCACATTTACGTTTGGCGGAGCACCGGCAAATTTGAATTTCGTTTTTTATGTCGTCAACTCAGGAAAGCTGTTTCCGATGGAGAGTGATGCGGTCACAACAGCGACCCCACTGCTAAATGGAGTTGTGCTGCAGCAACAAATTCCCAGCGGCGGATTTTCCAATGCCTCGCTGAGCGGCAACACGGTGATTTCTCTGACGGGGCTATCCATGTGCGGAAGTGGATCAGGAGTGCCCAAAGCTGTCGCAGGTTTACTCACTACCAATGGGAACGGCGCTCTTTCGCTTACTTACGACGAGAACTACTGCAGGGCACCTAATTCCGTCACCGCTGCGGCGGGAACATACGGTGTGGCCGGCAATGGTCGGGCGTCGATCACTATCGGAGGATATAGCCTGGTCGCCTATCTGGTGAGCCTGAATCAGGTTTTCCTCTCGGTCTCGGATGCGAATGTTTTGTTCGGGTTCGGCGAGCCGCAGATCGCAGGTTCATTCAACAATAGCGCCCTGAAGGGTACCTATGCCGGCTACGCGACTAACCCCGCGACATTCTCAGTGGCTGCCTTCTCGGGCGAATTCTCGGCGGACGGCGCTGCCTCCGTAGGCAATATCAACGGTACCGAAGACACCGGCGCGCCGAGCGGACCGGTTTCGGGCGCGGCCTTCAAAGCCAAGTACTCTGTAGCCTCGTCGCCGACAAATGGCAAAGGCACGATGACGATTAGTTCCGGCGCGGGGGGCAACGCTGTCATTTATATGATTTCCGCCTCCAAGTTTGTCGTGCTTCCGCTGAACGATCCCAATCCCGCAATCTGGAACTTCGAGCTAGCATCTGGTTCTGCGCCTGCGCCCACCTCACTTGCTTCGGTTTCAGTGAACCCCCCGAGTGTTACGGGTGGGAACTCATCGACGGGCACTGTGACATTGAGCGGCCCTGCTCCGTCTGGTGGCGCACAGGTTGCGCTTTCCAGCAGCAATACAACTGCGGCCAGAGTTCCTGCCAGTGTGACGGTTGCGGCTGGCGCTACGAGCGCAACATTCGCAGTCAGCACCAGTGCAGTAGCTTCCTCCACCAGCGTGGTTATCTCTGGCACTTACGGCGGTGCGACGAAGACGGGCTCGCTCACCGTGACGCCCACGCCGGCGCCCTCATCCACTCTCTCTTCGCTGACGCTAAACCCTTCGAGCGTTGTTGGCGGCGCGCAATTTTCCACGGGCACGGTCACGTTGAGCGGGCTAGCCCCGGCGGGGGGCGCGCAAGTCATGCTTTCCAGCAGCAACGGCGCGGCTAGCGTGCCCGCCAGCGTGACGGTTCCTGCCGGAGCAAGCAGCGTAACCTTCAGGGTAAATACGTCCGCAGTTCTCGTCCCCATTGCCGCCACGATTTCAGCCTCATACAACGGCACGACTCGGACGGCAGATCTCTCCGTGTACTAAGAGCCAGGTGCGCGTCCCGAACAATGTCCTATCGGAAACAGTGTAGTGCACGCAGAGCAAGTTGCTGGCGCAAACATGAATGAGAATTTGGCGCGGCCTCGCTTGGTTATGGCTGTGAATTCGGCAATCGCAGTCGGTTTCTTGCAAGGCCAGCTGCAATTTTTTCAAGACAAAGGCTTTGATGTGACGGTTCTCTGCCCGGAAAGGCGCAAAGATGAGTGGGAAGTGGCTCAGCCTGAGGGCATTCCAATGATCCAGGTGCCTATGGCGCGAGTGATCGCGCCGCTGCAAGATCTCGTTTCACTTTGGCGCTTATGGCGCACCTTGCGCGGGCTTAGCCCGGCTGTTACTAATGTGGGAACTCCGAAGGCAGGGTTGCTGGGCGGCTTTGCAGCTTGGCTCAACCGTGTACCTTGCCGCTTCTACACGCTGCATGGTTTGCGGTTCGAGACTACCAAGGGATTCAGGCGGAGGCTTCTCATCTCTGCTGAGCGCCTAGCTTGCCGCTTTGCCCATCGCGTCATCTGTGTCAGCCAAAGCGTCCGTGAGAGGGCGATTGCTTGCGGGCTCGCAGATAGTGAGCGGACCTTTGTCTTTGGATCCGGAAGCTGCAACGGTGTGAATGCGTCCCATTTTGCGGCCACGCCAGAAACAATGACACGCGCGGCCGAATTGCGACGCCAGTTGGGAATCCCGCCACAAGCGCCTGTTGCGCTGTTTGTTGGACGTTTTACTTGTGACAAAGGCGTGCCGGAGTTGATGGAAGCCTTTTCAAAACTCCTTGATCGATTCCCGGAGCTCCGCCTGCTCCTCGTAGGTTGCTTCGAGGACGGAGATCCGCTCCCCGCTTCCACTCGCAGAGCTTTGGAAGCACATCCACAAGTGATTTTTGCGGGGGCGGTGCCGAACACGGCGCCTTATTATGCGATGGCCGACGTATTAGTCCTGCCAAGCCACCGCGAAGGGCTACCAACCGTGGTCCTAGAGGCCCAGGCGGCAGGGAAACCCGTGGTAGGGGCGTGCGCGACTGGCATCGTAGACGTGATCTCGGACGGCGAGACCGGCCTTCTCTTTCCTGTGGGTGATGTGCCAGCACTTGCTGAGGCGATTGCAAGGCTCCTCACCGACAAAAGCTTGGCCCATAACCTGGGGCTTGCCGGTCAGGAACAGGTCAAACACAAATTTCAACAGCAAAAAATCTGGGACGAGCTATACCGCGCGTATTTGGCAGTTTTGCACAAACAGGAGCCACTGCCATCGTTGATGCCTTATACCGAGAAAAGCCGCAGTTTCGTCGCTGGATCCAACAAATAGGCGCTTCAGAAATACCAGAATAGCAAACCAAATTTTTTCTGTTTTGTTCCTCCCCAGTCCAAGAAATTGACTGCTGAGGAGGCATGGCTTCGATGAACATTAATAACCAGTCAGCTAACATAAACGGGGAGGCGGTACGCGGAAGCCCTAGCCGCGTTAAGAGCCTTTTGTTTGCAGCAGCCGTGCCCATCGTTTTCACAGCCCTCGTAGCGTTCAATACGACGTCTGGCGCTGCATTCCCAGTGTGGGTGGTGTCCAGTCTGGTCCGAGTTGGAACGACCGACGCCGCGGGCACAGTTTCTTCCATCAATCTGTCCAGCGCACGTGGCGAGACCGTAGACACACAAATCGTCATTCAGGGCCCCGCTGGGGGATTGGCCAATGTAAACGTGAGCGCCTCGGCGCTTACTGGTCCCGGCGGTGCCATCATTCCGGCATCCAGTTTGACTCTGTCTCGGGAGTACTACCTGAGCGTTACGGGCACTGCGAACTACGGCGGCGGCACCAACCCGCCGCTGGGTTCGGGCACTTATCCAGAGCCGCTCATCCCCTTCAATGATCCGGAGACCGGGGCGCCCCTGTGCGGGACAGCGGCTACGCTCAAAGCCTGCAATGCCGCCATTACCGGGGGGCAGAATCAACCCTACTGGATCGACATTTCCGTGCCTCGCGGGCCCGTTAACAGCCCGCCGGGTGTCTATACGGGTACGATTTCCGTGACTGCCACTCAGGGCACGGTCACCATCCCGGTTACTCTGACGGTGTGGAATTTTGAGCTTCCCGTGCAGCCCTCGGAAGCTTCCCTCTGGACCCTCTGGCCTCCTGCCGCTGGAAACACCATATCCACCTTGGGGCAAGCCCTGATGCGCAACAAAGTAATGGGCTGGGTCGATGTTGCTGAGAACGCCCTTGCGGATATAAGCAATTTCGGCCTTAATCGCTCAGGGCTAAACGGCTCCTACCTAATAAGGATTCAGTGCAACGGCTCGTTTAGTAGCATCCCTTCGACAAGCCAAATCAATGCGGCGGCGGCCAATTTCCCGACAGGCCTAGGTCTGGACTTCTATTTGGCGGACGAATTGAATGGCTGCAGCAGTGCTTACGCCCCACTCAAAAGCATGGGGTTAAATGCTCACGCCGCGAATCGCATCGTCAAAACAATCATGACACTCAACACACCGGATCCTAACCTCTTCGACGAGGGCGACGGCCGCAGTGCGATCGATCATTGGGTGCTGCTCGATTCCTTGCAACAGTGGCCCGCGCTGCCCTTCACGCATGGCGACCTCTGGAGCTATACCAGTTGCAACGCCGGATTCGGCAACGCTCCGGAGTGGATGGTGGATTATCCGCCGATCAACGAACGCATCCAGGCTGGGTTCTTGAATTGGACGCAAGGCGCGACGGGAATCCTTTACTACCGCTCCGATGGGTGGACCGCCGGGAACGCCATTGGCAGTTGGAACAATGTGGATACCACCGCTTGCGGCGGCGGGCTCGGCAGACCGGGTGATGGAATTTTTCTCTACCCTCCTGGTCCAATCGCCTCGAGCGAATCCGCGCCTGGCATACGGCTTAAGGCCATTCGCGACGGCATTCAGGATTACGAGTACGCGCAAATTCTCAAAAACGTGGGGCAAGTCCCTTTCGTGAACTCCACCATAGTGCCCATCGCTACGAGCTGGAGCAACTGGAGTCATGATCCGAACGCGCTGGAAGCTGCGCGCCAGCAATTAGGGCAACTGCTCCATCAGCTTGCTCC
>JAOAPV010000064.1 GCA_025463055.1 Candidatus Acidiferrum typicum
CGAGCTAGCAGCACGCAGCGAATCGGACTAACCGATATCAGCATCAATTATTGCCGTCCGCTTGTGGGTGGACGCGCAATCTGGGGCAAGGCAGTTCCCTACGGGCAGCCTTGGCGCTCGGGAGCGAATGAGAATACGACCATTTCGTTCACCGACGATGTTTCCGTCGAAGGGCACGCGCTGCCCGCCGGCACGTACGGCCTGCACACGATTCCCGCCGCGGATCAATGGACAATCATTTTCTCCAAGAATTCCACGTCGTGGGGCAGCTTTAGCTATGACCAAAAGGAAGATGCGCTGCGGGTCACGGTTAAGCCTCATCCGGCTGAGTTCACTGAAGCGCTGGCCTATTCTTTCGACGATCCCAAGCCGGATTCTGTGACAGTAACTCTGCGCTGGGAAAAGGTGGCAGTTCCCTTCCGCGTATCCGCGGACGAGAATGCCATCGTGCTGCGGAGTATCCAAAATCAGCTTCGCAATACCGGCGGATTCACTTGGGCCGGCTATGACGAAGCGGCGAATTGGCTGCTGGACGCCAATTCCAATCTAGATCAGGCGATGAAGTGGGAAGATCAGTCAATTCTGATCGAGGAGCGTTTCGAGAATCTGTTGGGTAAGTCGATGATTTTGGAGGCGCAGGGGAAGACGCAGGAAGCTGCGGCCCTGAAAACGAAAGCGCTGGAAATCGCCAGCGGTGTGCAACTGCACGTATATGGGCGCGGACTGCAGGCGCAGAAAAAGCAGGACGAAGGCTTTGCGGTTTTCAAAGTCAACGTGAAGAAGCATCCGAACGAGTGGTATTCGCATGGCGAGCTGGCGCGCATGGCGTCGGCGAAGGGGGATTTTGAGACGGCGAGCAAGGAAATGAAGCTGGCGCTGACCTCGGCGCCGGACCAGGCGAAACCGGGAATTGAGCGGATGATTGGTCGGCTCGACAAGAAGGAAGATATTAATCCTTAACCGCGGGCCCTGACCTCTGACACTGACGCAACCCTCTGCGGCAAATTTGGGATTTGGTACTGAAGTCCGGACAGCTTGTTACCACGGGGCTTTGCTTGCCGCTGTCCGCGGCGGGTAAGGCCCCTTTCCAATGGCGTTGCAGCTTCGATTCCCTCCTTTTGGCTTATCATCTTGCAGCTTGCTGGTAGCCGCAGGAGGGTTGGCTCATGCCATCCAGAATTCGCCGATCGTTCCGGGTACTCGCGCCGGGCAGTTCTTTGCGGCGACGCGTTGCGTATAGCCTGGCGATTGTTCGTTTGATCCTTGTGCCGGTGATTGTACTGGCCGTCTATTACCTTTTCCAGGTTGGATTCATTGTCGACCGCATCGTCAGTTATGACGCGCCCGCAGCGACTCTTGCGCAGCAAGCCACCATTGAGATGCTCGATGCCCGCCGCTCCGAGCGCAATTACCTGCTGCTCAACGACCCGGGTTCACTGCAAGCCGTTCGCGATTCCATCGGCAAAGTCGAGCAAATTCTTAACGCCATTCGCGACTTGAATCCTTCCGATCAGGAACTCACGCAGCAGGCCCTCGATGCACTACACCAGTACCGTCAACAGTTCGAGACGGCAGTTGCGCTCATGGGGAAGCCGGGCCAAGCTCAGGCCGATCGCATCAATGAGGTCGTAAGGGCCTACGAGCGCGATCTGGACAATCTTCTCAAAAGCGCCCCTCACAAGAGCCGCGCACAATTGATCGAGGAGCTTCGAGAACGTGTCGATTCCTTTGATACGCAGATCTCCAAGACCGTTCAGGAAGGAAATCCGGCGCTTCGTCAGATCACCAGTGCCTTGCAGAACTCCGGCCGAGAGGTTCTCGATCTCGCTTCCCAGCTCGAAGCCAGGAACTGGGGACGCATTGAGAACGATCACCGCAAAGCGAAGCGTCTGATTTCTCGCGCCGAATGGTCGTTGGCCATCGTATCCACGATTACGTTTCTCGTCAGCGTGTGGATAAGCTTTGTTCTTCCGCGCCAAGTTGTGAAGCCGCTGATCAGTCTCAAGGAAGCGGTTGATCATGCCGCCGCCGGCAACTACGAGATTGACTTTGATATTCAGGGCGCAGGAGAAGTTGTGGAGTTAGCGAACAGTATCCGAAACTTGATCGCGCACCTTCGCGAAGTCAAATAAGGAAGCTTAACGAGAAAGCTGCATGAGTCAAATGAGTCGGCGGAACGGTCACCGTCAGGTTTTCTAGTTCTATGTACTTCGCTTGCTGCGCACTTCCATTACCAGGTATACGACAATCGCTATGTTTGCTAACAGCACGATGATTTTTAGTGCGCTGACCTGCTTGACGATCTCATAAATCTCCAGGGGCAGCAGGGACGCCGTCGATACGATTGTCAGGTATTCGGCCCAGCGTTTTCGCAGGGCAAGCCCGACACCCTCGGTCAGAAACAGAGCAGAATAGAAAAACGTCCCGACGCTCAACGCCTTTAGTTTTCGGTCGTCCACCATTCCCAATTTCGACAGCGCCTCTTGGATGTAATGGTTATGCGGGTCGACGCGCAAGATATCAATCCATTGCGCCACCTCGGCGGCCACGTCTTTATGCAGCATCTTCAATGCCCCCACGGCAAGGGCCAGTAACGCCAATCCCTTGATGAGCTTAAACGCGGCGATGAGCAAAAGGCCGCGCGAACCCTTCATTTTCTGCGTCATGTGGAAGGCGGGCTCCCCAAAGCCCCAGAGAAGTCACAGTCAAGTGACGCGAAGTGTTTGATTCAGCGAATCGTCTCTTTGGTGCCTACATAGATGGGCATCAACAATTGCACCGCGACTCCCTGCTTGTTTCCCGGTAGTTTGTCGACGCGCGTCACGGCCCCCAAGAACTCCTGGTTGAGTGTGCCCGGCCCGCTCGAATATGGGTAGGTCACAAGGACGCGCATGTTTAGCTCGAAGATACCGTTCTGCGGAACAAAGTACACGCTGTTCCGCGAAGCATTTATCGTTGGCAAGATCTCATCGAACTCTTCGGGAGTAGGCTCGGACGGGCGCACCCGTATCATGCGCGGGACTTTCGACCGGATCTTCTTGCGGCGTTCCTGGCTGGAAGGTCGAATCATCGGAGGTCAAGGATAGGACAAAAAGCTAGTCGTGCTTACCAATTTGATGACACGGATATACGAGCAAGTAAACCGTGCCTTATAGCGCGGAACCGACGGACGTGCCAGCGGCCGCAAATACGTCGGCCATCTCGGTCCGCGCAAAGGAAAGAAAGCACTGTACTACGACAGGATCGAACTGCGTGCCACTGGCGAGGATGAGCCGGCGCACGGCCTCTTCAAATGGCAGTCCTTTGCGGTATGGACGCGAGGAGACCATGGCGTCAAACGCATCGATCACCGAAACGATTCGCGAAACAATAGGGACTTCCGTTTCCTTCAATCCGGCCGGATACCCATTTCCGTCGAACGACTCGTGGTGATGCAAGATGTCGAGCGCCGCGCGCTCAAATCCCGGCAGCATGCGCAGCACCGCCCAGCCATATTCCGGGTGCTTCTTCATCAAGGCGTACTCTTCCGTTTCCAGTTTCCCCGGTTTGCGCAGGATTGCGTCGGGTATCCCGACCTTGCCGATGTCGTGAAGCAGCGCGGCAATCTCCAGATTCTGAAGCACCGGCTCTTCCAGCCCGAGTTCCTGCCCAACGCGCATACCCCACTCCGCCAAGCGCGTGCTGTGTACGCCGGTGTTGAGGTCCTTTAGGTCCAGGAGCTGGTTAAAGGCGCAGATGACCGAAGTGCGCAGCGCGGAAACTTGCTCTTCCACCTGCTTGATCTTCAGGGAATCCGACGCCGCGCTGAAGGTGGTGCTTAGGGTGAGCACTGGGATGCCCGCGACCTGCACCGCCCTTTACCAGGACCAGCCGCTGCCGGATGACTTCCAAGCGGAAATCGCCTGGTACGCATCGAGACGTCCGTGATTGAGGTCTGGGGTCAGAAGACGGCCGTGCGATAGCGCGCTGGCCGCTTGCGATTGATTCAGCCCGGTTTTCGCATTCAGGAGCAGGGCCGTGGTGCCCGCCACAAGCGGCGCGCTGAAGGACGTTCCGGAGGCGGCTGCATACGACCCGCCAGGGAAGGTGCTGATCACGTACTCACCGGGAGCGGCAATCCACACATCCGCCGATCCGTAGTTTGAGAACGATGACCGCGCATCCCAGTCAGTGGTCGAAGCGACGCCCATCACATAGCCGCTGATAGCCGCAGGGTAAACCCGTGCGCTGGTGCTTTCATTGCCTGCCGCCGCGACCAAGATCACGTTTGCCTTGTTCGCGTACGACACGGCTTGCGACAGAGCCTGCGAAGGCGTCGACAGATCAAAACTCATGTTCACAACGTTCGCCTTATGCTGCACGGCGTAGTAGAGCGCTGCGATGATGTTTGATAGATAGCCGGTTCCATTGGCTGTAAACGCCTTTAGCGGCAGGATCTTCGCGGTAGGCGCTGCCAGATGTACCAGGCCCGAGGTCATCGTTCCGTGGCCAAAAGCGGCGCAGGGCTGGCCGTCAAGAATTGCCGCAGACGACTGATCCAGAATCGCCGCGCTCGACTGCTGGACGACTCCGGTCTGCTGGCCTGGGACAGTTCCGTTTTGCAGCGGCCAATCCAGCCATTCTGAGGCGCCGGGCTGGTTCCGCGTAAAGTCATAGCCGGGCAGAAGCACGGGCACGAGAACCGGATGGTTGACGTCCACCCCGGTGTCAATCACGGCCACGATACCGGAGCCGCTGACTCCAAAGCCGTTGTGCGCATCGATCAACCGAATGATCTGCCCCGCAGGCTGCGCCGCGTACCCGTGGGTCACGACGGACCCGAAATAGTTCACTGCGGTCGTGTCAGTCAATCCATAGGGAGCGTTGTGAATCGGTGGCAGAGGTATAGGCAGGGCCCGGTCTGGCTCAATGCTCTGTATTCCCAGCAGCGCTTCGAGCAGGTTCACAACACCGCCCAGCAGCGCCTGCAAAATGTTGCCCGTAGACTTGACCAGGTAGGTCTGCCCGACAGGACCATCCAGCGAACCTTCCACCTGGCAATTTGCCGACAAGCACAGGTTCAGCACCGAATTGAGCCCACCAGTTGTGCGAACGATGTACCGTTGCTGCGCTGCGGCAGGCTTCGACGCCGCCAGCATCATCATTGCAATAACCACCGCTGAGAGTAACTTGCGTTTCATAGGTTATGACCCTTTCGGGGCTCCTCACCGTGAATAATCGTCAACTGGAAGCTTGGCGCGTACGTAGATTCTTTCTCGCCACGCCTAGCCCACCAATAGTACGAATGTCCCGTCCAACCCGAACGCCCACTGAAACGAGTACCAGTACAACTTATCTAACCAGAAAACCTAACCGTAACCCCCACATCCGACGATACTTAGTTCACGGTATCCGGCAGCTCTCCCAGCACAGCCCTCAGCGGTATGATCACCGCCTTCTCATCTTCGCCGAGGAGTTTCAGCTCCAGGTCACTGCTAGACCGTATCTCTTCCCGAAACTCTCCAAACTCATTTGTGGTCGTCTGCACCACATGGCCGCGCAGGTTCGAGATGATCACCGGCACGTCTCTGCCGGGGAGATCCGGATTCCGCAAGTCCAGCAGTTGGCCGGTCACCACAATCTTGTTCGCCCCTGGTTTGGCCTCAATATGCAGGTCAACCTGATATGGCTCTGCGCGATAGAGCATTTGCCTGATTCCTGACTCAGACGAGCGGGCCCCTGCCGCCAGCGGCTGCAAGAAGCTGTCGAAAAGAACCTCCACGAGCCCGGGCAGTTTCGCCCGCTTGCCAATTTCCCGTGTGCCCGTAAAGCCTGCTTTTGCAATGCGTACCGCGTTTTCTGGCGGCTGGCAGTCAGCCCCTGATTTGGCCGTCTGCCGCACCTTCTCCCAGAGCGAAACCGTTTTCTTGCATCGCGGACAGCCTTCCTCTAAGTGCCGGTCCATTTCCTGGCGCCTAGTCTTGGCGACCGCATCGGTCGCGAAATCGATCCATTCCTCTGTCGTAAAATGCTTCATTGCCGTTCCCCCCAACCTTTCGTCCCGCCTGCTCCCCAGCAGACGGTGGCGAGTGTTCTCGCCTCATCACATAAGGGATTGTTGGTATGGAAAAAATATAGGTACGGCGCCTGCGGGTCAGAATTAGTTAAGTGCCGCTTTTTCTGTTACTTTGCCAATCAGGACAAAGGGAGCCCAGAAATACGGGTGTGGGTTCTGTTCTCTTAGTTTGCGCATTGCCCCGCGCAGCGACTCGGCCATGGCGCCCGACGCAATATAGCTCTTGTAGAACTCTTGCATCAGTTCCGCCGTGGTACGGTCATGTACATCCCAGAGCGAGAGGAGCAGCGAGCTCGCGCCTGCGCAGAAGAGGCCCCGCTGAAGGCCGAGCAGCTCATCGCCGTCCGCGACAAAGTTCATCCCGGTGGCGCAGCCGCTCAGTGTGACCAGCTTCGCCCCTAGCCTCATTTGATAGAGGTCATAAAGGTTCAAGTACCCGTCACCCATCTTGATTCCGGAAAACATGGGGTTGTCCTGGCGGTAGATTCCGTGGGTTGCCACGTGCACTACTCCTGTTTCTAATCCGCGCTCGCGGAGCACCTGCGCCGTAGCCGCAGCGCCCACAAACAGCTCCGTCTGCGGAAGCAGCGCGGCAACCGATTGCACTTCGCTCAATATCAGGGGGGCGCGTTCGTCGGGAATCCCCAGCACCAGCGAGTTGCGCCTGTCGCTCGCCTTTTTTTCCTGGCACAAACCGAAGACGGTTGCGCTTGGTGCATACGAGACAGTGTGCGCGTCGCACAAATACTCCTCTCCGGTGCGCAGCGCGTGAAACGGCAAAAAGTGCAGCGGTCCGTGCGGGACGAAGACCACGTGCTTGCCGGTCAGCCGGTTGCGGATAGGCTCGATTAGTTCTCGGTATAGAGCTTCCAGGTGTCCCAGCGTGGCGCGCAAGAGCGGTTGAGCGAATCTCTCGGTGTACGCGGTTCCCATGCGGAACTTCGCAAACTGAAAGCGCAGGAGATGCAGCAAATTTGTAACGCGCGACACCACGCTGACCGGCACGATCTCAATGCTCTCGCGGCTGATTACCGCGGCTATCAGCCGCTCGCCCGCCGAGTAATACTCCACGAGCATCATGTTAAGGGGCAGGCTCGCCTGGAGCTTGGCTACGGAAAAATCGGCCGGCGCCTCCAGGGTCGCGTTTTCCCGCTCTTGAGCCGGCAGCTCCCGCAACGCACGTAGCAGCTCGTTCTCCTGCAATTGCGCTGCCTTCTGCAAAAGCTCGAGACGTTCCCGAGACCTCTCTTCCGGTCTCAGTTGCTCCAACTCAATCCGGTGGTAGTACCAGTTCAATTCCTCGCGCAAATCGCGAATCTTTCGCACGTACTCGCTCTGGCCCGCCTCTCCCATCGGCAAGCTTTGCCCGCTCTGAAAGATCATTTCGATCATGCTGCGCGATTTTGCCGCCTCGATGCACGAAAACGCCTCGTCGGCCGAAATTTCCTTGTTCGCGGGATCGAGGTAAAGCTCCACGACAGCTTCGTATACCTGCATACGATTTTTCACGAACGCAATTTTCAGCTCCTCGCTTTGCAACCGCGTCCGCAATGATTCCAGGGCCTTTCGCGCTTCCTGATAAGCGGTGTACGCCGCCGCGCGATCCCCGCGATTGGCCGCAATTTGCCCCAGCAGGAGGCGCGTCTGATACACCAGCACCGGCGACTGCGAATTAGAAAGCTTCGCAACCGCTGCATTCGTCTCCTTTTCCGCCGCCGGCAAATCGCCGACCTGCAGCGCAATCCGGGCTAGCAGCAGGCGGGACAGAAGCGCCTTGCCCGCCAACGGCGTATGGTCGAAAAACTCCGCGGCGCCCGCGCACAGCCGGCGCGCCTCGAAGTAGCGCCCCTCGTGAAACAAAAGCAGCCCCTGGTACAAATCCAGCAGCCATGGCCACAGGAGATTCTTTTCCCGTGAAAACATCTCCCGCGCCTTGGCAAACCGCTCCAGCGCTTGCACCGTTTTGCCCTGCTGGCCGAGCGCGATGGCTTCATTCGCCAGCGTTTTCGCCGCTTCGTAGCCCATCCCGAGCTTTTCAAAGCGCAGAAATCCCTCATGCGCCATCTCTCGCGCTTCTTCGCTTAGGTTCAGCTCCAGATAAATGTCCGAGAGATCCAGGTGGCACAGCGCAAAGTGATAGGCGTCTCCGCTCGCCTCACAAGCGCGGCGCGTCGCAAAGAGCATTTCGATGGCCCGGCTGTATTCGCCGCGGAAGTAATACAAATATGCGATGTTGTAGTCGGCTTGATCGCGAAGCCGCGGCAAGTCGTAGCGGACGCAAAGCTCGCGCGCCTTCTGATAGCACTCCAGCGATCTCGCAAATTCATTCAAGCTGATCAGGCACATGGCCATGTTGTGCAGAGTTACCGCCACGTGCTCCCAATCTTCGAACTCGGAAAGCGCTTTATAGGCGCGCTCGTAGTACGCGATGGCTTCCTCGAAACGATCCTGGCGGTGAAATATGTTGCCGACGTTGTTGTCGAGGCTCGCCAGCCGCCGCGTTTCGCCGATCTGCGTGAAAATCTTCCGGGCGCGCTCTGACGCGGCAAACGCGCGATCATATTCGCCAAGCAAAATCAGTGGCTGAATCGAGCTGCTCAGCGTGCGCGCCGCTTCCTTGGGAATTGCCAGCGCCTCGTAGAGCTTGAACGCGTCTTCATGGTGCTGCACGGCGCCGTGATTGTCCCCCGATGCGTACAGCGCGTTGGCCTTTGCGCGCATCGCCAGCGCGATCTCTTCTTTTCGGCGAAGTTTCCGCGCGATGAGCAGCGTGCCTTCGGCAAGAAACAGCGCTTCCTTTGTATCTACGCGGATTCTATCCACCACCATGGGCGCCAGGCGCTTCACCACTTCCGGGCGGACGAGGGACGAATTGCGCGTGAGAAATTTCCGTTGGGCCACACCGTCTTGAAGCTTGCCAAGCTCCGTGGCCAATTCGGCTTCAGGGATTTTGCCGCGAGTCCGCGGCATCAGTGGAAACCTAGCTCGTCAAGCTGCCGGCGCAAGCGATCGATGCATTTTTGCCTGGTGAATCCGATGGAGCCCACAGCGAGGCCCAGTTCCTTGGCTACTTGCGCATACGGGCGCGCCGGCGTCTCAAAAAAAAGCAACTCCACTAATCTGCGGCACTGCGGCGACAGCACGCCCATCGCTTCCCGCAGCATCTGCTCTTCCTGGGTCTGCTGCAGGACGGTCTCGGCAATCGGCGGCGTCTCCGGTTCGGGCAAATCCGGTTCGCCGTCGCGGCTGACTACGCGCTGTTGCTGCCGCTTCCATCGGTAGCATTCATGATGCGCCACTTGCATCAGCCACTTCGGCAGGGCCCGCGGCTCGCGTAAATCCGGCAAGCGCACCAGCAGTTCCGCGCAGGTCACCTGAAACACGTCCGCCGCTTCGTGCGGAGGCAGACCGTACTTTACGGGGATCGAATAGATCAGCGCTTTGTACTTGTCGATCAGCAGCGACCAAGCCTGCTCATTCCCGCGCAGGCATTCCTTGACGAGTCGTGTGTCGTCCCATGCCGGGGCCGTTCGCTTCTCTGCTGCCGCGCGCACCGGGCTCATCGCCGCGCATTCTCCGCCCCGTTACGCTGATACAACTGCTCCACATTCCACAGAACGTACGGCTCTAGCACCGCCGGATGAAAATTTCCGATGCCTTTTTTCGCGCCTACCAAAATATCCGGGCTGGCCAGGAAAATCATCGGATGATGCTCGACGAGGATTTCCTGTACGCGGTCATAGAGCTTCTTCCGCTCGACAGTATTCGTTGCCGTTAACTGTTGCTCCATTAGGCGGTCGATCTCCGCTTCCCAATTCGTCGCAGCGTGCTTTTGCGAAGGATTCCACAAATGCATGCCGCCGCTTGAGAGCCACACGTTCAGATCCGAATTCGGGTCGGCGTCGAAGCTGGCAATTCCCAGCACACACGTATCATATTCCTTCGTCTGTGTGACGCGGTCGATCAGCGAGCGCAGCTCCAGCGGCACCACTTGCACCCGCATGCCCACTTGCTTCAAATCGTCTTGAATTAGCGCCGCCATTTTTGCGCGGTCGGCATTGGACGAACTCGTGATGATCGAAAACTCTACTGGCTTGCCTTCCGCATCGACAAGCTTCGGTCCGCCGATCTCGTCATTCGTCAATCGGAAACCCGCCCCAGCCAGCAGTTGCCGCGATTTATCCAGCGAGCGCCCCGGATATCGAATCGCCGCGTTCGCCCACCTTGGATTTCCAGGCGTGACCGGTCCCCATAGAGCAGCCCCGCGACCTTGATATACGAGCCGCACAATCGCTTCACGATCGATCGCCAGCGACACCGCCTGCCGAAAGTTCTCAGAGCGAAACCAGCCCTGCTTGCGCACCATTTCCGCCGGCGCCTTTTCTCCCAGCTCATTCAAATTGAAAAACAAAAAGTTGTACTCCAGGCCCGGCCCGGCATCCGCCATCGTGTAATCGCGCGCCTGCCGCGACAATACCGAAAAATTTTCCGCGCCTAACCGGCTGATCATGTCCGTCTCGCCGGACTGGAATCGCAAAACCTGCGCATCCGCGCTCGGCACGAACAAAAACACGATCTCATCTAAATACGGGAGCCGATTCCCTTGCTCGTCCGTTTTCCAGTAATACGGATTCCTCTCCAATACGAGCCGTTGCCCCGCAACGTATTCCTTCAAGCGAAAGGGCCCGAGTCCCGCCCACTGATTCGCCGCCGTCCCCAATGCCCCGCTTTGTGCCAGCTTTCCTTCTTTGTACGTCGTTTCCAACAAATGCCGAGGTAGAATTGACCAACTGTCGAACATTCTCTCGCCCACTCCGTACGGCTTCGCTAATTGAAACACGACTGTCTGCGCATCTACTTTGCGGACCGTAATCGGCTTTCCGTCTATGATCAGCAAATCGCGCTGCGTCGCGTGCACCGCTTCATCCAGGTAAACGCGAAACGTAAACAACACATCTTCCATATCTACCGGGCGCCCGTCCGAAAACTTCAGTCCCTGCCGAAGCGTCAGCGTATATTGCAAGCCATCCGGGGAAATCTTCCAAGACTTCGCCAAGGCAGGCTCCGTCAGTTGCGTTGCGCGATTGATGTGCACCAGGTCGCCTTGCATCGTGCTGATAACCTCGCGCGAAGGCGTATCCGCCGCGGTCAGCGGATTTAGCGTCTTCGGCTCAGCTTTCAGCGCGATCACAATGCGCCCGCCGCGTCGACCACCCTCTCCCGCGACGCGCACTATTTCCTCTTTTTCACCCGCTGGGACGGAATGCTGCGGTGGAAACGATTTCGCGCGACCGACGAAAAGACTGCAACCCAAAATCGCAACGAGGGCGACAACCGCGCCCATCTGCGCCGATTTGGCTCTTAGCTCGCTCACGTCAGACTCCGGCAGATGCTACCTCTATCTTCGTCGCCCTGCTGCTCCCCTGCAATAAACTCGCGAGCACCAGGTATCCGAGAAAGAACGGCACCATTGCCAGTGCCGGCAAATACATCCACCAATACGAGACCAGCACGTTGTAATGCTGCAAGCTGGCCAACAGATTCCCCCAACTCGGCAACGGCTCGGGCACGCCCAGCCCCAAAAACGACAACGTCATCTCCGCGAGCACAAACTGCGGAACCAGAACCGCCGCTTGCGTCAGCACTACGTTCGCCGTCTCCGGCAAAATATGGCGCCGCAACAAATAGCCACCCGTCGCGCCGAATCCCCGCGCTGCCCGCACAAAGTTGCGTTCCTTCGCGCTGAGCACAATCCCGCGTACCATTCGCGCCGGACGCGCCCATCCCACCGCTCCGATCACTACGACCACCAACAAAAATGCCTTCACCGGAGGAACCGCCAGCGGCAGAAACGCGCGCATCGCAAACAGCAAGTAGATCCATGGCAAAGCAAGAAACAGCTCCGCCACTCTCATCAATACTTCGTCTTTCCATCCGCCCCAAAACCCCGCGGCCGCCCCGATGCACAATCCGATCGACAACGTCAGTCCCGCGCCAATCAACCCTGCAAGCAACGAGACCTGTCCGCCAAATAAAATGCGCGACAGCAAGTCGCGGCCATATCCATCCGTGCCTAGCAAATACACCGGCACATCTGCGCCGAAGAGATGCAAGCGCAGCGGCAGTACTCCAAGCACGCGATACGGCGCGCCGCTCACAAAGAATCTCACGGGAATTACCCGAGCTCTGTTCTCTTCGTATTCATCAAAGCTGCCCGTTTGCGACTCCTGCGCGTAAGCAAACGGCCGCAAATGTATTCCGCGGTGCGCATCCAAAAAGTGTAGCCACATCGGTGGCGCGTAGGGATGCTCGCGATCCTGCGTAGCAGGGTCATACGGCGCAAAAAATCCCGCGCACGCCACGCCCAGATGAAGCGCCCCAAGTACGAGCACGCAAATGATCAATCTCGAGCGCGTGCTCATCGCTCCGCCGCCTCTGCCCGAATGCGCGGGTCCGCCCAGTACAAGAGCAAGTCTGCCGCGAAATTTCCCGCCACCAGAAATAGCGTGGACAGCAGAACGCCCCCAATCACCACATACAAGTCCCGCGCCAGAATCCCCTCGAGCAGAAACGGACCGAGCCCCGGCCAGCTCATCACGACTTCCGCCAGCAGCGACCCGCTCAGTAGCGCGCCGAGACTAAATCCGAATAGAGCAATCAGCGGATGCGCCGCCGCTGGCAGCGCGTATCGATACAGCAATCGCCGCCGCGAAATTCCATGCCCCTCCGCCGCTCGCAAAAACGATGCTTCCAGCGCCTCCGCCACCGCCGCGCGCACGTGCCGCAGCAAAACCGGCAAGGCCGACGCGACGAGAACGGTCACCGGCAACACCAAGTGCAAAACAAGATCTCGAATTTTTTGCCCCGCGGAAAATCCGTCGAATCCCACCGACACCATTCCGCCCGTCGGCAGCCACCCGCTTCGCACCGCCAGTACCAATAGCCCCAGTGCCAGCGCCAAGTCCGGCACAATCAACAACACCGCCGTCGCCCAGCTCAAAGCCACGTCCGCTGGCCGTCCACGCTTCTCCGCGCTCCACACGCCCAGCGGCAGCGCCAGCATCCACACCAGCACGGTCGCCGTCCCGGTAAGTAGCAGCGTGTTTCGCGCGCGCGTCCAAAGCATAGGCGCTACCGGCGTGTTATACGCGAACGAAAATCCCAAATCTCCATGCAGCAGCGCGACGGCCCAGCGTGCGTAACGCACCGCCATCGGCCGGTCCACCTGATAATCCGCGCGCAACGCGCTCAACCGTTCCGCCGAAATCTGCGGATTCAAGCGCATCTCGTCGAAATAATTGCCCGGAGCCAGCGTGCTGAACGCAAACGCCAACACGGAAACGCCAAGCAGCAGAAACGCCGCATGCCCCAGCCTTCGCAGTAGAAAACGCATCATCGCTCGCGCACCGCTTCTGTTTCGCGATCAACGAGACTCGCACCCAGCAAGTTCTGCGTTTCAGCGCATCGCGCGCCGCGCAAAATCGTCTCCACCGCGCCTTGCTCAACGATTTTTCCGCGACTCATCACCGCAATCTCATCCGCCAAGTGCGCCGCCATTCTCAAATCGTGCGTGATGAAAAGGTACGCCAGCCCAAGTGCCCGCTGCAGTTCCACAAGCAAATTCGCGATTTGCCCCTGAATCGAACAATCCAGGGCCGACAACACCTCATCCAGAATGAGCAGCTTCGGTTCCAGAATCAGCGCCCGCGCGATAGCCACGCGTTGCCGCTGCCCACCGCTTAACTCCGCTGGTCTTCGCTCCAAGTACTCCGCGCCAAGCCCCACGCGTTCCAACCCCTGCGCAGCGCGCTCCCTGCGCTCGCGATTCGCAACTCGCCCCTTCACTAGCAACGGCTCCGCGACAATCTCTCCCACGGTCCATCGAGGGTTCAGCGAAGTCGCCGGATCCTGAAAGACGATCTGCAGTTTTGGCCGCACTGCGCGTGATTCCCTCTCCGAAAGTGCAGCCACATCGCGCCCATCAAACCAAATCTGCCCCGATGTCACCGGCTCCAAACAAGCCAGGCACAGCGCAACGCTGCTCTTCCCCGAGCCCGACTCGCCCACCAGCGCCAGCGTGCTCCCCGGCAAAATCGAAAACGAAACCGAGTCGACGGCCGTAAACGCGGCCGCGCGCCTGCCAAGTTCGCGGCTGGCATACCTCTTAACCAGGTTTTCGACTCGAATCACCGGCTCCATATCGGTATCCGCGCCTCACGCGGAGAACTTCAAGCACGAAACCTCATGGTCGGCGCCCACCATCGCCGCCGCCGGCTCGCGAGCTGGGCACATCTCCATCCGCTCTTCGCAGCGCGGCTCAAACACACACCCCTGCGAAAGTACTGCGAGGCTCGGCGGTGCTCCCGCAACCACCGGCAGAGGCAACTTTCGTCTTCCAGCGCTCGCGTACTCGACCTGCGGAACACATTTCAGCAGCGCCTGCGTGTACGGATGCCGCGGTGAGAACAGCACCTCACGCGTCGGACCCACCTCCGCAACCTTTCCCGCATACAGCACCAGCACTCGATCAGCGAATCCAGCAAGAAGCGCCGGATTATGCGTGATGAAAATGAACGCAATTCCCAGCGCGTCTCGCAGCGATCGAAACAGCGCCAGAATCTCGCGCTGCGTCGTCGAATCCAGCGAAGCAGTCGGCTCGTCCGCAACCACCAGCGCCGGTTCGCAAGCAATCGCCTGCGCAATCAGTACGCGCTGCTGCTGCCCTCCGCTCAGCTCATGCGGATACGAAGAAAAAATCCGCTCGACATCGCCGGTGAAAACCTTCGCCAGGATCTCCCGCACACGCTCGCCGCGCTCTCGTTTGCTGCGCATCCCATGCGCCCGCAACACTTCTCCAATCTGTTCCCCCACCCGAATCGTCGGATGCAGCGCCAACGACGGCTCCTGAAAAACAATCGATACCCCGCTCCCCCGCACGCGCCGCAGCCCCACTGCATCCATTCGAACGACATCGGCCCCTTCCAGCAAAATCTCTCCCCCGGTAATCCGCCCATTCGCAGGCAGAAGCCGCAAGAGCGCCGCCGCCAGCGTGCTCTTCCCCGACCCCGACTCCCCCAGCACCGCCAAAATCTCTCCCGCGTCCACGCCCAAACTCACGCCACTCAGCGCGCGCCACACCCCGCCACCCCGCCGCCCATACGCGACGCAAAGATCCCGCACCTCAAGAACGCGCCTCAAATCAATGTTTTCCTTTGTACCTGTTCATGTTGAGCCACCCTACCCAAGCCCACAAGCCAATCGTGTCTACACCGCACACGAACAGTAAGCACACCCTACGCCACCCGGCCGCATGCACGCGACATTCCGTTCGCATGCACGCGACACTCCGTTACTGTTCAGGATTTTCTACCCAGGATTTCTGGAGCCAACGATGGTAACTGGCCTACGCTCCGATGCGGAACCGATAGTGTTTTTTCCAGCGATACACGTCGCCAGCTTTTTGAAATTCGTCCTGCTCAGCCAAAGCCATTTCAGCGAGCGTGTTTTCCACCTCGCGCGCGGAGTAAGGAGTGGGTTCCATTGAGCCATGCACCTGCTGTGCTGTGCCCTCTCCCATCGCTCTCAATCGAGATTTGACGGTTTCATATCGCGTACGGTCGTCCATCGTGTTCTCCCAGCCCGCCCCATGACTTTGCACCCTATCACAGTGCCATTAGAGCGCTGGATAAATAGGAGGGGACGTTGCGTAGGGCTCGAATCCTTTACCGCTCTCCTTCGGTAGCCATTTTATTTCCGCGCTCAGATGCTTATCCACAGACAGACAACTTCCCACAGCCCTCACTAGGCGAACGCCTGTATTCCGGCAGGTAAGTTGTCTGTAGATCGTGAACAGGTTTTGTGAACGCGAGGCGTCGCGGCTCAGCGTGTCGTGACCATCGCGATTTTTGGACTAAAGGCTACAGGTGTCACGTTGACTGGTGGCGCAATAGAGCGGGCATTACCGAGGGTTCTCGACCTCGGCATTCGCTGCGTTCGCACCACGTATCAGGTAAGCTTCGGGTGGGCAGCACATCTATATTAGAGGGGCACAAGTGCATTAGAGGGGGACAGGTGCCGTGCATGGTCGTGAGGAGGCAGGGCACCCGCCCATCAGCGAGGGTCGGCCTCGCCGTGTGAGAACCATGCTAAATGGTCATTCCACAGATCTGAATACAACAAAACTCCTACGTTGGATTACCTGGTGACTGTCCCGCGTTCGTTCACCATCTCTCGTGCATCTTTATCCTCTCGCAATCCAGGAGTTTTAAGTGCCCCGGCCTGTCCGTTCCCTCCCTAGGCGGTCGTTCACTAATTCCGCACAAAAAGCCGTTGATAGAACTTTAGTTCTATTTGCCGGGCCTCTCCGCGGTGCAATTCTCGCCTCTCTACTTAACTGCAATTTCTAGGGGGCACCACATGAGACTGACACAGTGCATGGGCGCTGCGGTTCTCTTATGCGCGGCGGCTGCGAGCACGCTCGGGCAAGAATCGCGAAAGGCGATTGCAAAGCCAACGCCGCGATACCCGGAAATCGCAAAGCAACTGAAATTAGTCGGCACTGTTAAAATCGAAGTCGTTATTGGGCCGGACGGCAAAGTCAAAAATACAAACGTTGTCGGCGGTCATCCTGTCTTGATCGATGCAACGCTAGTTGCCTTGAAAGAATGGAAATACGAACCAGCGAAAAGCGAGACGACTGCAACCTTGACCTTCGACTTCCGCCCGTGAATCTGATGCGTTCCCGTTTCCAAACACGAACGAGTTCAACTGCTGCGGCCCCGCTGCGCAACAACACGCCTCAAACCAGTCCCCCATAACCATTCATGTTGCGGCACCGCCACCCTCACAAGCGATCGTGCCCACACCGCACAACGAAAGATAGGCGGTAACGTTGACCCCCATGGTTCCCCGCCTTAAGATATCTCTTCCAGTTTGTTGTTATATCCGCGGATTCCGATCCCATTCGAGAGCAAATGCTGGCGCGAATGAACAGTCGCATCCAACGATGGCTTGAGAGCAAACCTCAGCGCTATGCTCTGGCGTTAGCCGTAACCGCATTCTTTCTAGTTTTGCGTGGCGTTCTCGACCCCGTAATTGGGAGTTATGTCCCGTATCTTGCTGTTCTCCCAGCGATCGTCTTCTCTGCGTGGTTTTGCGGACTTGGGCCGTCCATTCTCTCCATGCTTCTCGCTTTCCTGGGCGAGCAGTATTGGTTCATTCCGCCGTTCCATACCTTGCGAATTTCAGGCACCCCGGACCGTGCCGGGGCGATCGTCTACTTCCTCGTCTCCCTGACCATCATCATTTTTGCCGAAACTACACGCCGCATCACAGCCAAGCTGGCCACCACCACGGATAAGCTCCGGGAAACGGGCGAAGAGCTCGGCCGCTCTCATGCGGAATTGGAGCAGCGGGTGAGCGAGCGCACCAGCCAGCTCCAGCAAACAAACGTCGAGCTGCGCACACAGACGGACGTTGTGCGTCAGCTTTCCAGCCGCCTTTTGCAAATGCAAGACGAGGAACGTCGCCGCATAGCGCGCGAATTGCATGACAGCGTTGGACAGATTGTGGCGGCCCTGGGGATGAATCTGTCCGCCGTCCAACGCGAAAGCGATCACCTTTCTCCGGACGCCGCAGCCGATGTCGCTGAAAGCGCGAATCTGGTATCTGAGCTCTCGCGCCAGATTCGCACCATTTCCCATCTGCTCCATCCACCGCTGCTCGATGAAGTCGGCCTCGTTTCCGCACTGCAGCACTATGTGGAAGGCTTTGCGGAGCGCAGCAAAATCCAGGTCAGCCTCGATTTGCCCACCGACTTGGGCCGCTTGCCTCCCGAAATGGAGACGGCGATATTTCGCATTGTTCAGGAGTGCCTGACAAATGTGCACCGGCACTCCGGCAGCACCAGCGCCGCTGTTCGCATCGCAAAGACGGCAAATCAATTGCGTCTCGAAGTGCAAGACGCTGGCAAGGGTATCCCTTCGGAAAAGCAATCAGAAATAGCCTGCCATGGTAAAACCGGCGTGGGGATGAGTGGAATGCGCGAGCGCCTCCGGCAGTTCGGCGGCCAGCTCGAGGTCACGTCGGTACCCGGCCAAACCGTAGTGGCAGCAACGCTACCCGTCCGGCAGGCCCAGGGGAAATCCGCGATCTCCGCCTAGCGCCCACGCAGCACATAAAGAAACGTCAGTGTCTGCCGTCGAGTACTTCGAAAAAAACCTCTTGGGCCGTCCTGTGAGATGATGACGTTTGGGATTTCTGGAGCGGGCGATGGGAATCGAACCCACGTCCGAAGCTTGGGAAGCTTCTATACTGCCATTGTACGACGCCCGCTCAGCCTACCTTCTGGCTCGATTATACATAATCTCGCCAACGCCAGCTTTTGCAATATCGCCCCCCGCTTCATCCAACGATTTGCACCGCGGTTCACACATAAATCACTTGACTTGATTCGGAGCCCAAGCTAGTTTTGTCGCGCCCCCCTTGTCCCGCTGGAGTTAACCACTCCAGATAGGGCCCCTTAGCGTTCAATCGCTTCATCACATAAGAATGCCTCACTACATCACCGCCCACGAGGCGGACGAAATCCTTGAGAAATGGGCCTGTGAATCGTTACCCGTTTGTTTTGCGGTTGGTAGGGGAAATCTGGCCTGGCATGCGCACTGGGTTGGCAATATTCACTATGCGCCCGAGGGCCGCTGGGTTCTCACCGTGGATCACACTACAAATGTGGTGTGCACCCACGAATTCGACGAGATCATCCTGACCGAAGACGAAGACCTCCTCGGAATGCGCTTCCGCCATCCCAAGGGTGCAGCGGATTCCGACCTCGAAGTGAATTTGTTCATCGCCAAAGCCGGCGGCCTCGATGGCGAATCAATACCATTGCTGCAGAAATTGATTCAGTGAGGGAGACCGAAACTTTGTTTTCAGTCCCTCTCGCAAACTGATTTGGCCGCTACAGCAATTTCACGGAACTCACTTTTACCGTATCGCCGTGCACCTCTCCTGTGACATCCGCGCGGAGATGGTCCTTCTTATCGGAAGCCTTCAATGCTGCGACGACTTGCGCGTTGCCGTTTGCATCCAGCTTCAGGAACTGCTTGTCTTTGGTCACGATGCCGAAGCCGCTCTCTTGACACTTCAGCGCGCAAGCCCGCGTGTGCGAGTCCGGATCGGCAGCCACTTTTTTCGAGCAATTCACATCGACGACCGAAACATCCGTGAACGTCTCATTGGCCGCGAACACCGGTACGGCCAACAACCCGAAAACTACCAACGAAACAACTTTCCGCATATTTCCTCCATCGATCGGTTTTAACTGCTACCTCGTAAAAGCGGCTTGTGAACCGGCGTGAGCGGCCGCGACGTTTCGGGAACCGCACTGCTCCCGGACGATAGTGAGTTGCGCCAGCGCGAACGCACCGATCGCAATCTCTACGTCACGCACAGCAAGGTCGTAGAACATTCGCATCGTCAGCAAATTGACCGCAATCGCGAGCAGCCATGCCATCACCACGTAGCTGCCAATCCTCGTCCACTTGCTGAGCACGATAATCCCGGCAATGATTTCCACCACGCCTACGATGTGCATGACAGTGCTCGCACTCACTGGCACAACTTTGGTTGCTAGCGGACTAAGGTACATGCTCCAGTCCGCTAGTATGTTGAAGTACTTGTCTATCCCCGCCAGAATTGGCCCCAAGCCGAGGCCGATCCGCAGCGCCCACCACGCCGTGTTCAGTCGATTATCAAATTCCTTCATTGCGCCCCCTGTTGGTAAGGAGTGTTAAGCCAACGATTGGTTACAGTCGTTTTTCGCTCGACGGATGGGAAAATAAGTTGTAACCGTTTCCGTCTTGCTCGCTCTATAGTTGCGAGGACCATGGAAAGCATCGAAATTCTGGAGAAAGCCCGCTCAGAGGGCTGGACTGACGAAGAGATCGTCGACAGGGTGCGCGCTGGAGAAACCGCGCTGTACGAAATTATTATGCGCCGCTATAACCAGCGGCTCTACCGCGTAGCGCGCGCCATTCTTCGCGACGATAGCGAAGCCGAAGACGTAATGCAGGACGCGTACGTGCGCGCCTACCAGCATCTCGATCAATTTGCCCGTCGCGCACCTTTTTCAGCTTGGCTGACGCGCATCGCCGTACACGAGGCACTAGCTCGCGTTCGGCACCGCAATCGCGTACAGCAAATCAACGACGGCGAGCATGAGGGAGAATTTGTCATGAATTTGGCCGAGCCTTCTTTCAATCCCGAGCAAACCGCTTCCGCCGTCGAACTCGGCCACCTGTTGGAAGAAGCTTTATTGGCGCTTCCGGATCAGTCTCGTGCCGTAGTGATGTTGCGCGATGTGGAAGAGCTAAGCACAGAGGAAACAGCCGGCGCTCTTGAGATTTCGGAAGACAATGTCAAAGTCCGCCTGCATCGTGGCCGAGCAATGCTGCGAAGTTGGCTCCTTCAGCGCGTCGGAGCCAAAGCCAAGGACGCATTTCCCTTCATGGGCGCTCGCTGTGACCGCGTTGTGCAGAATGTTTTCGCTCAGCTCTCATAGACAGGGCGTTGACGCAGGGCACTCTCGTGTCAGATCATCGCGCCATAGGTTTTTCCTCGCTGGACAGTTTCCCTCCGGGCAAGAGAAATCGAAGCTTCAGCGGCCGCTCGCGTCTGCGTTCTTCTTCCAGGTGCCGTCCTCTAGCCTTTAGCAAGTCATCGAGCGAAACGAGCCCGAGGAACTTTTTCGTCCCGCGATCAACCACAGGCATCCGCGTAAATCCTCTTTCGGCCATCCGATATACCACCACACGCAAAGATTCGTCCGGATGCGCTGAGACCGTATCCGTTCGAACGAACTCGCGAAGCGGTCGCTTCAGCAGCGCATCGCCGTGTTCCGCCATGGCACCGCGGAGATCTCCGCGCGTGAGAACTCCCACAAGCAGCCCCGCCTCATCCACCACCGGCAGTAATCGCTGGCTGTGCCGATGGTCCGTTCGAAGTGAATGCTGCATCTCGTGAATAGTAAAGCTTGCGGGCAGCACCACAACCTTGGTGCGCATCACTTCCCGCACGAACAGAATTTCCAGTGGGTCCACCGCATACTCGCGGCTCAAGTGATAGCCACGCCGTGCCACTTTTTCAGTCAAGATCGATCGTTTCAGCGTCAACACCGTAAACGCGTGCGCCACCACACTGCCCACCAGCAGCGGCAGAAACACATTGCCGTCATGCGTCAATTCAAACGCAAACACAATGCTCGTGAACGGAGACCGCATCGTCCCGCCGAGCACCGCACCCATGCTGACCAGCGGCCAAAATCCCGCACCCTCATTCGGGAGGAACATCGCCTCCAGTCCGCCCAATGCCCCGCCCATCATCAGTAGCGGCGCCAAAACTCCGCCCGAGGTCCCGGAACCAAGCGACACCGCCCAGATGAACCATTTCACCAGCAGCACGCCAAGAATCACGTGACTCGTCACGCTGCCCTGCAATAGTTGACCAATCGTGTCATAGCCCACCCCGAGCGCCTGCGGAAAAACCAAGCCGCCCAGACCAATGGCCAAGCCTCCGATGGCAGGCCACCACATCCAATGAATCGGCAGATGCTGAAATGCATCTTCCGCCGCGTACACCGAAAGCGTGAGTAGCGCCGACAACGCGCCGGCAAGTAGCCCGACCAGCACGCAAGCTAAGAGCGCTTTCGGACCAATGAACAGAGGATGCGCCGGTACCGGGAACAGCGGGCCTAATCCGATAAGGTAACGTCGCAACACCGCGGCCGTGGCGCTGGCCAGCGCCACCGGAACCAAGCTCCGCGGCTTCCATTCAAATAACAACAACTCCACCGCTAGCAGCACGGAAGCCAGCGGAGCCGCGAATGTCGCCGACATGCCGGCTGCTGCGCCCGCTACCAGCAGTGTTTTGCGCTCCGCACTCGTCAGGTGAAATAACTGCGCGATGATCGACCCAAAAGCACCGCCGGTCATGATGATTGGGCCTTCCGCGCCAAATGGTCCGCCCGAGCCAATCGAAATCGCCGACGAAATCGGCTTCAGGACCGCCACCTTGGGCTCGACGCGGCTTCCATTAATAAGAATCGCCTCAATCGCCTCCGGAATCCCATGGCCGCGGATCCGCTCCGATCCGTAACGTGCCATGACGCCAATCAGCAGCGCTCCGCCAATCGGCACCAGCACGCTGTAGATTCCGAGGTGGTTACCCGCCGGCGAAACCAGGGCCGTGCTCCACCTGCCGAAATAAAATAAATTTGTGAAAACCCCGATCAGTCGAAGCAGCGCTAACGCCACGAACGCCGCCACCACCCCTATGCCGATTGCCAGTGCCGAAATCGGCAGGAGCCTCGTGGTTGTAGTGAAGTCTCCGAGTACATCCCACGCCTTAGTGGTCGCGTCGGTCGCCACTGTGTCACTGCGGTCCTGCAAAGGCACTGTCGTTTCGTTAGCCACGCCACCCTCTCCGCGTTCTCTTTCCCAGTATATCGTATTGCGATATATACTTGGGCCCTACGCTGAGGAAAATTTCGTGGCCACATCTTCAATGCGGTATAACAGGTTAAAGTTTGTGGAAACGGGATCGTGACGGGGATGAAACCCAGACAGGGTCAATTGGGTTTAGCGGCAGGTTCCGGCATTTGACGCGGTGCATAGTAAGGCTTGCCATTCAACTTCTCCACTTCCTTCGTAAAGTTCGTCCCGTAGTCGCGGTCGGCATCCGAAAGCAGCCATGCTTGACGCTTGTAGTTCCAATTGTCTGGGGCTAGCCGCTGCGCCTGCTTGAAGTGTGGAATCGCTTCTGTACCGTGACCTGCATGGAAGAGATATTCAGCCAAGCTGAACTCTGCATCGGCCATCAGACGATCTGGACTCACGGGCGTCAACCGCTTTCTTAGCTCCTCTTCACTCAGGACGAAAGAACTGCGTGCCCCCTTTGCCACCCAGTCACGGATCGCCTCCAGGTACGGGCTTGAATCCATGTGCGAATAAGACTTGAACCGATCGTCGACGAACGCCACTTCATTCGGGCGCACGATTTTTCCCTGTTCATTTATCCACACCGCAGTGGGAACGTTGACCATGCTGTAGAGCTTTGTAACCAGGTGCTGTTGGTCAATGAGGGCGATATATTCCGGATTTGCTTTCTCGATCCAGGGGCTTGCGTCCTTCACGCCACCTGTATCCTGGGCTACAGAAACGATCTCGAAATTCTCATCTTTCAGCTCGTGATAGAAGATTTGCCACCCGGGCAAATCGAATCGGCACCCTCACCAGGAAGCCCAGGTGATCAGTAGCACTTTCTTGCCGCGAAAGTCCGAAAGCGAATGAAGCTTGCCACTTCTATCGGGAAGAGTGAAATTGGGCGCCTCAAGCGTCGCAAGGTAATCGTTCTGCCCTTCCGGCCGGGGACCAAAGTACCAAGTCGCCAGCTCCTCGTCGTAAGCAACGGGCTGTTTCACGAGCCGGGCAAATTCACTCAAATTGAACCATGTGACTTTGCCTAGCTGTTCAAGAAAATCGGCCTTCCTTTGTTTGGGTAACGGAAAGCAAAGTTCACGTCGGCAAACGCCTTGCGGTTTCACAACAAAACCCGTCGAGCGCGTCAGTTCCGCCAGCGTCACCCAAAGGTCTTTCGATTGTGTGAACGGAGAAGGAGTGCGCAGCTCGGTCGCCACGTCGTCGTAAATCACCACGCGCCGCACCTGGCTGGTTGCTTCGGTAGCCATCGAGAACAGGAAAATCAGTCCGAGGCAACGGATGAGTGTCCTCACGCGCGGTAGTCTACAATCGGATTGAGTTCCAAGTATAGAATTTACGCATCGCTTTTTAGGGGCTCATTACAAAGTTCAAACGGACTTTGCGGCCGCCACCAAACTATCTCGATAAATGAGCGCGCCAAGCGGGGCCCCGGTCGCGCCGCCGTCAACAACGATCTCCGCGCCCGTCACATAGGAAGCTTCGTCGGATGCCAGGTACAGTGCCGCTCTCGCGATCTCCTCCGCTTCACCCATGCGACCGAGCGCCGTTATCCCGCCCAGCCGTTGTTCCAGCTCCGACATCGCTTGCTCCGTTGGCGCTTGCGGCGACCAAATCGGCGTCTTGGTTCCTCCTGGCGTAACCTGATTGACGCGAATACCTCGCGCCGCGAGTTCTGACGCCAAGTTACGCGTCATGGCGCGCACGCCTGCCTTAGTGGCGGCATAGGCGGAGTATCCCGGCACGCCCAGCACTGCATGAACCGAGCCATTCAGAATAATCGATGCCCCCGGATTGAGGTGTGCGGCGCTAGCCTGCACCGTGAAGAACACCGCCGTCAGGTTGGTTCGGATGATTTCTTCAAAGGAAGCCAGGGACGTATTGCCGACAGGTGTCGCGCCTGGTATCCCAGCATTGGCGAACACGATATCGAGTTTGCCGAACTTCTGGACCGTCGCGGCAACCGCGCGGTCGATCTCTTCCACTCTGGTGACGTCCGCTTGCACCGCCACTACGTCTTTCCCCAGTTCTTTGCTCGCCGCATCCAGTGTCTTCCGGTTCCTTCCGGTGATGGCCACGTGCGCGCCCTCGGCCAGGAAAAGCCGTGCCGTGGCTAAACCAATGCCGCTATTGCCACCGGTAATCAGTGCCGTTTTGCCTGCCAGTCTCATGTTCGTCTCCTTGCGTTATTTGTGGATTATGCTTATAATCCTTCTCGTGGTTGGATGCACGATCTTTCCCAGGAAATACATCGATAATTCAACTTTATTCCGAGGCGCCATGGGCCATTCAAAGACAGAGAAGGCCAAGACTCACAAACGCATCGTCAATATCGCCTCCAAGCGGTTTCGCGAAGAGGGCCTGGCAGGTATTGGAATCGCAGACCTTATGAAGGAAGCTGGTCTTACGGTGGGCGGATTCTACAAGCACTTCAATTCGCGTGACGATTTAGTAGGCGAAGCGCTCAACACCGCATTCGGCACCTGGAAGCGTCAAATGAACGCGGCCGCATCCGGCGGGCCACCGCTATCGTACGCAAACCTGATCGACGATTACCTCAGTGAAGCGCACCGCGACACTCCAGGTACGGGCTGTGCTTTCAGCGCGCTGGCCGGGGAGATCGCGCGCAGCGGCAAGCGAACCCGCGCTCTAGCGACGGAACAGGTTCGGAACGACATTCACCTGATCGCGGGCCTGCTTCGCGGCAGCAACGGCAAGGCCAAGGGCGCGACAAGATTGCAAGCCATCTTGGTCTTTAGCGCGCTTCTCGGCGCCATGGTGTTAGCTCGCGCCGTATCGGACGCGGCGCTTTCGCGCGAGATACTGAAGAGCGTCGCGGTACTTCTGAAAGAGCAGCACTGACTACGCGTAGGATGCCCCGTGCTTGCGGTTTTGCCTCATGCCAGGGTGGGTCTTGGGTTTAACTTCGAACAACTCGTTCTGAGGCAGACGTTTGGATTCCACCTATGCGGGAGGAACGTATTGGCCCGCCAAAAGAATCTTTGCCATCCATTCCGCATGGGGTAGTCCCGAACACAGCAGATCCTTCGCTTCGCTCTCCACGTCATACTCCACTCGGTGAATGCTGACCCGCTCCCCCTCGATCACCAAATACGAAGCTCGTCGATCTCCGTCATACGACTGGCTTACGCCGCCCGTGTTCGCCACGGTCATCCCGCCAACTCGGCGTACATACGGACGGTGAATATGGCCATAAACCACGATCGTCGAACCAAGGTGCGCATATGCCGTCTGCAAATCCTCATTACTTGCATTGGGCATGGGAGCACGCCACAGGTCACCCGGGCTGGCATGAACCAGCGTGATTCCCTCCCCCACGTACCGCTCAGGAGATCCTTCCAGCCATCGCAAGCGTTCTTCACCGATGCTCGCAAGTGTCGGCGGAATCAAATCTTGTATGCGCCCCAGAAGTGCCCCGAGCTGGGGCGTTTTCGCTGCAAATTCACTCAGGCTCTTCGGCGACCAAAGCATCTCATCCGTATTTCCGCGAACTCCCGGCCAGCCCAGCGCGCGAATTTCGTCGATGACCTCCGCCGGATGTGTCCCGCCGTAAGCTAAATCGCCGCCGTGGACAACCAAATCCGGCGCGACTTGCCGCAAGTCGGCCAGCACGGCCTCCAACGCCCGAAGGTTCCCGTGAACATCCGATACGATTGCAACTCTCATATGCCGGGCGCGCTATTCGCGATGAAAACCCAAACTGCAAGTCGGGACTAACGGCAGCAGCTCAGCGCCTTCGCTTCCGGTCTTGGTCCTCTTCTAATAGCCGATTGATTTCCGTGACGAGCTTGATCAACTTGCTCACGTCTTGCTCGTTCTGCGCCTGCGCGCAAAGATCGAACCAGCCGGCCTCCGCACCCGGATTCGCATCACACGGAACATTGCCTCCGCGCACGTGTGTGTACAGCTGCCTGATCAGTCCTCGCATCGCAGCAAGATCATTGGCGCGGGCCGCGCGCAAATATTCTTTCCGCCAATCGCCCAGCTGCAATCCTTCCACTCTCGCCCTGCTAACCACCGAATTCCTCCTCAAGCATCTTCAGCAGCCCCGCAGGATCGTCGCTGAAAATCTCCTTGAATCCGCACTTCGGATTTTCCTGCGCACGATCCCGGTGCCTCAACCCGACGATTTTGCATTTCGAATTTTGTTTTTGCACTTCACGCGTAAACTGCTCGCAGGTGAGATCTTCTAGCGCGGTATCAAACACAATCGCATCCACGTCCGGGAACCGTTGCAGCATCTCCAGCCCCTCTCGGCTAGAGTACGCCGTCAGGACATTATGTTTCGCCGTTTCAATCAGGAGCTTATCAGTCGAAAGTCCTTCCGCCGGCTCAGACTCCACAATCATAAATGTTAATCGACGCATCCCCCACCCGCAACTCGCCCAGTTACGATGCCCCGCTTCCCCTGACGGTTGCGAAATGGATTGTGGACATTCAAAGCAGCCACTGTGCCGCAAGAGCGGCGCTCCTAACAAGTCGCATTTACTTGCAGAAGCTGCGTTTGCCGGTCCCGCCTACCTCTCCGCTCCCATCCCCAAGATCGACCGGATCCGCTGCCGCTGTATCACCTCCCGCGGCGAACGTCCTTTCATGTCCAGCCACTTCGTAAAATCCCCCAGTTTCACCTCGTGCTCCACGCGCACATCCGTCACCGACACCTTCACCACGCCACGCCCCTCCGCGAACCCCGCCACCCATTCGTTCCCCCGAATCGCCGCCAACCCCTGCGCAACGGCCTCATACAAAGTAGCCGCCGTAACCTCCACCGTGTGCGCCACTCCATCCAAATCCTGAATCGTCACCCGGCAAGATCGCGTCGCCATAACCGCAAAATATCATATTCGCCTTTTGTTCGCTATAGCCCATTGGCGTCGTCTAGCATTTTTATCAGCGGCCCAAGCTGTTCGCGTCATATTAAAATCAAGAATCCTCATTTTCCCGTTCCTGTCACGGAGAGCCAAATGGACCCAATTGAGATTCCTGTCGCTAGTCCTCTTGGCGAGGTAGTTGTAATTGGCTGCTGCGTTTTGCTTGCGGGAGCTGCGCTTTGGTGGGCCGGGCCCAAGTTCAGAGCTTTCTTAAACACGCTGTCTCGACGCAGGCTGCAAAAGCCGGAAACCACCAATGTTCATATTATTTTCGGTTTCGTCGTCTATCTCATCATCCTTGCGCCTGTCGTAATCGCTACTTATGTCGGTGTGGGCGTTGCTACCACGGCGCCCACTCTCATCTCGTCGACAGGAGTTACGGGAACGACCTTCGTCTGCGAGGGCTCGCCAATTCTTATTATTTTTTCGTGCAGCACACCATTCAGTTTAGGAAATCGGCGCAAGACGATCGCCTGGAATGAGATCGACCGTGTGGAATGCACTTCCCGCCACGACGGCACGATCAGCGCGCTGTATATCTCTTCAAAAACACGGCGAATAGAAATTGGTAGTTTTGCCATACACGACCTGAGTGGACCGCACGATGTAATCTTGGCGCACACCCCGCGCAGTGCGGCCCAGCCGTGTCAGACAGCATTTGGAGCAAACGGCCGGACCGGGTCCACCAACGCAAGCCGCATAATCTAGGCAGGAATCTGTCTTCTTCGCACCATGTTCGAACGGCTACGCGGCTTGCGTCGGTCTTGCGCGCTCCGCCTTATCTTTCACCGCAACCGAGATCGCTTCCCAGGATTGCACCCAATGGCGCACGGCCATAAAACCGCTCAACTCGCCAGTCCAACCGCAATCGCATGTGGGCCGGAAAACCTCTTCGTCAGCCATTTCCAGGTTGTTTTCGGAATTGAAGCACAAGGAAGGAATGGCACCATGACAGTCAGGGCACCGGAAGAGGAACACGTGCGCGAATTCAGCGGTTCGCACCACAATGCCTCGGAACGGCAGGGAATGGGAGAACAGAACCTATCACACTTTTTTTATATCATCATCGTGAAAATGTAAATTCTTCTATAACCTGTCTGCACCCCACGGAAGGCGTCCCCTGTTGGACGTATGTAGCGCCGGCTTTCTGAAGGGGCTCCTGCGGGCGTCATCCCGAAGTGTCCGCCCGATGGATATCCGAACTGGTGTCTACGTTCCTTCAAACGCAAAATAAATGAAACCGCTCGGTCTCATACGACATCGAAGCAGGCTGAAGTAATCCGTTGTGCCAAAGCAAACGACAAAGCCTAGGGCGCATGATATAGCGGTCTCCAACACCGCGACAAATTCTGGGAGAGAAGGCAGGACGCAAATGAATAGCACATACAAAGCAGTCGAAGTCTCCGCACCAGGCAATCTTCGCGTAGTGGAACGGCCAATCCGTGAACCCGGACCCGGTCAGGTTCGCATTCGCGTGGAGGCCTGCGGAATCTGTCACACCGATGCCGCCACAGTTATGGGCGTCTACCCGGGTCTGACTCTGCCGCGCGTTCCCGGGCATGAAGTCGTTGGCCGCATCGAAGCCTTGGGCAGCGGAGTCTCCAAATGGAAAATCGGTCAACGCGTCGGCGTCGGCTTGATCGCCGGCGAAGACGGCGTGTGCGAATCGTGCAGGCGCGGCGACTCCGTGAATTGTCAGAACCCCGTCGTACTCGGAGTGACCGTGGACGGAGGATACGCGGAAGTGATGATCGCGGAAGCACGCGGCCTCGCCTCCATTCCTGACGAGCTCAGTTCCGCAGATGCCGCGCCTCTGCTCTGCGCGGGCATCACCACGTACAACGCTCTTCGCAACGCCGGCCTGCGCGGTGGAGATGTCGTCGCGGTGCAAGGGGTTGGCGGCCTTGGGCATCTTGGCATCCAGTTTGCCCGGCACATGGGATTCCGCACTGTCGCCATCGGGCGTGGAGCCGACAAGGAAAAGCTTGCGAAAGATTTGGGCGCGCACGTCTACATCGATGCCGCGGTCGACGATGCCGCAGCGGCTCTGCAGCGGATGGGAGGCGCCAGAGCCATTCTCGCAACAGCCACCAGCGGTGATGCCATGGGGCCGCTTGTGTCCGGCCTTGCCGCCCGCGGAAAATTCATCCTCGTCGGTGTACCCAACGACCCGATCCAATTGAATGCGTTCCCGCTAGTCTTTGGAGGGCGCTCGATCTACGGCAGCCTGACCGGCACGCCGATTGAGAGCGAAGACGCCCTCGCGTTCAGCGTCCTCGAAAATATCCGCCCGATGATCGAGACCGCTCCTCTCGAGCAGGCCGTGGATGCCTACGCTCGCATGATGCAAGGCAAAGCGCGCTTCCGCATGGTGCTAGTCACAAAGTACGGAGCCGCGCAACAAGCAAGAAAGTGAAGGCGCATTCCAAGCGCGAGTGAGCCTAGACCGCGCCGACCGCTTTCCCTTTGCGGAATTTGGTGTCGTCCGCGAGGCCGAAGGCTTCCAGCGCCGTGGTTTGCACTTGCTGGCAGAGGGCGTTGATCTCGTTGATACCGTAGTTCCGGGGGCTGATGAAATACCTCAACTGCTTCTCACCCGCGGGAGTCTCTACAATGCGCAGAACCTCGTCCGCGACGTCCTGAGCATTGCCGGCGTTTGCGGAAAGTCCCGCGTTGAGCTTCGCCGGGAACTCCTTGGCCGCGCCATACGTGTCGGTGCGAGCCTCATCGGCACCCTTCACGGTGTTGCCGAAAACAGGAGTCTCATAAGCGCCGGGTTCGAGAATCACGGATTCAATTCCCTGCCCCGCAAGTTCGTAGCTGTACGCCTCGGCCAGCGCCTCCAGTGCAAATTTGCTGGCGCAATAGAAGCCCGCGGAAGGAAGAACCATGCGGCCCGCTCCGCTGCTGACGTGCATGATCACGCCGCTGCGTTGGCGCCGCATGTGCGGAAGCACAGCGCGATTTACGCGCACCGGGCCCATGAAATTCGTGTCCATCAGACGCTGCGCCTGTTCGGTGGTGACCGCTTCCTCCAGCCCCGAGAGGTAGTAGCCGGCGTTGTTGATGGCGACGTCGATGCGCCCGGCTTTGGCCACGGCGGCATCCACAGCCCGCTCGACGGAAGCGTCGTTGGTCACATCCATCTCCAGGACGTGAATGGGCAGCGAATCCTTTTCCGCAAGCGCGCGAATTTCCGCGGTATTCTTGGCATTGCGGCCTCCGGGATCGCGCATCGTCGCGAAAACGGTGTGCCCCTTGCGAGCCAGGGTTTCGGTGAACAGTCTGCCAAAGCCGGTGCTGGAACCAGTAATGAGAACCACTTGCTTGGAATTCATAATTGTTTCTCCTTTATGGCGCTACCGTAACCGAGTTTGATGCCGCGCAAGGCAGCCGGATACGACCGAAGGATCAGATAATTGTAAGAATTTGTGATGGTAGCGCTACGCCAGTTGATCGGCAAGGTCGAAGGCATTCCTTGTAGGGGCACGGCTTTAGCCGTGCCCGCGCCACGTTTCACCGGCTTCTTCGCTAGTTATTTGCATCCTAATTCTTGGGCACGATACTTCCAGCAGCTATATAATCCTTGCGAGCACTGAAATGTCCCATAAGCACACGCTCGATCCGATCGTCGCGGCCGCACTTTCGTTCTGGATGGCCGCCGCCGCATGCGTCATTGGCTGCATGCAGCCCGTGCTCGCCCCCGCGCTCGCCAACGCCACACCACAAAGGGAAGTCGCACCACAAAACGAAGTATCGATTGGCCGGGGTCATTCACGGAATCAGACGCACGCGGGTCCAATGCCGGATATGGACTGCTGCAATCACGAAAAAAGTCCTTCCGATCCCGCAAGCGACAAGAAACCTCATCACGAAGCAGTCTCCTGCTGCCCACTCGACGCCAGGGTAACTCCGGCTCAAAAATTTGCACCACCATCAGCAATAGCGTTCAAAATCGACGTCGTCTCCTCCACGGAATTCAATCTCCCATTCGCTCTGTTTCGACGCTCTCTACTGATCGACGATGCGCTCTGGCATAGCGGAAGAGATACCCTCCTCAAGACCCACGTCCTGCGCATTTAGAACCATCCAACGCAGTTCGCTCTTTCCTTACGGATGCCCTCACGGACAAACAGGCTATCCGTGTGACAACAACCCTTCATTCCAAAAAGGAGAAAGTCATGAAGAGCATCAGAGCAATTCTGTTGATAGCCGTAGTCGCATTCGGCCTCACAGGAGTGGTAAACGCAGCCAACGCTTCGTGCTGCGCTTCCGCCGATTGTTGCGCGTCCTGTTCCGGATGTGGAAAGTAAGCACCTAGCATGAAAATGAGGCGCGAGCGCAATCCCAGCTCGCGCCTCTTCCTTTTCGTCTCGCACGTTGCCCTTTTGCATTCGTTCGCAGGGCAACGATCTTATTTCCTGATTCCCACATCGTCTTCGCTCGAATCGCCGCCAACAGTTGCCGCCGCCTCATAAAAGGTAGCCGCCGCAGCTTGTGATACACTCACCTCGATGCGACCCAAATTCGTGCGCGCCATCGCAACGATTCTCTTGGTGACCTGTCTTGTTTGCCCACTAGTTGAGATGTTCGACCACTGGGATCACACCTTTCAAACCGGGAACGACACCGAGTACGCTTTGGTCGTTCTCGCGCTATGCCTGGGATTGGCGTATTCGTTCGCACGCTTCATCGTCAAATGTCTTGTGGCTCGCTGCACTGCAACATTTGCCTCCACGCCTTCCCTGCGGATCTCTTTTCTATTACCGCAATTCACTTTCAGCTCGCTTGTTAATGCGATAGGTCCCCCTCCTCTCGAACTCCGTATTTAGAAGCCCTCAATAGCTCGTCCACAAAGCTTGCTTTCATCACGAATTTCCTCGCTCCACTGTGCGCGGCGGACCGTCCGCGAAATTCGACCTGAAGATTCTTTTCAGCATCGCTGGAGTGGTGACCCGAATGATTCTCAATCGCCCCTTGCGCTCTTCACGCCATTTTGCAATCGACCTTGCATTGTCACTTCTCTGCCTGGTGGGTGTAGCCAGCGCAGGCGCTCAAACCTCGCGAATTGGAACGACCCTTCAGGGCACTGTGACCGACAGCAGTGGCGCTGTCATTCCCAACTCAAAGGTTATCCTGCGCAATGTTCTGACTAATCAAACTCGGAATGTAGAAGCTAACCAGCAGGGCTTTTTTCGAGCGGAGCAGCTTACCGTGGGCACCTATGAAGTGCGCGTCGAACAGCCTGGTTTCGCACTGTATCAGCACGCGCCGATTCAACTCAGTCTTGGGCAGACCGTCCATCTCGACATCGTACTTGCGCCAGCGTCTGAATCCGCCAGCGTCACAGTAAGCGCGCAGCCCTCGGTAATGGATACATCCCAGACGTCAGTCGTATCGTCGATCGACCAGGAGAGAATCGAGGAGTTGCCTGTGCGCAATCGCAACTACCTTGATTTCGTGCTCCTTGCGCCAGGCGTATCCAGCGCTCCCACCGCATCTTCTGCGTCTGGTGCCGCATCCTTGAGCGGCAGCGGTTTCACCTTCGGCGGTCTGCGCACGCGCAGCAACAACATTTCCATCGATGGCGTGGATAACAACGATGAATACTCGGGATCAAGCCGTACCGAACTGTCGCCGGAAATCGTGCAGGAATTCCAAGTTGTGAACAATGGACTTTCGGCGGAGTCCGGCGGCGCTTCGGGCGGCTCGATCAACGTCATCACTCGTTCCGGCACAAACATCATGCACGGCGATGCTTTTCTATTCGCGCAGGATGGTGCATTGAATGCGCGCGAGCCTTTCGAGGCCGACCCAGGGAAGCCATCCTTTCGACGCTTTCGCGGCGGTGCGTCTCTGGGCGGTCCCCTAGTGAGAGACCGTACGTTTTACTATACGGCGGCGGAGCAGGAGCACAATCGCGGACAGGCTAGCTCAGATATCGACCCCTCGGTCGTATCCAGCATAAACACGTTTCTCGCATCCGGGGCTTTTCCCGGTTTGACCACGCGCCATCTCGCGGCAGATTTCTTTCCGATTGCGCGCGCAGAGACCGAAGCTGCCGGCAAGCTCGATCACCAACTCACGAAAAATACGACGCTGATGGTTCGCTACGTATTCACGAACAGTAAGGAATCTGGCGATGCCTTCAACAACAGTGGCTTGATGGATGCCAGCGCACGCGGCAGTAGCTTCACCAGCGACAATGCTCTATCGGCGGCACTTACATCCGTCCTTGGGTCACAAGCAGTTAGCGATTTCCGGTTTCAAGCCGCCACCCGCCATGCGGTGCTCCGCACGAACGAGGCCTTCGGCCCCGGAATCGATATAGCAGGAGTGGCTGAGTTCGGGCGGCCCTACAGTGGGAACAGCGCCCGCCGCGAAAACCATTATCAGGCGAACTACGCGTACTCGCGGACCCTGGGGAAACATCTCTGGAAAATCGGCGGCACGGTGAATCGCGTTCGGCTGCGTGCCGATGTTCCTGACGGCTTCGGTGGAGATTATCTCTTCAACTCCCTAGCGGATTTTCTTGCCGGAGCACCCGATCAGTTTCGGCAGGCTTTCGGCAACCCGAATGTGGATTTCCCGGTGACGAGTTTCGGCGGTTTCGTCCAGGATCACTGGTCGTTCACACGGCAACTCACGATCGACCTCGGCGTGCGATACGACTTCGAGCGTCTGCCCGCAGGGTTCAATCAAGACACCAACAACCTCAGCCCGCGAATTGGCTTAGCCTGGAGCCCTTCCGCCAAGTGGGTGTTCCGCGCAGGGTACGGTATATTCTTCGACCGCTACGTTCTCGCCAACCTCGCGCGCGCCATCCAGAAAAATGGTTCACAGGCGTTTGAGCAAGTAGCGGATGGTAACGCCTCAGCAAATCTCTTTGCGGCCAACGCAGGCGGCCCGCTGTCCGCGCCAGCGCCCGCGATCGCAACATCCATTTTTCGCCCGGACCCACGCATGGCCACTCCCTATAGTCAGCAGGCCAACGCAGGCGCTGAATACCTGCTCGCGAAAAATCTCACGCTGCGCGCTGACTACTTGTTTGTTCACGGGCTCAAATTGCCTAGAACCATCAACATAAATCTGTTGCCGCCCGTTGCCCTCACGCCTGCAAACGCACCTAATCTAGCCATTCCAAATCCGACGCCCCAACAGATCGGCAGGGAAGTGTTTACGCCGGCTCGAGCAACGCCGCAGTTCGACGACATCTATCAGCTACAGAATTCCGCTGCATCCACCTACAACGGCGGTTCACTAACGCTCAGCCGCCGAATGAACGCAGAACTGGAATTCTCCGCGAGTTACACACTCTCAAAAACATTCGACACCGCTTCCGACTACGACGAGCAACCGCAGAATCCTTTTAATCTGCGGGCAGAGAATGCAATCTCACGCCAGCACCAACAGCAACGTTTCGTATTCAACGCTCTATGGGACCTGCCCATCGGCGACGAAGACGAGAAAGGCGGGAAGGCAGAAGAAAACAGCGGATGGCTAACCCAAACGTTCAGTCATATTGAAGTGGCCCCGATTCTGACCCTCGAGAGTGGCCGGCCCGTGAGCCCGCTGACGGGTCTTGACTCGAATCGAAGCCACGCTTTTCCTCTTTCAGCAAGGCCGCTTGACCTCGGAAGGAACTCCCTCAAGACTCCCGCAATATTCACGATGGATTTGCGCGTTCTTAAGTACTTCCCGTTCGGCGGGGCGAAACGCCTCGACGTAGTAGCGGAATTCTTCAACCTGTTCAACCGCACGAACGTCTCGGAGATCAATCCGGTCTTCGGCTCAGGTGTGTCGCCAATAGCCGGGTTTAGGCAGCCGCTTGCAGGAACCGGCGCTCGCCAAATTCAGTTCTCTTTGGACTTCGAGTTTTGAGAAACACCCAGAAGACTGCGGTTTCTTAGACTTTCGCGCAAGCCATTCAATCCACACCTCTTAATTTCTCACTTGACAAATAGTAACGGATGCGGCGGGTGGCCCATCCTTGCGCCGTTGGTTCTTGCAAGGGTGGGGCTTTTGACGTTCGTCTTTGGGTGGGTTGCCTGCCCTCTCGGTTCCTGAAGAGCGGGAATTGGTTCCTTTTGTTCCTTTCTTCTGATTTGTTCATACACTCGTCCGCAAGCGATTCAATGCACAGCCCTTAATTTCTCACTTGCCAAACAGTAACGGATGCGGTAATCTCTGGCTCAAGGTCCTGCTGACAGTGTCCCCGTTTCGTCCCTTCCTTTTTCCCCAACCCAGGGTGTTTCCCGCAAACGATCGATTTTTTACTCCTTTGTTTTCAACATCTCCTGAACTGCTTTTCCCGCAACCCCTTTGTTTTCACAACCATCTGCGTTGCCCGGGGGTGTGGGCGACCCGCTCGCCTTTCAACACCAACTTTGACGCCAAAAGACCTAACTCCTTTACCGCTTATTACATACATGTAAGCCTTCTGTTTTCAAACGATTGCGCACTCTTTTGCCCAACGGGAATTGCGTATATCCCGTACTTTCAATCGCTTCCGCACTCTTTCGTTGTCAACGGGGGTGGTACCCCCTCCCTCGTCGCATCCGACGTTCTTGCTTCTTTTTTCGACGTCTCTGCGGCTAATCTCTCCGCAATCTGCGCCTTGGCTATCGCGTATCATGAGTGCACGTCCAACGTTTCAGAGGAGTTCCCTGCTCATGGCCTCGACTGCAAGCGCGGCAGCATCCACGGCAGCGCCGATCCGGCCGCCTGGGCCGCGGGGGCTTCCCTGGATCGGCACCTCTTTCATGGCGAGCCGCGATTCCACGCGCACGCTCTCGCGCTGGGCACGCGAGTATGGCGACATCGTCTTCTACCGCTTCCTGGATTTTCCGATTTACGTTCTCTTTCACCCCCAGCACGTCGAACAAGTTTTGCTCGGCAAGACCGGCAACTTCGTCAAGGGCATGACCGCGCGCGCCAATCCAGAGCTGTTTGGCAACGGCCTGCTCACCAGCGACGGCGATTTTTGGCGCCGGCAAAGGCGCTTGAGCAATCCTGCGTTTCACCGCGAAAGCATTGCGCGTTATGCGGAGATCACCGTGGAGGAGGCCGCGAACCTTTCGGAACGGTGGACGACCGGCGAAACGCGCAACATTCACAACGACATGATGAATGTCACGCTGCGCATCGTCTTGCGCTCGCTCTTCGGCACGCACCTGGCCGAACACATGAAAATAATCGAACCCGCGCTCGAAGCCATCATGGCCAGCTCCACCGGCTTCAATTCCATCGCGTTTTTCCTGCGCATTCCTACGCCCGCGCGCAAGCGGCACTTTCTGGGCGTCGAGCAGTTGAACAAAGTCGTCTACGACTTGATTGCCCGCGGACGAGAGAAACTCAAGAACGCCGAGCACTCCACGCAAGGTACAAACACGCAAACTGGCGGCGCGCCAACTGGTGGGCCAAAGGACCTACTCACGCTGCTGCTGACCGCGCGCGACGACGACGGCAATTCCATGAGCGACCAGCAACTTCGCGACGAGGTGATCACGCTGCTGCTCGCTGGACACGAGACCACCGCGCTGAATCTGTCCTGGAGTTGGTATCTGCTGGCCGAGCATCCGGAAGTAGAACAGAAGCTGCACGCGGAACTCGACGCCGTGCTCGGCGGCCGCACGCCATGCGCGAGCGACATTCCGAAGCTCCAGTACACGGACAAAGTAATTCGCGAGACGCTGCGGCTCTACCCGCCCGCCTGGCGGATTTTCCGCCAGACCGAGGAGGCGTTTCAAGTAGGCGAGTACACCTTGCCCGCCGGCTCCAACATTGTGCTGAGCCAATGGGTGACGCAGCGCGACCCGCGCTGGTTCCCCGAACCCGACCGCTTCCTTCCGGAGCGCTGGAACGAAGAAGCCGCTGCGAAGGTGCCGCGCTTCGCCTACTTTCCGTTCGGCGGCGGACCCCGCGTTTGCATCGGCGCCGGCTTCGCGATGATGGAAGCAACGCTGCTGCTCGCGACGATCGCGCAGCGCTTTCGCATGCACTTGGCGCCGAATCAGCGGATCAGTCCGATGCCCAGCATCACGCTGCGGCCGAGGAATGGGATTCGCGTCACGCTAGAGCAGCGAGCGAACACAGATGTGGCCCGGGAACGCCAAGCTCCCGATTGGCGCTCTGCGCGCGCTTGACCGTGGAAACGAGGCGAAAGCCAGCATCCTTTAAAGATCAGAAGGAAAAAAAACTACAAGGGCCACAAATCAAAAAGGATTTTCTTCAGGTAAACGAGGAGCATCAAGCTGGACGTCAGCATGATGAAAAGCAGGTTCCAGAAAATGAATCGCGACTCCAGCACATAGGAGCGCCGGAGCCTGGAAGGAAGCGATAAAAGAGCGGTTCTCATAAATTCATTCACCGAACTGTTTTGCGGGCGCCGGCGGTCCATTTCCAGTTCGGCTTCGCAAGCGAAGGAATGAAGTCCGGTCCGGCGCCCTACTGGAACGACTCTAAACCAGCGCCGAAATCGCACAATCAGGTAAACACCTTCATTTCGCAGCAAGTAAGTACTAGCAAGCGTCGGAAAAGGCAAGCGAAAAAAAACGTAGAAACAAAAGCAGAGGCTGAATATAGGTTGTCGTACTAGGAAGAACTAAGGATGTTGTTGTAGGTGGACGACGAATCAGTTTCGCGCCGAACGCGCGGGGTGCAGAACTTGGCGCGCGGTTTCCAGGCGGCGCTCTTCCACGATGCTGCGCTGGGCTTCGGCGCGCGCGGCAAGGTGCTCGTAATCCAGGCCGCGCAGCCGGGTGTCGGTCTCAGCAACCGTGCCCAAAGCGCGCCATAGCGCCCATTTCCCGTGGATTCCGAGCTCCAGGAATTCGAGCGCTTCAAAAGTACCAACACCGTTCTGCGCGCCGCGCCTCAGCTTCAAGCGGCTAAACTTCTCGGTTATCCACGCGGTAAGCTCCTTCACTTCGCTGGAACCCACGCCCACGCGATCAGCCAGGTCCTGCAAGGTCTCGCGATCAGCCTGAATTTCGCGGAGCAGGCTCGATGCAAAGCGGCCAAGCCGCTCGCCATCGTGCTCATCGCGTATGAATTCGAGCAAACTGATAGCATGCACCGAGCCAGCCAAATGGTCGTGTAAGTAAGTGGCTAATGGATCGCTCATGGTCTGTTCCTTATTGACGCGCCTTATCAAGGATTGACGCGCCTTATCAAGGCGCTTTGTCGCGGGCGGGATCTACTGGTTTAACTTTGGATGCGCGAGACTACTGCGCAGACGCGCGGGAACAGGCGCATAGCCAATCGCAGGCAAAGCTGATTCCGGGGAGATTCTCGCGAAGGGCGCAAAAACCGGCGCAAAAAACTAATTGGGAAAGAAGGTTTTGTGTTGGGCGATGGCGTCCACGGCCTTTAGTATGCGGGCGATGCCTTCGCTTTTCGCTACGTAGCCGAGCGCGCCGGAGGATTTGGCGACATTCACCATACTCGCGCTCTCGTGCATGGACAGCAGGAGGATGCCGACTCCAGGGAGGCGCTTATGGATTTCTCGCGCGGCGCTGAAACCGTCGAGCACCGGCATGGTGATATCCAAAATCACCAGGTCAGGCCGAAGTTGCAGAGCCTTGGCGAGAGCTTCTTGGCCGTCGGCGGCTTCCCCACAAACCTCAATGCCGCGTGACTCCAGCACCGAGCGCACACCCGCCCGGAGTGCTTCATGATCGTCAACAATTAAAACTCGCAATATTGCACGTTCTCTTTCAGCGGCCTGAGGGGGAGCCTGCACACTTGGCGAAATTAGACTATACCGTGCGTTCCCATTTCGCAATCCGGTCGATACCCTACAAGATTATACGGGTCTAACGCAATGTGATTTCTGGAAGCCGGACGCAAGTGCTTTGTTATTAGCCTCATTGGTACTGCGTCAGTCCGTTGACACGAAAAACGCGGTGAGTTGAAGCTGCGGCGTGTGGCACGTGGCGAAAAGGCCGAGTACACTCTGCGCTGCGAACGCGGCGGAGGCTTTTTTGCTCGAGACAATCAAGACTACGATTCTGGTGATTAGCGCACTGTTCCCTATTGTGAATCCGTTGGGGGGCAGCCCGATATTTCTGGCGATGACGCGGGAGTATACGGCCCCGGCACGCAGGATGCTGGCGCAGCGGATTGCGATCAATAGTTTTCTTTTGCTCGTCGCGTCGTTTCTGGTTGGGACGCACGTGCTGGCGTTCTTCGGGATATCGCTGCCGGTGGTGCAGGTGGGCGGCGGGCTTATCGTGATTTCTACCGGATGGTCGCTGCTAGAGGAGAAAGACGAGGATGATCGGGAAACAGCGGGCCGGGATAATATGGATGCGCAGGATATTTTTCGGCACGCGTTTTATCCGATGACACTTCCACTGACGGTGGGGCCAGGATCGATTTCTGTGGCGATCACGCTGGGAGCGAATGCGCCGCGGCACTTGCCGCAGAATTTGCTGGCCATTGTGGGAGCGGTTATAGGGGCATTGCTCATCGCGGTGAGCGTGTTTTTGTGCTACGGATTTGCCGACCGGTTGGCCAGATTGGTTGGGACTACCGGGATGAGCGTGATTATGCGGCTGTCGTCGTTTTTACTGGTTTGCATTGGGGTGCAGATTTTTTGGAATGGAGCGAAGGTGTTGCTGGAGTCGTTGGGCAAATGAAAACTCAAGCTATTTCAATGCACAGTCCGACTAGGGTATTTTGAGCGGAGGGCGAGCTCAACCGTAGTAGCACACGCAGGAGTGCCTGTGCTACCTGGAGGTCGACATGAGTAAACGGACGACCACGATTTTTGTGGCGTTGATTTTGGCAGGCGGGATCTTTTTGGCGGGCGGAGTTTCTTTGCCGCGCGGAGTCGCGAGAGTTTTTGCTGCTCGCGCGGCGAGCAGGGATGGGCTAAAGCCCACCCCTACAACTTCTGACGCGGTTGGTGAGTTGAAGGTGACGATTCGGGAGTGGGATGTGCCGACTAAGGGGGCGCATCCGCATGATCCGGCGCTGGCTCCGGATGGATCGATGTGGTTCACGGAACAGTTGCAGAACAAGCTCGGGCGGTTGGATCCGGCGAACGGCGCTTTCAAGGAGTATGTGCTGAAGATTGAGGATTCGGGTCCGCATGGGCTGGTGGCGGATTCGAACGGGAATATCTGGTTCACCGGGAATGGGAAGGGCTACATCGGAAAGCTCGACCCGAAGAGCGGTGATGTGACGGCGTACAAAATGCCAGATGAGAAGGCGGAAGATCCGCACACGGCCGTGTTCGATTCGCACGGAATTATGTGGTTTACCGTACAGGTAGGAAACATGGTGGGCCGGCTCGATCCGCGTACCGGGAAGGTTGATTTGAAGGCGGTGCAAGGACAGCGCGCGCTTCCTTACGGAATCGCGGTCAACAGTAAAGGCGTGCCGTTTTTCTGCGAATTCGGTACGAACAAGATGGCGAAGATCGATCCGCAAACGATGGCAATTACGGAGTTCAAGCTGCCGGAAGGGGCGCGGCCGCGGCGCATGGCCATCGATGCTCAGGATCAGATTTATTTTACCGATTACGAGGGCGGGAATTTGGGACGGCTTGATCCAGCGAGCGGTGCCGTGAAGATGTGGCCGTCGCCTGGCGGAACCGGCGCGGCGCCGTATGGAATTGCGATCACACCGGACGGGGCGGTATGGTACAGCGAATCCGGCGTGAAGCCGAACACGATGGTGCGCTTTGATCCGAAGACGCAGCAATTCGCGCGTGCGCCGATTCCGTCAGGCGGTGGAACGGTGCGGAACATGGTGGCGACTCCGGATGGGCGCGTGTACATCGCATGCAGCGGAGTGAATAAGGTTGGCGTGGTTCAACCCTCGCGTTAGGCGAGGGCCTGATTCGCAAAAACAAGAACAGGAAATACGAAGTAGTCCGGATCGATTGTGCCGAGATGGGGCGCAGCCGTGCCGCGCCCCTACTGAGATTAATCGGCGAGCTTTAGTTTTTCGAGATATTGGGTGTAGGCCGCTTTCAGTTTGGCGGCGTCCGGTGCGGACGTTTGATGTTCCAGAAAGAGCGTGATGAATTGGTCCATGGCTTTGTCGACCTGCTCGTACACGGCGTGATTGGTTTTCGATAGAGCGGTGTCGCCGCCATAGTCTTCGGCTTTGTCCCAGGTGCGCTCCAGGATTTTGGCGAGAGTTGCGGCGCCAGCATGGTCTCCCTTTTGCGAGGCGGCGACCGCAAGTTGGGCGAGAGCGCGGTAGGGGCCCATTTTCGTGTTGTCGACCCCAGCGGTTTGCGGTGCGCGCTTTTCCTGGGCAACTAGTGGCTTGGCCAAGGTAAAAGCGAGCAAAGCAGCGGTGAAGGCGATTGCACTCAGTCTGCGCAATTGAATCGAGTGTTGGGACACAGTTTTCCTCCCGTCGTTCCTCTGAATGGACATAAGGGATGGGCCGGTGCTTACGAACTGATAGACAAAGCGTACAACGATTCGTCGTCGTTGAAAGGTTGTGGCGGCGAAGAGTTAATAGCTTATAAAGGGCATTCAGCCACTCTGATGAAGGGCGTTGTGTTGGCCGCCAATCGGGAGATTCATCCCGCTAAAATCGCGGGATGGTGCAGAGATGGCGTTCCCGTTGGCCTAACTACGGACTGTGCCGGCTAGGGGGCTGGAGGCGGCGGCGTATAGGCGCTTGGGCATGCGGCCGGCTAGGTAGGCTTTGCGGCCGGCTATGGTGGCGTCGCGCATGGCTTCGGCCATCAGGACGGCATCTTGCGCTTCGGCGATGGCGGTGTTCATGAGGATGGCGTCGGCGCCAAGTTCCATAGCTTCGGCGGCGTCGGAGGCGGTGCCAACTCCGGCGTCGACGATTAGCGGGACTTCGGTGATGCGTTCGCGGAGGATGCGGAGGTTCGAGGCGTTTTGGATGCCGAGGCCGGAGCCGATAGGCGCGGCTAGCGGCATTACCGCGGCGGCGCCAGCGTCGATCAGTTTGCGGGCGGCGATCAGGTCGTCGTTGGTGTAGGGGAGGACTACGAAACCTTCCTTGACTAGGACGCGAGTGGCTTCAATGAGCTGCTCGGTGTCGGGGAAAAGAGTTTGCTGATCGCCGATGACTTCGAGCTTGACCCAGTTGGACAGGCCGACTTCGCGGGCGAGGCGTGCGGTGCGGATGGCTTCGTCGGCGGTGTAGCAGCCGGCGGTGTTGGGCAGGATGAAGATTTTTTCGCGGTCGATGTAGTCGAGCAGGGATTCCTTCGAGCGATCAGTGAGATTGACGCGGCGCACGGCCACAGTGACCATGTCGGCGCCCGAAGCCGCGTGGGCCCGGCCCATTTCTTGGAAGCTGCGGTATTTACCGGTCCCTACGATCAGGCGGGATTGAAAGGCGCGGCCAGCGATTACAAGTAAGTCAGCCATTGTGAACCTCCCCATGATTTTAGAACGGACAGAGGGATCTCAGGTAGTGGGTTAGTTTCCGATTTTCGCGTGTGGGAAAAACCAGAGTATTGGTGCCGTCCAAGCCTCGATTGCGACCTTTCAGCGCTGGCTGTGCATCCGCGAAACCATTCTGTTTGCAGCGAACTATCTTATTGGCTCGGCACGTCACTTTGGCAAACGCTAACCTTTTCGTATTTGTAGCCCCCTTCAAGAAAGTCCACGCCACCGGTGCACGTTAGGCCTCCCGAGAGTAGCAGCTCGAAATAGAACAGCTTGTGCCTTTCAAACTCTTCAGCACCGATGACACGCCCCTCCCTAGGAAGCTCAGCCAACTGAAAGGAGATATCCGTCGGCCATAACCACGCACCGACGAAGCCGTTATAGAATGCGACTCCCGCTGGGTTTTCAAAATCCTCCTTACGGCTGTTCAGAGCAGCGTCGGGCGATGCGACGTCACCCGCACGCAAGCTATCAAATCCGCTACAGTTCGGGTTTTCGTTGGTGCAAGCTGAGTTGTATTCAACACGGAATACCTTCCCGCCGTCACTAAAGTACACGTCCCGATTCGGATCGATGGGCTTTTTCAACGCGAAAGTGCCAGGCAACCGTTCAATAAATTCTTGCGGGAGCTTCTGGTACACGGCACTATAATCCCCGTCACGGCCAGAAGCTTTCCCAAAACTTCTCTGCAGGCCCGCGAGGTGTTTATATTCCTCCAATTGTGCCAAAGGAATTTGGTGGTAGGGCCAAGGTATTAGGTGTATTTCCCGTTTGTCTTTGTAGGTCAGCAGGTAGTACGTCTGTGACAAAGCTTTCGTTTTTAGCTGCTCCAAGCGCTCGATTAGTGGCGCCAGCGCAACTTCATGGCCAGCCAACGGCACGTCCTGAAAGCGCGAACAGATCAGGGTGACCGACGGCCCTTCCGATTTTTCCATAGCCGGAACGCTACTCGGAAGCGCGTCAAAGCCTGTTCTTGCAAAGAGTTTCAGCAAATCTCCGAGTTCTTCGCCACTCAGCTTCTGACGGTGGAAGCTCTTGAACATCACGCCCCGGTAGTACAGCGATCCATCGTTATGGACAATCACGAGCTGAGCTCCGCGGCCGCGGTAGACGATGAGAACGCCCGTTCGATTCGCACAGGTATCCTTTCCGGCCTCGGGATGAAAATAGACAGGACGTCCGGGAGTTACGGTAACATCGCTGAGAACGAGCTTCAGAGAACCGAAATCGCCGCCAAAAAACATTTTGGCCTCGATAAATTCGTTGTATTGCAGGTTAGCAATGGTCGTCTTGAGTTTCGCGTCTATTGAGCGAATGACCCGAATCCCACAGTTGTCGAATTCGTAGGATCCCCAGGGCTCCGTATCGAGGACTTCAATGATCAGGGGCGACCGGCTCAGAACTCGGGCAATCACCCGCAATTCGACCTTGCGTTCATCGAGTGCGAAGGGCTTAGGATCAGTGAGGAATTCACTTTGACTTGGATCAAAACGCCCATTTGCGCTCTTTTGATTAGTCACCGAGCAATAGGGACAAACGATAGTAGGCGCCATTGGATTGGCAGAATGCGATTGTGCGGAGCACGCGGGCACGCGAACTATCCAAGTGGCGAAAACGAGGAGGCCGATAAGTCGGGCAGTCGGAAACTGACGCATTACTGGATTTCACCACGGAGTGCACCGAGGACACAGAGAAGAGTACACTTCTGTGCTTACTTTTGACATGGAGGGGTGGCGATGACGATTCGGGTCGCGGCTTGCTTGGTGGCGATGCTTACTGCTGGTGCGGGGGCTTTCGCGCAGACTAAAGACGTGGAGATTCCGTACCAGAAATTTGTGCTGGATAACGGCTTGACCTTGATTGTGCATGAGGACCATAAGGCGCCGATTGTGGCCATCAACACGTGGTATCACGTGGGGTCGAAGAACGAGAAGCTGGGGAAGACGGGCTTCGCGCATTTGTTCGAGCACTTGATGTTTGGCGGGAGCGACCACGCGAAGGGCAGCTACATCGAGGCCATGCAGCGCATTGGCGCTACGGATTTGAATGGCACTACGAACAACGATCGCACGAATTATTTTGAGAATGTGCCGACGTCGGCCGTGGACTACACGCTGTGGATGGAATCGGACCGCATGGGATTTCTGACGCTGGACCAGAAGACGCTGGATTTGCAGCGCGGCGTGGTGCAGAACGAAAAGCGGCAAGGCGAGAACCAGCCGTACGCGGTTTCGCGGCAACTGATTACACAGAATACGTATCCGGCGGGACATCCGTATTCGTGGACCGTGATCGGCGACATGGGCGACTTGAACGCTGCGGCTATGGACGACGTGAAGGAATGGTTCAAGACGTATTACGGGCCGTCGAACGTGGTGATCGTGATGGCAGGAGACATTGACGCGAAGACGGCGAAGGAGAAGGTGGAAAAATATTTTGGGAATATTCCCGCGGGTCCGCCGGTGGGCCACCAGCAGGTTTGGGTGGCGAAGATGACGGGAACGCACCGGCAGGTAGTGCAGGATCGCGTGCCGCAGGCGCGGATTTATAAAGTGTGGAACATTCCGGAGTACGGCACCGCAGACAGCGTCTATCTGGATATGGTCAGCGATGTATTGTCGACCGGGAAGAGTTCGCGATTTTACAAGCGACTGATTTACTACGATCAAATCGCGACGAGCGCGGAAGCCGGCGTCGATTTGCGTGAGATTGCTGGACAGTTTCGCGTGCAGGCTACCGCGCGGCCCGGGCAAGGGCTTGCGCAGGTGGAAAAGGAGTTGGACGAAGAGCTGGCGCGTTTTCTGAAAGATGGACCGACGGCGGAAGAGCTGCAGCGCGTGAAGACTCAAAACGAGGCGGAGTTCGTGCGTGGCGTTGAGCGCATTGGCGGCTTCGGCGGGAAGTCTGACCGGCTGGCACAGAGCGAAGTGTTTCGAGGGAGTCCGGACGCTTACAAGAATTCAGAGAAGCTGGTGCGTGAGGCTACGGCGGAAGACTTGAAGGCGGCGGCGAATCGCTGGCTGGCGGACGGCGTATACATTTTGGAAGTGCTTCCCTTCCCTTCGTACAAGACGGCGGCGGCGGGCGCGGATCGGTCTAAAGCGCCGGAGATTGGCACGCCGCCGGCGCTGAAGCTGCCGAAGTTGGAGCGCGCGAAACTTTCCAATGGTTTGCGCGTCGTGCTGGCGGAACGGCATGAAGTGCCGCTGGTAAGTTTGTGGATGACGAGCGATGCCGGCTTTGCGGCGGATGAATTTGCCGCACCGGGAACGGCGAGCATGACCATGGCGCTGCTCACAGGAGGGACGAAGACGCGCAGCGCGCTGGAGATCAGCGATCAACTGCAGTCGCTGGGCGCAAATTTGCAGGCGACTTCGAATTTGGATTTGTCGACCGTGGAGCTATCCACTTTGAAGGCGAAGCTCGATCCATCGCTGGAGCTTTTTGCCGATGTGATTCTGAATCCGTCGTTTCCGGAGGAGGATTTCAAGCGGCAGCAGAGATTGCAGCTTGCGGCGATTGATCGCGAGAAGAATACCCCGGTGCAGATGGCGCTCCGTGTGTTTCCGGAATTGTTGTACGGGCCGAAGCATGCGTATGGGAATCCGCTGACGGGATCGGGGACGTCGGCGAGCGTGACGAAGATGACGCGGGAGGATCTGGCGAAGTTTCACGATGTGTGGATTCGGCCGAATGATTCGACGCTGGTCGTGGTCGGCGATACTACGCTGGCCGAGCTGACGCCGAAGCTGGAGAAATATTTTGCGGGATGGAAGGCCGGGAAAACACCGGCGAAGAATGTCGGAACCGTGCAGCAAGCGCCAAAGTCTGTGGTGTATCTGGTGGACAAGCCGGGTGCGCTGCAATCGGTGATTATTGCGGGGCACGTGGCGCCGCCGACGAATAATCCGAAAGAGATCGCGATTGAGGCGATGAACGACGGGCTGGGCGGAAATTTCTCGGCGCGACTGAACATGAATTTGCGCGAGGACAAGCACTGGTCGTATGGGGCGCGGAGCTTGCTGTGGGCGGCGCGGGGGCAGCGGCCGTTCATCGCGTTTGCGCCGGTGCAAACGGATAAGACGAAAGAGTCGATGGCGGAAATGAATAAGGAATTTCGCGGGCTGCTGGGGGATAAGCCGCTAACAGCCGAGGAACTTGCGAACATTCAGGCGAATGAAACGCTGAGTCTGCCGGGTTCGCGGGAGACGATAGAGGAAGTGGGGCAATCGATCGTGGACCTGGTTCATTTTGGCTTGCCGGACGATTACTACGAGACGTTCGCGGGGAAGGTGCGGGCGCTGAAGACGAGCGATCTGAATGATGCGGCGAAGGCGGTGGTTCATCCGGACAATATGATTTGGGTGGTCGTTGGGGACCGCGCGAAGATTGAAGCCGGCGTGAAGGAGTTGAATCTGGGCGAAGTGCGGATGATGGACGCGGACGGCAAGGTGCTGGGCGGCGACTAGCACTTCGCAAGCTTGCCGTCGCACGCAAAATGTTTGCTGAGCGAACGAACTGGAATCTGTCTGCCAATCGGTTGAGTGAGGCGCTGGCGCGGCATCGTGCCAGCGGGAAGCGGCTGCTTGATCTGACCGCTTCCAATCCTACTGAATGCGGCTTCGAGTACGATGGCGAAGTCATTCTTGCGGCGCTGCGAAATCCGGCTGCGCTGCGTTATGAGCCAAATCCGAAAGGATTGGAGAGTGCGCGGCTGGCGGTTACGGAATATTATTCCGGCCTTGACGCGCGCGTTTCGGCTGACGATATTTTTTTGACCACGAGCACGAGCGAAGCTTATTCGTATGTGTTCCGGCTGCTGTGCAATCCTGGCGATGAACTGCTGATTCCCGCGCCTGGCTATCCCCTCTTCAGTTTTCTTGCTGAGATTTTGGATGTGAAGCTGGTGCGCTATCCGCTGGTCTACGACCATGGATGGCAGATCGACTCTCACAGTTTGCAACAGGCCGTAACGCCGCGGACGCGCGGAGTCATCGTCGTGCATCCCAATAATCCGACTGGGCACTTCGTCAAAGCAAACGAATTGCAAGCGCTGAACGATATTTGCGAGAAGCGCAGCCTAGCCATCGTTGCCGATGAAGTGTTTCTCGATTTTGGATTTAATGGCGCAGCGCCGCTCACATTTGCAAGCAACGACCGAGCTCTGACTTTTGTAATGAGCGGGCTCTCGAAGGTTGCTGGTCTTCCGCAGATGAAGATGGCTTGGTTGGTTGCGAACGGGCCCGAGGCACTGAAAAGGCAAGCTGTCGAGAAACTTGAGATTATTGCGGATACGTATTTGTCGCCGAATGCGCCGGTGCAGTTGGCCACTCCAACTTTTCTGGAGCTGCGCACCGGATTTCAGAAGCAGTTATTGGGCCGCGTCCGCCACAATTTGGAAGAACTCGACCGGCAGTTGGAGGCGCAGAAAAACTGCTCGCGGTTGCAAGTGGAAGGCGGCTGGTATGTTGTGCTCCGTGTTCCGGCAACACGTAGCGACGAGGAGCTGGCGCTTACGCTGATTGAAAGTAGGGACGTGTACGTTCATCCCGGACATTTCTTTGATTTCCCGACCGACGGATATCTGGTGCTCAGCCTGATCGCGGCAGAAGAGCAGTTTGCTGAAGGCGTGCGGCGGATTCTTGAACTGACTTCCAGCAGTTGACGATAAAGCGAGCTAGGGATCGGCGGACAGCCAGAAATTGCTGTCCGCCCACAGGCTGTCCCTCTTAGGAACGGGACTTGGAGGGGACGGGCTCGGACGTGTCGGCGTAGAGCTTGTCTATTATTTCGCGATACTTTTGTTCGACTACGCGGCGCTTTAGTTTTAGGGTGAAGGTGAGGCTGCCGTTGTCGAAAGTGAAATCTTCGGGAAGCATGGCGAAGCGTTTGATGGTTTCCCATTGCGCGAAGTGCGCTGTGAGGCGCTTCACTTCTGCTTCAATGAGCGAGCGGACGGCGGGGTGGGCGGCCATTTCCTGATTTGAGGCGAAGCGAACGCCCTGATCCTGCACTTTGGCGGAAACTGTTTGCGCGTTCGGCACGATTAGAGCGACTACGAACCGGCGCTGATCGCCGACGATCATGGCGTTGGTTATGTACGGGCTGGTCTTCAGCGCGTTCTCGATGGGTTGCGGTGCGACGAATTTTCCTCCGGCGGTCTTGATCAGATCTTTTTTGCGGTCGGTGATGAAGAGGTAGTTGTCGGCATCGAGATAGCCGACGTCACCGGTGTGCAGCCAACCGTCTTCGGTCATGACTTCGCGCGTGGCGTCCGGACTATTGTAGTAACCCTGCATGACGCACGGGCCCTTGGCGAGAACCTCGCCGTCTTCCGCGATGCCGATTAGAACATTAGGAATGGGACGTCCAGAGCTGCCGCTGCGATTTTGCGGATAGTTGGAGGTGAGGATGGGTGAAGTCTCGGTTAGGCCGTAGCCCTGGTAGATCGGAATGCCGATGGACCAGAAGAATTCGGCGAGGTCTTTGGAGAGCGGCGCGCCGCCCGAGAAAACCATGCGCAATTTTCCACCCGTGCCGGCGCGGATTTTTTTGTAAACGAGTTTGTCCGCGAGAGCCCATTGTGCTTTCAGGATTGGGTTGGCGCCCTTCGCGCCAGTCCGCCAGGGTGCCGCGCGCCTTGCGACGTCGACCGCCCAATCGAAAATCTTGCGCTTCGTTCCAGTGGCTTTGCTTCCCTGCTCCATCAGCTTCGAGTAAATTTTTTCGAAGAAACGCGGGACGGCGGCGATGACGGTGGGCTGAACTTCAAGGAGCGCCTGAGCTACGAGGTCGACGGATTCGACGTAGGCGACCGTAATGCCGTTGAAGATGTAGATGTAGTCGAGCATGCGGCCGTAGACGTGCGCGAGCGGCAGGAACGACAGAGCTGTGTCGTTTGCGGAATCGAAATCGAAAGTGGCGCAGGAGTCCGTTACGTTGGACGACATATTGTTGTGCGTGAGCATCACGCCTTTGGGCTCGCCAGTGGTGCCGGATGTGTAGATGATGGTGCACAACTGGCCGGGGAGCACTTGCGACGCGCGCATACGGTACGCGGCGACTTCGGCGCCACCGGCGGATTTGATCAGGGTTTCATAGCGCAGGCATTCGGTTGGGAGGTCGGAGCCGCCATCGGCGACGATGACGTGCTCCAGTTCCGGTAATTGCGCACGGCATGGTAAGAGCGTTTGCAATTGCTCCGCGCCAGCCACGATTATTACGCGCGCGCCGGAATGCTTGAGGATGTAGGTCATACGGTCCGGCGATTCGTGGAAATAAATGGGGACAGTGACGCCGCCGGAGCCGTTGATGGCGAAATCGGCGGTGTGCCACTCCGGGCGATTGGCAGCAAAAAGGCCGACGCGGTCGCCAGGTTTTACGCCCAATTCGACCAGGGCCATGGAAAGACCGGCTACTCGGCGGAGCAGTTCCGCGGAGGCAATGAATTCCCAGCTACTGTCGGCATGGCGGAACATCTGCGCGCGGGCGTTCGAGCGCGAATCGACGGCATTGACGAACCGGGAAGGAAGGGTGCCGTAAGTCATGGCGTGACGTCACTTTACCTTAGGGAATTTGGGGGCGCAATGTGCATGCGCCGTGAAAACGGAGCGCGCCCGCGGCAAACAGAGAGACTCATGCAGTCGATACAGTGCCAGAGTGTGACTCGTATTGGTCGCACCCCCTCCCCCGGTTTTTGCATAAGTGTTCATTGTAAAGGTCCTTAAAGTGGTGTGTTTTGATACACTTTTGCAAGTGTTCATTCTAAAGGTACTTAGCGAGGCGCCATATTGTGGTTGAGCTGCGAGCCTTGATGGCGGGGAATGTGCTGCGGCGCGGTGGGAGCTCCGGGGGAGTAGCGCGACGTTCACAGCTCACCATAGCAGGGGGAGTACGCGGGGACAACTGGTCGGAGTGCCGGTTGAGGGTCAGGTGGTCAACGTCTCTGAAAGTAGAACAAAATTCAAAATCCGCGCGCTTAGACTTCTGAGGGGGCACACCCGCCCGCCGACGAACTACGGAAAACGTCCCGTCTGTCCCCAACTTCCCGGGCTATTGAGTTACAATCCGCGGCTGTGTTTTAGGTATTGAGGGATTCTCCGACATGAATAACAACCTGCTGGTTAGGTGCGTTCTGGCGAGCCTAGCAATGATAATTGTGGCGACAGCCGGGCTGCCGATGTCCGGCGACGCGCAAAGCAATGGACTAGACCTTGATGCTGCGGTCGCTAATCTTGCTTTCCAAATAGCGGGGCCGCTTGAAAAAGAAAAAGTGAAACGCGTCATTGTTGCGGAGCTGTTGGATCCAGACGGGCAATCCCACCCGGTTGGCAGATTCCTGGCAGATAAACTCTCTGCTGTACTGATAAAAGAATATCCCGCACTGCAGACCATAACCTTTTCGCATTCGCAATCACCGGTAAAACGTGTGATTCAGGATGATGAGGCTCAGGCGCTTCAGGGAACCCGGCGATGGGCAAAGAACCTGGGCGCAAAAGTTGTGATCACAGGCAGTTTCGGGAGGGTTGCGCAAGGAATCGGAATCACGCTTATGGCGATGAAGACAGGTTCGGATCATATGTATGTGCAAACGAGCGGAGTAGTGCCGATATCCGACGAGATTGCCGCAATCTCCACCGAACCGATCCCTGCGATGAAAAGTCACAAAGCAAAGGCGGGTGTTGGAGGCGTAACTGTTCCCACCTGCGTTCATTGTCCAATACCTAATTATTCGGAAGAGGCGCGGGCGGCGAAGTATCAGGGGACCGTCGTTCTGCGGGTGGTGATAACGACAGAGGGCGTGGCCACAAACATTGTCGTGATGAAGGGGCCGGGCAACGGTTTAGAAGAAAAGGCAATTGAAGCGGTCAGAAGCTGGCGGTTTCGACCAGCGGTTGGACCTAATGGACATCCGGTGGCCACGATGGTTCCGATTGAAGTTACGTTCCGGCTAACTAAATGAAAATGAAAAACGATTTGGCGTAGAAAAGGGTGGAGGGCCCCCACGTCCTAATGAAAAAGCCGCAGGGCTGCGCGGACTCCGCCGCTGCGCTACAGGGAGGCGATATAAATCGACGAGGCGATCGAGAATCTGAATACGGCACTCGCCTAGCGGACTGGGGAGATAAGAAGTAAGCGGTCGACTATTGAACGGGAGTAGATGAGTAGTCCTGCCAGATGTACTGAAGGGCCCCGGAGCGTTTGTTGTTTCACTGCGCGGTCAACGTGCTCGGCGTTGCGGGCAAATACGAACTGATAGTGATAGCGCTTGGCAGCGAGTACGCTGGCAATACGCTCGTTGGCGAGAACCCAATCGTGCATGTTGTCGCGCATCACGTTCGGATTCACACTCTGTCGGTGGTGGTGACGGTCGCGCCGGTGAATTCGCCGGAGCCGGAGGAGTTGCCACCGGCAACTGTGATTCGCTCCAAGCCGCTGAGGTCCGGGCCACGGAATTCCTACCAGGACCAACAGCAGCAATAGCGAGCATGACGCGCGCAAGGACTAGTCTCGCCTGCGGATGATTCGTCGGTCATTCTCCCATGGACGATTGCAGAAGGGCGCACTGGCGTCGATATTCCCTTGGAGCTACGCCCATCTCTCGCCTAAAGACACGGCTGAACGAACTTTCCGATCCGTATCCAACGGCTAACGCCGCCTCGGAGAATGACGCATTGTTCAAGCGAATCATGGCACCTGCTTTGTATATCCGCCACTGGGTAAGGTATTCGAGAGGCGTCTGGCCCAAAACGGTCCTAAATTTTAATGCAAAGGCCGACCTCGACATACGCGCTTCGCGAGCTAGCGACTCAACAGACCAGTTCCTATCCAGGCTCGAATGCATTGCCTCGATGGCTCTGCTGAGATGCTTGTCCGACATGGCAGCCAACCACCCGTTTGGCGGAGCCGCGGAGCTACTTGCGTAAGCACGAATTGCGTAGACAAACAGTGATTCATAAAGACAACCGATCAAACACGATGAAGCTATACCGGGCTGGGCGGTTTCTGCCGCCAAAAGATCCAGTACGGATTGAAAGGCGTGATTTCGATTTTCTTCAAGCCGCAGGTGCAGGTAACGAGGCAGAATCTTAGAAATTAGTGGCGCCCTGAATGTACTCATGCCAAACGACCCGGCCACCAAAGTTGTGAGCGGGCCGCCTCCTCCGTAATGAATCACGCCATCCACTTCCAATTTTAATACTTCGCTGGAAGCGACGACGGCGGAACGCGGATGATCCATCAATGTAAAGGGCTCATCACAAAGAATGAAAATGAAAAGATCGCCTTCGGAGAGGGAGAAGATTCGGCGCGAATTCTTGAATCTTAGTAGCGCCGATCCGCGAACCACTAACCCGAAGCGTATCCGCGGACCTGGATCCCCAGCGTAGTGGATGCCCCAGGGGGCTGTTGCCTCCAAACGCTTATAAACCGCCTCCTGAATACTCATCGATCCAAAGAGATCAGACAACGGGTCCATACGCGTTCGAGTATTGGACGGTTGATCCCGGTCCATACGGCGTTCGCGTATTGGACGATTGGTCATATTTTTTGGACTAACGTCAGCCACGCGTCCCATTTTCTAGCATCTACCCCTCGTCCGCCAAATCGCAGTCGAGTGAATACGGCGATTCGCTTTTACGCGAGCAAGGAGAACTAATGAAAATACGTCGTTTGTTACCAGTTTTGTGTCTACTACCCGGCGCGTTCGCACCCCAGGCGTTCGCGCAAGTACAGGCGCCGTTTGGGCGTCCAGACATTCCAGTCTCGAACGCTGACCGTGTGTATGCGGCCGACCAGACTTCCAACACGGTTTCTGTCATTGATCCATTCAATAACCAATTACTTGGCGTGATCAGACTGGGCAATCCGGTGCCGGGCGCTCTGAGTCCGCTCTACAGAGGCCAACTCCTGGTGCATGGCCTCGGTTTCTCGCCCGATTCAAAGACAGTTGCGGTCGTATCCGTGGCCTCGAATTCGGTAACGCTGATCGACACGGAGACCAACGCAGTGAAGGGGACAATTTATGTGGGACGGTCGCCTCACGAAGCATTCTTCACGCCTGACGGGCGCGAATTATGGGTGACAGTGCGGGGCGAAGACTACGTCTCGGTCATTGACCCGGTAGCGATGAAGGAAACTCGGCGGATTCAATTGGCCAATGGCCCAGGCATGACCATGTTTGGTCCAGACGGCCATTATGCGTTTGTCTGTTCCAGTTTCACACCGGAGCTTGCGGTCATTGATGTGGCGTCCGAGCAAATTTTGAAGCGCTTGCCGCAGGCCAGTCCGTTCTGTCCCAACATCGCTGTGAGTCCGGAAAACGATGAAGTGTGGTTCACCTTGAAGGACGTGGGCGAAGTTCAGGTGTTCAGTGCGCAGCCACCGTTTGACCTGAAGGCGACGCTGCACACGGGACCGATCACGAACCACGTGAATTTTGCTAACAACAATAATGGCAAGTTTGCTTACGTCACCATCGGCGGAGCGAACGAAGTGAAGGTGTTTCGGAGAGGCGCCACGCCGCAACTAATCGCCACAATACCGGTGGGCAATCTTCCGCACGGAATTTGGCCGTCGGGCGATGGTTCCCGGGTCTATGTCGCACTGGAGAACGGTGAAATGGCCGTTGCCATCGATACGTTGAGCAACAAAGTGATCACTGAGATTCCGATTGGTCAGACGACGCAAGCGCTGGTGTACGTGCCGAATGCAGTGACCGGCGGGAATGGTACGGCTAACCTGATGCCACTCGGACTAGCAGGGAACACTGCGCGCCTGCATCTAGAGGCAGCGGGAAGTTCATTGCCCAACGCACAAGCATCGGTGGCCGTAAACTCGCTGGGCCTGTTGGACCTTGTTCAGGTTGCGGTGGAGAATCTGATGCCCATGTCACAATACCAGGTGAACCTCGCAGGACCCGGCGATGCGCCTGGAAAAATCGAACCTCTGGCAGTCTTCACGACGAATCCCGACGGATCAGGAACTGTTCAAGCTATCGGTCCGTTAAAGACCCTTGCCGCTGAGGCCGGAACCTCTGCAGGTGAGTCTTCGCGCAGATTCCTCATCGTTACCCCAGCCAATAACCCGTCTCAGATCGTGCTGCGGCAAGCCGCCGATTCGAGCAAAGGTCAGGACTGACGCAGGAACCCTAAGAGATAGGTACTTCCGGAAGAGAGAGGATGTTGCCTCTCTCTTTCGCTTTTCGAGGAGGTGGAGCATGAAGAAGAGGATATTGCTATGTGCGATTCTTTCGATTTTGGTTCTAACCCTTACGCCTGTTGAATGGGGACAGGACTCTCATTCGCACACTAGTGTGTCGACACCGGAGTCTAGGTGGTCCGAGTTGGTGGGAAGTATGCACGTGATGCACGCTGCTATGACTTCGGTGCAGCCGACCGGAGACAATGACGCTGATTTCGTCAGACTGATGCTTCCGCACCACCAGGCCGCTATCGACATGGCGAAGACCCAATTGGCGTACGGCCAAGACCCACAGATGCGCAGGCTGGCGCAAGAGATCATCACCGACCAGCAATCAGAAATCGAGTTGATGCAGCTTTGGTTGAGGCAGCGGGAGGCTAAGGCGTCGACCGTGAAGCATTCGCCCGGCGTTCACGCGGGCAAAGAACAATAAAACGAAGGCAGTCGAGATGCGGGGGGGGGGGAATGGGGCGGATGCAAATGGGGGTGGCGTGAGTTAGTATGGGCGCGGAGAGCAAAAATTGATGAGTGTGATTGCGCCGGGGGAAAAGGCGGGACTTGGATTGGCAACGGGGCCGTTTCGGGCGGCGCGGGGGATGGCGATTTCCTGCAAGGGTTGGCAGCAGGAAGCGGCTTTGCGGATGTTGATGAACAATCTCGATCCGGAAGTGGCCGAGAAGCCGCAGGAACTAATTGTTTATGGGGGCACGGGGCGGGCGGCGCGAAATTGGGAATGCTTTCACGCGATTGTGCGCTCCCTGCGCGAGCTTGCAGGCGATGAAACGCTGCTTGTGCAATCGGGAAAGCCGGTGGCCGTTTTTCGAACGCACGAGTATGCGCCACGGGTACTGCTGTGCAACTCGAATCTCGTGGGCCAGTGGGACAACTGGGACAAGTTTAACGAGCTAGACCGCGCGGGCCTGACGATGTACGGGCAAATGACGGCGGGGAGCTGGATCTATATCGGCACGCAGGGAATTTTGCAGGGGACGTACGAGACTTTTGCTGCGGCGGCGAAGAAACATTGTGGCGGCGATTTGGCCGGCAAGCTGGTGGTAACCGGGGGCATGGGCGGAATGGGCGGCGCGCAGCCGCTGGCCGCGACGATGAATGGGGCGGCGTTCCTGGGAATCGACGTAGACCCGGAGCGGATCAAGCGGCGGGTAAAATCAGGCTACTGCGATGTGATGGTGACGAGCCTGGACGAGGCGCTGCGCATTCTGAAGAACGCGGTGCGCAAGCGCGAGGCGACGTCGGTGGGCTTGGTCGGCAACTGTGCGGATTTAATTCCGGAGCTTGCCAAGCGCGGCGTGCTGCCCGATCTTCTGACCGATCAAACCAGCGCGCACGACCCGCTCAATGGATACGTGCCGAACGGCATGACGTTGGAAGCGGCGCTGGAGCTGCGCAAGAAAAATCCGGACGAGTACAAGAAGCGATCGCTGGCAGCCATTGCGCAGCATGTTCAAGGCATGCTCGATTTGCAGAAGCTGGGCGCGGTGACCTTCGATTACGGGAACAACATTCGGACCTTTGCGTTTCAGCAGGGCGTGAAGAACGCTTACGATTTTCCCGGCTTCGTTCCCGCTTACATTCGACCGCTTTTCTGCGAGGGCAAAGGGCCGTTCCGGTGGGCGGCGCTTTCCGGCGAAGCTTCGGACATTGCGCGCACGGATCAACTCGTGCTCGAAATGTTTCCGCATGACGAACATTTGCAACGGTGGATCAAGCTCGCGCAAAAGCGCGTGAAGTTTCAGGGGCTGCCCGCGCGCATTTGCTGGCTTGGGTATGGTGAGCGCGATAAATTCGGGCTCGCGCTGAATGACTTGGTGGCGCGCGGCGAAATCAAAGCGCCGGTGGTGATGGGGCGCGATCATCTGGACTGCGGCTCGGTAGCTTCGCCGTTTCGCGAGACGGAATCGATGCTGGACGGCTCGGACGCTATTGCGGACTGGCCGCTACTGAATGCGCTGGTAAATACGGCGAGCGGTGCGTCTTGGGTGTCGATACACAATGGCGGCGGGGTGGGGATTGGTTATTCGCAGCACGCCGGACAAGTTACCGTTGCGGATGGTACCAAAGAGATGGCGGCGCGCATCGAACGCGTGCTGACGAATGATCCAGGAATGGGAATTGCGCGCCACGTGGATGCGGGCTATCCGGAGGCGAAGGCGTTTGCGGACCGGGCGGGAGTAAAAATCCCGATGAGCAAAGGTTAGGCCGATCTCAAATACAAACGTAGATGATTTAGCTCCTGTGCTAGAGTGTCGCGCGATTTGTTCTGCGCTGGACGGGCGGTTAGTCGAGGAGATTTCATGTATGTAGTTCTAGGAGGGACCGGCAAGACCGGCTCGGTCATCGCGAGTTCCCTGCTGCTGAAGGGCGAACGAGTGCGCGTCGTTGGTCGGGATGCGTCTCGGCTTGAGCGCGTTGTTCGCAAGGGCGCCGAAGCATTTACGGCGAATGTTAGCGATGCCGCAGCGCTTACGAAGGCTTTCACCGGTGCACGGGCCGCATACTTGATGCTGCCGCCAAACCTGACCTCACAGGACTATCGTGCGGACCAAGAACGCGAGAGCGATGCGATTGCGAAGGCCGCGAAGGATTCCAGCCTGCGTTATGCCGTGCACTTGAGCAGCTTCGGCGCGCAAGCTCCCGAAGGCACTGGGCCGATTGCTGGGCTCCACTCGTCGGAGCAGAAACTGAATGCTATTGCCGGCTTGAATGTATTGCACGTGCGCGCCGGATATTTTATGGAGAACAATCTATCGGCGATCGGAATGATTCAGGGGATGGGAATTTTCGGGCACGCGCTATTGCCAGATTTGAAGCATCCGATGATTGCCACGCGGGACATCGGGGATTATGTTGCGCAGCGAATCCTAAAACTCGATTTTTCCGGCAAACAAATGCGCGAATTGCTTGGGGAGCGCGACATTTCTATGAATGAGGCGACGGGAGTGATTGCGCGCGGTATTGGCAAACCAGATCTGCGCTACGTGCAGTTTCCTTACGAGCAGGTGCAGCAGGTGCTGGCGCAAATGGGCATTCCTCCGAAGACAGCAAGCCAGTTCATTGAGATGTACAAGGCCATCAATGAAGGAGTTGTTGCGGCGAGGGAACCGCGGTCGCCGGAGAACACCACGCCGATTTCGTTTGAGAAGTTTGTGCAGGATGTTTTTGCTCCCGCTTATCACGGGAAGGCTGCTACAGCTTAAGCTGAACGCGTTGTAGGGCGCACTTTGCTCCGCATCGGCGCCGGCGCATCTTGTAACAATTATCTTGTAACAATTCGGTCGGTCTTCCTAAGGCCAACGCTGTAAAAGCGGTGGCAAGACTACCCCACTCCAAATCGCGCTGCGCCACTTAGGGCATAATACTGGCGGTTTGCCTTCCAACCTGCTCATCACTGGTGCCTCGCAGTTGCTGACGCTTCGCGGACGGGCTCCGCGTCGGGGCAAAGCCCTTTCCGACCTCGGCATCCTTAAGAACGGCGCAGTGCTGATCCGCGATGGCGTGATTGCCGCTGTGGGCACTCGCGCGGAGCTTGAATCACTGCCCGAAACGCGCGCTGCAGAGAAACTCGACATGGGCGGGCGCGTGGTGCTGCCGGGATTTGTCGATTCGCATACCCACCTGATTCATGCTGCCAGCCGCGCGGAAGAATACGAACTGAAGATTGCCGGGGCGAGCTATGAAGAGATTGCGCGCAAGGGCGGCGGGATTCTGAATTCCGTGAAGAAGTTGCGTGCGGCTACGTCAGAGGCCTTGAAGAAGCGCGCGCATGCGGCATTGCGGGAATTTGCAGCGCATGGAACTACTACGCTGGAGGCCAAGAGTGGGTACGGCTTGGACGTTGCGAGCGAGTTAAAGATACTTCGTTTGCATAAAGAGTTGAGCGGTGAACAGCCGCTTGAAATCGTATCGACATTTCTTGGCGCGCATGTTGTGCCAGCGGAGTATCGCAATAGGCTGGGAGGCGCCGAACGATACGTTGCGCTCCTGACCGAGACGCTGATCCCGGAAGTGGCTGGGGAAAAGCTGGCTGAATTCTGCGACGTTTTCTGCGAGCGGGGAGCGTTTTCCCTCAAACAGTCAAAAGAGATTTTGCAAGCGGGCAAGGAAAGCGGCATGCTTCCGCGCATTCACGCGGAACAGCTTACACGCACGGGTGCTACGCGATTGGCCGTGAAACTGGGAGCGGTGAGCGCTGACCACCTAGAGCAAGTCAGTAAAGCCGATATAGCTGCACTGGCCAAATCGAATACCGTGGCCACGTTGCTGCCTGGGTGCGATTTCCACCTGGGACTAAGCAAATACGCGCCTGCGCGTGAGCTGATCGAAGCCGGAGCCATCGCCGCGCTCGCGACGGACTATAATCCGGGCACGAGCCCAACCATGAGCATGCCTATGATTTTGTCGCTGGCGTGCACGCAATTGCGCATGAGTCCGGCGGAAGCGATCGCGGCGGCGACGATTAATGCTGCGTGTTCCTTGCGGCGGGATAACAGAATTGGCTGTCTCGAGGTGGGCAAGCAAGCGGACATTGCGGTGTTTGACCTCGACGACTATCGAGAAATTCCCTACTACTTTGGCGTGAACAAATGCTGGATGACGCTGAAGAAGGGCCGGCCTGTTTTTCAAACTGCGCACACGTGAGTGGCTGGCCTGCGCAAAATCTCCTATGATGAATGTGGCGAAAATGAGGACCCAGCTTGATGAAACGATTGATTGAGTGCGTGCCGAATTTTTCCGAAGGACGCGACGCGGCTAAGGTGGATGCGATTGTCGCGTCCATGAGCAAGGTGCCGGGAGTTTACGTGCTCGATCGCGAGATGGACGCCGACCACAACCGCAGCGTGGTTACGCTGGCCGGCGATCCCGATGCGGTTGCCGAAGCGGCGCTGCTCGGCGTCGGAAAAGCGCTGCAGTTGATCGATTTGACCAAGCACAGCGGAGCGCATCCACGCATCGGGGCGACGGACGTGGTGCCATTCATTCCCATCGAGGGGATCGCGCTGGAAGATTGCGTGGCTTTGGCGCGACGGGTAGGAGAGGAAATCTGGAAGCGCTACCGCATACCGGTCTATTTTTACGAGGCTGCCGCCAAACTGCCCGAGCGTACGAACCTCGAGAATATTCGGCGAGGACAATTCGAAAAGCTTCGCGAAGAGATGAAGCGCGATCACAGTCGCTTGCCGGACGTCGGCGAGCCAAAGTTGCATCCGACCGCGGGGGCTACCGTGGTTGGGGCGCGCAAGTTCTTGATCGCTTACAACGTGAACCTCAACACCCCCGACGTGGGCATCGCGAATAAAATTGCCAAGGCTATTCGCTTCTCCTCTGGCGGGTTGCGTTATGTGAAATCGATGGGCGTCGAGCTAAAAGCTCGCAATCTGGCGCAAGTTTCCATCAATCTCACCGATTTTGAGCAGACGCCGATGCACCGCGTCTACGAAATGGTGAAACGGGAAGCCGCACGGTACGGCGCGATTCCGGTGGGCAGCGAAATCGTCGGACTGATCCCGAAGAAAGCCATCGAAATGGCCACCGACTATTTTTTGCAGGTCGAGAATTTTTCGCCGGCGCAGGTTTTCGAAAACAGACTGCAAGCCGCACTCACGGGCGAGTCACTGACGCCGGTTTCGAAACAGGGCAAGCTGGCCAGCCTAGCGGAACCATTTTTGGAAGCTGTTGCCGCGCCAACAGCGACACCCGGCGGTGGGAGCGTTTCCGCGTTGGCGGGAGCGCTTGCGGCGTCGCTCGGCCAGATGGTCGCGGGACTCTCGCGCAAAAAGAAATCGCAAGCGGCATTTGTGAATCAGCTTTCGGAAGCGCTCGATCAAATGCGCCGCAATGTTGTGGAGCTTGCGGAAGCGATCGACCGCGACGCGGCGTCGTATGACGCCGTTATGGCAGCTTACAAATTACCGCAAGAGAGCGCCGAGGAAAAGCGCCTGCGCGATGACACTATACAGGGGGCCACGCGCGGAGCTGCTGAAGTTCCGCTGCAAGTGGCGGAGCGCAGCGTTGCGCTTTTCGAACGCCTGGGACAACTTGCACCTATCGCTGCGGCATCCATGAAGTCAGACTTAGAGGTGGCGCGACTGATGGCCGCCGCCAGTGCGCGAGGCGCTTTGGCCAACGTGGAGATCAATCTGGACAGCATCACCGATGCGAATTACGTGGCATCAATGCGAGCCAAAAGCGCGGCACTGCGCGAGCGTTTGGCGGAGACCTCTCGCTCCATTAGCGCATGATCCCTGCGCAGTTCCGATATTTTGCTAGGCCAATGTTTGCAAGGAGAGATACATGAAATCGCCCATTCGAGCGGCCGCTACATCCACTGCGGCAACAGCCATTATGAAACTGGCAGCCGTGCTTGCATTTGCGACTGCGACCTTGGTTGCGCCGCAATCTGCGCGCGCTAACCGGCTGGGCACGGACATCATCGCGCTATTCCCCAAGGAAGTCGGCGAGTTCGCCTACGCCGATTTGAAAAAAGCGCGCACGATGCCGTGGTTTCCGCAACTCCAGCAGCAGATGCTGCCCGACCGCTTCAAGCAGTTTGAAAAATTTCTCGCCACGGCAGGCGTCGATCCTAATTCGCAAGTGGAAGAACTTGCCTGGGGGCTTGTCGCGGAAGGCGTGAGCAGCAAGACCGAGGGTGCGGCATCCTCTGCGACTCCGACTGGCGAACAGATTGTGGGTGTCGCGCTGGGAAATTACAATCCAGACTCCACAGAGGCGTATTTCAAACGGCAGAAGTTACCCACGTTTAAGGCGCGCAACTACACGCTTTATGCTTTTGGGACGGGGGCAGGACCGAGCGATCTTTTTTTCCTCTTCATCGACTCGAGCACGGCGGCGTTCGGCCACCGGTCTGTACTCGAGAAAATGGTCGAGGTGCGGTTTGGCGCGGAGGAAGGGCTGCTGCGCAACGACAAAATTTTTCCGCTCATCAACGAGGCTAACGGCAATGGGATAGTGTGGGCGGTGCTGAATCCGGCCTATACGCGCCTGGCTATGCAGCAGCTCGCGCCGGAAGTCGAGCAGTTTCCGGAAGCTGCGAAGCTCGTCTCGCGCATGCAAAACATGATCATCAACGTGAACGCCAGCAGCGGCATCGACGGAAAGTTTCAGGCCATCTGCGGTTCACCTGAAGATGCCAACACGATGGCGCAGTTGCTGCAGGCGGGCCTGCTCTATAAGCGATATCAGGCGGCTAAGGACAATCCGGAGATGGCGGATATGCTGGACAAAGCGCGCGTCGCGCCGTCGGGCGATCGCTTTATCCTCAACTTGACGCTCACCGACGATCAGATGGCTTCGCTGATCAAACACAACACATTCGCGTTGAAGATGTAAGAGAGAAAGCGCTCACGCTGCGAGGCGCTAACAGCGAGGCGTGGTCGGCGCGATATATTTCGTCAGCCGGGTGACCGCGATGCCATCTCTCGTTTCATACTGTACCCGATCGACTCCTCCCAATACTGGTGAGCGACCCTGAGGTTTTCCTTGCGGGTTCCCGCTTTGTGGTGCAAGACCCGCGAGCGAGTCGAGACCCACAGCCGGTGACGTGTCCCCTTCGCGAGACAGCGCTACTTCCAATCGGTCCGCCAAGCGCGTGAAGCTCACATCCAGGTGGGGATGCTCCTGCGTTAAATGCGCGAATGCTTCTTTGCAGGCGGCGACGACGGCAGTCTGCCAATCCGTAATGGCGGGACCTTCCAGTCCGGCTGCATCGGCAAAATAACGTGCTGCTCCGCCCGCGGCGGCCGCCAACCGCGCGTCCGCTTCAATCTGCATGTGAATACTCCTAGCTTCGGTAGCCACGGGTGTTCGCCAGGGGAACATCGCAGGCTTCCCGGCAATCAGGACAGTAGTGGAGCCCATCTGCGCAGAGGCGCACGTTGTGCTGGCCTTTGCAGATGGTGCAATACTTCTCGCAGGAGCAATGTTCTTCCGTCTTGTCGCACATGGCGCAGACGACGGGACCGGGCATGGGAGCCTCCAAGCAAAACTGTACCTGACGATGGCGACGCGCGGCAAGGCGCACGTCTTCTTAACGGGGCGAGTCCGCCTACGCAGCAGGTCAGCGTTCCCGCCCCGGTTGTCGATACCGCAATTGTAAGATTGCATTTTGTGACCGCGACATCGGCCCTTTGTGAGTTAGGTTACTCATAAGATTGGTGGGCCAAACTCTGGGGTAACGTTCAACTCGCCGTTTTCTATACTGACGTAATCGACGTTGAACAGGAGCAGAGCAGTCCATCCATTGGTAGTGGGCTCAATGTCTATGTCATTGCAAGCATGGAACAATGCAAGGTCCGCTCGTAAGCTTCTTCTCGTAACGGGCAGCTTACTTCTTGCAGGAACCTTTTTGATTGGCGCGCGCGCTTTGGATTTCACAGTGCCGTATCTGCCTCTCGCGATCGCCGGTGGTTTTGTTTTTTACTTACGCGCTTCTGCGAGGAGGGCAGAGATACTGCTTTGGCTTCTGCTTTCCGTTCTGTTCGGTTTAGCCGTAAGCCTACCGCTAAACGGCGATTGGATTCTTTTGGGCTCCGCCGTTCTTGCTTTGCCCGGACTGGCGGGGCTATTGCTACTCGCCTTGAGGTGTCTATGGTCAGAAGGACCAGAGCGGAGAACCGCGTATGGGTTCCTTGCCCCTGCGGCGTCCATGGTTTTCTTTGTGTTTTCCGCGCAGCGCGTTCTTAGCCTAGCCAATCTGCTCTATCCCAAGACGTTTGATCTCTACCTTTTTGCGGCGGACGGCTCATTTAGATGGCAGCCAAACTATGCCCTTTCCCGGGCAATGGTCCACTTTCCAATCTTCGCAATCATAGTAAAGCTAGCTTATGTTTCACTGCCCTTTGTGATGGCCGTGATCTATGCAATGCGTATCCCGAAGAACACAAAGCGTCCGTCATGGGACATGATCACAGTCTTTCTGCTTGCCGGACTTGTTGGTTCCGTCCTTTATAACGTATTGCCGGGCACTGGACCACTCTACGCATTCCGTGGCTTTTTCCCATGGCAATCACTTCCGTATGAAACTCTGGGGCGGCTACGGTTGGAGCGTATCTTCGTTCCCTTAGACGTACCTCGAAACGCTATTCCATCACTGCACGTCGCGTGGGGGATTCTACTCTGGTGGAACTCACGAAGGCTCTCAGTGCCCATGCGAGTTTTTACGGGCGCTTACTTCGTGCTGACCATTGTTTCGACGCTAGCGACCGGGGAGCACTATATTGTCGATATCGTGGCAGGAATTCCCTTCGCTCTTTGTGTTCAGGCCATTGTTTCACCAGAAAATCGGGCATTAAAGTGGGCGCCGCGCGCGCGCATATCATTGTTAGGTCTGGGATTGACTCTGATCTGGATGCTGCTCATCCGGTTTGAAAATAGATGGCTCTTGATCAGCCCGATTGTTCCGTGGGCACTTCTCACCTTCACACTTGGCAGCGTGGCGTTTCTAAACAGAAAGCTAGCCGACGAGGATGATGCGTCAAAAACCGCCCTCGAGGTTGCGCCGATCGGGAGTCTAACTCTGCCCGGCACTGCATCGGAGATAGCTTGCAATCCGCCAACGCTCTAACCTGACCTTTTGCCCCTCGGTCTTTGTTAACTCAACTTATTCAACTCGCGGTTCATGAGTTCGGCTGCATTTTCGCGGCTTACGCTCTTTTTTTGACGCATGTGGAGGTGCATGCTAGTATCGATTTTCTGCCTTGAGCCATCGGAATGGAAGCCACCAACTCGCCCACTCTTAGTGAAGTCCGCAAAACGCCGCTGAACGCGTTGCACCGCCGCTTGGGCGCGAAAATGGTTAATTTTGGCGGTTGGGACATGCCTGTTGAGTACCCGGCGACGGGCGGATTGGTCGCGGAGCACAAAGCGGTGCGCGGTAGTGTTGGACTCTTCGACGTGAGCCACATGGGCGACATTCGCATTCGCTCTGGGCGCACGCCGGGGAGCGCGCTCGCGGCGGTACAGCACATCAGCATGAACGATGCTTCGCAACTTGCGATTGGCCAAGCTCACTATTCAGCGATGCTGTATCCGCAAGGCACGTTTGTTGATGACGTGATTGTGCATCGTTTGGGCGAAGACGACTTTCTCCTGGTGATTAATGCCGGAACGCGCGAGAAAGACATTGAGTGGGTACGGCAGAACACGGCGAACTTCGACTGCGTGGTGGAAGAACTAAGCGACGCTTACACGCAGCTCGCGATTCAAGGGCCGCGCGCGGCTGAGCTTCTGCAAAAGCTTACGGACGCGGATCTCGGTAAAATTAGGAACTACTGGTTTACGCATGGCACCGTCTGCGGCTTGAAGAATATTTTGATCGCGCGAACCGGTTATACCGGCGAGGACGGTTTCGAAATTTATGTGCCATCCGATCAGGCTACGAGCGAGCGGGTCTGGGCGAAGGTGATGGAAGCCGGACGCGAATTCGGCATTGTTCCCTGCGGGCTCGGCGCGCGCAACACGCTGCGCCTGGAAGCCAAGATGGCGCTTTATGAGCACGAGATCAGCGACAGGATCAACGTGTGGGAAGCGGGATTGGACCGCTACTGTAAGATGGAGAAGGGCGACTTTATTGGCCGTGCCGCTCTGGAGCGCGCGAAATCAGCGGGATTAAAACGCACGCTGGTCGGCCTGGAAATGGTGGAACGCGGAATCGCGCGCGACGGCTACTGCTGCTGCAATGAAGCCGGCGAAACGATTGGCGTGGTGACCAGCGGCTCGCCCTCACCGACGCTGGGCAAGAATATTGCGCTTGCGTACGTGCCGCCTGCGATGTCTGCGATTGGCACGCCGGTCTACGTGGAGATTCGTAGTCAGAAGGCTAAGGCGCAGGTGGTTCCGACACCGTTTTACAAACGCGCAAGGAAGTCAGCGCCGCAAGCAGTGGCATCGTCCACGGCCAAGACGCCCTAAGCAAAAGCAGTTCGGCATTACGGTAAGCAGCAGTCCCAGAGGAGCAAACAGATGGCGTACCCGGCAAACTACCGCTACACGAATCAGCACGAATGGGTCGATGCAAAGGGCGACGTGGCAACTATCGGTATCACCGATTACGCGCAGCACGAGCTTGGTGATGTTGTTTTCGTGGAACTGCCGAAGCTGGGCACGAAGGTGGCCGCCGGCAAATCTTTCGGCACTGTCGAGTCTGTGAAAGCGGTCAGCGACATTTATGCGCCGGTTTCGGGCGAAGTGGTTGAAGCCAACGGCGATCTACAGAGTGCGCCAGAGAAGATTAATTCCGATCCGCACGGAGCTGCTTGGCTGATCAAAGTGCGCCTCGCCAATACCGCAGAACTAAACTCGCTGATGGATGCCGCTGCGTATGAAGCCTTCGTCGCGACCAAGGGCAAGGAAGCTTCGGCCTGATGCGCTATCTCCCTAAGAGTCCAGCCGAGCGCCAGGAAATGCTTTCTGCGATTGGCGCCAAATCGATTGAAGAGCTTTTTTCCAGTATTCCGGAACGTTATCGCTTGCGCGAGGCGTTGAAGCTGCCGGGGCCTCTTTCCGAAGCAGAAATCATTCGATATTTCAGCGAGCGCGCCGGAGAGAATTCGCGGGGCTACACGAGTTTTCGAGGCGCCGGCGTTTACAATCATCTGCGCTCGGTGGTAACGGACGCGATTATTCAACGCGGAGAATTTCTCACCTCCTACACGCCGTACCAGGCGGAAATCTCGCAGGGCACGCTACAGGCAATCTTTGAATTTCAAACTTTGATGTGCCAGCTCACGGGCCAGGAAGTCGCAAATGCTTCCATGTGGGATGGCTCAACCGCGACTACCGAAGCGGTGCTGATGGCCGAACGGATCACCGGGCGGCGACGCGTGCTCGCGGCCCATTCTTTGCATCCGGAATACCGCGACGTGCTGCGGACTTATGCGAAAAATTCCGGGTTGCAGGTGGAAGAGCTTCCCTTCTCCAAAAGCGGCACTCTGGATGAGAAGGTTTTGAGGTCAGCCCTTCGCGACGATGTGGCAGCAGTGGTCGTGCAGTCACCGAATTTTTTTGGGTGCGTTGAAGCTGTACCCGCGCTGGCTGAAATCGTTCGCTCGGCTGGCGCCCTTTTGGTTGTGGCCATCACCGAGGGAGTTTCGCTTGGCGCTTTGCGTCCTCCCGCAGAAGCGGACATTGTTGCGATGGAAGGGCAAAGCTTCGGCTTGCCACCTAGCTATGGCGGGCCTTTTGTGGGAGTAATTGCCTCGCGCGACAAATTTGTTCGCCAAATGCCCGGGCGCCTCGCCGGCCAGACGACGGATCTCGACGGCCGCCGCGGCTTCGTTCTCACCCTCGCCACGCGCGAGCAGCACATTCGCCGCGAGAAGGCGACTTCAAACATTTGCACAAATCAGGCGCTCTGCGCGCTTGCAGCTACTGTGCACCTGACGCTCCTGGGCAAAGACGGGCTGCGCGAAATGGCGCAGCAGAATCTCTCGAAAGCGCGCTTCGCATTGGCCGAGCTTACAAAGATTCCCGGCGTGCGCCGCGCCTTCGATGCGCCGTTTTTCAATGAATTTACGCTGGAGTTCCCGCGCTCCGTAAAAATCATCAATGCGGAGTTGCTCCGCGAGAAAATTGTGGGTCCAGTAGTGCTTGGCACTCCGTACCCAGAGCTGACTAAGCACGCACTGGTCTGCGTCACAGAAACAACAACGCGTACCGACATTGAGAAATTGGCCGCCGCTGTAGAGCGTGCTTTACAGCAACCGTTATAGCCGCTGAACACAACCGAAACTGAACAGCCGCAAAGGCTGTTTCACAAGGACAAGAAAGACTTGAACCGCAGAATAAAAAAAGCATCGCGCCACACCAACCAGAACGAGGGTCTCATCTTCGAGAAGTCCTCGCCTGGCAAGCGCGCCTTTGAATTGCCGCCGCTCGACGTCCCAAACATTGATCCCACAGAAGCGCTCGGTGAAAATCACCGCAGCGAGGGTATCGGCGGATTTCCCGAAGTCAGCGAAATCGAAGTCATTCGCCACTTCACGCGGCTTTCCACTTGGAACTACGCGATCGATTACGGCATGTATCCGCTCGGCTCCTGCACGATGAAGTACAACCCGCGCGTCAATGAATTTGTAGCGCGGCTCGACGGCATCGCCACCGAGCATCCATACCAGCCCCAAGAGCTATCGCAGGGATGCCTCAAAATCCTGCGCCTGCTTGAACAATGCTTGCTCGAAATCACGGGCATGGATAACATCACGCTGCAGCCCGCTGCCGGAGCGCAAGGCGAGCTCACCGGATTGCTGCTGATCCGCGCCTATCTCGAAAAGCAGGGCAATCCGCGCAAGAAAGTTTTGATCCCCGACTCCGCGCACGGCACCAATCCCGCGACAGCTGTCATTGCCGGCTACGAAGTTGAAAACATCAAGTCCGAATCCCACGGCCAGATCGACGTAGACAAACTGCGCGAGCTGGTCACGCCTGATGTCGCCGCGCTGATGATCACCAATCCTTCCACGCTCGGCATTTTTGAGCAGCGCATCCCGGAGATCGCGAAGATTTTGCACGACAAGGGCGCGCTTCTCTACATGGACGGCGCCAACATGAACGCTCTCGCCGGCGTCACGCGACCCGGCGATCTCGGCGTCGACGTGATGCACCTGAATCTTCACAAAACTTTTTCCACGCCGCACGGTGGTGGCGGCCCAGGTGCCGGCCCCGTGGCCATGAAGAAAATTCTCGAGCCGTTTCGCCCTGTTCCGATCCTCGTAGAAAAAGAAGGCGGCCGACTCGCACTTGAATCCATTCGCCCCGACTCGATCGGCCGGGTAAAAGCGTTCTCCGGCAATTTCGGCGTCCTGGTGCGCGCTCTCGCCTACATCCTCGCGTACGGCCCCGGCATCCGACAGGCCACGGAAGACGCCGTGCTCAACGCCAACTACATCCGCAAGCATCTCGAAGGCGCCTACGATCTTCCCTATTCCCTACCATCGATGCACGAGGTTGTCTTCAGCGACGCGCACCAAAAGAAGAACGGCGTCAACACCATGGACATTGCCAAGCGCCTGATCGACTACGGCTTCCATCCGTATACCACCGCGTTTCCGCTAATCGTTCCGGGCGCGCTCATGATCGAGCCCACCGAATCGGAATCCAAGGAAGAGTGTGACCTCTTCATCGACGCCATGCGCTCCATCGCCGAAGAAGCTGCTACGAATCCGGAGTTAGTGAAGACGGCGCCGCATTCGACGCGCGTACGCCGCCTCGATGAAGTCGGCGCTGCACGCAAGCCGATTTTGCGCTGGGATCCGTCGCGCCAGGAACCACAGCCAGACTCCGCTGAGCACAGAAAGCGCAAACACCTGGAGCCCACGCCAGTAATTCCAACGGCATAATCGCGTAGGAGAGCACGTAACGATTCATTTCACAGCACAGTGAGGCCATCTCGCGCGTAGCACGGGCTGCGCCCCTGATACACTTACTCTCATCTGTCGGAGTCGCTTCATTCGCATTTCAGTATGACCCCCGCGCTAAACGCCTGGCTGCCTAAATCCGTAATCTTGCTGCGCGACTACGATCGCCAGAAATTTGTTTCGGACCTCATTGCCGGCATCACGGTTGGATTGGTCGCCCTGCCGCTCGCCATGGCCTTCGCGATTTCGTCCGGCGTATCGCCGCAAGCCGGAATCTACTGTGCCATCGTCACCGGCTTTATTATTTCCGTGCTAGGCGGCTCCAAAACGCAAATTGGCGGGCCGACTGGCGCCTTCGTGGTCGTCGTCTCCGGCATCATCGCCAAGCACGGCATCGATGGCCTCTTCACCTGCACCATGATGGCCGGCGTTCTACTGGTCCTTCTCGGCGTCACGGGCATGGGTACCGCCGTGAAGTATTTTCCCCGCCCCGTAATTGTCGGTTTCACCAACGGCATCGCCATCCTCATCGCCAGCACGCAGATCCGAGATCTCTTCGGCCTGCGCATGGACCATGTTCCCGGCGATTTCTTCCACCGCATGCAGGCCTTCGCGCAGGGGGCCAGGACAATTTCCTGGCCGGCGACAGCCGTTGCGCTCGCTTCCATCGCGATCATGATCGCGTGCCTGAAATACGCCAAGCACGTCCCTGGCGCGATCATCGTCACCTTTGGAGCGACTGCCGCTGTCACGCTCCTTCATCTCTCGGTCGAAACCATCGGCACGCGATTTGGCGGCATCCCCAAAGGCTTGCCAACCCTCGCCCTCCCCAAGCTGCACTACGACGTCTTCCGCCAACTTCTATCGCCGGCATTTACCGTGGCGATGCTTGGCGCGATCGAGTCGCTCATGTCCGCAGTCGTCTCCGATCGCATGAGCAGGGACAAACACAATCCTAACGTCGAGCTGATGGCGCAAGGCGTCGCAAACATCGTGTCGCCGCTCTTCGGGGGACTGCCCGCAACCGGAGCGATCGCGCGCACAGCTACCAATGTACGCGCCGGAGCAAAGACGCCCGTCGCAGGGATGATTCACTCGCTAACGCTGCTCGCCATCGTGTTATTCGCGGCGCCTCTGGTGAGAAACGTTCCGCTCGCCGCGCTCGCCGCAATTCTGATGGTCGTCGCTTATAACATGGGTGAATGGCAGGAGATCCCGGAAATCCTGAAGCTCAGCGCCGCCGATATCGCCGTGTGGCTCATAACCGTGACCCTGACAGTCGTCACGGACCTCACGTTTGCCGTGGAAGTCGGCATGGTTCTTGCCGCACTCATGTTCATCCGCAAAGTTTCACGCACCACCACAGTCACGCGCGTCACCCGCGATTACATCGAAGACAGCCGCGTGCACATTCTGCAAGGTAAGGACATTCCCGATTACGCGACGGTGTTCCGCATCCACGGACCATTTCTTTTCGGCGCAACGGACAAGTTCGCTGACATTCTTGATGCGCTGAACACTCTGCCGCCCATCGTCATCCTGCGCCTGCGCAACATGACCGCCATCGACGCCACCGGGCTCGGCGCCATCGAAAATCTCGCGGATCAACTTCACGAATCGGGCCGCTCGCTTCTGCTCTGCGGTGCGCGCGAACAACCCGCTCACCTTATGAGCCAAGCCGAATTCGAGCGCCACGTCGGCGCCGAAAATATTTGCCCCAGCATCGCGGAAGCCCTCGAACGCGCCGCGGAGGTGTACCAGCAACACACCGCCGCTGTAGGGCACACGACAAACTCGATCATTGAAAAGATGTAGTAAAAGTTTGAGCAATTCAAAATACGCGATCGAGCCGCGCTAGTAGCTTCAGTACCGCGCTACCCTCTCAATCGATCAATCGTTTTACACGAACGATACTCGTCATTCTCCTTCCCGCACGGCCAGTCGCCCATTGACCCGACACGCTTCCACCCCATCCCCGGCCATCTCTCTCCTGTGGCTCGCCGATCCGAGCCAGACGGGCAAGGCGGTTGCAGGCTGTTCGCATCGAAGGCACGCAAGTGCTTCCCGGCGTCGACCTCCACTCTGATCGCGAGTAGCGCATCGCTCCTCGTAAAACAAATCGGGCGTCCCGAGTGTCGGGACGCCCGATTTTCTTTCTTGGCACGCTTCCAGTACTTCCCTACTTCTGCGGACTGATTCTCATTTATTTATCGGATTTTTATAAACTCATCGTGTTTCCATCGGTTAGCCCACCAAAATCTTCAAGGTCCACCCTCGTCTGTGACAGTGCTTTTACTGCCCTGTCGGGTGTAGTATTTGGCTCCAATATCCCGAAACACAGATCGCAGGCTAACCGTCGGAGAACGAGATCGACGAGGTGGGGTATAACGACGGGCTCGGAAGTCTGCTCCATCGGTGAGGCGAGCATGAACACCAGTCCATGTGTTTGCCAAGGATCCAACGAGAATTGCCGTTATTGCGCTGGTCGGGGCTACGTGGAAGCCGGAAAGGGCCTTCCCGCCAGCATCGGGCAGCAGAAACTAAGCATAAGTGGCGGATGGGGTCGAGGACGTGCAAAGCCTACTCTCCCCTGTCCAATTTGCGGATGCCTAGTAATTAAATTGCAGAGACATCTAAACAGAAAGCACGGAGGAGCCCACCACGGATCCCCACTTTCTAGCGCCGAAACCCAACTGGCCATTTCTTCTACGAGTGGAAATCGACACCCTAGTCCACAGCCGGTGGAGCGTCCAGTACTGCCGATAAATGCAAACATTGGGCCGGCCTCTGTTCGTCATTTGACCACTGAACTGAAACCCACGTGTAGTGGTGGCGTTAGATGTCCGCGGTGCCTTGCTCTTTTCGACGGGCGAGAAACTTTAAGAATTCATCTGCATGGCAACTGCAGTGAGGCTTCCTTGAAAATCGAACGGCGAGCCGCGTTGATAAGGTGTCCCGGGTGTGGGAGTTCCGTAAAGCAGAGCCGCCTTCAAAAACACCTCGTAAGTAAATGCCCTTCGAGGCTCGTAAGCAAGGCTGAAAAAGATACGTCCGCAACGGCTGCCACACGGACACTTTCAGGTCACGCTAGGAACCCTGTTGCCAAAAAACCATCATCTGGGGCCACGTGGGCGGAGGTAAACAGCAGAGACAAGCTCGACCACACGAAAAATTACGCTCATCCCTACCGTGAAAGTGGCAAATACGGTTCCCACTCAATGCATGACGGTTTTGATGATGAATCCGGGCCAGACTGAACGGGTTCGGTATCAATCAATCCCGAGCAACTCAACTCCGTTGGAAGGAACGGACCGAGCTTCTTCCTCCTCCTCCAGGATGACGAGTAAGAAAGTGCTGGCTGAAAATGAAATAAGGGCGCCCCGGAACTCTCTGTGTTCCTCCCTTATTTTGCTAGCCTGACGGTATCCAGCACCGCAGTAAACGTCTTCTCGTATTCTGGAAACGCCGCCCTCGGCGCCACGCACAAAAAAGAAACCAACCCTTGCGGCCGCAACACAGTTACCAACCAATCGGTCTCCTCGGTGCCGTTCGGCGATTCATTGCTCAAGTACGTCGACAATCCCGGCTGCCCGTTCAGTTCGATGCGCGCTGGTTCGCGAGCTACCTTGAGCCCCGGATTGGTCCTGGCCAATTCTCCAATCAGGGCTCGCGTCGCATTCTCCAGCGATTGCTCACTCCCATCGGTTTGCACCTGGTTGACGCTAACGATCATGCCGTACGCCAGCCCACCTTTTTGCGAGATGCCACCGTCCGGCGCAAACGTGACACTTCCGTTGTCCTCATACCTGTTCCAATTCTGGGGAACCTTCAATGCAAATCCGTTCCCTTGGTAGTCCACAAAATTCCCTGACGGCGACGCCGGAGGCGCATTCCCGGCCGAAGCAGGCGGAGTCTTCACCACCGGCAGTGACATTACTTCCCGCTTGATGGCCTCGAATTCGGCGGAGTCTCTCTTTGCGTTGGGCGGTACGCCTCCCAACTTATCGATCTCTTCGTTCACGCGCTCAACTCGATTGCCGGGATTGGGGTGATCGGACAAAAACTGCGGTGGATTCTTCCCTTTCGTCTCCGCTTGCAATTTCTCGAAAAACTGCGCCATGGCCCGCGGGTCGTATCCCGCGTCATACAAGGCCTGGGTACCCAGCACGTCTGCCTGCGTTTCGTCCGACCGCGAATAGCGCAGCAGCAGGCCACCGGCTCCCAACGCCACGCCCTGCGAGAGCAGCGCCCCGCTTGCGCTTCCGCCGAAGATTCCACCAAAGATTCCCGCCGCACCCTGCATGAGCTGCGCCTTCGAGGCTTGCGCGGTACCGTGTCGCAACACCACGTGGGACAATTCGTGCGCCATCACGGCAGCGAGCTGAGCCTCGCTGTCCGCCGCCTCAATTGCTCCCCGATTCACGAATACATATCCACCCGGCAGCGCAAATGCATTAATCTCCTTGCTGTTCACGCAGTGGAATTCCCACGGGTATTGCACGCCGCGATTAGGCATCTTGGCCACTAGTTTGAGGCCAAGCTGTGTCAGGTAAGCATCCACCTTAGGGTCGTTGCAGAGCGGCAGGCGCTTCGCAAGCATTTGGGCGTTTTGCTTACCGACTTGAATATCGGTCTGCGGCGAATACATGTTCCAGGGTGGCTTCAACTTGCTGCGCTGGCCCCAAAGACCCGGAGCGCAAACGAGAGCCAGCACCAGCGTCACCGACGCCTGCAATATCCTGCGCCATCTGGATTTCGCTTCTCTCTCCCCAACTCGCATCAACACTCCAACACGACCCAGATAAGATGAAGAACCACCTCGTCAGGGACTACTTTACACCGGCGGGGTGCCAAAGAAAAAAGCCCGAGCGCGGATGCACTCGGGCCTGTATGAATACCTAAGTGTCGGGCCGGACTAGCGGGCCACGCGAGGAGTTGGCTCCGCGGCGGTAGTCGAGGCAGGCGCATCGACGGACTTCCCGCTGTGCGCCTTCGCCAAGCGTGGTGGCGCCGCAGGCTCGAGCCGGCGTGCCGGCATTGCCAGGTTTTCGCCTTCCCGAATGAACGTCAGGCGGTCCTGATCGCGATCCCAATCGATGCAAACCAGGTCTCCCAGATGAATTTGTTCGGTAGCCAACAGGTTCGCCAACGGATACACAACATGGCGCTCAATAGCCCGCTTCAGATGCCGCGCGCCATAGCGCTGGTCGGTACCTTCCTGAAGCAAAAACTCTTTCCCTGGCTCCGTCACACGGAATAGGAACTGACCCTTAGCCGTTTCCAGCACGCGCTGCTGCACCTGTCCCAACTCGATATCCAGGACTTGTTGCAACTGCTCGCTCCTAAGCGGATGAAAGCAAACCACCTTATCCAGGCGGTTCATGAATTCGGGCGAGAACTTGCGCCGCGCAGCTTCCACGGCGGTCCGCTCCACTTTTTGGTCCAGTCCGGCCGCCGGCTTATCTTTTGGCTGGATGAAACCCATGCCGCCATTCATCAATTCTGTGATCTCGCCGCCACCCAGGTTCGAGGTTAGAAAAATGACGGTCTGCGACAGATCGACTCGGCGATTGTCGCCCAAGGTTAGAGTGGCCTTATCGAGCATCCCCAAAAGCAATTGCCACAGCGCATCCGACGCTTTCTCGATTTCGTCGAAGAGCAAGAACGACAGCTTCAGCTTGTCCGTGTGGCTCTTAGCCAACTCTTCCTGCGTAATCAATGGATGGGTTTCGCGATGACCCAGGTAGCCCGGAGGCGATCCGATCAGCTTCGCAATCTCATGAGAATGCTGGAATTCCGCGCAATCTACCTTGATTACGGCGCGTGAATCCCCGAACAAAATCTCCGCGGCCGCTTCCACAATGCGCGTCTTGCCCGATCCCGTCGGCCCCAAAAATAGCAAATTTCCTACCGGCCGGCCCGGTGAGTTCAACCCGGCACAGAAAACCTGGTACAGCTCCACCAGCGCTTGCACACCCTCTTCTTGCCCGACTATTTTCGCCCGCAACGCCCCTTGAAAGTCCCGGGTATCGTTGCTCCGGATGGTGGGATCCAACTGTTGTCGGACGGCTGCTTTCATATGATCTATCCTCAGTGGCGTCCAGCTCCCCCGAACGCGATTGCATCTCAGGACGTCGCAAGCGTGAAACGTTGCATGGGGCGTGCCATTTTCATATCTTCCACTTTTCGGCGAAACCCGTGCAAATTCATAGAGATACCAATTTCAGGATTTTCAATGTTGTCTCATGCGTTGAGACGATGTTTCATTGCTGCAAAAATGAGAGAGCGGAAACAGTTTGTGTCAGCGGCATAAAGACGAAAAGGGGCAGCAGAGTGTTGATTCTGCCACCCCAATAGACTGTGCGAGGTAGAAATTTCTAGCGCTCCGGCTTCTTGCGCGCTTGCGGAGCCGCCGCAGGGGCCGCCGCCGCAGGAGCAGAGCGCGGCTTCTTTCCTTCTGTCACGGCTTCCGCCGGTATTTCGGCCTTGCGGCCATCCTTCGCTTCGGCACCCGAAGCAAGTTGCTCGCTCTCCGGATGATTCTGTACCAGCGCGCCCTCACCCTCGCGAATAAATGTTAGCTGCGAGTGTTCGCGGTCCCAATCGATGCAAACCAGATCGCCCAGATGCACTTGCTCCGTAGCCAGCAGATTCGCCAGAGGATAAACCACGTGCCGCTCAATGGCTCGCTTCAAGTGCCGCGCGCCATACCGCTGATCTGTGCCTTCTTTCAACAAGAAGTCGCGCCCAGCGGTAGTAACGCGGAACAGAAACTGGCCCTTTGCCGTTTCCAGCACGCGCTGCTGCACCTGGCCAAGCTCGATATCGAGCACCTCTTCCAGTTGTTCGCGCCGTAAAGGATGGAAAACAACCACCTTATCCAACCGGTTCATGAACTCAGGTGAGAACTTGCGCCGCGCCGCCTCTACAGCGGTGCGCTCCACTTTTTGGTCCAGCCCAGCGTCAGGCTTGTCAGTCGGCTGGACGAAGCCCATGCCCCCATGCATTAATTCGGTAATTTCGCCGCCACCCAGGTTAGAAGTAAGAAAAATCACTGTTTGCGACAGGTCGACCCGGCGATTGTCGCCCAAGGTCAATGTCGCCTTATCCAAAATCCCAAGGAGCAGTTGCCAGAGAGCATCGGAAGCCTTTTCGATTTCGTCGAAGAGCAAAAACGACAGCTTCAGCTTGTCCGTATAGCTCTTGGCCAATTCTTCCTGGGTGATTAGCGGATGAGTCTCCCGATGCCCCAGGTAGCCTGGGGGTGAGCCGATCAACTTCGCAATCTCATGAGAATGCTGGAATTCCGCGCAGTCTACCTTGATCAAAGACCGCGCATCGCCAAATAGAATCTCCGCGCCCGCTTCCACGATGCGCGTCTTGCCCGAACCCGTCGGCCCCAAGAAGAGCAAATTACCCACTGGCCGCCCCGGAGAATTCAATCCGGCGCAAAACACCTGGTACAAGTCGACCAGCGCCTGCAGACCTTCGTCCTGCCCGACGATTTTCGACCGCAGCGCCGTCTGAAATTCCAGCGTATCGGTGCTTCGTTGGTTTGGATCAAGTGGCAATATATGTTCTCCCATGGCCGCCTCCCTAGCGCCTCCGCAACTGCGGCGACGCTTGACTAAATCGACCCCGCCCTTGGTCAAACTGTGCCAGCTTGACCTGGAGCGTGGACTGCAGGAGCCGCAACTGTACGAGCAACTCCCGCGCCACTGCGGGTGATTCAGAAATTCGGAGTATCGGCGGAAACAGATCCGCGAGATCGAGATTCAAAGTTCGCAAAGCTCCCACCAGTTTCTGCACCGCCGGCGAATTTGGATCCGCGAGGTCCACATGACTGTTGACCTGCTCGCGCAATGCCCGCCAGTTGAGCTCGACGAACGGGTGTTTCTTCGAGACCTCGCGTACCACTCGCTCGGTGATCCGCGCGCGGTCTCCCAAACGCGCAAGGTGCAGTTGCCGCACTTTGCCGCCGCGGCGCACGTTGTGCACCAAGTAAAAAGCATTTCCTTTGCGGCGAACGAAAGCCATACAGCTCACCCCGCGACTTCCAACATGACTGTAGTGTAATGCACTTCCACTACAGCATTCAACGTCTGTTTCATACAGTCGTGCGAATTTGCTTCTAAAACGTTAACCCTACCGCCGATCTCTCCACGCTTCGCACCGCTGTTCACGTTTTGCATAGAGAAATTCCTTGTTGGACTGGAAGATACGCGAACGAATTCAGCTTTCTTCATTAATTTTCTTGCTTGGTTTCATTCGTTTTGCGCATCCACCATCTGCGCATCGACCAGTTCAGGTTTCCCCTACTCTTCCTTAGATGCGTCCCAGCGCAATATGCTTCCTGTAGCGCATCCTTCCTTTTCCTGTATTCTGTAGGCCTCCTAACCCTTTGGTCTTGTTCCGCATTCTTAGCTCAAAAGATTAAACCCCGCTCCCGCTATTTTGTCGTTGCTGCAAAGCAACAACTTCGAAAATTTAGTAGGATGCTTCGGCATACCTGAAACGGTTGTATCCGAAATGTCTTGGGATATCGTTTATCGGTTGGTGAAACAAATTCCGCGCGGCAGGGTCTTATCGTATGGCGCGCTGGCGAAGGCTCTGCGCCTTAGCGGAGGCGCGCGAAGCGCCGGACGCGCTATGGCCGCCACTCCGACCGGAAAAGGCATTCCCTGGCATCGCGTCGTGGGCGAACGCGGCAAAATCCTCATCCGCGAGCCATACGCCTCTCTTCAAAAGAAGCTTCTCGAATCAGAAGGCGTAAAGATTACCGAATCTCGCGTCGATCTAAACTCCCATCGCTGGAAGCCAGATAAGAAGAGCTTGGCCAAAAAGACCGCAGCGACGAAAAAACGCCCTCGCCGCGCCCCTCAGAAATAAGCCGAGACCTTCCGTTTCACCCAAAGCGGCGGAATTTCCGCCAGAACTCCGGCCAACTTTCCCGCAAGTGACGGCAAACCAGAATATCCGGATGGTCGCGGGACTCCTCGTTTACCACATTGTAGGGATTCGTGTTCTTCGCGGCCACGCGGCAGCTTGAAAAGAGCTCGTCAGCCTCGTCCAAGTCAAAACCAATCACAATAACCGTCTCCGGCGGCGGTTCCGTATAGCCGCGATACCAAAATGAATTGGTTCCGGCCATGGCGCGCGGCAAACCAAGCCCTGGCCCGTACAGATTCAGCGCTCCTCCCTCGCCGTAATTCCCGGTGAGGATTCCGGTGCGCGCCTGCTCTTCTGCAGGCAGTGACTTGTACACACGCGCCACCGTTTGCGCCAAGTCCGTCCAGCCGATCTCCTCGCGAAACTGGTCATGCACTTTGCTGGTGAACTTCCACAAGCCGGACCCGAACGGCGCCAGCGGCATGGTCGTCAGCGCAAAAATCACCGCACCCGCCACCATTGCGGTCCACAGGACCGCCTGCGCTGCTCGAAAACTGGCAGGCCGCAGCGACTTTAGCCACTCTCCCCACAACACGCTCCCGCCTGCGAGCAAAACGGGATACATCGGCGCCAGATAGTAAAAGCGCGCCTTTGCGACCACAAAGATCGCCAGCGTAACCGCATACATCCAGCACAGCGCCCGGTAACGCTTCCCTTCCTCGCGGGCGAAGTAGAACCACAAGCCCAGGAAGACCAGCGGAATCGTAGCGGGATTGACGCAAAACAGAAGCTGCTGCAGCAGGAAACCGTGTGCGCGCCCCTGACTCACATCGCGTGCGTGAATGTGCCTCAAGAATTCCAGAGAAATAAAATGATGCTGCACCTGCCAAACCAAGTTCGGCAGAAAAATCAGCAGCGACACGGCCACGCCCGCCCATAGCCACGCGCTCCATAAATACAGGCGCGCCCTTGCCAGCACCACTCCGCTCACCAGCCCGATGGCAAAGAACGCCATCGTGTACTTCGTTTGCATGCCCAAACCAATGAGGGCGCCAATCGCCAGCCACCAGCGCGCGTCCTCCGTTTTCAGCAATCGCACCAGAAAATACGTCAGTAGCACGCACCACAAATAATCGAACGACACGTACTGAAATACCGCGCCCTGCGACAAGGAAACAGGCGAGATGCCCGTAGCAATCGCCGCCAGCACCTGCTCGCGCCTCCCCCCGCCCAGCTCCTTGGCGATCAAGCCGGCGAAAACCATCGCGGCACTCACCGCCACTGCCGCCAGCAACCGGAATCCGACCAGCGATGTTCCGCACAGCACTAGCTCCAGACGCGCTAGCAGCGGCACGACCGGAGGGTAAGCAACGAATCCCCAATCGAGGTGCCCGGCATCGTCCAACGTCTGGAGTTCGTCGCGGTGAAAGCCGTAATGCCCGTTCGTCAGGATATGCACCACGACCCGGACGATGGCTAGCAGCACGAGCAGTCCGACGTCGCTCTTAAACCAGGAAAATATCCGGCTGTTCACGCCTGCGTTCCCTCTAATTTGTTTGTTCTCGGTGATGGTGTCGCTCTCGCGCACGGGCGGCGTTCGTTTGCAGGCAGCAGAGTGTACCCGAGAAAACACGTCCTAACAAAGCTTTAGCCCGGAAATCGCCGACCACCCTCATAGACGCGCAGTTAGTTCATCCTCAGGTTTATCCGGCGGGAGCGCATCAGCAGACTTTGCTGTACACTAAATCGTTTTATGTCCGATGCCGTCCTGCAAGTCGATAACCTGGTGAAGCATTACGGCGATGTGCAAGCCGTGCGCGGCGTCAGTTTCAGCGTCGAAGAAGGGGAAGTTTTTGGCTTGCTCGGCCCCAATGGCGCCGGTAAGACCACAACCGTCGAAATCCTCGAAGGTTTGCGCAATCCAGACGGCGGTTACGTCCGCGTTTGCGGCTTCGATCCGCAAGTCAGCGCCCGCGAGCTGAAGCACGAAATCGGCGCGTCGCTGCAGTCCACTTCCCTGCCCGACAAATTGCGCGTGATAGAAGCGCTCCGCCTGTTCGCCGGCTTCTACAAACGAAGCCGCGACCCAGAAGAGCTGCTCAAGCGCTTTGGGCTCGAAGAAAAGCGCAATACCTTCTATAGCAAGCTTTCCGGCGGACAGAAGCAGCGCCTCGCCCTGGCCATGGCTCTCATCAACAATCCGCGCGTCCTCTTTTTCGACGAGCCCACCGCCGGCCTGGACCCGCAAGTCCGCCGCGAAATTTACGACATCATCGAAGAGCTTCGCCGCGAAAAGAAAACCATCCTCATGACCACGCATTACATCGAGGAAGCCGAGCGCCTCTGCGACCGCGTCGCCATTGTCGATCACGGGAAAGTGATAGCCTGCGGCTCCCCCCGCGAGCTGAAGCAGCGCTCCGGCGGCAACACGCGCATCGAGGTGAAGCTGGCCAAGCCCGCCGCCAACGGCACTCTGAAAAATCTTGAAGGTGTCGTTGACGTGCGCGAGGTCGACGGTACCTACGTTCTGCACACCCAGCGGCCGCCGCAAGCCATCGTCTCGCTCGTCAAGCATCTCGAATCCGAAGGCAACGAGCTTGTCAGCCTCGAAATCGCCACGCCTTCCCTGGAAGACGTCTTCATCGAAATGACCGGCAGGAGGCTACGCGATTGAAAAACTTTGTCAGCCTCACCCGCATGCGCATTCAACTCGCGCTGCGCAACAGAATGTTTTTCTTCTTCAGCGTAATCTTCCCGCTCGGCATGCTTTTCCTGTACGCCGGAATTTTCGCGAAAGGCAATCCTCGCATGGTCAGATTCTACCTCGGCCCGGTAATCGCCCTGAACGTAATGGGTAGCTTCTGGGGCCTGAGCGCCATGCTCGTCACGTTCCGCGAGCAGGGAATCCTTCGCCGTTTTCACGTTACTCCGGTTAGCGCCACCGATATGCTCGCCTCCAGCATTCTCGCCAACTATTTACTCACGATCCCCACTGTGTTAATCGAATTGATCCTCGCTCGCGTGGTTTTCCACGTCACAGATCTCGGCGATCTCTTATCGCTCTTTGTGCTCGTCACCGTCGGCATCGTCTCCTTCGCATCGCTCGGCTTAGTAGTAGCCAGCGTCACCAACACAATGCAGGAAACGCAAGTCCTCAACCAACTCATTTGGCTCCCGCTGATTTTTCTTTCCGGTGCGACCCTGCCTATCGCTTACCTGCCGAAGGCGGCGCAGAGCGTCGCCGTGTTCCTCCCCGCCACTTACCTCGTTACCGGCCTGCAGGGCGCTATGTACTCCTCGTTTTCTATCAGGAAGCTGCTCACGCAAATCCTCGCTCTCGCCTTGTGGACCATTCTTACTTTTTTCGTGGCTGCGCAGCTTTTCCGCTGGGAGCCGGAGTCCAAAATCTCTCGCAGCGCCAAACTCTGGGTCCTGGCCACTGCTCTTCCTTTTTTCCTACTCGGAGTTTGGGAAAACAAGAACGGCCAGATTCTGACGCAAGCGCAAGCGGCCTACCGTTCGCTGGACCGCCCATCTAGCACAGAGCAGCCCAAGCCGGATTCGCCCTCCATGGGCAACCTGCCAAAAAAGAGAGACAGCCGGCCGCAGCAGTAGCGGGCACCTGTAGCGCAGGGCAGAGTCCGCGCAGCCCTGCGGCTTTCTCCGGCCCCACAGCGAACAACACTCGCGCGAAATTGTCGAGGCCCAGCACAGCTCTGCGGGAGCACAGCGCCAATTTGTCTTTCTGCTCTCCTCCGCTGGTACTTTCCGCCGATTTACGCTTTTCGGCCACTCCCGTATTCTGCAAATGCAAACGCCACGCGAGGAGCGCAAATGCCCATAACCAAGACCGAAAAAATCTGGCACAACGGAAAATTCGTCAACTGGGACGACGCCACGCTACATGTCCTCTCCCACGTCGTGAGCTATGGCTCCGCGGTCTTCGAAGGCATTCGCTGCTACGACACCAAGCAAGGCCCCGCCATCTTCCGCCTGCGTGAGCACATGCAGCGCCTAATCAACTCCGCGAAAATCTATCGCATGGAGCTGCCCTACTCAGTCGATGATTTCTGCAACACCGCCACCGAAGTCGTGCGCCTCAACAAGCTCAACGCCTGCTACGTCAAGCCCATCGTTCTTCGCGGCTATGGCGAAGTGGGCGTGAATCCGCTTAGCTCCCCGATTGATATTTACATGGCCTGCTGGTCGTGGGGCGCGTACCTTGGCCCGGAAGCTCTCGCGAAAGGTGTCGACGTCGGCGTTAGTTCCTGGACGCGCATAGCTCCCAACACTTTGCCCGCGATGTCCAAAGCTGCCGCGAACTACATGAACTCGCAGCTCATCCGAATGGAAGCCAGTTTCAACGGTTACGCCGAAGGCATCGCGCTCGATACCGACGGCCACGTCAGCGAAGGTTCCGGCATGAACGTGTTTCTCGTGCACGACGGTACGCTCTACACTCCGCCGCTCGCGACCAGCATCCTCCCGGGCATCACTCGCGACACTGTCGTGAAAATTGCCGAAGACTTGAAAATCCCCGTGAAGGAACAAGTAGTCCCGCGCGAAATGCTCTACATAGTGGACGAAGTCTTCTTCTGCGGAACCGCCGTCGAAATCACGCCGATTCGTTCGGTCGACCACATCCAGGTCGGAAAAGGCGTCGCCGGCCCCATCACGCGCAAGCTGCAAGAAGAGTTCTTCGCCATAACCAGCGGCACCAAGCCCGACCGCCACAACTGGCTAACCCCCGTAAGCGCCCCAGTCTCCGCAGCATCGCGCTAACGCCCCGTAGGGGCGCAGCTTTATCCCGAGTGCAGCCGAGGGAACGCTGCGCCCCAGCTGGGCAAGATGTAAGCTCGCTTTACGAAACGTGTTTGCCTTTCTTCTCGGTGGTCTCAGTGTCCACCCTCTGCGCACTCTGCGTTAATTCTTTTTCCTTCATCGCCGTTTCCTCGGCTAAAATCTCCCCGCCATGTACACCACATTCCAAAAATTCGCCGCGGAATTCCTCGGCACCTTCGCTCTCGTGTTCTTCGGCGCGGGGGCCGTTTGTGCCGACCGCTACCTGCAAAGCTCCGGCGGCATTGGCCTTCTCGGCATCGCTTTAGCTTCCGGCCTCGCCATGGCCATTATGGTCTCCGCCCTCGGGCACATCTCCGGCGGCCATTTCAATCCCGCCATCAGCATCGGGTTCTGGGTCACCAAGCGTATCGGCACCGTGGAAGTCTTCCTCTATTGGGCTGCACAGATACTCGGCGGCGTCGCCGCGGCATTTCTGCTCAAGGCCATCATCCCCGAGGAAACCTGGCGCGCCGTCGCGCTAGGCACTCCAGAGTTGGTTCGCGATTTCTCCCGGCTCTCCGCCATGGTCCTCGAAGCCGTCGCCTCGTTCTTCCTGGTTCTCGTCTTCTTCGCCACTGCAGTCGACGAGCGCGGCACCTTTCGCGCTATCGCCGGCTTCGGGATCGGGCTCACCCTTACGCTCGGAATCCTCGTGATCGCTCCCTTCACCGGAGCCGCGATGAACCCAGCCCGCGCCTTTGGTCCCGCCCTCGCCTCCACTCACTGGACCAACTGGGGCGTCTACTGGATCGGTCCTCTAGCCGGAGGCTTCCTAGCCGGCCTCCTCTACGACTCCCTCTACCTAAAAAAAGCGGTCTAGCATCGCCGTGAGCTAAGACTGTCATCCCGACCGGAGCGACCAGCATTTTCCTGCGCTCGCATTTTGAGCGCTGGTTTACCCCGAGCGAGTGAGGGGCCGCGGCGTGGCGGGACCGTGGCTTAATTTCAACATCTGCAGCCAACAAATGAGCCGGACCCAGTAACTACCGCGCAACCGGCCAACTCACATTCCTTGTCCCCCTCCCGCGCGAATGCTAACGTCGAAAAAGTCGCTCACTTAGCGGAGCCCACACGAAATGTCACTGAGCATTGACGATCTCCTGCGCCGCGCGGTCGAAAGCAAAGCCTCCGACTTGCACCTCAAGGTCGGCAATCACCCCTATCTCCGCGTCGACGGCCTTCTAAACGCCATCACCGACGTTCCCCGCGTCACTCCCGAAGAAATGCTCTCCATGGCGTTCAGCATGATGACCAATCGCCAGAAGCAAAAGTTTAAGGAAACCGCCGAGCTAGACATGGCCTACGGCGTTGCGGGCCTCGGCCGCTTTCGCGTCAACGTCTTCCAGCAGCGTGGCAACGTCGGCATGGTCCTCCGCGTCATTCCCACGAAGATCCGCACGACCGACGAGCTAAATCTTCCCGCCGTCATCAACCGCATTTGCGAAGAGCAGCGCGGTCTCGTTCTCGTCACTGGCACCACTGGTTCCGGTAAATCCACCACGCTCGCCGCTATGGTCGACCGCATCAACGCCAACCGCTCCGACCATCTCATCACCATTGAGGACCCGATCGAGTTCTTGCATCGGGATAAGCGCAGCTTCATCAACCAGCGCGAAGTCGAAGTTGACACCGCGAACTTTTCCACCGCCCTGCGCGCCGCGTTGCGTCAGGATCCCGACGTAATCCTCGTCGGCGAAATGCGCGACCTCGAAACCATCTCCACCGCGCTCCTCGCCGCGGAAACCGGACACTTGGTTTTCTCGACCTTGCATACCCTCGACGCCACGGAAACCATTCAACGCATCATCGCCGTCTTCCCGCCGCCCGAGCAAAAGCAAATCCGCTTGCAGCTCGCCGCCACGCTGAAAGCCGTCGTCTCCCAGCGCCTCGTCCGCCGCGCCGACGACAAGGGCCGCGTCCCCGCTTGCGAAGTCATGATCAGCACCGGCTACATCCGCGATTGCATCATCAATCCGGACAAAACGCGCCTCATTCACGATGCCATCGCCGCCGGCACCAGCCAGTACGGCATGCAGACCTTCGACCAATCACTCTTCGATCTATACAGCAAGCAGCTGATCATGCTCGACGAAGCCCTGGCGCGCTCCTCCAACCCAGACGAATTCAAGCTCCGCATCCAAGGCATCCGCTCCGCCTCCGACTCCGCCCGCGAAGAAATGGAACGCCAAATGGCCGACTTCGAGCGCTTCGCCCGCAAGTAGCGCAGAGCTTCGCACTGCCTATCCCAATGCCATTTCCCCAGTCCCAAGTCGAGTGGATGCTCGCCAACCGCTTGAAAATTCTCCGCTATGCCTTTGTGCCTCAGTTTCTCGTCGCGGTAGCTTTACTTTCGATCGCGTACTTCACGGGCAAGACCGACGTCCATCTTCTCCTCAAGGGCGCCCGCACGCGGGGCAAAATTGTCGGCTTCCAGCGTCGAGAGCTTCACACGCATCGCAACCCCAGCTCGAACGGAATGTACGGCCGCATCGTGTACCTGCCAATTGTCGAATTTGAGGCGCAGGGCACCATTGTTCGGTTCGAGGAGCCCAAACTTGTCTCTCATGGCGAGAATATCGGCTGGCCCGTCGCCGTTCTCTATGATCCCGGCAACGTATCCCTGGCCATGATTGATCGTCCCTTCTGGAACTGGATCCCCTGGGCCCCCGCTCTCGCCATCGGCGTTCTCCTCGCCTTCGTCTCCCTCAAAGGCCTCTTCGCCTCCCTCGCTTTGTCTCAGCGTGCCCCCACCTTTGCAAACCCACACAACCCAATTAATTGATTACGCCGGCTGTCCAAATCGCCCGGTCCCAAGCGTCATTGTAGTGGCGGCACATTTAGCCGCTACAATCCAAAACGGAGGTTTCCCATGCAATATCTGTTGATGCTCTATGCGAACGAGACTGGTTGGTCCAACCTGACGAAAGCCCAGCAGGAGCAAGGAATGGCGGCCTACACGGCTTACACCGAAGCACTGAAGAAAGCGGGCGTATGGAAGGGCTCAAACCGCCTGCAGCCGATTAACTCCGCGACGACGGTCCGCGTCGCAGACGGCAAGTCGCAGGTTCTCGACGGCCCCTACATCGAGACGAAAGAGCAGATCGGCGGCTACTACCTCATCGACGTCCCCGACCTGGACTCCGCAATCTCCTGGGCCGCGCGTTGCCCGAGCGCAAGCCACGGTGTAGTCGAGGTGCGTCCAGTCTGGGCCATGCAGGCCTCATCTGCCGCGCCCGCGTCGTGAACACATGAACGTCCGCGAAGGCGACGCGCAAGCCCGTAGCACTGCGGAAGCGGTAGCGCGACGCAGCTACGGCAAGCTCGTCGCCTTCCTCGCGGCTCGCACCAGAGATGTGGCTGCCGCCGAAGACGCCCTGTCCGAAGCCTTCGCGTCCGCCCTGGCGGATTGGCCAACCAAAGGTTGCCCGTCCAATCCCGAAGGATGGCTGCTGACCGTCGCGCGCAGAAAGGTAATCGACATGTACCGAGGACGCCGTCGCGCCGAGATCGCCTCCGAGCGCATACAGATCATGGCCGAAGGCCTGGACGCAGCCGCCGCCGACGCCGACATCCCCGACCAGCGCCTCGCGCTAATGTTCGCCTGCGCCCACCCGGCGATCGACCCCAGCATCCGCGCGCCGCTGATTCTGCAAGCGGTGCTAGGACTCGATGCAAAAACAATCGCCTCCGCATTCCTAATGTCCCCAGCCGCCATGAGCAAGCGACTCGTCCGCGCCAAGGACAAAATCCGCCAAGCCGGCGTCCCCTTCACCGTCCCCGAGCGCGAAGAGCTTCCCCACCGGCTCGACACCGTCCTCGACGCTATCTACGCCGCCTTCGCAGAAGGCTGGACCGACCCCGGCGGCACCGATCTCGCCCGCCGCGACCTAGCCGAGGAAGCCATCTTCCTGAGTCGAGTAGTAACCGAGCTGCTGCCATCCGAGCCGGAAGCGCTAGGCCTGCTCGCCCTCCTTCTTCACGCCGAAGCCCGCCGCCCAGCCCGGCGCAATCCCAATGGTGACTACGTGCCGCTAGTCGAACAGGATCCCGCGCTCTGGGACCACCAATTGATCGACGAGGCCGAGGCCGCGCTAAATCGCGCCAGCGCAATGGGCGCGATCGGCCGCTATCAGCTCGAAGGCGCATTGCAGTCAGCCCACGTGCATCGCTGCCGCACAGGTCAAGCCAACTGGGCAGAAGTGGTGCAGCTATACGACGCACTCTTCGCAATCGTTGGCTCCCCTGTGGTAGCAATCAATCGCGCCCTAGCCATAGCCGAGCTGCATGGCGCCAGCGCCGCTCTCGAGTCCATGCAAGCGGTAGCCGCCGACGAGCGAGTCGCGGAATACCAACCCTACTGGGCAGCCCGAGCAGAGCTGCTTGCAAAGGCTGGCGCGCACGATGAAGCCCGCCAAGCCTACGAAATCGCAGTAGGCCTAGAGCGCGACCCCGCCGTCCGCCGATTCCTACAGCAGCGCCAGTCCGCGCTAAATCCGTAACCACCCGCGTAGCGGGCCGCCAATGTAGCGGCCGCGGCGCTTTCCCCGCGGGCGCCTTTGAATTCTCTCCGCGCTCCTCGACGTTCTCGGCGTCTCCACATCGAATCTTTTCATTCACTCTTTGACTCTCGACTCTTCCCCTCTTACACTCGCCTCCGTGTTCAAGCCCCGCACCATCGACTCCGAGCCCGCCCTCTACGACGCCGCCATCAAAATCTTGATGCGCCGCGCCCATTCCGTCTCCGAAATGAAAAAAGCGCTAATCCGCCGCACCGCCGACGAAGACCTGATCCAAAAAGTAATCGCCCGCCTGAAACAAAACGGCCTGATCGACGACGCCCGCTACGCCAAACAATTCGCCCGCCAGCGCACCGAAATCCGCCACCAAGGCAAGTATCGCGTAGCCCGCGAACTCCGTGCCCGCGGCGTCCCCGACCATCACATCGAAACCGCAGTAGAAGAAGCCACCGCCAACACCGACGAAGGCGCCCAAGTCCGTCAACGCATCGACCGGAAACTAAAATTTCCTCGCGGTGAAGTAGACGACCGCAAGATCGCCTCCCTCTACCGCAGCCTGCTCCGCGCCGGCTTCTCCTCCGAAACCATCCGCCGCGAACTAAAACGCGCCACAAGTGACGACATCCCCGACCTCGACCCGCCAGACGAGACCCCGTAGCGGCAGGCTTCACCCTGGCGCTCCCCGTCAGGGCACGGTTTCAACCGTGCCGCTACTGCGCGCCCCCCACAGGTTGTCATCCGAACCCGCTCGCGCTTCGCGAGCGGTGTGAGGGATCTGTTTTTCGCTTTTCGCTTTTTGCTTTAACGAACTTCACTTCCCCACCGCATAATGCAACTCCACCACCCCATCCGCAAACTTCCTGGACGAAATCAACCCCAGCGGCACCGTCCGCCGGCCAGCCGCAATCAACGGAATCCCTTCCCCAATAAACGTGGGAATCACGTGAATCACAAACTCGTCGATCTCTTCCTCGTCCAGAAACGATGCAATGATCCCAGCCCCACCCATCATCCAAATGTCCTTCCCCTCTTCAGCGCGCAAACGCCCCGCAAATGTCTTGACCGGCTCGTTCACAAACTCCACGCCAGCCGGCACTATCGATGGCGGCAGACTCCGCGTAAACACATAGTTCTTAACTCGCGTATCGAACGCCGACCCGGCCACGCCTTTCTTCTGAAACTCCAGCGCCATGTCGTACGTCTTCCGTCCCCAGAGGATCGTGTCGATCGACGCATAGAACGCGCCCATCCCGTAATTATCCTCAGGCATCGGCCGCTCCAGCCAGTCGACCGACCCATCGCTCCGCCCAATGAAACCGTCAGCGCTCGTCGCAATCTGAACAATAATTTTTCGCTCCCGATCCATAGCGCCTCCACGCGCAAAACGCAACTGATCAATCGTATGTCGTTCCGAAGGCGGTTTTCGCCGAGGAATCTGCTTTCCTCTTCGATTCGCCCCCCCCATTGACGCGCCTAGTTCTTGGCTGCCAGCATTTCCTGGATATTCGCCAGCCGCTCCTCCAACCGATTCTCGGTCTCAGTGTTCTTTTGCGCCATCAGAATCAGCTTTACCGACACGAGAAACACTCCCGCTTCCAGCAGCAGTTCGTGTGTAAAGCCTTTGATGAACAGAGCCACAACGAACAACCCAACGCTCAGCGCAATAATGATGACCGTCCACGGGTCCGAAGACTTGGAGCTTTTCATGTCGATCTACCTCCGTGCGGCGCCGTTTGCCGCTTTGGACTGTGGCGGCATAGCCGCCGCTTTCGTAACCCAATTTATCAGGCACTCTCCCTCGTACAGATGTGGCCAAGACTGGAATAAGGGCCTCCGTGATAGACTCCGCCGATCAAGACATAGAACAAAATTGAGGTCGTGGCTCGGTCGCAGCGGGGCTGAAAGGAATCGCCGTGAGCGCCAGCTTAGCAAATTCGTCGGCAATCCTGGCTTTTGTCGCAATTCCCAGCGAGGTGCGTTGGTCGTATTTCGCCGGCGGAATGACTCTTGCAATCGGGCTGGTCGGGATTTTTCTCCGCGGCGATTGGCAAAAAGCGCGAGGCTTCGACAAGCCGATTCTGTTAGGGCCGCTCTTTTACGCAGCGCCACTCGCGGCATTCGGCACCGAACATTTCACGCTGACGAACGCCGTCGCGTCGATCGTACCGAAGTGGATTCCGTGGCATCAGTTTTGGGCGTACTTCGTAGGTGCACCAACAACCGCACGAGTGCTCGCTGCCTCGCTTGCCGAGTGCCGCATCCCTTGTGACTTTCAAGCGTGCGGATTTTGAATTTTGTTTTGGCCAACACTCGTGAGGGCGCATTTTCATTCGCCTTCATATGTTCGATGGAGATGAATTGCGGCTGCCGCCAGCACGGAACCCACCAGGGTCGCTATTAACCAGTACCGAGCAAATTCCGACTCGACCAGGACAAGGACTATCATCGCGGCAACGGACGCATAAGCTCGGGGGATTTCGCGACGGGGCTTTGCCCACCATCTCTCATTGTGTTTCTTCACGAAGGACTGGATTTGGCGATATAGCAGCTCAAGAGCGATCATCAATAGAACAAAAAACGCGGCAACGGTTACCCAGCCGAGCGTCTTGAACAGCGCGACAGAGAGGGCGAACAACAAGACACCAATAAATAGGTACCCTCGCTGGTGTCGTTCCCACAAAGCGCGAAAGACTCTCTTGTCGTGCGCCATCCCGAGCGTCCTGCGGGTTCCGTCTGGTCCACCCCGCCAAGGCACCAGACCTATTCCCGAACCCTGAAATAATCCCTCCAAGCTACTTCTTCGCCAACTATCACATCAGCTCTGTAAAGACCCGGCTGCATCACAAGGGGAACACTCCAAGTCCGTTCCTGTGTTTCGCCGCTCCTCAGATTAATCTTTATTGAATCACTGCGACTGAGAACGTGATTGTCGACGTCGTAGACTTGTAACTGGGCTGTACCCTTCCAAGGTTGAATCCCTTGGAACGCGATCACCACCGCTGCGAACTCATCGCGTTGTGTGAAATCGACTTTCATTTCCTTAGGACGAAGACCCTTAGCTTTTTGCGACTTGCCTTGGGTAATCATTCCGAACGAAATATCGCGAAGGGCCGTGACTGGACTTGTGAATTGGCCTGTGGTCCATAAAGTTTGGATTGGTGTGAGCGAAGTATTTGAGGCCGGACTAACTAACCCGACTGGAATCACAGTACTGGTCAGAGTGAATGTCTCTCCTCCCCTCCGTCCCCGGATCTCTGGAAGCGCTTCTCCAAGAAGACCCAACACAGCGCCTTGTTCGTTCAATACCGGCCCACCCAATGCCGCTGAGTTGAATGGTCCTGAGATGCTCAGCCTTTCGCCCCAACCAGCATGATCTTCTTTCCCCACAATTTGCCCCTCAGAGATCACGCGCGCTGCATCGGCTTTCGCGTCCAGCCAGTAACAGTGATCTCCTATGTTCACAGATGCGTCGGTCGCTCTTGGCAGTTCAGGACTTTTCCCAGTCTCGATTTTCAGGAGGGCCCAATCCTGCCGACGATTCCAACCAAGGAGTGAGTCCGATTTTGCATAGTTGCCATTGGCAAGCCGTATCCGGAGCGCGCGGGCCCCGTCAATCGCGTGGAATGCTGTCGCCACGAGGCCGTCATCAATAAAAAAGCCCGAACTTGCATCGAATGGCTGTCCCTTCGAATCTAGCTTCTCTATAAAAACGCTTGCCGCGACAGCCCGGGCGTAAATTTCCGCCGACGTCAGCGGCAGCAACGCTTTTCCTTTCAAGACATCGGCGGGTCTCTTGGCGGACACAATCTCGAAGCTCAAGGTGCCGGCGGACTCTCCGTCGACATGCGACTCGAAGGTCCACACTCCGGCGGTGGTGTTTTCCAAGAGAGGTACCGTCCAGAATCCTCCGAATCTTGGTTCCGTGGCTGGGTAGTCGAAGCTTGACATGACGGCAAGCTGACCGTTGGGTCCGCGGAGCGTACCCTCGCAATGGTGCGTGCCACGCGGCGCCTCCCATTCAAAATAAATGATGACTTGGCGGTCGTCAGGGACAAAGAACGTAGTTCGTGGATCGCTCATCACGAATGCAGCGCCGCGGGGCTCACCTTTCGTGCCTGCTACGGAGCGGACCATTTTGACTCTGGGTCCGGATGCCGGAACTCCGCCTTGCTGCGCGCTAAGAATGCTTTCAGCCGTAATGAATGGTAAGAAAAAAGCAAAAACCAATAGGCAAATTACCTTTTCTCTTCGCCACTGATTTCGCCTACCTAATTCTCCAAACATAGATTGCCTCGTGGGCGCAGGTTTGGAAAAGACACTCATGACTCTGATGCGGAGGTTCGTGTTCGGTCGTGGAATATACCACAGAATTAACTCCACCCATCGCGTCTCTGCCGTGGTTAACACTCCATTCACCCAAAGCGCACAAAACTACGACTGGGTGCCGCATCCCTTGTGATTTCAAGGGTCCGGATTTTGATTTGTTGTTCCGAGCAGGAACCACCGCACTTTCCGAGAGTAAAAAAAATCGGTCACCTGCATCTAAACCGTCCCTCCGACCAGTTGTCCTGGCGTACCCCCTGCCGTACGCTACTCAATGAAACCTGGTCGCTACGGCGACTAAGCGCTGCGGCTTCCCTGCTCGCCCACTTCGAGGCGACCTCGACGCAAAGCGAGAAAGAATCTCCCGCCGAGCCCCCGAATCGCGAATACAAATATCGCGACCCCAGCGCCAACAACGATGCCGACGCCAAGCTCCCTTCCTCAACGATCTCGCATCAATCTGCTCAGCCCTCGATCATCAAGCCCTAACCGGCGCTCGCCTCTTCACATTCGCCACTCGCCACAACATCTCCTAAGTCCCTTTAGAATGAACACTTGCAAAAGTGTATCAAAACAAAGGACTTTAACTATCTTTAGAATGAACACTTATGCAAAACCCGGGGGAGGGGGTACCCAGGGATACCCTCGCACACTGTATCAGTCGGGTTCGGCAACCATCGATTTGCTTCTCCTTTGTTTTCACACTCTTATGAGTTGCTTTTTTCGCAAGTACTTTATTTTGATAACGATCTGCGTTGCCCCCTGTGTTTTCTGCCGATCCGACGAGGATCGGCATCCCGACAGAGCGCAGCGACGAGGGACCTTTCCCCGCCCCGGCACTCGTTCACCCCTCGCACCATTTTTCCACCGAGTTCCGGATCTTCGGCGATTTTCATTTTCCGTACCCGCGTGTTATCGTCGCCCTCACATCGCAAGGGGGATTTTAAATGTCAGTGAATAAAGTCATTCTCGTTGGCCGTCTCGGCCGCGATCCGGAAACGCGCTACACCGGCGGCGGTCAGGCCGTCGCCAATTTTTCCGTGGCCACCGACGAAAGCTACAAAGATAAAAACGGCGAGCGCCAGAAGCGTACCGAGTGGCACAAAATTGTCGTGTGGGGCAAGCAAGCCGAAATCGCCCAGCAATATCTGAAAAAGGGCTCACTCATTTTCATCGAGGGACGCATTCAATCGCGCGAGTGGCAAGACAAAGAAGGCCAAAAGCGCACCAGCTTTGAAATCGTCGCCAGCAATTTCCGAATGCTGGGCGGCCGCGCCGACGGCGCCGCAGCCGGTGCCGGTGCAGGCGCAATGGGTGGCAGCGCCCCGCGCGGCGGCGATGACTTCGACGTCGCGGGCGGACACGACGAGCCCGCAGCACCGGGAGGCGGCGCCGGCCCCGAAATCTCCGACGAAGACATCCCGTTCTAAACATGATTGTGAAGCACCAATCATGTTTACCCTGAGGCACGAAGGATCCGTGCAGCCGAACGAAGCATGAGAGCAAACCAGCCATCGTGGCCCAGACAAATCGCCGACTGATTCTTCGCGCGCGCCCCAAAGGTTTGCTCGCGCCCGGCGATCTGCAGCTCGTCGAATCGCCGGTGCCAACGATCGCAGATGGTCAAGCGCTCGCGAAAGTGAAATATCTCTCCATCGATCCGACCATGCGCGTCTGGATGTCGGTTGACAGCTACTTGCCCGTCGTGCCCCTCGGCGAAGTGATGCGCGCAGCGGGCCTCGCGGAAGTGGTCGAATCGCGCCACAAAAAGTTCAAGAAGGGCAAGAAAGTTCTCGGGCTCACCGGCTTGCAGGAGTATTGCGTGATCGATGCAGCGGACAAGCGCGGCAGCTTCCGGAAAGTTCCGCCAATTCCCTTCCTTTCGGACACGGCATTTCTCGGCGTGCTCGGCGTCACCGGCGCCACCGCATATTTCGGCATGATGGACATCGCCAAGCCGCAAAAGGGCGAGACGCTGGTGGTCTCCGCGGCGGCCGGCGCCACCGGCAGCATCGCCGGGCAGATCGGCAAAATTCATGGATGCCGCGTGGTCGGCATCGCCGGCGGGGCGGAAAAATGCAAATGGATCACCGAAGAACTCGGCTTTGACGCCGCGATCGATTACAAGCAGCCGGATTGGAAAGAGAAATTAGCGGCGGCCACGCCCAAAGGCGTCGACATCGATTACGAAAACGTCGGCGGCGAAATCATGCACGAAGTTGTGCAGCGCATGAACCTTCACGGCCGCATTGTACTGTGCGGGCTGATTTCCGGTTATACCAAGGAAGATCCGGCCCTCGAGAGCTTCGCCACGATTTTGAGGAAGCGCCTGCGCGTGCAGGGCTTCATCGTGCTCGATTACCTCGACCGCTTCATGGAAGCCGCTACGCAGCTCGGCAAGTGGAAGATGTTCGGCAAGCTCAAAGACCGCGAAACCATCGTCGAGGGCATCGAGAAAGCTCCCGAAGCCATCAACATGCTCTTCACCGGCGAAAACATAGGCAAGTTGATCGTGAAAGTGTGAGGCGCGGGAACTTTTTCAGGAGCTGTCGGGAAGAATCAGCGAGGAGGGAGCGGGTTGCGTTTACGTTCTTCATCGAAACGCTTAAGAAATTCTTCGAATTTCGGCTTTTGCTCCGGAGTAAGAATCGAGCGGACTTCGTTGCGGCCTTTTTGACGAATGGCCTCGACTTGCGCGTCACTTTGGTCGTGAATGGTTTTCGTTTCGCCATGCCAGTGCAGCAAGATGCTGTCTAGTTCTTGCGTCTGCTGCGGCGTCAGCGATAGCTGTTTGGTAAGTTCCGCAACCCGCTGGGCACGCCGCTCAGGTTCGCTGAGCGGAGGATTGGCAGCACTCACCGGCCTGTGCGCGAACGTATAGCCGAGCACACCGCCCAGCGCCGCACCGAGCAGGAATACGACGCCGACCCACAGAGCCGCTTTGCGCGTAGCGGCGGTATCGGTCATTGCGCCATCTCCATCGACGGCAGAACGTCGTCGGGTGCTTGCGATTGTGGTGAGTCAAAAATGGATTCAACGCCCGTTTGGGTGACGGAAGTCTGCGCGACCTTCGGCGACTCATACAGCCAGCCGCCAGCCAGCAGCAGGGCCAGTGCAGAAATCCACGTAAGGCGCGCGGCAAAGCGGGGTACCGCAGCCCAAGCCTCGAAAGACTGCCTCAGCTCCGATTCGCGCGCAGCAATGGCAGCCATCACGCGGGGCGCAAACCACGGCCCGGGCAGCGTCGCCGACGCAGGCACGTCCCTGAAAATGGCGCGGCTCATCGACATGTCGTCCGCGACGGATTTGCATTCCGGGCAAGCCGCCAGATGGTCTTTCTGCTCGGCGGAAAGTACCGCGGGCCCGGTGAAGTCCTCGAGCAAGTCGCGGAGGCTTCTACAATCGTCCTGCTGCCTCAACTTTTTCAATGTCCACATACGACCTCCCAAGTTTAGATGCTTCGTCTGTTTCAATTTGGAACGTTCTCAACGGCAATCAACTCTGAATCGCAATCAGATTCGTCTCCCAATCGCAATCAGCTTCCGTCCTTGCGCTTGCGCACCTGATTCACGATTCTGCGTCGGGCGCGAAACAGACGGACCTTTACGGTATTTGCGTTCAGCTCCAGAATCTCGGCAATTTCTTCGATGGCGAAGCCCTCTACTTCTTTCAAAATAAGCATCATGCGGTCGCGTTCGTCCAAGCCCTCCAAGAGGAGCTCCACCTGCTGCTGGGCTTCGAGTTTGTCCGAAATGTCCTCGGCGTCGCTCGCAACCCTTTCGGCGGCGCCGAACTGCTGGGCCTGCTCTTCGCTGAGATCCGATTCATACAGAAGCGGCCTAACCTTCTTCTTTCTCAACAGATCCCAGCATTCGTTGACTGTAATCTTATACAGCCAAGTGCTAAAGGCGGCCCGTTGATCGAAACGCTTCAGCGAAAAGTACGCTTTGACAAAGACTTGCTGCGCGATATCCTCGACGTCTTCGCGGCGACGAAGGATCCCGCCGGCTACGGCAAAAACGCGATGCTGATGGCGCCGGACCAACTCCTCGAAGGCCTCCTTGTCTCCGCCTTGGGCGCGCCGAACCAGCTCCCGGTCATCCGGAGCGCCTGCCGCCTTGGCCGCCGGTTTCAGAACCGCGGTGGGGCCGAAAGGCTCTACTTTAGGGACGCGTGGCATGGCTTCCAGGTTACGCTCTCCTGAACCCGCGTTTCTGAGCCCGCACCATCTGTTTCATTTTCAGGTATGGCAACTTTATACTTGCAGGGCCCTTAACTACATGCAATAATATCTGCATGATTATTGGTGACCGCCTCCGCGCACTGCGTGAGGAAAAGAAACTCTCCCAGGGTGATATCGAAAAGCGTACGGGTTTGCTTCGCTGCTACATTTCCAGAGTAGAAAATGGCCATACAGTACCGGCCATCGAAACACTGGAGAAGATGGCCCGCGCTCTCGAATGCCCACTCTATCAACTGTTCTACGACGGCGAAGAGCCGCCCGTACTGCCAAACCTGCCCAAGCGAAAGTCTTCGGACGACATCGCGTGGGGCACGAGCGGCAAAGAGGCGCGCTTTCTCAACAAGCTTCGCAGGTTGTTGGGCAAGGCCGACGAAGAAGATCGTAAGCTCATTCTATACATGGCCCAGAAAATGGCCAACCGCTAGTTCCGGAAGCCTTCACTTCCTGGAATTGCCGGTTAGAATGACAAATCTCAAGAGGGCCGCGCCAACCCGCGCAGCGCGGCCTGATTCTGAGAATCCCTACCGGTATCCTCAAATAAGCCCTCGATCCTGACAAAATCGCTTTTAAGTGCTTCCCCATTATTTCCTTAGCCGACCGCTTTCAGTTCCCTATTCCCACTCGATGGTGCCCGGCGGTTTTGAGCTGATGTCGTAAACAACCCGCGTAACGCCGGGAACCTCATTAACGATGCGGGTGGAGATGCGCTCGAGAACGTCGCCGGGTAGGCGCACCCAGTCCGCAGTCATGGCATCTTCAGATTCGACGACGCGCACTGCGATGGTGAGACCATAGGTGCGGTAATCGCCCATCACGCCGACGCTGCGCACGGGTAGAAGGACAGCGAAAGCCTGCCACACCTTTTCATAGAGGCCGGCGCGGCGGATTTCGTCCACTACAACTGCATCCGCCTCGCGGAGAGTTACCAGACTTTCAGCATTTACCTCGCCAAGTACCCGTACGGCTAAACCTGGGCCGGGAAACGGATGTTTCACTAATAGCTCGTTTGGCAGGCCGAGATCGCGACCGATTCTGCGGACTTCGTCCTTGAACAAGTCGCGCAACGGTTCAATGAGCGCGAAGGGCATTTTCTCCGGCAGCCCGCCTACATTGTGATGCGTTTTGATGGTCGCGGAGGGGCCTTTTACGGAGACGGATTCGATTACGTCCGGGTAGAGAGTTCCCTGCACTAAGTAGGCGATTTCGCCGTGGGCCTCGTTCTTTTGCAGCTCCATAGCTTGGTCCGCGAAGACGGAAATGAATTCCGCGCCGATTAGCTTGCGCTTGCGCTCGGGCTCGGTGACACCCTTTAGTTGAGAGAGGAAGCGCTCGGAAGCGTCGACACCGATCACGCGGAGGCCGAGGCGGTCGCGCAGCATTTCGAGCGTGTCTTCAAATTCATTTTTGCGCAGCAGTCCGGTATTGACGAAGATGTTGGTCAGGCGGTCGCCGATGGCGCGATGCACGAGGACGGCGGCGACTGTGGAATCGACACCGCCACTTAGGGCGCAAATTACGCGGTGATTCCCTACTTTCGTTCGAATCGCTTCGGTGGTTTCTTCGATGAAGGCGGCGCCGCTCCACTTCTTTTCGGCCTTGCAGACGCGGAACAGGAAATTGCGAAGAATTTCGGTACCGCGGTCGGTGTGGCGCACTTCAGGGTGAAATTCGACAGCGTAAATTTTGCGCTGAGCGTCTTCCACGGCGGCGACGGCGTTTTGCGTGCGGCCTACGGTTCGAAAGCCAGGAGGCAGTCCGACGACGTGATCGCCATGACTGTTCCAGATGCGCAGCGACTTGGGAAATTCCGCGAAGAGTTCGGATTTGTGATCGGTGTTTTCGATGTTCAGAACGGCGCTGCCGTATTCGCGGCGCTCGGCAGGCTCTACCTTTCCGCCGAGATGGTGGGTGAGCCATTGCATGCCGTAGCAGATTCCGAGCACTGGAATGCCGAGCGCGAGAACATTTACGTCACACTTGGGAGCTTGGGGATCGTAGACGGAGCTGGGGCCGCCGGACAAAACGATGCCGGAGGGTTCGAACTTGCGGATTTCGTCGAGCGTGGTGGTGCATGGGAGAACGGAGGAGAAGACTTGCTGTTCGCGTATGCGGCGGGCGATGAGCTGGGTGTATTGGCCGCCGAAGTCGAGAACGACTACGCCGCCGAGTTCGGAGTTGGGGCGTTGCTGCTGTGTTTGCTGCATTTGCGCTCCGCTGGACATTGTCCTCCTCAGAAGCAAACTAAAAAACGAAGAACTTGGCGCCACCGGGCACGCCCCGATTAGTCCTACTTTAAACCCCCCAGGTCCACAAACCGGACCTGAGCTACAGGTAGCAAAATTGGCGACCCTGCCAAGCTGGGGCGCAGCAGTGCTGCGCCCCTACGTAGAACCTGAATTTTACGCGACAACTAGGTTCACCAGTTTATCGGGAATCACGATTTGTTTTACTACGCGCTTGCCGTTTATGTGTTGGGCTACGGCTGGCTCGGCTAGTGCCTTCGGGACCAAGTCGGCTTCGCCGAGTCCGGCGGCTACTCTCAGCCGGGCGCGCACGCGTCCGTTCACTTGCACGACGACTTCGACTTCTTCGTCGCGTGCTAGTTCGGGATCGAAATCGGGCCAAGGAACGGTCCAGAGGCCTTCGTTATGTCCGAGCATTTCCCAGAGTTCTTCCGCGAGATGCGGAGTCATGGGCGCGAGCATGAGCATCAGGGTTTCGAGAATGTGCTTGGTGATTTCGGGCTGCACGCCTTTTTCCAGAGGCGCGTGGATTTCATTGTAAAGATCCATGATCAGGGCGATGGCGGAGTTGAAATGCCAGCGCGTTTCGATGTCCAGAGTGACGCGGCGGAGTGCCTGATGGGTTTTGCGGAGCAGCTTTTTTTCAACGTCCGAGGTTGAGGCCGGGATGCCACTTTTGACGTCGCGGAGTGACTCGGCCAGGCGATCGACCAGGCGAAAGACGCGATTGATGAAGCGCCATGCGCCTTCGATACTTTCTTCGCTCCACTCCAGGTCCTTTTCTGGGGGGGCGGCGAATAGCGTATAGAGGCGACCAGTATCGGCGCCGTATTTCTCGGCCATTTCCATGGCGCCGACGACGTTACCTTTCGATTTGGACATGGCCACGCCGCCCTTTTGCACCATGCCTTGCGTAAAGAGCCGAGCGATCGGTTCGTTGTGCTTTACGAGACCAATGTCGCGCATGACCTTGCACCAGAAACGGGAATAGAGCAGGTGCAGGATGGCGTGGGTGATGCCGCCGATGTACTGATCGATCGGAAACCAGTAGGCGACCTTCGCGGGATCAAAAGGGGCTTTGTCGTTGTGAGGATCGCAGTAACGATAAAAATACCAAGAGGAATCGACGAAGGTATCCATCGTGTCCGTTTCGCGGCGCGCAGGACCGCCGCACTTTGGGCACGTGGTGTTCACAAATTCCGGAGTCGCAGCGAGCGGCGAGCCGCCTTCGCCGGTAAGCTTGGCATTTTCGGGCAGCACGACCGGAAGATCGTTGTCGGGGACAGGAACGATTCCATCTTTCGCGCAGTAGACTACCGGGATGGGCGTGCCCCAATAGCGCTGGCGCGAGATACCCCAATCTCTGAGTCGAAACGTGGTTTCGCGCTGGCCAAAGCCCTTGGCTTGCGCGTGCGCGGACATGGCCAGGATGGCATCGTCAACGGACAGACCGTCATAGGGGCCCGAGTTAACGAGCTTGCCGCGCTGATGCTCCTCGAACGCCCCAGTCATTTTCTCCACAACTAGCGGCTCTTCATCGACAGGCTGCACGACAACGCGAATGGGCAGACCATACTTGCGGCAGAACTCGAAATCGCGCTGATCGTGCGCTGGAACGGCCATGATGGCGCCCGTTCCATACTCCAACAGGACGAAGTTCCCTACCCAAATGGGAAGCTTCTCTTGATTAAAAGGATTTGTGGCATAGCGCCCGGTGAAGAAACCGACTTTTTCGGCGGTGGCGAGATCTTCCGCCTTCACCGACGCCTGGCGCATCTGGGCGAGCTTGGCTTCGGCATCTTTTTGCTCTGGCGAGCCGGCGATGAGCTTCTGCACCAGTGGATGCGTGGGCGCGAGAATGATTGCAGTGGCGCCGTAGATAGTATCAATGCGGGTGGTGAAGACTTCGATGGGATCGACGCCAGCGACATCCGCAACAGGAAATTTAACTCGCGCGCCGATCGATTTACCGATCCAGTTGCGCTGCATGGTGATAACGCGCTCCGGCCAGCCGCCTTCGAGCTCCTTCAGGTCCTCTAGGAGTTGGTCGGCATAATGCGTCGTCTTTAGGAACCACTGCTCAATTTCGCGGGATTCAACCAGCGTGTCTTCATGGCGCCAGCAATACCCGCCGTTGACGACTTGCTCGTTGGCCAGCACAGTGCAGCACTTGGGGCACCAGTTGACGCGGCTCTTTTTGCGATAGGCGAGGCCGCGTTCGAGCATGCGCAGGAAAAACCACTGGTTCCAGCGATAGTATTCCGGCTCGCAGGTGGAGATTTCGCGGCGCCAGTCGTAGCTGAAACCGAAGCGGCGCAGGACGCGCTGGAATTCGGCGATATTGTTATTGGTCCAGGCGCGCGGATGCGTCTTGTTCGCGATGGCGGCGTTTTCGGCGGGCAAGCCGAAAGCATCCCAGCCCATGGGATGAAGCACGTTGAATCCGCGCATGCGCTTGACGCGGGCCACCACGTCGCCAATCGTGTAGTTGCGCATGTGGCCCATGTGCAGGGTGCCGGAAGGATAGGGCAACATCTCCAGCGTGTAATATTTCGGTTTTGCGGGATCTACTTCCGTTTCGAAGACGCGCGCTTCGGCCCAGCGCTTTTGCCATTTGGCTTCGATCTCTTGTGGGTTGTAATCGGCCACGCCTGGCTATCCCTTTTTGCGTTTTGCTGGCTTCGCGGGTGATTTTCTTGGCGGCCTCGAACTGCGCCCGCCACGGTCGGCGGCCGCTACGGTTGCACGCATCTTACGGTCCCTCGCTTGACTAGCACTCTTCTGGGATTTTACTTGCTGCGCTACCTTTTTCTTGGCAGCGGCGGTTAGCATCGAGAAGCCTTTTGCAGCTTCGGGGGCTTGGTCCTTCAGGCCGGCAAATTCCCAGAGCGCGGCAACATTGCGGCGGTCGTCGCCGGGATCGTCGATTGGTGTCTCGGCCAGGAATGCACGGCCGATGAGGCCTTCGGGTGCGGCGGAGCTGAGACGCGGATGGGTGAGAAAACGGCGAAACGCTTCCTGGCCGATTTTGCCCTTGCCGATGTGCTCGTGGCGATCCACACGGCCGCCGAGCGGAATTTTGGAGTCGTTGATGTGAAAGACTGGGACGCACTCGAGGTCAATGGCCCGGTCAATCAGTTCGAGTGTGGAGGCAAGACCGGCTTCGCTCTTGATGTCGTAGCCCGCAGCAAAAAGATGCGCGGTGTCGATGCACGCGCCGACTTGAAGATTTCTCAGTGCGTGCAACACCTCGCCGAGTTCTTCCAAGCGCGCGCCGAGTGCGGTGCCCATGCCTGCGGTGTTTTCCAGCAGGATGCGAAGCGAAGTAGGCGGGAGATTTTTTGCGGCCTGCTTGACCGATTCCACCGCGAGCCGCGCGGCTTGGTCGGGCCTGCAATCGCCGCACGCGCCGGGATGCACGACCACGAAATCCGCGCCAAGCGCGATACCACGAACGAGCTCGTCGTGAAAGGCCTGAATCGAGCGGGTGCGCAGCATGGGTTGCTGTGCCGCTAGATTGATCAAATAATTTGCATGGATGACGAGAGGGCCCAGGCCGAGGGCTGCTCGGCGGGCGCGAAACGCAGCGCCATCCACTTCGGTTACGCGTGACGGACCGCCAGCCCACATGCGCGGGTTGGTCGAGAAAATTTGCAAAGCGTTGCAACCGAGCTTGTGCGCCGACTCCAGCGCGTTGAGGTGGCCGCCCGCGATAGAGGTGTGAATCCCGATGCGCATGCTGCCGTCCATCCAGTTCGGCGGCGCGGGCTCGGGTTCAGGTTCGGGGCGGTACTCGTCTTCCGGGTCGAATTCGATGACGTTTGTGAGGGGCTGTTCAGGCATTCCCAATGAGAATTTCTGCTCCGTACTAAACTCACTATTCTAGCATACAGGGCGAATGGGCGCGTTTTTGCGCATTTAGGGGTAGTGGGTCAGCTCGAACTGGCGGTGTGTGGACGGTGGGGTAATTGGCTGGGCTGTTGGTGCATAATGCGGCTGAGGCACTGGCATGAAGTTAGGGATGAACTATACGCACTATGATTCAGGACAACTAGGGGTGGGCGTGTTTTTCGTTGCCTTTGCCATTACTGGGGCGATTCTCTTACTACCTGGAGCAGCGAAGTCATCTTCTGCCGTTCTGTACATACTCATCTTCGGTGGCTTGTTTGTGGGAGTTCCGGCAACGCTCGGTCTCGGAGTAATTCTGGCACAGCTCAAACTCCGGAAGAATCAGTACCGACGGGAAAAAACTTCAAACTGACCCACTACCCATTTAGGGTTGAAAAAGCCTCAGGTCCAAAAAGCGACCCTTCGAAACTCAGGGTAAGCCTGAGCCACAGGCTCTTGTGTCAACGTCGGTAGCGGGGCTAGCACCGTAAAAGCGGGAGCAAGACTGGCGCACTGCAAAATTTGCGGGGGTGCGGTGGGTAGCTTACAGTAGAGGTTTACCGAATCAGCTTAGGAGTAAGGGATGCTCGTGGTAATGCAGTCGCATGCTTCGGAGGAGCAGGTGCGCGCGGTTTGCCAGCGCATCGAGAGTCTTGGGCTGAAGGCGCATCCGATTCCGGGAACGATTCGGACGGCTATAGGCATTACGGGTAACAAGGGCGCGGTTGATTTGGGCGTGCTCGAGTCGCTGCCTGGCGTGATCGAGTGCATTCCGGTCAGCAAGCCGTACAAGTTGGTGAGCCGCGACGCGAAAGAGGAAGATAGCGTTCTGCGCATCCCGACGCCGTCGGGCGACGTGATCGTCGGTGGGGACAAAATTGCGCTAGTCGCGGGTCCGTGCGCGGTAGAAAGCGAAGAGCAGGTATTTGCGATCGCGGAGCGCGTGGTGAAGAGCGGCGTGCGGCTGTTTCGCGGCGGCGCTTACAAGCCACGCACTTCCCCGTATAGCTTTCAGGGCCTGGGCGAGCCGGGGCTGAAGATTTTGGCGAAAGTTCGTCAGAAATTTGGATTTGGGATTATCACCGAGGCTATCGATAACGAAAGCCTGGACCTGGTCGAGGAATACGCGGACGTGATCCAGATTGGCGCGCGGAATATGCAGAATTTTTCGCTGCTGAAGCGCGCTGGGCGAGCCAAGAAACCGGTGCTGCTGAAGCGCGGGATGTCCGCCACCCTGGATGAGTTTTTGATGGCGGCGGAATATGTGCTGTCCGAGGGAAATTACAACGTGATGCTTTGCGAGCGGGGCGTGCGCACGTTTGCGGATCATTCGCGGAACACGCTGGATTTGACGATTGTGCCGGCGGTGAAGAAGCGCAGCCATTTGCCGATTCTGGTTGATCCATCGCATGGGACTGGGAAGCGGCATAAGGTGCTGCCGCTTTCGCGGGCGGCGATTGCCGTGGGCGCAGACGGCTTGCTGGTCGAGGTGCATCACGAGCCGGACAAGGCGCTTTCGGACGGGATGCAATCGATTTTGCCGGAGGAATTTGCCGAGCTTACGGAAGAAGTGCGGCAGATTGCTGCGGTGCTGCACCGCCAGGTGAATTGATCTTTCGAGAGGACAGCCAAAAATGGCTGTCCCACTGATTGGCACAAAGACTCCTCTTGAAAAATCCATTTCGAAACGTGCGGGTAGTTTTATTGACGGCGGTGCTGCTGGTGGGCGCTGCGATTCTTTTGCTGCGTGAACAGCGAGCCTCGTTTTTGCGGCCGGGGTTGCGGCTGAACGCGTATGTCAGCACTGCGGATGGGAACGTATCGGTGGTCGATTTGGTGCGGCTGCGGGCGATTGCGCGGATTGCCGTGGGACCTGGGCTGTCCGGGATGCGCGAACATCCTACGCGCGCGGAAGTCTGGGGCGTCAGTTCACAGGGCGGATATGCTTGGGTGCTAAACGCGCGCGTGAATCAGATAGTGGCGCGCGTTCCCGTGGGCGCGATGCCGTTTGCCCTGGATTTTTCGGTGGACGGCAATCGCGTGTACACCGCGGTTTCCGGGAGCGACGCCGTGGTGGCCATCGATTGCCAGACGCATGCCGTTGTGGCGCGCGGGCGCACGGGTCACGAACCTGTGCTCGCGCGGGCGACTCCCAACGGGAAGAGCGTGCTGGTGGTGAACCGGCGCGATGCGTCGCTGGGAATTCATGACGCGGCCACGCTTTCGCTGCGCGGCAGCGTGGCGGTGGTGGCGCAACCGGAAGATGTCGCGGTGATGGCGGACAGCTCTGTGGCCTTTGTGTTGAGCCGGACGGAGCCGCGGCTTTCTGTCGTAGATTTGCGGCGCCGTGTGCTGCTGACGAACCTGCAGCTTGCCGGGAGGCCGTCGGAGATGCTGCTGAAGCCGGATGGGGGCGAGCTGTACGTGATTTCACCGGAGGCGCACGGGCTGCAGGCGATCAATACTTGGACGCACGAGGTTGGCGATTACGTGCTGCTGGGGTCGGCTCCGACACACGGCGTGCTGTTTCCCGACGCCAGCGAGATGTTTGTGACGGACACCGCGGCGGGACGCGTGGCGCCGGTGGATATTTACAATCGTCGTGTGGGGCGGCCCATTTCCGCAGGCCAGACACCGGAGGCTTTGCGGTTCGATTCGAGCGATCCGGATGTGAAACCGAATTTGCTGCTGGTGGTGAATGAGGGCTCGGGCGATCTCTCCGTGATTGGGCTGCGCGGTGGTAGCGAGAGTTTGCTGACGATGATTGCAGTGGGAGAGCGACCGCGGGACCTGGCGGTTAAGCTTTTCTGAGATCTCACTGCCTGTGAGTTGTGTTGAGGCGAAGCAGCTTACTCTTCCACAGGCCAGGAGTACTGCTCGTCACCGAGTGGGATTTCGAGGAAACCTTCCGCGGGCAGCACATCGACCGGTAAGCCGCCGTGCCACAGCGCTACGCCTAGCCGCAAGGTCTTCTGCCCTTTCAAGCTGAGTTCGCTGCGATTGACGGAAACTTCGAGGATGCGATCGAAAGCGGCTTGTGCAAGGTCGTTGGGACTCAACAGGCAGACTCGGCCTTTCTCGACGGCGAACTCTTTCATGCGGCCGCGCGCGAGCTTGACCATGACGGTCAACTCTTCGGCCGAGCCGATAGTAACGCGAAATTCGGGATCTTCCAGTTCGGCGAGAGCTTCCGGAAAAAGATCGACACGTATGCTGAAACGGTCCTCTTCGAATCCGTAACGCAGCTCGCGCAAATGAAAAATGCGGCCGTGCATGGAGCCGCCGCGGCGCTCGGGCGAATACAGACCGGAGCCGAGCCACTCGAAATACGAAGTGTCGCGGCCATCGACTTTCGTGGTGAGAAAGCCGGTGGGCTGAACTTGCAGGGCGTGCTCGGGCTTGCGCTTGATGGGCTTGGCGAGTTCTTCTGGCGCGACTTGGCCGAGCGCGAGGTACACGCCGGTGAGGTGCTTGCGATACAGCGCGTCAAACTCGGCATCGTTTGCGGTGCTGTGCTCTGGACCGAACCACCAGCACCAGTCGCTGCCTTCCGCGGCGAGGAGCGACTCGTAGGCTTGATTCAACGCGGTCTCGGTTGGCGCGTCGGCGCGGGCTTGCTTGCGTGCTTCGGCGGCTCGCGCGTAGGCCTGGCGGGCGTCCCAGAGGAGTTCCCAAGCTGCTACGTCTTCGTCGTGGCCAATCCAAACATCGAAGTTTGCGTTGATCCACGAGGCCGGAAAAATTCCGTTCGTGGCCGGGACTTCCTTGGCGGCTGCGATGGCTTCGCTGGCTGTTAACGCGCGAAAATCCTGATCCTTTTCGATGCGTTTGTAGAATTCGCGAAGGAATTCGCGGCCGTTGCCGGCGTAATACTCCCAAGCATTTTCACCATCGAGAAACAGGCAGACGGTCAGCGGCTGCTGGCTGGGCACGCGTTCTCCAAGAAAGCGCAAACGGCCGTGCAGGTCGGCGGCCGCGGCTTTGGCGTCCATGCGGCTGTAGACGAAGCCGATCAGGTCCGATAGATGGTGATCGCGGAACAATCCGTTGATGGAGCTTCCCGCCAACTGAACGCGATAGGGCTTGTACAGGCGCTCGGAATTAGCGGGGAGGCTGCTGGTGTCGCGAAAGAAACCTACGTTGAGTGTGCGGCCTAGGACGCCTTCATCGGTGCCGAACCACTGAAACCCTTCTTCCATCGCGATCGTAAGGGCTTGGTCCGAGACAGAACCTTCGGAGGGCCAGAGCCCGGCAGGCTTCGCTCCGAAGATGCGCTGGTGATACTCGCGCGCGCGGCGCAACTGCTCTCGCGCATCGTCCGGCTGGCGAAAGGCGCGGCGCGGGAGCGGCGTTCCGGGATTCGCCACGCGCGCAATATCTGAATCGCACAGCAGCGGCAGAATGGGATGATAAAAAGGCGTCGTGCTGATTTCGATCTGTCCGCGTTGCGCCGCTTCGCGATAGGCGGGGAGCACTAAGCCGAGAAGCTCGAGCTGCTTTGCCTTCAGAGCCGCCTTGTCGCGCTCGGTGAAATCCTTGCCCTTGTTGGCGAGGCGGCTGACTACCTCGTCTTTCGCGAGCCAGATTTCGTCCATCCATGCGAGCTGGGAAAGAACCTGTAGGTCGCGCCAGTCGCGCGCCGTAAATGTCACCCGTGCTTGCGCGCCTCCCGCCGGCCGCGACCACTCGAACAACTCGACGAAGCGCGGCCACCGCGACATCAATCGCTCATGATTGAGTTGAAACGCGCGCGCAAGAATTTCCGCCTTATCTTCACGCGTAAGCTCGTCGGTCGGCTTGAACGCAAGCGCAAACCAGGGCTCGCTGAATTTGCCGCTGGCGTATTCCTCGAGCTGGATGCCCAGTGCCGGAACGACGTTGAAGGTGGCGTGGAATCCCGGCACTTCGCTAAGCACCTGCACCATACCCCAGTAATCTTTCACGGCGTGCAAGCGCGTCCACGGTAAAACGTACTGCCCGGTTTCCGGGTCGCGATACTGCGGCTGGTGCATGTGCCACAACACGACCAAATTCACGCGATTCATAGACGCGCTTTCCATTGGAAATCGGCGCTCGTGTTACACTCACCCTTCTCGACATGCGCATCCTGGACCGCTACATTGTCCGCGAAATTTTCCGTCATGCCTTCCTTGGACTCGTGGTTTTCACGTTTGTTTTTTTCGTTCCGCAACTCGTTCGCTTGATGTCGCTGTTTGTCCGGCACAGCGGCTCCGGCAGCCAAATTCTCAAATTATTTCTATGCATCTTCCCCGGCGTATTTACGTTCACCATTCCGATGGCCGTGCTGATCGGCGTCCTGCTGGGCCTGGGCCGCATGTCCGCGGACAGCGAAATCATCGCGCTGACCGCTTTGGGCATAGGCCGCCGACGGATACTGGTGCCGGTTGCGGTGTTAGCGCTCGCCGGCATGCTCGCGACCTTAGTGATGACGGTCTGGCTTGGTCCCGTAGCGCTGCGCACCTTTCGCGCACTCGAGGCGGACCTGATCTCCTCGCAAGTGAGCTTCCAGGTGCAACCGCGCGTCTTCGACGAACGCTTCCCACGACTCGTGCTGTACATCAACGACGTTTCAGCCAGCGGCACGCAATGGCACGGCGTGTTTCTCGCGGAAGCCGGTGGAGAGAACGGCTCGCGTGTGACCCTGGCGGAGAATGCGATTGTAATTGCCGAGCCGAAGCAGGGCAAGCTGGAGCTGCATCTGCAAGGCGGCAGCACGCACGAATTCGACCGTTCGGACCCCGACCATTATTCGGTTACGGCGTTTGGTCAAAGCGATTGGCCTATTGAGGTCAGCGGACTTGTGCCGCTTAGGCCGCGGCAGCTCAGCAATCCGGAGCGGCCGCTCCGCGCACTCGCGCGCGACGACACTCCTGGTTGGCGCGAGGCGCGTGTGGAGATGTATCGGCGATTTGCGTTCCCCGTAGCGTGCCTCGCATTTGCTCTAATCGCCGTTCCGCTAGGTGCGCAACCGCGACGCGGCGGCCGTGCCGCGGGATCGCTGATTGCAGTCGTGCTCATCGCCTCATACTACCTGCTATTGATCATGGGCGCAGGAATGGCGCGTCAGGGCACTGTGCCACCGGTTATCGGAATGTGGATTGCCGACGGGGTGCTCGTGCTTGCGGGACTGGCGCTTCTCCCGCGGATGGAACAGTTCCGCGGCGAAATCCGCTGGCTGAAGCCGTTCGGCCGCTTCAAAACTTGGATACGCCTGATTCGCGTGCGCACCGTGCGCGTCAGGACGGCAGCGGCACGCATCGCGAACGGAAGCCGCACGCAGGGAGACTCGGTGGCTCGCTCCAGCGGCAGCTTGCCTTTGCTGATGGATTTGTACCTGCTCCGAAGGTTCTTCGCCTATTTCGCGATACTCATGTTGGTGTTCGTCTTTTTGTTTGAGGCTTTCACCTTCTTCGAGCTGCTCGACGACATTGCGCGCCATCGCATCCCCTTTGTGGTGGTGATGGATTACTTTTTGTTCCTCACGCCTTTTTTAATTTATCAGCTTGCTCCCCTGGCGGCGCTCGTCGCAATCCTGGCAACGCTTGGCATCATGAGCAAGAACAATGAAATCGTGGCCTGTAAGGCGAGCGGAATCAGCCTCTACCGTCTTGCGGTGCCTCTGTTACTTGCGGGATTGGCGCTTGCGGGCAGCATGATCCTCCTGGACGATACGTTTTTGCCTTACGCGAACCAGCGGCAGGACGCCTTGCGCAACCAGATCAAGGGCCGCCCTGCGCAAACTTACAAACAACCGGAACGCTGGATTTTTGGCCAAAATTCAAAAATCTACAATTACGATCTGTTTGACCCAGCGCAAAATCTTTTTGGCGGCTTGACCGTGCTGGAGATTGATCCCCTGACCTTCGAGATTCGTCGCCGCGTTTTTGCCGCGCGCGCGCAATGGTCCGAGCAGCAAAAACTCTGGCTGCTGGAATCCGGCTGGGTGCGGGAATTCTCCGGCGGCGCGATCGTCCGTTACGAGCGCTTCAACGTTAAAGACTTGCCGGAGCTAACCGAGCGGCCCAGTTATTTCAATCGCGAGGTGCTGCCGGCCATCCAGATGAGCTACCCGCAGTTGCGCCGCTATATAGACGACCTGCACCGCGCCGGTTTCGACGTCTCTGGATTAACGGTGCAATGGCACCGCAAGCTGGCCTTCCCGCTGATTGCTCCCATCAGTATGCTGTTGGCTTTCCCGTTCGCGTTTTTGGTGGGCACGCGAGGCGCGATCGGGGGTGTGGCCATCGGCATCGCCATCGGGATTATCTACTGGCTCGGTGCGGAGCTGCTCGCCGCAATGGGCGGCGTCGGCCAGCTCCCGCCCCTGCTGGCCGGCTGGTCGCCCGACATCATCTTCTTCTTTCTCGGCCTCTACTTCTTTTTCAAGATGCCAACTTGAGGCAGGCCTTCCACGGGCGAGAAAAATCTGTGTATACTTAGCGTATATACATTTACGTCCGGAGTTAAGACGATGGCTACAGCAAAGGTATTTCGGTCCGGAAACAGCCAGGCGGTCCGGCTGCCCAAACAATACCGCCTCAAGAGCAAAGAAGTAGAAATCTATCGCCGGGGCGAGGAGATCGTGCTCAGAGAAACACCGGGCAACATGGCCCGCGCTTTCGAGATAATTGCGAACCTGCCGGAAGACGTGCTGGTCCGCCCCAAGAAAAAGGATCTTCCGCAAAAGCGCAAGGGTTTGTAGATGGAAACGCGCTTCCTGCTGGATACCAATACTCTCATCTATATACGACGCAATCGCCCGGCCCGTGTGTTAGCGCGATTTCAAAAGCTCTCCTACGGCGAGGCTGCGTTCTCCGTGATTACATTCGGCGAGTTGGCCTACGGCGCTGCGAAAAGCGTGAGACGGAGCGAAGCGATTGCACAATTAGATGAGCTAAGGAGCGCTCTTCCCATAATAGCGCTGCCAGAAACCGCAGCCGAAATATACGGCGTTATTCGCGCCGACTTAGAAGGCCGAGGCCAACAAATCGGGAATAATGACCTATGGATCGCGGCGCATGCCGTCGCGGCCAACCTAATATTGGTCACTAACAATGAAACAGAGTTCGCCCGCGTCAAGGGCCTCAAGGTACAGAACTGGGCGGTTTAATTCCACCGAGAAGCTGCAGGAGCCATCCACCTTTTCAAACGCTTTTTTCTCAGGTCAAGCCTCTTCGATTGCGTCCTCGGGGGCCGCTAGCTTCGGCAACGTTTCTGGAATGGCGACACCCATTAGGCAGAATGCCACCAACGCGACGCCAGCTAAACCCAGAAAGGATGCACGATATCCTAACTTTTGGATCAGCAGACCGCCTATCGCATTGCTGAGGGCCGCTCCGACTCCCACTGTAGTCGCCAGAACGCCAGCTGCCAGGTTGAAACGACCGGTACCCTGCGTCCGGTCTTTAATCACGAGAATCGCCACTACTACGAAGACCGCGTTCGCGATCCCGTCCAACGTCTGTATCGCAATCAAGAGGGCTGGGCGATGCACCAGCGTGTAGAGAACCCCGCGTACGGGCAGGACGCCGAATCCCAAGAGTAAGAGCAGTTTCCTGCCTTTCGTGCTTGCTAGCTTCCCAAGCCATGCTGCGGAGATAGCGATAATGACTTGCGTGACGATGATGCATGCGGACATGAACGGTGCAGCCGCGCGTGGATTATCCCTTGAAAGCATTTCTCCGAGTTGCGGCAACATCGCCGCGTTCGCTGAATGAAACAGGAGCACGGCCACGAGGAATTTCAGCAAGACACGATCCCTCAGCAAATCGGAGATACGTTCCGCTTTCCCGCTGCCTTTCTCGACCGAAATGCCACGCGCGCGCGCGTAATTGATCTGCCTGTCATCAATGCCCAGGACGCAGGCTGCGGCCGGAATCGCGAATAGTGCCGCGACGACGAAAATGGCTCGGTAACCAAACTTGTAACTGGCCCAAGCCACGAGTATGGCCGTAAAGACATTGCCAGCGGAATTGAAGGCCTGATTCTCGCCAAATTGCCTGTCGAAGCCTGCGTTGCCGATAATGCCCAGAGTGATGGCGGCGACCGTCGGCGCCAAGAATGGCGCCGCGCCTCCGATGAGCAATTGCGCACCGTACACAGACGCCACGCTCGGCCGCTGTATAAGTAAAATTGCGCCGCAGACAAGCACGCCGAGGCTTGTAATAAGCAGAAATCGTTTGCGGCGTGTGGCGTCGATCGCTGCGCCTGCTGGCGTTTGCATGGCGACCGTAACCAAGCCGCCAAATGTCAGCGCGAACCCGACGCTTCCTGGGTTCCAACCGCTGGAAACGAGGTACGCAGCCACGAACGGGCCCAAGCCCGTTTGAACATCGGCTAAAAAAAAATTCAGCCACTGGAGAAATCGCACGCTTCGCGTCTGAGGGGAATGCTTCACGCGGGTGGTCCGTTCTACATCGGATGCTGATGGTTGCGCGGTTAACGGCTAGGTCTTTGGAAAGCGCGACGAGTCGGCCAACTCCCGCAGCTGGCCGACTCGTCATCCGACATCGTCTTCTTTTTTCCTCGGCAGCCCCTACCAGCGTCGCAACCGACAACCTCAAGTAACACTTGATGTTATTGAGCTATGCCGAGGTGCCGTCCGAAATTGGCTACTTCCGTTTTTTCTTGCCTTCAAGTTTTTCTTCAATTACGGCCTGGGCCGCGGCGAGGCGTGAAATCGGCACGCGGAACGGTGACGCGCTCACGTAATCCATGCCGATTGCGTGGCAGAACTTCACGCTGTCTGCGTCGCCTCCGTGCTCGCCGCAGATGCCCACTTTGAGCTTTGCGCGCGTTTTCCGACCTTTCTCAATTCCCCAGCGCATCAACATACCGACGCCTTTGATATCGAGTGACTGGAAGGGGTCGGCGGTGAACACGCCGGCCTTCTTTTCGTCCACGTAATCCGGCAGGAACCGACCGGCATCGTCGCGCGAAAGACCCATCGTGGTCTGCGTAAGGTCATTCGTGCCGAAGGAGAAAAAGTCCGCCACCTCCGCAATCTCATCAGCAAGCAAGGCTGCGCGTGGCAACTCGATCATCGTCCCGACAAGGTACGGCAGCTTGATGCCAGCCTTCTTAATCAGGTCATCCGCAACACGCCTCGTCGCTTGCTCGAGTATGGACATCTCTTTTCGGTCGAGAGTGAGGGGAATCATGATCTCAGGTAATACTTTAACTCCGCTCTTCTGGCATTCAATCGCCGCTTCGATGATCGCGCGCACCTGCATCTCGAGAATTTCCGGATACGTGATGCACAAGCGGCAGCCACGATGACCCAACATCGGGTTGGCTTCATGTAATTGTTCAACACGCCGAGCCACTTTCTCGACGTCGAGCTTCAATTCTTTCGCCAGTTCCTCTTGCTTGGCGCGCTCATGCGGCACGAACTCGTGCAGCGGCGGATCGATGAGACGGATGGTCACCGGAAAGCCGTCCATAGCTTTGAAGATGCCGATGAAGTCGCGCCGCTGGAACGGCAGCAGCTTATCGAGCGCCGCCACCCGCGCTTCCCGCGTGTCCGCCAAGATCATTTCTTGAATTGCGCGCTGGCGTTCGTGGCTGCGTTCCGGTTGCTCGAAGTCTGTAAAGAACATGTGCTCCGTGCGGCACAGGCCGATGCCTTCCGCACCGAACTCACGCGCCTTGCGCGAGTCCTGAGGCGTGTCCGCATTCGTGCGCACACCGAGCCGGCGCGTTTCATCGACCCACTTCATCAGCGTGTCGTACGATTTCGGGAGCTGCGGCACAACCAGCGGCATTTCCCCGGTGTATACGACGCCTTCGCTGCCGTCCAGCGTGAGCCAGTCACCTTCCTTCACCACTTTGCCGTTGGTGGTCATCACACTCGTCTTGTAGTCAATGTTCAACGCATCCGCGCCGACCACGCAGCACTTGCCCCATCCGCGCGCGACCACCGCGGCGTGACTTGTCTTGCCGCCCGTAGCGGTGAGAATGCCCTGCGCGACGGCCATTCCCCCCACATCCTCCGGACTGGTCTCTCGACGCACGAGAATTACCTTGTCGCCCTTTGCGGCCCAATTCTCCGCCTTGTGCGCGGAGAAAACCACCTTACCGACTGCGGAGCCAGGCACCGCGTTGATGCCCTTCGCTAAGATCCTGGACTCGAGCGAGCGCTTATCAACCTTGGCGTCGATGATGGGATAGAACAGGCGCTCAATATCTTCCGGCTTGATGCGCTCGATGGCTTCTTCTTTCGAGATGAGTTTCTCGTTCGCCATGTCTACTGCAATGCGAAACGCCGCGGCAGGCGTGCGCTTGCCGGTGCGTGTCTGCAACATGTAGAGCGTGCCGTCTTCAACCGTGAACTCCATGTCCTGCATGTCGCGATAATGCTTCTCAAGTTTTACTCGAACTTTCTCGAGCTGCGCGTACACCTTGGGCATGGCGCGTTTCATCTCGCTCAGGTGCATCGGTGTGCGAATGCCGGCGACAACATCTTCGCCCTGCGCATTCACAAGGTAATCGCCGTAGAAAATCTTTTCGCCGGAGCTAGGGTCGCGCGTGAAGCAAACGCCCGTGCCAGAAGTATCGCCGGTGTTTCCGAATACCATCTGCACGACGTTGACCGCCGTGCCGAGCAGCCCGGTGATTTTCTCCACGCGGCGATAGGTCACCGCCTTCTCAGCCATCCACGAACCAAACACCGCGCCGATGGCTCCCCACAATTGTTCGATGGGATCCTCGGGAAAATCCTTTCCGGTCTTTTCGTGGAAGTTGGCTTTGTACTCCTTCACCAATTCTTTCCAGCCGCTCGCCGGCACGTCCGTATCCAGCTTGACGCCGAGCTTTTCTTTCATCGCGCGCAAGCGATGCTCGAGATCTTCCTTCGGCAATTCCATCACTACGGTGGAATACATTTGGACGAACCGCCGATACGCGTCATAAGCGAAGCGTTCATTCTTGGTGGACTGCGCCAGCCCTTGCACCGAGCGCTCATTGAGCCCGAGATTCAGAATCGTCTCCATCATGCCGGGCATGGAGCGCGCCGAGCCGGAACGAACGCTGACGAGCAGCGGATTCTTCGGGTCCCCGAGCTTCTTACGCGTGACTTTCTCAAGACGCGCCACCTGTTCGGCAACTTGCTTCTTCAATTCAGCTGGATACTTTTTGCCGTTCTTGTAGAAGTAGTCGCAAGCCTCCGTCGAGATCGTAAAGCCGGCCGGCACCGGTAAGCCGATCCTGGTCATCTCGGCCAGGCCCGCACCTTTTCCGCCGAGCAAATCGCGCCATGTGCCATCGCCCTCTGCTTTACCTGCACCAAAAAAATAGACCCATTTCGTCACTGTCATCCTCGCTTTGAGATTTTATCTGATACGTTGTGATTCCTCGAACAATGTCGGCGTGCCGACCTCGACTTAGCCGACATTACATATTTAAAGTAAAACTTGATGTTACTCGCTCGCGCCTATTTCTGAAAAATCCGCGACGGTCGTGAACTCTCGAAGCAGTTCCGCCAGCAGCGCCAAGCGATTTTTTCGTACTGCCTCGTTCTCCGCCATCACCATCACTTCATCGAAGAAGCGGTCGATCGATTTGCGCAGTCCGGCGATACGCTCCAGCGCCTGCTCGTACTGACCGGCGCGCTTTTCCGTTTGCACCTTGGCCGCTGCGGCTCGACCTGCGGTGAACAGTTCCCGCTCCGCCTCGCTCTCGAAGAGTTCGGGCTGCGCTGCAAGGCCGTCGCTCTTCACGTTGGACTTCTCGAGGATTTTGCGAATGCGCTTGAAGGACACCGCCAGCGGCTCGAAATTTTTCGACTTGCGAATCGAGCGCAACGCGGCCAGGCGCTTCTCCGCATCCAGCAGGTCGTCGGCGCCGGCGCGAAAGACGGCACTGACTTCGTCATAGCCGTAACCGGCACGCTCGCGAAAGACGTAACGCGCGCGGTCCAGGATGAAATCCAATATCTGGGCTTCTTGCTTCGGAGTGACACCCTTCTTAGGTGGACTGGTCAGAAGCGCTTTCGCGGCGGCGCCTACTGCTGATGACAGAGAGAGCGGAAGCTTTTTGTCGAGGATGATTTTCACCACTCCCAAAGCCGCGCGGCGCAGTGCGTAGGGGTCGCTCGAGCCCGTTGGCACGAGGCCCACGGCAAAGCAGCCGACGATGGAGTCGAGCTTGTCGGCCATCGCGACTGCACAGCCGATCAAGTTTCTGGGAATGGGATCGTCGAGCCCGACCGGTCGATAATGATCGTAGATCGCGTCGGCAACGTCGTCCGCCTCGCCCTGGGCACGCGCGTAGAGTCCGCCGACGATACCCTGCAGCTCGGTGAACTCGCGCACCATTTCCGTGGAGAGATCGCATTTGGCGAGCTCCGCGGCGCGGTCTGCGTCCGCCACGTGGGCCTGCATCATGCCGAGATTGAACCATTGCTCCATCAGCCAGCGGGCTGTGGCGCGGATGCGCTCCACCTTGTCGCGATAGCTGCCCAGGCGGGATTCGTAGGTGATCTTTTCGAGTTTGGGAAGATAGTCGGCGAGCCGACATTTCTGGTCGGCGGCCCAGAAGAACTGGGCGTCGGCGAACCGGGCGCGCAGCACTCGCTCGTGTCCGGCGCGCACCAAGCCCTTCGTGTCCTTTGCCAAGTTAATTACCGCCAGGAACGCCGGCGCGAGTTCCTCGCCGCGCTTCTCCAGGGCGAAATACTTCTGGTGGTCGCGCATCACGGTGATCAGGATCTCGTCCGGGAGGCTCAGGAATGCCGGGTCGAACTTCCCCTGGATCACGGTCGGAAATTCATTCAGATACGTGACGAGGTCCAGCAGGTTCGGGTCAGCGTGGAGTCGCAGTCCGGAGGCCTTGGTCTGTGCCGCCAACTCTTTTTCAATCTTGGCGCGCCGCTCTGCGGGGCGTACGATCACGCCATTCGCGCCGAGCTTCTTTTCGTACTCCGCGAAGGTGCGCACGCGGATCGACTGTGCTCCCAGAAAACGATGGCCGCGGGTCGTGTCTCCCGCGACGATCCCGGCACAGGTTAGCTTCAGCGGCTTGCCGTCGAGCACCGCCAGGATCCAACGAATCGGTCGGATAAAGCGCGGGCCATCCAGGCCGGTCCAGGTCATTGAGCGCGGCCACGCGAGATCGTGAACCGCTCGAGGTAGGATGTCGGCCAGAATCTGCTCGACGGTGCGCCCGCGCTTCACCTGCTTCGCCGCCAGGTATTCGCCTTTGGGGGTCGTGACCAGGAAGACTTCGTGCAGCGCAACGCCCTGCTTCTCCGCAAAGCTTACGGCCGCGCGTGTCGGCTCGCCGACCGAATCGTAAGCCACCGACTTCGGCGGCCCAGTCACCTCATTGACCACGTCCACCTGCTTGCGTGGCAAGTTTTGCGCCCACAGAGTCAGCCGCCTCGGGCCGCCGAATGTCTCGACCGTGACGCCGTTCCCTACGCTCTCCGCCGTCAACAGTTTCTCGATGTACGCCTTCAGATCCTCGGCGGCCTTCGCCACCATCCCTGCCGGGATCTCTTCGCAGCCGATCTCGAAGAGCAGCTCCATTCTCTTTTCGGGCTGCGCCTGCGGCAGACCCGTGGTTCGTGAATTTTTCTTCGCGACTGGGCTCATACGCGCACCTCTGCCCGCATGTCTCGCCGCTGTGGTGTACCGCCAATTTGTTCCAGGTAAGAGGCTGCCGTGCGGCACGCCAATCCGCGCACGCGAGCCATCAGCGCTGCGCGCTCCGTTGTGGAGATCACGCCGCGCGCGTCCATCAGATTGAAAAGGTGTGAGCACTTCAGGCAGTGATCGTACGCTGCCAGCACCGGATAGCGCTTGCGCTCCTCTCCTTCCACGCCGGCAAAGCCTTCAAGTAGTTCTTTAGCTTGCCGCTCGTGCAACTCGAACTCCGCGCGAATGGCCGCCGCGTCACTGCGATCGAAGCTGTACACGGAAAGCTGCTGCTCTTCCGCAAGGCGAATGTCTCCGTAGCTCTTGTCCTCTGACCAGCGCAGATCGTAGACGCTCTCGACACCTTGCAGAAACGCGCAGATGCGCTCGAGTCCGTAAGTAAGCTCTACCGAGATGGGGTCCAGGTCGATTCCCCCACTCTGCTGGAAGTAGGTGAACTGTGTAATCTCGAGCCCGTCGAGCAGTACCTGCCAGCCGATCCCCCAAGCGCCGAGGGTCGGCGACTCCCAATTGTCTTCTTCAAACCGAATGTCGTGCTCCTTGAGATTGATTCCGATCGCGGCGAGGCTCTTCAGGTAAACGTCCTGGACGTCGACCGGCGACGACTTGAGGATCACTTGAAACTGTAAATGCTTGTATAGCCGGTTGGGATTTTCGCCGTAGCGCCCGTCGGCGGGCCGACGGCTCGGCTGTGCATACGCAACGCGATAGGCTGCAGGTCCGAGCACGCGCAAGAACGTTTCCGGGTGCATCGTCCCTGCCCCAACTTCCACATCGTACGGCTGCTGCAGCACGCAGCCTTGCCGCACCCAAAATTGCGACAGTTTCAAAATCAAGTCTTGAAATGTGATTCCAACTCGCTTCTCAAGTTTTACTTTAGGTTTCAAGTCGTCTCCAAAAGCTCTCGCGCCTTCAGCTTCCTATCGCTATTGTGCTCGATCCAGTTCAGACCTGCCTCACGCAACTCAGTTAAAGCTTTACTTGAACTTCTGAGACTCTCGATCCGGTCGAGCCGTTCGCCCGTGAATCGCTCCGCCAGCTGACGGGCCTCCAGGTGCAGCGGCTTCATTCCCGGACGTCGGCACTTCTCGCAAAGCAATCCGGGCTCCCACGGCGCATGATATGCGGCACCGACCCCGAACTCTGCACCGCACAACGAACAGCGATCAAATCGCGGCAGCCACCCACCGAGACGCACCGTCCAGAACGCGAAGTACGTCAGCGGGAGCGACCAATCTCCTGTCCGCTCGATCTCTCGCGCGGCCAACAGGATCAGGCGGAACATCGGCTCGGCGACTTCGTGGTCCGGCAGCACCAACTCCGCGGCTTCGCTAATCACCGCAAGCCCGGTGCTCAACTCATAATTACTCTGCGCCTTATTGAAGGACTCCAGCAACTCACACTGCTGGATTCGCACCAACTCTCGCGTTTCCTTCTCCACGTACCAGATTTGCACGTGAGAAAGAACCTCCAGCGTCGAGCCGTAACGGTTCTTCACGCGGCGCGCGCCTCCGGCCACTCCACGAACCCGGCCAGACGTACGTCCAAGAAAGCTCACCAGGCGGTCGGCCTCGCCCAGCGGAAAAGTCTTCAAGATAATGGCTTCCGTTTCCCGGGCGGGCATTTCGCTGTCGGCGCGCCGACGCTGCGTCGAACTCCAACCGAACGGGTGAGACTACGTCCGAATCGCACGCACACGCAGAGCTAAGTTAATTATCACACGCGCTCGCCCCGCGCAAATCATTCTGCACGTTTCTCGAGGGCACATTGAGGCAGGAGCTGCTGATTGAACTTTAGGCGTCAATTTGAGGGAGGTGCAGACCAAGCGCGCTTACATCACCGGATAAGAATAAAAGGTGCCGTAGATGATTGCGTTTGGATTAGCCCTAGTTCTCTCCAACATGTCTTCGACTTCCTCGCTAAATTCGCCGTCTTCCGGTACGGGATTAGCTCGTTCAGCACCGAGCAGTTTCCATCCGTAGCTCTCCACCATCCGGATGCACTTCTTGCGAAACTCTTCAGGGCTAACCGCCCAAGTTGTGACGACGCTGAACGCAGGCCGGAACACATCTGGCCTCATCTCATCCGCCCGCCCAACTAATCTCAATAGTGCCAATCCAAATGGCAGGCTGCTGCCTCACGGCCCCTCCCCTCCGTAGGTTATTACAAAAAAGGGAGAACGTAGCCTGAGAAACAAGCCTGCCGGAAATCCTGGTTTGATTTGTTAAACGTGGAGCTCGTGCTCCAACGTCAGACTCTGTCGTGCCATTCCTCCGCTTGCGCGCGCAACAACGTACTTTCTGGGAACGCCGCTGTACGCGCTGAACAGCCCCGGAACGATCAAGGCAGCTAACAAAGCACCGAATGCGCTCCCGCCCGTCCATCCCTCGCAAATTGAGCGCCTTGCGGGCACTCCAGATTATGTTAATCATGTCGGCGCGACGACAATATTATCGGACGCACCTCCCTGCCCGCGGCTTGCAATTCCGGCCGTTTCCGGTACTCTGCAATTCCCATTCACGCTCATGTTTATCCCTCTCAAGGACCTGAATCCTCGCCGCACCTACCCAATCGTCAACAACTCGCTCATCCTGCTGAACGCCCTCGTTTTCCTCTACCAATACACGCTTCCACCGCAGGTCTTTAAGTCGTTCATGATCACCTACGCCACAATCCCCGCCCGCTTCCCCGCCTGGCTCTCCGGCCACGCTCCCTTTGAGGCTGCGTTCCTGCCGCTGCTCACCAGCATGTTCCTGCACGCCGGAATCCTGCACATCGCTGGCAACATGCTTTTCCTGTGGATTTTTGGCGACAATGTGGAGGACTTCTACGGCCACGTCACCTACCTATTCTTCTATCTGCTTTGCGGACTCGGCTCCGGCCTGCTGCACGTCCTGTTCAACATGAATTCGCCCGTTCCCGCGTTGGGTGCCAGTGGAGCCATCTCGGGCGTAATGGGCGCGTACGCAATCCTCTATCCCCGCTCGCGGATCCTGACCCTCGTCTTTGTTTTCCTCGTGCCAATTCCCGCCGTGCTGATTCTCGGCTACTGGTTCATCCTGCAATTTCTGTCGGCATTCGGTTCGCTGGGCGCGGTCGCATCCGGCGCGTCCGGCGGAGTCGCTTGGTGGGCCCACGTTGGAGGGTTCTTGCTAGGAATGCTGATTACAACAATGGCGCGCGGTCAACAAAGGTCCGCCCGCTGGCAGTCATCTGAGTAGCTAAAGTGATGCTTCAGTTTCCAACAACCGGCAACAGGAACGCGGAAGAATGAAGGGCGCAATCCTGCATGAGCTTGGCAAGCCTCCCCGGTTCGAGGATTTCGCCGACCCCACGCCCGGCAACGAAGAAGCGCTCGTTCGTGTTCGCGCTGCCTCCCTGAAATCGGTCGACAGACAACTCGCCAGCGGCTCGCATTACGCCAGCCCTCGCGAACTGCCGGTGATCTGCGGAACGGACGGCCTGGGGATACTCGAGGACGGCACGCGCGTATTCTTCGGCGGCCCGAGACGTCCTTACGGCGCAATGGCCGAGCGCACCGTGGCGCCCCGCGCATTCTGCTTCCCAGTCCCTTCCGAGATCGATGATGCGACCGCAGCGGCGCTGCCCAATCCGGCTGTTTCGGCATGGCTGTCGCTCACCCTGCGCGCGAAACTTGCCCCGGGCGAGACTGTGCTGATCCTTGGCGCGACGGGAGTAACCGGGCAGCTGGCCCTGCAGATCGCGAAGGTGCTCGGTGCCAAGCGCGTAATCGGTGCAGGCCGCAACGAGCAAGTGCTCAAACGACTGCGGGAACTGGGCGCGGACGTGACGATCCAGCTCGACCAGCCTGGGAATTCCCTCAAGGCCGCCTTTGCGCGCGAGGGGGGAGAGGCAGGCTTCGACGTGATCATTGACTACGTGTGGGGACGTCCTACGGAGGTCTTGGTGGCGGCTATTACAAAATCGGAATTCGCCGCAGCAACAAAGCCAATGCGCTTGGTGCAGGTAGGCGAAAGTGCTGGGCCAACCATCTCGCTGCCGGCTGCGGTTCTGCGCAGTACGCCCCTGACAATCCTCGGAACGGCCGGGATACCCTCACGCGAGATTTTGACGGAGGCCATGCGACAGGTCATGACGCGGGCCGCTCGCGGGGAACTTCGCATCGAGACCGAGCGCGTTCCACTAGCTGACATCGAGCGGGTGTGGCAACGTCCCGAACAATCTGGCCGAAGAATCGTTGTTATTCCATAACGGCGCACTCGGCCCTAGGCAGCCTTTGAGCTTATCTCTGAAGGGAAGCTTCTCTCAAGCGCCAGCGGTTTTGGACACCCGCTCGGCGATCCAATCACCAACCTCAGTCGTTTTCTTCGTCCCGCCAAGGTCCGGGGTCAAGTAGTTCTTTAACAGCGCCTCTTTCACAGCGGTATGCACGGCTACTGCTTCCGTCTTCCAGCCTAAAAACTCCAGCAGCATTCCCGCGGTCAGCACCGAGCCCAACGGATTCGCGATGCCTTTACCTGCGATATTCGGCGCGGACCCGTGCACCGGCTCAAAGAGCGACGTCCGCCCAGGGTGAATATTCCCCGAAGGTGCCAGCCCCAGCCCTCCGGCCAACTGCGCACCCAGGTCGCTGATAATGTCCCCAAACAAGTTGCAGGTCACGATCACATCGAACTGCCGTGGGTCGCGCACAATCTCCATCGCCAAGGTGTCAATATAAAGGTGCCGGGAATCGATGTCCGCATACTCCTGCCGCACTTCCTTGAACACGCGCTGCCACAGGTCGTGCGCGAACGTCATGGCATTGGATTTGTCGCTCATGCAGACGCGCTTCAGTCCGTTTTTCCGCGCATACTCAAACGCGTAGCGAATGATGCGCTCCACGCCTTTGCGCGAGTTAACGTCCTCTTGTACCGCAATCTCGTCAGCCGTGCCCTTCTTGAAGAACCCGCCGACGCCGACATACAGCCCCTCAGTGTTCTCCCGGAAGACCATGATCCGGACATCTTTCTCTGTCCGGTCACGCAAAGGCGTCAGCCGCTCATGCAGCAGCTCGACCGGCCTCGCGTTCACGTACAAATCCAGCTTGAATCGCAAGCCCAGCAATATATCGGCAGCGTGCTGGTTGGAAGGAACGCGCGGATCGCCGAGCGCCCCAAACAGGATGGCGTCGAACTCGTCCCGCAACATCTCAACTGCCCCGGCCGGGAGCGATACTCCGTCCCGCAGGAACTTGTCCGCTCCCCAATCAAACTCGACAAATTCCAGCGACCGCTTCCCTACAGTGGCAACGGCCCTCAGCACCTTCACGCCCTCGGGCGTAACTTCCTGGCCGATCCCGTCGCCCGGAATAACTGCAATCCGCGCTGCCGACCCGCCCGCACGCATAGGAATGTTCGCCACGAGCTTCTTCTCCAGTCCGTCTTCAACGCCCGTACGTTAGCACAAGCCGGTGTGACCTACGGTTCTCGTCCGGACTCAACCCAATACACCCCGCCCAGCGCCAAAACCCCGCCAACAATCTGCATGGCCGACCCACGCTCGCCCAGCCACAGAATCCCCAAGATCACCGCCAGCACCGGCAGCAAATACGTGAACGCGCTCAGCTGCGAAGCCTCCAAATACCGCAGCAGCCAAAAATAAAAGAGATACGCCATCGCCGAACTGCAAACCGCCATATATAGCAACGCTGTCCAGCCCTGCCATGGAATCGCGCACCACCTCGAAAAGGGCCCGAGCGCCCGCGCCTGATGCAGCGCCACGGGCAAAATAATAATCGCGCCCGCGAAATGATTGAACGCCGTCATCGTCAGCGCGTCATACCGCCCCGCCACCCTCTTCCCCAGCACCGCATACGTCGCAAACCCAATGGAACCGGTCATCGTAATCGCATCGCCCAGCAGCGATGGGGAACGCGGCGAAATCCCATTCTCCGAAGCGAGCACGGCCACGCCAACAAACGCGATCGCCATGCCCACCACCTTGTGCCAAGTGGCCCGCTCCAGCCGAAACAGCACGGCCAGCGCCAATGTATAAATCGGACCCATGCCGACAATTACCGCCGCGTGGCTCACCGATGTGTAGCGCAGCCCCATCGTGAAGCACATCTGATTGACGACCACGCCGAAAAATCCCAAGTAGGAAAATGTCCAGAGGTCGCGGGGGGTAAGTCCTTGCAGGCGCGCGCGCCGCGCATCCGCAAAAGCCGGCAATCGTGAGCAGACGAAGTAGGCAGGCACCATGGACAGCCCGGCTATCGTCACGCGAAAGGATGCCATGGTCACAGGAGGCAGGTAGCGCAGCCCGATCTTCGCGGCGATAAAGTTCACCGCCCAGACGACCACGACCAGGCCAATCGACGCCGCCATGACTAGGCGATTGGGTGCGCGCCCCGCCGAACTCTCAACGTACACCGAATCAGGCCAGCCGCTCTGTGCGCACGGTGAACTGCTCGATGCGGTCCAGCCGGGGTGCAAAACCGATCCCCGGACCGGTCGGCACACGAACGGTTCCCTGCGCCGAGACGGTCACTTCCGGCTCGATGATGTCCTCATGCCAATAGCGCCGGCTGGCTGTAACGTCGCCCGGCAAAGTAAAATTCGGCAAGGTCGAAAGCGCAATATTGTGCGCCCGCCCGATCCCGGACTCCAGCATCCCGCCGCACCACACCGGAATCGCATTTGCCTCGCATAGATCATGAATCTGCTTCGCCACCGTGTAGCCGCCCACGCGCCCCATCTTTATGTTGATAATCTTGCACGCCCCCAGCGCGATCGCGGCCTGCGCGTGCTCCAGACTGTGAATGCATTCATCCAGGCAAATCGGAGTTTGCAGCTTTTTCTGCAGCTCCACGTGACCGTACAGGTCGTCCCAGCCCAATGGTTGCTCGATCATCATCAAGTGGTACCCGTCAAGCTGCTTCAGCAGCGGCCAATCCGAAGCTCGATACGCCGAATTGGCGTCCACCATCAGCTTGATCCGAGGGAAATCCTGCCGCAGCCGCTTCACTTGCTCCACATCCTTGCCCGGCTTGATCTTGATTTTGACCCGCTGATACCCGGCGGCCAACTCGCACTTCACCGCGGCGGCCAGTTCGTCCAACGACCCTTTGATTCCAATCGACACGCCGGAAGCAATCTCTTCGCGCACCCCGCCCAGCAGCTTGGCCAGCGGCACGCCCTTTTGCCTGGCCTCGGCGTCCCAGATGGCCGCTTCGAGCCCGGCCTTCGCCATGTTGTGTCCGCGAACCGGTTGCAGCATTTCCCAAATTTTTGCCGCCGAGGAGAATTCCTTACCCTGCACCAGCGGCCAAAGATGATCGCGCAAAATGTGCCAAGCCGTCTCCGTAGTTTCCGGGCTGTACCCCGGCGTTTCTCCGGCCACGCATTCGCCCCAGCCCGTCACTCCATCGACATCCGCCTCCACCAAAATGATGCGCCTTTCGTCCGTGCGCATCGTGCTGGTCTCGAACGGCGCGATCAGCTTCATCCTCAACTCGCGGAGCCTAATCTCTCGAATTCGCATTCTCGACGGGTTCCTTTCCCCTTTTATCCGATTTAACAATCGTCCGACCTAAAAATCGCTCCAGGGCGCCAGCAAATACTCCGTGCTCTTCCCTCCTGCCCGCACGGCGATCGCAGCGTACCCGCGTGCGAACCAGTTCGTGAACTCCGCGCGCACCCTCGTTTGCACCACCTGTACGCGCTGGGCGTCGTCTTGCTTCCACTGCTCAAGCTCCGCAGGCAGCGCAATCTCGGCAGGGGCATTCTTCGTGCTTGGCGCTAAATTTTCAATCGCCGCAACAACGCGCGGCGAGTCCAGCCACCATTCCGCAACCAATCGATCCGTATCGATCCCTCGGTGCAAAGGACTCGTCGTCACCCCGTAAAGGTTTGGAATGTATCGCCGGCAAATAGCGCCCAGGCGGTTCAAATTGAAATGCGCGTTCTTCAACTCCAGCGGATCGAAAGTCCATTCCACAAGCCGAATTCCGCGTGCCAGCGCGTCCTCGCGCTGGAATAGCTTCAGCATTCGCCCGACGCCGCGATCGCGATAACCCGCGCTTACTCCGGTCTGGTGCGAGTGCAGATACGGAACGTTTTGCCGCAGACCCACCACTGCCATCGTGAATCCCACCATCGTGTCGCCGTCAAATGCCCCCAGCACCTGCCCGCCGGTAATCGATGCCACTACAAACGTGGTCGCAGGCTCCAGCTCGAGATCGGCTTCGCGCCAAATTTCGCGTTGCAGCTCCACGCAAGCCTGAAACTCCTGCAACGCAACGCATTTTCTAATCACGACGCCCTGGCCCGGGTTCGCCGCGCCTGACCGTTGACGGCCGATCTTTGTTTCCTCGCTCATCGCTTCCGCGCCGCCTCGCTCTTCGCAGGTTGCCGTTCGCCCCGCCGCTCCTCACGACGTTTCGCCACTTCCCACAGTTCTTCCTTCCCCGCCCGCGGAATCTCCGCGAAAGTCTGGCCATTCTCAGCCGATAGTCGCTCCATCTCGCGGAAGCGCCGCGCAAATTTCGCGTTGGCGTTCTTCAGCGCGATTTCCGGATCGACTTGCAAGAAGCGCGCCAGGTTCACGGCCGCAAAGAGGAGATCACCCATTTCCTCTTCCGCTTTCGGCGCATTGTTTGCTTGCGAGGCGTGCCGAAGCTCCTCGATCTCTTCGCGCAACTTCTCAAAGACTCCCTGTGCGCTCTCCCAGTCAAACCCCGCGCGCGAAGCCTTCCGCGTCAACTGCAATCCTTCCATCGTGGCGGGCAGGCCGCGCGGCACGCCGTCTAGCAGCGATTTCCGCTCCTCTTCTTTCTTTGCCGCGCCGCTCGACCGCGGTTCTCGCGCCCCCTGCCGTTCTTGGGCCTTGATCTGCTCCCAATTGCGAAGCACCTCCGCCGCATCCTTCGCGCGCTTCTCCCCAAAAACGTGCGGGTGCCGCCGCACCATCTTCTCGTGCACTTCCCGAATCACGTCCGCGACGGTAAATCGCCCTTCCTCTTTGGCGATCTGCGAATGAAACACAACCTGCAGCAGCAGGTCGCCCATTTCATTCGCGAATTTCGCATCATCGCCGCTGTTCATGGCGTCTAGAACTTCATATGCTTCTTCAATCAGATACGTGCGCAGAGTCGCGTGTGTCTGCTCGCGGTCCCACGGACACCCGTTCGGCGCGCGCAATCGTGCTTGCAGCGCCACCAGCCGTTCAAACCACTCACCGGCCGTCAATTTCACTTGCTTGGGCGCTTTGCGTGGAGCCTTGTGTGAACCCTTACCTGAAGAAGTCGAGCGTGATTTAGTCTTTTTCAACCGAGTCTTGCGCGAGGCCATCTTTCTTCCAAAAATTCCGGGCGATACAAACGTTTCACTTTACAGTCGGAGGACGTATTTTGACAAGCACATCTCCGCGTCAGCCGCCTTTGTCACAGTACGCTGCCCCGCTACCCAAACCAACATCCCAATGCTAAAATTAAAAAGTACAAAACTAACGAGGAACGCACTTGCCTGACAATAAGCAGCCCGAGCACAAACAAGAAGAAAGCTTTCGCGTAATCGACCGCCGTCCCTTCACCTCCGAAGGAGAATTGCGCAAGGAAGTTGTCGAAGAAGAAGAGCGCGAAGCTAAGCGAGAGGCCACGCGCGAGGCGGCGCTGCATCCGCCCGCCCCAGCCGGTGACTCCGCCAAGCTCGTGACTCCACCTGCGGAAATCCCGAAGCGTTCGCCCGCGTTTGAAAACCTCGTTCGTATGCTGGGCAGCAATGCCGCCATGGTGTTGGGCGCCTACGCCGACCCGCGCACCGGTCAGCCGATGCTCGATCCGGAAGCGGCGCGCGAGTTCATCGACATGCTCGACGCACTCCACGAAAAGACCAAAGGGAACCTAGCTCCTGAGGAAGACTCGTTGCTCCTCGATCTTCTCGGCAAGCTGAAGATGACCTTTCTTGAAGTCAATCAGGCTGTGGCCGCCCAAGCCGCGCAGCAGGCCAAAGCCAAGACGCGTTCGTAGCTTGCCCTTGGCCTCATTCAAAGGCATTTTGCGCGCGCGCGTGAATTCCCAACTTCTCGTGCGCTTCGATACAATCTCATCTAGGGAAATGTCTGCTGCTCCCATAAAAGTCACCGTACTCGGCTCCGGTACCTCGATGGGCGTTCCATCGCTCGCGTGCCATTGCCGCGTCTGCACGTCGAAAGATCCTCACGATAACCGCTTGCGCCCTTCCCTGCTGCTCTCGCGCAATGGGCAGAACGTTGTGATCGACACTACGCCGGACTTCCGCCAGCAAGCTCTGCGCGCCGGTCTCGATCGCCTGGACGCGATTCTGCTCACCCACGCTCACGCCGACCACATTCTCGGCTTCGACGACATTCGCCCCTTCAACATTCGCCAGAAATCTTCGCTGCCCGTCTACAGCACGGAAGAAACATTTCGCGTGATTCGCCGCGCCTTTGCGTACGTTTTCGATGACGCGCCGACGCAAAGCACCATACCTAGCGTCGACCTCCACGTGGTAAACGGTCCGTTCGAGTTACTGGGCGTCCCGATTGTTCCCGTGCCGCTGCTTCACGGCGATCTCGAAGTGCTCGGCTTTCGCTTCGGCCATGCCGCGTATCTCACCGATTTCAGCTCGCTGCCGGAATCCTCCGCGGCGCTTCTTACCGATCTAGACGATCTCATCATCGATGCTCTGCGCGACATTCCGCATCCCATGCACCAAACCGTCGAGCAGGCCTTGGCTCTCATCGAAAAATTGAAACCGCGTCGCGCCTGGTTCACTCACATCGCCCACGATTTGGCGCACGCGGAGACCAACGACCGCCTGCGCAAGCTCGGACTGCGCCACGTGCAGCTCGCGTACGACGGTCTACAATTCGATGTGCGCGTCGATGCCCCCGAACCACGCGCAGCGCACTCCGGCACTATGACTTCCGCCACCACGATTGCTCTGGCTACCACCTCAGTCGAGGCAAAGCAGGCCGCCGTCCTGGCCTTCACCTCTCCCGAACAATGGGCCGCTCACTACGCCGCCTCGGGGCGCGGCAGCATTCTCGCCATCGGCAACTTCGACGGCATTCACCTCGGCCATCAAGCCATCCTCCGCGCCGCCGTCGAGCGCGCGGCCAAAACAAACGACGTCGCCACCGCGCTCACCTTCGACCCTTCCCCGCGCAAAGTCCTCCGCCCGGAATCCGCTCCTCCGCGTCTGTCCACCAATGCTCAGCGTATGGAATGGTTCGGCACCGTTGGCCTCGAAGCTGCGGTCGTCCTTCCATTCACGTTAGACCTCGCACGCATCTCCCCCGAAGAGTTCGTCGAGCAAATCCTCGTGCGCGGCCTTCATGTACGCGCCGTGCTGGTAGGCGAAAATTTCCGCTTCGGCCATAAGCAAGCCGGCGACGTAGCACGGTTGCGAGAATTGGGCGCACATCATGGGTTCGCCGTAGAAATAATTCCGCCCGTAGCGTTTGAGCAAGAAATTGTCTCCAGCACCGTAATCCGCCGCGAAATCGCCGCCGGCAACCTGACTCACGCCGCGCGTCTCCTTGGCCGGCCGTTCGTCTTAACCGGCGAAATCGTAACGGGCACCGGTACGGGCCGCCGCTTCACCTTCCCAACGTTGAACTTGAGACCGGAGCAGGATCTTTTGCCTGCACGCGGCGTCTACGTAACGCGTACGCTGCTCGAAGGCGAAACCAAGAGCCGCCGCTCCGTGAC
>JAOAPV010000074.1 GCA_025463055.1 Candidatus Acidiferrum typicum
TGCTCATGTCATCCGCGCATGTTGAACGCATGCGGTCGCCGACCATCTCCGGTTCCTTGACGATCTGCTCGACGGTGAGCTGGCCCATGATTCCGCGCAGGTGTCCTTCCATTACCAGCCGGATCAACGCTTCGCGCTGTTCCGGTCGCTTGGTCAAAAATTGCTCGGCGGCGGTGAGAATCGATTCCTTGTCCGATTTCACCTTGATTTGCGCCACCGCTTCCACAGTGACGGCCACGCCCTGGTGGGTGTAAAGGTTCTGCTGTGGAGCGACGTCAAACGACATCAGCTCCAGCGACAAATCCTTGCAGGTTTGCACCATCGGAAAAATGATGGCGCCTCTGCCCGTGTAAACATGCGTCCCGCCCATTCCGTATACGATCAGCGCTTCGTGGGGTCCCGCCTTGCGATACATTCTGGCGACTACCATCATCACCATAAGCAACACAAGAACCAGGAGCCCCGCACCTACCACCACTTCCATTGGCAACCCAAACATACGAACCTCCCTTTTCTATCCGTAGACTGTTGGCTTCGAACCTCAGTCCGAAAATCGTTCATCGCGTGAATTCTTCCCACCGCTTGACGTAGGCGATCCCCTTCTCATACCGCTCGATCACCACTTCGGCCCCTTTTTCCAGCGGCTTTCCGTCGTCGCAGCGCGCACCCGCACAGCGCCGCGCGCCTGCCAGGGAAAAAATTATTTCGCCTGTGCCATTCTCGCGAATCGGCATGCTGATCGTTCCTACGCTGCCTTCGATGCGGTAATCCTCGCTTTTCAAAGGTGGATCCGAGTGCATCAGCTTCACCATAAACTTGAAAACAACCGCACCGGCCACAGCTCCGGCTAACGTAGAAATCGACAGAGATGCCAGCGCAACCAGATGCGCGTGGCGCGTGAGCAAGTATCCAGTCCCGCCGAACCAAGCCAGGAACGCCATGGCCGTGGAAGCGTTGAACCAAGAAAGATGCACGCCGCCGCGCAATCCGCCGCGCCAGCCTCCACCTGCTCCGACGTGGTGCCCCACGTGAAACGGCAGGTGCATCTTGAAGGGAAGATGGATGTGGACTGCGCCCGCAAAAAACGACACCAGGCTAAGCGCGAAACCTACAATGAAGCAGAAGAGATAAAAATCTGACCAGGTCATACGGCACCTCGTGCGCACCCTCGTGCGCGAGCTGGATTCCGGTACGCAGACCACTTACTCTAGTTGGCGGACGGTGGCGGATGCCCGCGGCCCTGCTGCCCATCCTGATCGATATCAGCGCCAGGCCGCAACACTTCGTGCAGCCGTTCCGCCAGACCCGGCGTGCGAAGAATCTCGCCCAACAGGAACAGTGCCCGCCGCGAGTCATCCACCTCGGCAATGGACAACAATGCCTCGCTCAGCGCGGGATCGGCGGAAAACTGCTCGACGCCGCCAAACAGCCACGAATCAATCTTTGCGTCCTCAGCCCGCAGATCAGACTGCAGCCCAGACGTGTACCCTTCCGGGTCGTCCACTAGAAAGCCCGGATAAACCTTGAAGAATCGCGCCAGCAACTTGCGCGTCGTGTGCGTCAGGTGCGGCCGCGCGCCGCTCTCAATTTGCGAGAGGTACGCTTGGCTAAGTCCGCGCCCCAGTTCGCGCTTCATGGCCGTGGCCAGTTCAAACTGAGTCATCGGCCTGCCGAGTCCGCGCAGCGAACCTTCCACCGAGCGTAGGGAGCGGAGTTTGTCGCCTAGAGTCATATGAGGAGCACCTATTGCTATTTGCGATTTTTATATCGCAATATGCAATATCGTGTCAAGGACAAAATGTGCCCTGTTTTTTTGTACTTAGAAGCCTCAATTGTAGAATTATTCAGGTCGACGCATGGATTGCAGGTCGATTCCCAATTGCTGGCACTTCTTATAAAGGTGGCTGCGCTCGAGCCCAAGCGTCCGCGCCACATTCGTCATATGAAAATTGTGCCGCCGAATCTCCGCTAGTAACACTTCCTTTTCGAACGCTTCCGTTCTCTCGGCAAGCGTTCCGTTCGACGCCGCGTCCGATGCACCACCGCCGCCGGGCCTTTCCGCGGTAGCCTCGCCCCCGCCCGGCAGAATCATCCGCACGTCCGCACCGCTAACCGCACTTTCCCCCGCCAGCAGCACCAGCCGCTCGACCATATTGCGCAGCTCGCGCACATTTCCCGGCCAACCGTACCGACGCAGCTCCGCAGTCGCATCGTCCGCAAACGTTTTCTCTTTCCATCCATTCTGCGCCGCCACTTGCCCCGCAAAATGCTGCACCAACTCCGGAAAATCCTCGAGTCGCTCGCGCAATGGCGGAAGCGCCAAAGGAAAAACATACACTCGATGAAACAGGTCCCGCCGAAATCCATTCTGCTTCACCAAATCTTCCAGGTTGCGGTGGGTCGCCACGAGCACACGCACGTTCACGCGAATTGGCTTGTCCCCTCCCACTCGCTCGACCTCGCCCTCCTCCAAGACGCGCAGCAATTTTGCCTGCATCGCCAACGGCATATCACCAATCTCGTCCAAAAATAGCGTGCCGCCATCCGCCTGCTCGAATTTTCCCGCATGTTTCGCGGCAGCTCCCGTGAACGCGCCCTTCTCATGCCCAAACAGTTCCGACTCGATCAATTCCGCCGGCACCGCCGCGCAGTTCAGCGTAACAAACGCATTTTCGCGCCGCGCCGATTTTTCGTGAATCGCGCGCGCCACCAACTCTTTCCCCGTTCCCGTTTCGCCCAGAATACAAACGCGCGTTTCGCTCGCTGCCACACGTTCAATTTGTGCCAGCAGCCGCGACATCGCCGCTCCTGATCCGATCAACTCGTGCTTGCCCAACCGCTGCCGCAGCTCGCGATTTTCATCCTCCAGCCGCGACAACCGCAGCGCATTTTCCACGGTCAGCAGCAACTTGTCCGTCGAAAGCGGCTTTTCCAAGAAATCCAGCGCCCCCAGCTTCGTCGCGCGTACCGCCATCTCGATATTCGCCTGTCCGGAGATCAGCACGATGGGAGTCTTGACGCCGTTCTTCTTCAGGTCTTCCAGAAGCTCGAGCCCGCTCCTTCCGCGCATCACCACGTCGGAAAGAATTAGGTCGAAATTTTCCGTACGCAACAAATCCAGCGCTCGTCCGACGTTATCGCACACGGTCGCGTCGTGCCCAGCCAAGCGAAATGCGCGGGAAAGGGAAGCTAGAGTATTCGGGTCGTCGTCAACGAGTAACAGGTGAGCTTTGCGCGGCAAGCATCGGTCCTTTGCGCTGCGTAAGTCAGTCGCTTGCCGCCGCCAAAGCCTTCGGCGAAGTCTTAGCCTCGGCGGCCGCGTCTGCAGTCGGAGACGGCCGCTGGCCGGCCTGCCGTTGTGGCAATTCGATCTTAAAAGAAGTCCCGCGTCCTTCATCGCTGGTGACGCTGATCGTCCCGCGGTGATCGCTCACCGCCGCTTGCACGATCGCCAGCCCCAAGCCCGTCCCCTGCTGCTTCGTCGTGTAGTACGGTGTAAATAGCCGCGAGCATTCTTCCGGCGTTAGTCCCTTGCCCGTGTCTGCCACCTCGATTCGAATATTCCGCTCACGTTCGAGCGTGCGCATCGTCAAAGTCCCGCCCGCCGGCATTGCATCCATCGCATTCAGCACCAAATTCTGAAATGCCTTATGCAATAGATCCGCGTCCGCGTCAATTTCCGGCAAAGGCTCGGTCAAGAAAAATTCCGTAGTAATCGTCGGCTTGCCCACCGCATTGAACTGGGCCTCAAACAGTCGCACCGAGGCGCGCAAAATCTCGTTCACGTTCACCTTCGTAAATTGCGGAGTAGGCATCTTCGAAAAATCGCTGAAGCGCCCCACAATCGTGTTTAGATTCGCCAACTCGGTCTTTAGAGTGGCTGTAGACTCGTTGAAGACTTCCAAAAATTGCTTCGCCTCGAGCTGCTTGGCTCGCTGCATGTTCTCCACCGTGATTTGCATGGGAAACAAGGGATTGCGCAGCTCATGCGCCAGTCGCCGAGCCAATTCGCGCCATGCCGCCACGCGCTCCGTCTGCACCAGCTTTTCCTTCTGCACCGTCAGGGTGCGCGTCATATCGTTGAACGCGGTCCCCAATTGCCCGATCTCATCCGTCCCGCGCACATCGATCCGCGTGTCCCAGCGCCCGGTCGCCACCTCGCGCGCACCTTCCGCAAGCTCTTCCACCGGCCGCGTAATGCGCGCCGCCACCCACAAGCTCACCAGCAGACCCACCAGAATCGCCGCCGCAGCGACTACCGCTGCAATCGTCACGATGCGCTGCGTCAGCAGTACCAATTCTTTGCGCGAGCTCCCAACCAACAGCACCCCTAGCAGCTCATTGTTCCGCCCCAGCAAAGGCATCGCGTGGAACGTCTCGGCGGAAGCTGCATCCGTTGTCCAGTTAATCGTCTCCACTAATTTTTGCGGCTTCTTCTGCACTTGCTCGATCAGCGGGCGGAAACGATCCGCCTCATCCGCCGTGCCATTCACATCCATCAGCGCCGACGAAACGAAAGTTGGCTCGAGGTTGCGATACAGCAGCGCCCGCATTCCTGACGGCAGAACCAGCGATGCAAGAAAACCCTGGTCCAACTTGCGACCTCCAATAATGTAAAGATTCTTCTCATTGCCGCCGGAAACCGTGCGAACCGCGGCCACCGAGAGCGCCACGCCGTCGGGCAAATCCTCGCGCTTCAAGAATGCGTGCGAACCGCGCCAATCCTTGGTGGCTGCAACCCAATCATTCTTATAACCAACGCGCGCCGGATATTGCGCCGACGAAATGATCGTTCCATCCCAATTCACGAACTCCACGAAGTCCATGCCATGATCCTGTGATACCCCGATAGCATCATGCACATACAAGGACTGGTCCGCGTTCGGACGCGCCAGGTCCATTGCCACTCGCAGCGTGATCTCTCCGTTGGCGACATTTTCCACCTGCTGGACTACTTCAGCGCCTCGCTGCTCGAATTCCTTGTGAAATTGTGCGACCAGCGCTTCTGTCCATTTCGTATCGGTCTCTTCAAAAGCAGCACGCGCGTAATGCGTCACGCCGTATGCGACCACGCAAACCGACGCCAGCACGGTAACCAGGAAAATCAGAAACAGCTTGGCCCGAAAGCTCATCCGCGCATTCCCCGCATCAACCAGCCGCACTCTTTCCAAACGAGTTGAGAATAAGTATTCATATCGTACACCGAAGCATATCCTGAGAGCGCTATCAGCAAAAGTCTCCGTTCAAAGCGTTGCCTGCCGAGCAACACGCACGCTCTTGCCAGAGAGCGTAAACTTTCTTCTAGCCTCTTCGTCCAATATAATGCCTGCGCAACGCTGGATGCACTCTCCCTGCGTCGCGGACCAAACCGAAAATCCCTTCAAATTGGAGAAGGCGCATGAGAACTAAATACATCCGTCTGTTTCTCGCACCGGCAATCTTTCTCACCGCGCTGCTCAGCGTCTACTCCTCTTCCCGCGGCCAGTCCGCGCCCGCCGACCAGGTTCCTTCTGGTCCCACGCGCCTTCTCCGCTACGCCGACATTTCCAGGGACAAAGTCGTCTTTTCCTACGCCGGCGATCTCTGGACATCCTCGCGCGAAGGTGGCTCCGCTCGCAGGCTCACCTCCAGCGCCGGCGACAAGCTCTACCCCAAATTTTCTCCGGACGGCAAATGGATCGCCTTCACCGCCGCCTATGACGGCAATCCCGATGTCTACACCATTCCCGCAGAGGGCGGCGAGCCAAAGCGCCTCACCTATCATCCGTCCGCCGACATAGTGCTAGGGTGGTCCCCCGATGGCAAGAATGTTCTGTTCCGCTCCGACCGAGCCGTGGCTCCGCCCAGCCGCACAACGCGACTTTATCTAGTCTCCACGCAAGGCGGCCTTCCCAAAGCGCTTCCCGTTCCGCGCGGCGACCTCACCAGCTTCTCTCCCGACGGCACCAAAATCGCCTACATCGAAAGCTCCCAGGAAAACCGCACCTGGAAGCGCTATCGCGGCGGCTGGAATCTTCCCATCGCCATCTACGACTTGAAGAAAAACACGTACGAAGAGCTGCCCAAGTCCGCCGGCATGGACATGTTTCCCATGTGGCACGACAACACCATCTATTTCATCAGCGATCGCGATGGCGTGATGAATCTTTACCGCTACGACCTTGCCTCCAAGCAAACCAAAAAGCTCACCGACTACAAGGACTTCGACATCAAGTGGCCCAGCCTCGGCCCCGACGCCATCGTGTATGAAAACGGCGGCCTTCTCTATGAATTCAGCCTCTCGAATGCAAAGCCTCGCAACCTTCCCATCCAAGTGCACGCCGAAGGCTTGGAGGCGCGGCCCGAATTCAAGAATGTCGCGGAAAATATCGGCAGCTTCTCGCTGTCGCCCTCCGCCGCGCGCGCCCTTCTCGAGGCCCGCGGCAACATTTTCACCGCGCCCACCGAGCACGGCAGTGTCCGCGACCTCAGCACAGACACTTCCAGCGTCCATGAGCTCAATCCCGCCTGGTCTCCCGACGGCAAATCGATCGTGTTTCTCTCCGATAAAACCGGCGAGTACGAGTTGTACACGCGTCCCCAGATGGGCGGCGAAGCCACGCGTATCACCACCGACGGCGGCGTTTATCGCTTCGGACCTTCCTGGTCGCCGGACAGCAAAAAACTTCTGTATTGGGACAAAACCCATCGCCTCTGGTATGTCGGTGTGGACGACAAAAAGCCTATTCTGGTCGACAAAAGCGATTACGGAGATATTGCCGACGCCACTTGGTCGCCCGATAGCCGTTGGCTCACCTATTCCAAACCGCACCGCCGCGGCGCCAATGACGTCTTTATCTATTCGCTCGAAACCAAGAGCCCAACCCGCGTCTCCTCCGGTTTCTATAACGACAACAACCCGGTTTTCGACCACAACGGGAAGTATCTCTATTTCATTTCCACTCGATTCTTCTATCCCAGCATCGGCCAGCTCGATCAGCGCTACAACTACTATTCTACCGACGGCATTTTCGCCGTCACTTTGAAAGCCGACGAGGAATCGCCCTTCAAGCCGCAAAGCGATGAAGAGAAAGCCGCCGACGACAAAAAGAAAGACGACAGCGACAAAAAGGACGAAAAGAAATCCCCTGACGCAAAGAAGAACGAAGACAAAAAAGACGAGAAGAAGGAAGAGAAAAAGGAAGAACCGATTAAGCCCATTCAGGTCGACCTCGAGGGCATCGGCAATCGTGTTGCCCCCGTACCTCTTCCTGCCGCCATTCTCAGCGGGCTCGCCGGTCGCAAGGACAAATTCTTTTACCTCACCACACCTCAGGAAGCCCGCCAATTCGGTGCCGATAACCAGCAAAAGCCTCACAACGTCCTGCACGTTTACGATGTCACCAAACGCGAGGACAAAGTTCTCCTCGAGGGCATCGAGGGCTACGACCTCGATAGAGAAGGTAAAAAGCTAATCTACAAAGCCGGCCCTGTTTACGGCGTCATCGAAGCGGCTCCCGGAAAGAAAGTCGGCGAAGGCAAGTTGGACCTGGGCGGCTTGCAGGTTCAGGTCGACCCCCGTGAAGAATGGCGCCAAATTTTTCACGAAGCTTGGCGTATCGAACGCGATTTCTATTGGGATCCCGCCATGACCGGCCACAACTGGAAGCAGATCGGCGATCGATATGAAGCGCTGCTGCCCTGGGTCGCTCATCGCAGCGATTTGAACTATTTGATCGGCGAAATGATCGCCGAGCTGAGCACCTCGCACACTTACGTCGGCGGTGGCGACCAGCCGCAGCCTCCGAAAATTGGCGTGGGCTTGCTCGGCGCTGATTTCGAGCCTGCCGGCAATTACTATCGCATCGTCAAGATTTATCCGGGTGAAAACTGGGCCGAATCCACGCGCTCGCCGCTCACCGAGCCCGGTATCAAGGTCAAAGCTGGCGATTATTTAATCGCCGCCGACGGCCGCGAAGCCCGCACCAATCTCGATGTCTACGCGTATTTCCAGAATCTTGCGGGAAAAATTGTCACCCTCAAGATTAACTCCAAGCCTTCTCCTGATGGCGCGTGGGACATCACTATCAAGACCATCGGCAATGAGAACGGTCCCCGTTACCTCGATTGGATCGAAACGAATCGCCGCAAGGTTGCGGAAGCCACTCACGGCCGTATCGCCTACATGCACGTACCGGACACCAGCATCCCTGGCATCATTGCCTTCGATAAACAGTTTACCGGCCAACTCGATAAAGACGGAATCATCGTCGATGAGCGCGACAATTCCGGCGGCCAAATCCCCGACTTCTACACGGAAAAACTCAAGCGCCAGCTCTTGGCCGTGCTCGCACCTCGCGAAGGCGCTGACATTGGCTGGCCTCCCGTCGCCATCTACGGCCCGAAAGTAATGATCGCCAATGAGCTTGCTGGCTCTGGTGGCGATGCGTTCCCGTGGTTCTTCCGTCGCGAAAAAATCGGCCCCATCGTAGGCACGCGCACTTGGGGCGGCCTCGTCGGCATCTCTCGAGGCATTCCCTTGCGCGACGGCGGCTTCGTCACTGCCCCCGAATTCGCCTTCTGGTCCACCGACAACGGCGGCGAATGGATCGTTGAGAATCACGGCGTAGACCCCGACTACGAAGTCCCCGAGCGTCCCGACTTGGTAGTCAGCGGCCACGACCCCCAACTAGAAAAAGCCATCGACCTGGCCAACGAAGCCCTGAAGAATTACAAAGGCCTTCCGCCCAGGCCCAAATACCCAGTAGCCAAGCCTCAGTAACACACGGCGTCCCTACACAGAGGCAGTGCTGCATCTAAACGGCAACGTGGCGCCGGGCCCTGAGTCGCTGGCGAAGCCATACACAGAGGAAAGTGATGACACGGTTGCTGCGATTTTGCGGCGCGGGAACGGCTCTGCTGTTAGCGGCAACGTTTTGCGCGCCGAACATCGCCGCATACTCTGTGCTTACACACGAAGAGCTGATCGATTTGGCGTGGAGCGATTCCATTCGCCCGTTGCTGCTTGCGCGATTTCCGGGCGCAACGGACGCGCAACTGCATGAGGCGCACGCATTTGCCTACGGCGGCTGTGCGATCCAAGACATGGGTTACTACCCGTTCGGCAAAAAATTCGTCAGCAATCTTACGCATTACGTGCGCACCGGCGACTTCATCGTTTCCCTTTTTCGCGGTGCCCGCACCATGAACGAATATGCATTCGTCATTGGAGCTTTGTCCCACTATCTGGGCGATTCGATCGGACATTCGGAGGCGATTAATCCCGCAACGAGTGTTGAATTTCCCAACATGCGCCGGAAATTTGGGCCCATCGTCACCTATGGTGAAAGTCCGCATGGCCACATCCGCACCGAATTCGCGTTTGACATTGACGAACTCACCGACCAGGCGTTTGCGCCTCCCGCATATCTGCAAGCGATTGGTTTCCAGGTACCACGCAGATTGCTGGAACGGGCTTTCCTAAATACGTATGGATTTGATATTCACGAAGTCCTCGGTCGAGCTCAGCCGGCTCTGCGAAGCTACCGCACCTCCGTGCGCAGCTTCATCCCCGCATTCGCGGAAGCAGAAGTCGTGCTGCATCGCCACCAGTTTCCGCCCCATCCCAATAACGAAGACTATCGCGTCTTCGCCGAGCGCGTGGCTCGCACGAACTACGAGCGGCGATGGAAACAAACGTTTAAAGGCCCGGGTTTCAAGGCGCACTTACTGGCGGTCCTGGTTTTCATCGTTCCAAAAATTGGCGCTGCTTCTGACCTGGCAATAAAAATTCCTACGCCCGACACGGAAGACTGGTATCTGCGGAGCGTCAATCACACTGTGGATGCATTTCGCGAAATCTTGGACAAATTGAAGGCGGATTTCGATACGCCTCTCGCGTTGGCAAACATCGATCTCGATACGGGCAATCGCGTCAAGCGCGGGGATTATCCTCTCACCGACCAAACATACGCGCGATTGCTCAAGCGCATTACGTCCAAACCTGAACGAGCACTTCCGCGAGACTTGAAAGAGAACCTTCTGGAATTCTACGCAGGGCCCGCGACGAGCACTAAGAGAAGCCGGGAAGTTGAACAAGAGTTACATGTGCTCGAAGGAATGAAAGTTTCGGCTGGCTGAATTGAATCCGGCGCCTCCACGCTTATTCCTTCAGGCGCTTATACCTTCAGGATTCGAGAGAGGGGGACAGGTGCCTGTGTTCGGTGTGAGGAGGAGGCAGGCACCTGTCGATCGGCGAGGGTCGGTCTCGCCGTTTAGCGTTTTCACGCATGGTGTTAGATAAAATGTTAAACCAGCTACGTTGAGCCGCAATCAGGTATTTACCTTACTTTCAGTTAGCTACCCAGAAGCTTGCCGACCCGCCGGTAACTCCGGTCTTTCCTGTATTGTTTTGAACAGACACCGTACCTGATTATGGCTAAATGTTGGATTCCAAATATTCCCGCGAGCCCGGGCCCCCCGGGCAGGACAGTCCATTAGCGAACATTCTCCTCGTTGACGATAGCGATTTTGAGCGCTTCACAATTCGCGCAGCCGTTGAGGGCCTCACGCAATTTCGAGTGTGTGGGGAGGCCTCAAACGGTGTGGACGCGATTCAGAAGGCTACGGAGCTGAAGCCGGATTTAGTGGTAATGGATTTGGCAATGCCTCTGATGAATGGCCTCGAGGCGGCAACGGTAATCAAGAACGCGCTGCCCGGAGTTCCCATAGTTTTGCTGACACTGTACGCGGAGCAGTTGCGTGGACCCCGATCCTCGGCTTTCTGTGACGTAACGGTCCTGTCGAAAACCGAGGGCTTGGCACCACTCCTGGAATGTCTGGATAGGCTACTCGGCGACAGCGGCTCAGAATGACGCGAATCCTGATAGCAGACGGAAGCGACGTCGTTCGTCGACTGCTCAAGCTACTCATCGAGTCCCGTGCGGGCTGGGTGGTGTGCGGCGAAGCTACGAATGGTGCGGACGCCGTGCGAAAATCAATCGAACTCAAACCCGATGCTATTGTCTTGGACCTTGCGATGGAAGGGTTGAACGGTCTGCTTGCAGCCCGTGAGATTTCGAACAGTTTGCCGAACGTGCCGATTTTGCTGCACACGGTGAACAATATTCCGGCGGTAGTGGCGGAGGCCAAGAAGTTCGGCATTCGTCGTGTTCTTGGCAAGGGGGTGGATGGAGACCGGCTCCTGAACGCGATACAAGAGGAGCTAGACGCGAAGCCGCGAGGTGTGACGGCGCTGATCGAAGAAACGACCCCCCAAATTAGTGATGCAGGCGAATCAGGAGCTGCGGGCGGCGGCGACGACACTCCCCCAAAACCCAATTGATCCCGCTAGCCGACCCGAGCTTTTCGGCACCCGGCGGTCAATATTCAAACAGCGCCGCCCCCGGTTGCCGTTCGAACTGTAAGTCACAGACCTTCATCGCGATTTCAAGTAAAAGCCCCGCCTTGTTGAAGGGCGGGGCCATCGGTTTTCGGTCAAAGACCATCGTGAGTCGTAGCGCCAACATCATGGGAACGGCAGGTAAAGCCACAAGTCGTTCAGATATCCGGGAGGAGCGCCGGGAGTGGTATCGTAGCCTTCTCCGCCGAACACCGTAACGTATTTAGATCCAAACGGTGGCCAGATAGCGGCGCCCCTGCGGCCACTAACCACGTTGTTCACGAAGAGCGCTCCAGCAGGACTCTTGATATCAGTTTGCTGATTGACTCCACTGGTGCCTTTCCACCAAGCCCATTGCCCGGTGGTATGGTCATACTCCCAAATGTCATTGAGGAATCCGGTGCCCTGGTTCGTACTGGCCCCATATCCCCAGCCGCCGAATAAAAAGAGGTCGCCGTCCGGTGTAACCCAGCCCACCGAGCCCCACCGCGCGCCGGGAAAATTTCCGGCGGCTGCGACGGTTTGCGTCCCGTATGTCCCGCCCTGATTGGCAAGACCGCTAGTACCGCCGCCGGAGACCCAAGTCCACTGCTTGGTCGTAGTGTTGTACTTCCAAAGGTCGTTCAGAACGGCGCCCTCGGGCGAACCCGCTCCAGCGGAGTCGAAGCCAAATCCGCCGAACAGCCAAATGTTGCCGGAAGCATCGGCCCAGAGTGTCCCATGCTGGCGGCCGCCTGGAGCGGTAGTTCCCGAGCCTGTTCCCAGAGTGCCGTAACTACCGTTCTGATTGGCCACGTTGGAAGTGGAGGGCCCTATCCAAGTCCACTGTTTTGTCGTGGGACTATATTCCCACAGGTCATTGAGTAGGCCGACTTTGCCGGCGGAGTCGTAGCCCTGACCGCCGAACAGCCAAACATTGCCGGTGGGATCGGTAGCGCTAGCTGCCGCCCAACGGCCACCCGGGATGTTTCCGGCAGCGGCCACGCCCTGAGTGCCATAGGTTCCGCTCTGGTTACCGGTGCTGGAGCCGCCCTGCCAGATCCACTGGCCCGTGAAAGTGCCCGCAATCCCTTGTCCGGCGAAATGGCTGTCGAGGGCCCCGGGAACCCATTCCCAAATGTCGTTGAGAAGGGCGCTGTTTTGCGAGCCTGAAGAATCGAATCCTTGTCCGCCAAACATCCAGAGATTACCGGCTGCATCGGTCCAGGTCGAGCCACCCCAACGAGAGCCTGGGGCCGTGACGTTCGGTGTGCCGGTGCCCAGGGTGCCGTAAACGCCAGGAACGTTTTGCGCTTTGAGTGGGTTAGGATCGACGACGAAATCGCCACTGCTATTTTGATACATCGGAAGGTTGGCCGGAATCCATTCGCCGTCCCAAACCCACAGATCGTTCAAGAGGTTATTCGGTACGACGTTTGGAGGGAGCGTAATTTTATACGGATAGCCTTTTCCGCCAAAGAGCCACCTTCTCCCGGCATTGTCGGTCCAGGTTACAGCGAAATCTCGCCCGCCGGGTTCACCGCTGCTCGGTATTCGCAGCGTGGTAGGCGTCTTGAGGGGAGTGGTGACCACGGCGAAATTGTTGGCCTTGCTCGTCTCCGTCAGCTGCCAGCTCAGCCAGCCCCAATCGTTATGCTGGCAATCGATGATCACGTCAGATACGTTGCCATTGGCGATGCCAGTAAAATTGAAAGGAGTGCAGCTTTCTGTCTGGCTAGTGGGCGGCAGGAAGACGTCAACGTTGTAGAGACCGCCGTTCGTGACGGGAGTGGCGAATGTAAACGTCGTATCTCCGGTAACGAGTAGGTTGTCGCCCGCATTGTTTTGCAGTTCCATAGTGTCGCCAGGCCCCGTTATGAGCCCGACCACTGATCCGCTAATGGAGTAAGCGGGCTGAGAGCAAATGATGTTGATGTTGCCGACGTTGCCGCTGACCGTACCACTGCCATTCGAGACAGAGCAGGTTTGCACCGGAGTATTCGGTTGCGTGAGGACGGTTACGGCGTAGGTCGCGCCGCTAATGAGAGGTGTAGTGAAGGTGAAATTTACGTTGCCCGTGCCGCTGACGACGAGATTGTCCTTACCATTGTCTTGCAACGTGAGCCCTTTGCCGAGGAGGCCGGAAACCGTTCCGGCGATGTCGAAAACTGGCGCGCACACCACTTCGATACCGATTACCGTGGCGGTGGCCGTGCCAGTGCCGTTGGTCACGCTGCAGGTCTGAATAGGGTTGGTTGGCTGAGTCTTGATCGTGACGTTGTAGGTGCCGCCGCTGGCGATCGTGGTCTTAAAGGTGAAAGCCACCGTTCCCGAACCGGTGACGGTCAGGTCATCGCCGCCGTTATCTTCCAGAATGAGTCCCGTTCCTTTGAGACCGAGAACTGTTCCCCCGATGTTGAAGGGGCCCGTTGGTGTGCCCCCACTCCCCGGAGGGGTGCCGCCGCCGCTGCCCGGAGGCGTGCCCGTACCCGGCGTCTGTTTCAGGCCACTGCAGGAAGTCATAACCAGCGCGATCAGCGCTACACACGTAATAAAAGAGAGTCTTGTGGCGGGCTTCATTGGCGATCACCTGCTCCTTAGCTGTTTCAGTGCTTCCGACTCGTGGTGACGAAATCGCCCCGCCCTGGAGTGTCCGAACATTCACTCCGGGCCCGTATTTCCCTTACGGCAGCGATAGCGTGGAATGGATTCCGCGGCAATGCGCCGAAGCGTTACGTCGTACTAGGACCGAGATTACGGTGCGAGTAACCGCGAATCAATCGGACAGGCGGCGAGGTGTGCTCACGTGACTATTATGTTTTAGGCACGTTCCTTGCGTGGACTAACGCGAGCGTGACAACTCGCCTGAGGGAATTTGCTCTGCGAATTCACCCACGGAGTCACGGGAGCGACGCGGCCAAATCACGAGACGGAACGGATCGCTCTAGTGAGCGCCAACTGCTAGAAGAGAGATGAGTTCGAGCGGGTTGGTGCGAGCGCGGTTTACCGTGGCGCCCCAGTGGAGATGCGGGCCGGTGACGCGGCCGGTGGCGCCGACTTTGCCGAGTATGGCGCCGGTGTCGACCAGGTCGCCCGGTTGAACGGAGAACGATTCGAAATGGGCGTAGAGGGTGTAGAGCCCGAGTCCGTGATCGAGAATAACTGTGTTGCCGGAGAAGTAGAGTGGTTCGGCTAATACGACGCGGCCGCGCTGTGCTGCGTACACGGGCGTGCCGGCAGGAGCGGGGAAATCAACGCCACTATGGGGCGAGCCGGCTTTGCCATTGAGAATGCGGCGCTTGCCGAAGTTGCCGCCAGTGGTGAGTCCGGTAAGCGGGTAGTGGAAGCTGCCGTCCCAAAGGCGGTCGGGCGTGACGGTCGCAAAAATCGCACGCAGGCGCTGGCGCTCGGCTTCGGCGCGGGCGAGTTGTTCGGGATTGGGCTCGACGAAATTGGGCGCGACCTTCAGGCTTTCGGTGGCGAACTGGCCTTCCTTGACGTCGATCGTTGCCGGGCAAAAGATTTCTTCGGCAGATTCGGTTTTAGCGGTGATCGCGAGCGGATAATTTTCTGGCTTTAGCTCGAGGTCAACGCCGACGAGCGCACGCCAAACGTTGGGAGATTTTTCGTTTGGCTTAAGCTCTTGCCAGAAAGGGATTTCGCGGTCGTCCCAGGTGCCTTTAATCTCCGTGACAGTTTGCGTCGCGCTGCGGAGTTCGAGGAGGAGAAGGCTGCCTTGCGTGGGGTCTGGGGCGCTCAGGTGGAGGGTGACGTTGCGGCCGCAATCGTGAATGGCGAGCGGCTTTGGCATGGCAGCAGCAACGCGATGATGCGGGCGCGATTTTTGGGCAATCGCGGGCGTGATCGCAAGGAGCGCGGCGCAGATAACGATGGTTCGACGCATCCGAAGAAACGAATTTAGCACAGGGGAAGCTGGCAGTGCAGAGCATAGAGCCCGCAGTGGGGCGGAAAACAGCTATTTTGCGGACCAAGCCATGCCGTCTACGCCAGGCGTTAGGTCGATACTGGGCAGGAGTTCCCAAGTGTGGAGATCGAGGACGGCAATTTTACCGGCGGGCATGCAGGTGATGTAAGCGACCGCGGCGTCAGGCCGGATGAGAATTTCGCCGGGTAGTTGAGGAACATCGAACGATTTGACTACCTTGAGCGTTTTTGTGTCGATGGCCACGGCGCGATTGGCGCGCGGGAGCACGGCGAGAAGAAAACGACCATCGGGAGTGGGCTCCGAGGCGTAAGCGAAATCGGGGATCTCGATCCAGTTGCTGACTTTGTTGGTGGCGGTGTCGATTGCGGCGATGCGCGGAGCGTCTTGATCGTGCGTGAAAACGTAAGCGCCATCCGGAGAGATCGAAATGCGCTGGACCTGTTTGGCGACTTGAATTGTGGTGACGAGTTTGCGATTCGTGACGTCAAGAACGCTAACGGTGCCGGCGTGAACGTTGGAGGTGTAGGCGCGGCGGCCATCTTTGCTCAGCACGAACATGTGTGATTCGGGCTGGCCGGTGGGAACTTCCGCGATGACCTTGCGAGAGTTCGGGTCGATGACATCAAGGGCGTGGGCTAGTTCGGCGCTTACGTAAAGAAGGCCGTCGGGCCCGAAAAGGGGTTGGTGCGGGCGCAAGGGCCGGCCCAGGTCCATAGTGCCGGCGAGCTTGCGCTGCTGCAGGTCGATGATGTCAATTGTTGCACCGTCGGTACCCGGCTTCCCAACGCCGGAGTTACCGTAAATCGGAACATAGGCGAAGCGGGAGTCGGGCGACACTGCGACCTCATGACCATTGACGCCGACGGAAATCTTGGCAAGCTCGGTGCGACTATCTGGATCAACGAGCAGCACGGTATGTTCTTTTTGATTGGCTACGACGAGCACCCCGCCAGAGGGCGGCGCGGAGTTGCCGCGTTTTGCGACGATAAAGGCCACCAGACAGAAGGAAGCGACGCTCAGCGCACGATGAAGAGACATGCCGCACCTCGTTACCGGAAAGCTTTGCAGCGGGGTTTATTGTCGTTCAAGCGGTAGAAATATGCCAGACGTGAGAAGAGCGGGAAATCGCGCCCAAGAGTATTCGAACATTCCGAACGCGGTCCCTGTATTTATTCGGAGGCGCACTCGGGTGTAGGCTAAAGTTCTCAGCCCTTTGCACTAAGGAGAAGAGCGCATGCGCGAATTCGAAAATGGCGAAGGAACCGGCGGCGTAGTGGAAGAGAAGAGCGAAGGCGTGACGCGGCGGGAGTTTTTGGAAATGAGCGTGGCCGCGACGTTGGCGGTTGGCGTCGAAAAGATTGCGTGGGCGGCGGATACTAACTCCGGTGTGCCGAGGCGGCTTCTGGGACGCACGGGAGAAAAGGTTTCGATGGTAGGGCTGGGCGGGTACCACATCGGCAACCAGAAAGACGAGCAGGAAAGCATACGCATCATTCGAACGGCGCTCGATAACGGAATCAATTTTCTGGACAACTGCTGGGACTACAACGGTGGCGAAAGCGAAGTGCGCATGGGCAAGGCGCTGCGCGGTGGATACCGGCAGCGTGCGTTTGTGATGACCAAGATCGATGGGCGGACAAAGCAAGCGGCGGCGCAGCAACTGGAAGAGTCGCTGCGGCGGTTGCAGACGGATCATATCGACCTGCTGCAAATCCACGAAATCATTCGCATGGAAGATCCGGACCGGGTGTTTGCCGCAGGCGGCGGGTTGGAGGCGCTTGTTGCAGCGCGGGAAGCGGGCAAGGTGCGCTACATCGGATTTACCGGGCACAAGAGCCCGGACATTCATTTGAAGATGCTGCAGACCGCGGATGCGCATCAGTTTCATTTCGATTCGGTGCAGATGCCGCTGAATGTTATGGACGCGCATTACAACAGCTTCCAAAAGAAGGTGCTGCCGGTGTTGGTGAAGAAGGAGATCGGCGTTTTGGGCATGAAGCCGATGGGCGCGGGGATTATTCTGCGCAGCAAGACTGTGGAGCCGATGGAGTGCTTGCATTATGCGATGAGTCTGCCGACGAGCGTGGTAATTACCGGATGCGATTCCGTGAAGCTGGTGGAGCAGGCGGTTACGGCGGCGAAAACGTTCAAGCCGCTGAACGAGACGCAAGTGGCGGCGCTGCTGGCCAAGACAAAGGATGCGGCGCAAAACGGTGAATTCGAGGGATACAAGACCACAACGAATTTTGACGGCACGGCGCACAACCCACAGTGGTTGGGCTGAGCGAGGGCAGCTCTGCTCTGGCGAGCCCGAAGCGCTCGAATCTGCGTACACGGTGTGTAAGTAAGTTTGAAAGAAGCCCGGCGCCCTTTGCAATCCTGGTTCGAACCCTCCACAACCGCCAAGTCGTTGTGTCTAAAGGCGAATACAGCGGGACTTAGGTAACCCTACACCTATCGCTGGATTGCTGGAGTTGCTGGCTATAAGTATTGTCCAAGAAGCTAGCCCGTGACATTTCATGTTTCAGGAGAGGAACCATGAATCAATCTGTGGCAAAGGTGCTCTATGTGGCGGGTGTGACCACTTTCTGCACATTTTTAGGCTGCTGGGCGGTGCTGGCCCACCAAGAGAACACGCCGACCAAACAGGAACGCGCGCGCAGCGCAAACGCCGCGTATTCTAATGAGGGATTTATACGTAATGCGGCGGAAGCGAATATGGCTGAGGTGAAACTTGGGCAGTTGGCCCAAGAAAAAGCGCAGAGCCCGGAAGTCAAGAAATTCGCCGAGCGCATGGTCAATGATCACACCAAGGCCAATGAACAACTGAAGCAGGTCGCCAACCAGGAACACGTCAACTTTCCTACCGATGTCAATAGCAAGGATGCCGCAACGTATCGATCACTCGAGAAGCTTTCTGGTCCAGAGTTCGATAAGGCTTATGCCCGGACGATGGTTCGTGATCATGAGAAGGATGTAGCGGAATTTAAACGTGAAGCCAGCACTGCGCAGACTGCGCCAGTAAAGCAGTATGCCCAGGAAACATTGCCAACCCTGGAATCGCACCTACAAGAAGCCAAGCAAATGCAGGCGCAGGTTTCGCGGGAAGGCGTAGGCAAGGGCAAGGCTAGCGGAGGATCTTCGCGAAGGTAAGTTCGTAACAAGCTTTATAAATTCTGCTTCGCGGTACGAGAGCCGCTTCCCCTTCGCGGAGGGGAGGCGGCTCTTCGTTTTTGGAGCGCTGCGAATTGACCGCGCCAGGACACCTCGCCTGCCCGACAAATGGTATAGTGCCGCCCGCTTGTGAAGGGGACGGACAGCATGATGGATCGGCGGCATTTTGTGGCGACGTGTAGCGGATTGGGTTTAGGTTCGACCTTGTTCCCGGGCGTGCTCTGGGCACAGGCGCAGGCAAAGGGCGCGGCGAAGATTACGAAGGAAATGATTGAGGCTGCTGCAGCGCTCGCCGACGTGACGATCTCCGAAGAATACAAGCAGATGATGCTCGATAACCTGAATGAACAGGCGAAGGGCTACGAGGCAATCTACGCGCTGCATATTCCGAACTCCGTGGAGCCAGCGCTGCTATTTGATCCGGTGGTCGATAGCGCGAAGTACGAGACGGAACGGAAGCCGGAACGAATATCGGCGGCGCCGAACATTGCGGTGCCGAGAAATTTGGAGCAGTTGGCATTTGCGAGTGTCCGAGAACTGGCGGAATTGGTGCGCACCAAGAAAGTTTCCTCGAGCGCGCTCACAGAAATGTATTTGGAACGATTGAAGCGCTATGACGCCCGACTGAAATTTACCGTGACCTTGACCGATGAGCGCGCGCGGGCGCAGGCCAGGGACGCGGATCGTGAGATCGCCGCCGGGAAATATCGCGGGCCGCTGCACGGTTTGCCCTGGGGCGCAAAGGATTTGCTGGCGGTAAAGGGATACCGAACCACTTGGGGTGCGGCGGGATTCGAGAAACAGACGGTAGATGAGGACGCGATTGTCGTGCAGCGGCTGGACGCCGCGGGTGCGGTGCTCGTCGCGAAGCTCACACTGGGTGCGCTGGCTGAAGGCGATGTTTGGTTTGGCGGAAAGACACGCAATCCTTGGAATCCGGCGCAGGGCTCGAGCGGATCTTCGGCGGGGCCGGCGTCGGCTACGGCGGTCGGCTGCGTGGCGTTCAGCATCGGTTCGGAGACACTTGGCTCGATTTCGTCGCCGTCAACGCGGTGCGGCTGCACGGGCTTACGCCCGACGTTTGGTTTGGTGCCGCGCACCGGAGCGATGGCTTTGTCTTGGAGCATGGATAAGCTGGGGCCAATCTGCCGGTCGGTGGAAGATTGTGCACTTGTGCTCAGCGCTATTTTCGGGCCGGATGGAAAAGATCGTACGGTGAAGAACGCTGTTTTTAATTGGGATGCGGAACTCGATTGGAAAAAGCTGCGCGTAGGATATTTGAAGAGCGATTTCGAACGGGAGCCTCAGCCGCAGGAAGATGCGCAGAAGGAAGAGCCAGCGGTCTCCGAGGAAGAAAAGAAGAAACGCGAAGAGCAGCGGAAGCGGCGGGCAGCATTCCAGGAGCGCGCGAAATATGACCGGCGGTTTGCTGAGGCGGCGCTGGCGAAGCTGCAACAGATGGACGTCGCGCTCATCCCTGTGGAAATGCCGAAATTTCCTTACGACCCGATGATTACGATGTTGACGGCGGAAGCGGCTGCGGCATTCGATGAGCTTACGCGCTCGGGACGGGACAAGCTGTTGACCGCACAATCCGCCGACGATTGGCCGAATACGTTTCGCTCGGCGCGCTTCATTCCCGCGGTTGAATACATTCAAGCGAGCCGCGCGAGGCGATTGGCAATGGGCGAAGTGGCGAAAATTTTTGACACGGTGGACGTCATTGTCGCGCCCACGGGCAGCCGGCAACTGGTGATCACAAATTTGACGGGGCATCCGGCACTTATTTTGCCCAACGGATTTCGCGGCGACGATGCGCCAAAGCCTCCGACGGAAGACAACGGTGACGACGATAACATTGGCGGTCCCGGAACGCCGGTTAGCTTGACGTTTCTCGGAAATTTGTATCGCGAGGCAGAGTTGTTGGCGTTTGCGCGGGCGTATCAGGACGCCACAGGCTTTCACCGTAAGCACCCGACACTGAGCTGAAGTGAGTTGTATACGGAAGCGCCGGAAAGATGCCCGCATCCCATGCGGGCGCGCACCTAAATTACTTCTTGTTTTCCTGCCGCTGCCGTTGAAGTTTGTTCGCCGTGGTGCGCAGTGTCTCTGGAATATTTTTGTTTGTGCATAGGCGCTTGAGGTCCAGCGGGTTGAGCATGGGAAGCATATGCAGGGTTACATCCAGCGGCGTCTTAGGATTATTCATTAAATTGCGGACGACCACGTAGTTCTTACGAAAGTTGCGGTTCTTGGCGATCAGCCGCAGGATTTCATCCGTCAGGCTGGACATTGCCGCAAAGGCTTCCACTTCTTGATCCGTTAAACGCGGAGATTGCAGGACCGCGCGCTGGACCACTTTGTTGGAGTCACGAATCAGGGTGCGGCGCGCCTCGGAGCCTCCTTTGATGGCGAATTGCACGCGCTGTGCAACGGTCATAGTGGCGAGCCGCTGAAGCAAGGTTTGCCGCTTACCGAGATCGGGTTCAGCCTCCAGAGCAGCTTCGGCCAGAGCGCCGTTATCGATGGCGGTACCACGCAACTCATGTAACTGTGCCTTTTGCTCGGCCGTAACCGAGGAGCTGTGCTCGAGGGCGGCAGCTAAGGCAGGAGAGTCGCTCACGCGCTCAAGTTCCTCCATCAGCATTTGAATGCTCTCCGTAGAGAGCGAGCGCACGATAGGGACCAGGTATTCCGCGCCGCAGTTCTTGTTGCGCACCATGGCGTCGCCGATGCCGCTTTTATCGGCCAGATTTTTCGCGGCATACGCGAATAGCGCCGGAAGAGCGTTTTCGCGCGCAATCGCTTCGATAATCGATTCTGTGGGTTGCGAAAGCAGAGCGTCCTGCGCGCGGTTGGCCACTACTTCATCCGCATCGTGCGCCAGCACGGCGAGAATTTCCGAGCGATCCGCCGCGGACACGTGCGCACCGCCGCTACAAACGGCGATTTTGCGCTCGCGCGTCGCGCGTCCATGACGCAGAGCTTCGATGAGTTCAGGGCTGAGAGTTTCCACTGGGTGCCAGCCTCATATCCTTTTGGCTGAGCACTATTGTACCGGAGCTTCCCGGCGAACCAATGGGCGGCATGGCCTGGCCGTTCAATTCCAGCAACACCGCGCTGGAGTCGCCGGCGGTGACCTCGAAGACGGTTTGTGCGGAGAAATGGCGGTTCTGCCCCGCTGGAATTTCGGAGTCAAGCGCCAGCTTGCCGTCCGCGAGGATGCGTACGCGAGTGGCTTTGGAAGTGGACACGGAAAGATCGAGCGGAGCGGAATTTGCCCTTCGAGACTCGCCGACGGTCACAGAAACGGGCTGCGCCGCCACGGATCGCGACGTAACCACGGAAGCTGGCTTGCCGCGCCGATACGCTGAGTATCGCCGCCAGCTGTAGACTCCGGCCGCAACCAGCGCGGCAATCAGCGCCAGCGCCCCGAGCGCTAATGCAACGGCAATCCATTTCGATGGCTTTGGAATGCGGTTCTCAGGATTTGACGCAGATTCCGCGGACTGATCGCCGCGCGCAAGATCGTATTCCGCCAGGAGGTGTTCTTCGTCGAGCCCCAGATAGCGGGCGATGGCGCGCACGAAGCCGCGGTTGAAGACGCCGCCAGGAAGCTTGGCCCAGTCTTCATTTTCCAGGGCTTCCAGAAAGCGCAAGCTGATGCGCGTGGCCACAACGACTTCGTTGGGCGAGACTTCGCGCAGCTCGCGCTCGCGCTTTAGACGTTCCCCGAAATTTCCCTTGGCCATGGATCGAACCCTGTAGGCGAAGCCGGCGCGACCGAAGCGCGGTCGACGAGAAGCGACGAGGCGCGGCGGCTGACGGCGGCGCACACTCGCGGAAGGTGTGGGCTCCCCTCGAGGGCACTATAGGCGGGGCCGCGAAGCGTGTCAAACAAAGGCAGCGACTCTGCAAAGTTTATGATTTTGGCTAGCTCACTCGAAACGAATCAACACAATCTCCGGCCTGCTGCCCACACGCATGGGAGGGCCCCACGTTCCCGCTCCGCTTGAAGTGTAAACCGTCAGGGCTCCGTGCCGGTTCAAGCCGTATGTGTACTGACGGAAAATTCTGGATGTGATCCAAGTGAAGGGGAAAACTTGGCCCCTATGGGTGTGGCCCGAAAGCTGAAGCGACACTCCCATCTTCTCCGCAATAGATAAATGATGCGGAGCGTGAGCCAGCAATATACTCGCTGTGTTTGGCTGCAAGGCCGCGCCGCACAAAACAGACTGCAAACGCTCCGGATGTGTCAGTGTGCTGTAGGTCACGCCTACGACCTGCAGGTCATCCACAATCACCTTCTCATTCACCAAAGCGCGAACGCCGCATTGCTGGAGTGCCTCGATGTATTGGTTTGGATGGGAGAATTCTTCGTGATTTCCCGTCACGCAGAATTTACCAAGCGGCGGAGACACATTCATCCATGGTGCAGCCAAGTGTTTTGGCTCTACCTTGGTTCCGTCGTACAGATCACCCGCGATGAATACGATGTCCGGCCGAAGCTGCCGCACCATGGCCACGATGCGAGAGATAAATGTATAGCCTCGGACGTGGCCCAGATGGGTGTCCGAAACCAATGCAGCCACCCTTCCACGCCACGACGCTGGCAAACCCGGCAGCCTGACATTTACGCGCGCAACGCGGATCCATGAAGCATTTGCGATTCCGTAGAGGCTAACCAGGAGAGCGGCGCCAAACAGCGCGGACAGCAAAACGGACTTCTCCACGTGCAGGCCTGACAAACTGAACCCTGCATAGAGCACCCAGCAGAGGATTGCTGCCATGAACAGGAAATTCAGCGTGCCGAGCCCAACGCTGGCGATTGTATAGAAAAGCCGCACAAAGGCGTTGTAATAACGAGCGGCAAGAAGCGATGCAGCTACAAAGATTATAGACAGCAGCAGGAAGGCGATTCGGAGAAATGCGATCGCCGCTGGACCGGATGAGGGCGAGAAATAGCGCCAAGTTTCATAAACGAAGAGATGCCCAAGGAAGAGAATCAACTGAACTGTACCGACAAAGACCGCGAATCGAGCGCTCAATCAGGCATTCCTTAGAAGTCGATTGGATGCAGAAGAATCGTTAATGGTGCGTCCTAATACCCCGTCTGGCATGAAAATGCCGCCGCAGCAACTGGCAATGCCATTGAACGAGGGCGGGGAAGTGATGGCAACATGGCAACGCCTGTACTACGAGTGTGTTGCGCTGCTTTTTGCGGGGAGCCTATACTTGCGAAGATTTGCGGGTGGGTCGAGCCGCAGGCGCCGCAAGCTCGTAGAGGTTTGCCAGCGCACCCAGTTAATCTCTAAGGGTCAGGTTCAATCGAACGTGGAGGAAGTCAAGCCATTTCCTGCCGTCGAACGCCGCCGCAACCCGGCGGTGCCTTCCCAACATCGCGAAGCGGGCGAAATCGCCATCTTCCAAGAGCTCGGCAAAGCCCTCACTTCTTCACTGCAACTCGATCAGGTTCTTCGCACCATCATGGAGAAAATCGACGAATTCCTGCGACCTGACAACTGGTCGCTTCTGCTGCTCGATGAGGCCAAGCAGGAGCTTTATTTCGAGCTGGCGGTGGGCAAGGCTTCGCAAGCGCTGAAAGATGTGCGCATCAAAGTGGGGCAGGGCATTGCCGGCTGGGTGGCGCAGAACGGCGAAGCGGTTGTGGTTCCGGACACCTCGAAAGATACGCGTTTTTTCGGCAAGGTCGACGAAAAGACGAAGATGGAGACGCAGTCGATCGTCGCCGTTCCCGTAAAGTTTCGCGACACCTGCCTAGGTGTAATCGAGCTCATTAATTGTTTCGGGCCGGAAGGCTTCGACGCGCGCGATCTAAATTTGCTCGAGGCGTTGGCGGACTTTGCCGCCATTGCGCTCGAAAACGCGCGTCACGTGAAGCGCATTCACGAGCTGACCATCACCGACGATTGCACCACGCTTTACAATGCGCGGCACATGGGATTCATCCTGGAGACGGAAATTTACCGCTCGCAGCGCTATAACTACGAATTCTCGCTGGTCTTCATCGACCTCGACCACTTCAAGGAAGTCAACGACACGCACGGGCACCTGATTGGCTCGAAGCTGTTGGCGGAAATCGGCAGCGCTCTAAAAACGCATTGCCGCCTTATCGATTTTGCGTTTCGCTACGGCGGCGATGAATTTGTGATCTTGTTGCCGCAGACGTCTAAGGACAATTCGCTGAATGTCGCCCGCCGGTTGCACAAAATGATACGCGAGACGCCCTGGCTCGAGCAGACCGGCCTGAAGGTCCGGATAACGCCGAGCGTGGGGGTAGCATCCTATCCCGTGGATTCAAAAACAAAAGAAGGGCTGCTGCATCTCGCGGACGAGGCCATGTACCTGGTGAAGAATACCAACCGAGACAGCGTAGCTGCCGCAAATATTGGAATCTTGCCGGATACGTTGGCCAATGCTGAATCCGCTAGTTAAAGCAGCAACGCCTTCCGCTATACAGCCTCCGAGAAGTTTGCTTTACTGAATCTATGTTGCGAAGTGAAGCGGCGAAGTACGCGCGCTGGTCGGCCATTATCGCGCTGATGCTTGCGGCGATGACTATCCTGGCCTATGTGCGGCGCGATTGGGTGCGACATCTAGAAAAGAAAAATGCGCCTCCTGCCGCGCCTATTGAGGTCTCGCGACAGTCCGCTGGACTCAATTTCAAAAAGGTCGAATTGAAGCAGACCATTTTCGAGGTGGCCGCCTCAAAATCCACGGAATTCAAAGGGCAGGACGCCAACTTGCTTGAGGACGTTCGCATCACCATTTATGGCAAAGCTGGCGACCGGCACGACGTGATTCACACGCGGAGCTGCCGGTACGGAAAGGAAAATGGAGGCATCGAGTGCAGCGGCGAAGTGCAAATTGACCTGATGAGCGCGGCCGATGCACAGCGAACGCAGGGTCATCCGGAGGCCGCCGATACTGTAACGACGCACATCCAGACGCGCGGCGTACAATTCGATCGCCCCACCGGACTGGCGCGCACCGATCAGAAGGTGACGTTTGTATTCCCGAGCGGAAGCGGAGAAGGGATCGGCCTGGAATATAAATCTGAAGAAGGCACGGTGCGCCTGCTGCGCGATGTGCAGTTCACCTTGAAGCAAAACGCGTCGAGCGCTATCAAACCCAGAGCAGCCAATTTGCAGCGGCGCCCACCTGACGAAGTTCGTGTAAAAGGGTCCAGCTTGGATTTCGGACGTGACTCGCATTTGCTGCGTCTCTTTGGACCAGCCGGAGCGGAGACGGCGGCGGAGCGGCTGAGCGCCGGCGAAATTAATTTGTTGCTCGACAAAGAGTTTCACGCGCAAACGCTGGTTGCATCCAGCGCTGGCGGTAACCGGCCGGCTGTCATGTCGCAGGGTACGCGCGACCAAATAAAACTCGAGGCGGACACGCTGACCGCGCACTTTTCGCCAGAGGGAGCGGTGACGCGACTGGATGCGGCAGGGTCCGTGCGCGGCACACGCAACGGCGCCATGGAGCAGGACCAAGCGACCGCCGAGTACGGCACCTTGGAATTGTGGCCCTGGCTGGGCCGTCCCAAGGAAGTAAACCTCAAGGGCGACGTGCTGCTCGAAACGCGGGGAGCCAATAGCGAATCGCGCATTTTGCGGACGAATGCATTTCGTATGGAGTTCGGCAAAGGCGAAGCGGCCCAACCGGGCAAAGTACAAAAGGCTGAGACGCTCGCGGCGGGCACTATGGAATGGACCGATGCGCCGGCTCAACTCGGTACAGCTGTGGCAAAAACGAAATTGCAAGCGGACAAGCTGGTCATGGATTTCGCTTCGTCCGGAAAAGCGCGGCAGCTCCAAGCGATCGGAAATGTGCAGACGGAGCGCGCTGTGGCAGGGCGCCCCTTGCAGACCGCAACGGCTCGTAATGGCGTCGCCGAGTTGCAGTCCACCGGCGGCTGGTCGCAAATGGATTTGGACGGCGATGTAAAGCTGAAAGAGGGGGAACGCAGCGGTCAGAGTTCCCACGCGGTTTTTGTTCGCGCAGCGCAGACGGCCACGCTGACCGGCAATGCACTTGCGCGCGACGCGTCCACGGAGACGCATGCACAAAAGATCACGTTTGCGCAGGCAAGTGGCGACATTCACGCGGAAGGCGGCGTGCGCTCGACGGATTTTGCCTCGCGCTCCAGCGTCGTGCAGTTGGCGCCCGCGGCGGCCAACATCACGGCCGACGCGCTGCAGGCGAACTCCAAAGGCGGCCGCGCTTTCTACTCCGGTCACGCGCGATTGTGGCAGGGCGACTCCGTTCTCCAGGCGGACTCGATCGAACTGCTGCGCGAGACTCGCGTGCTAAACGCCGCCGGCAATGTCCGCGCGGTCTTTCCGCAAGCAGCGGCGCAGATAGGAGAAAATCCCAATATTCGCGCGCAGGAGAGAGCCACGCTCACTCCCGCTTCCGCAACGGCTCCGCAGACCTCTGCAAAGAAGCCCCATCTTTGGCACGCTAGTTCCGGAACCCTGACCTACAGCGACAAGGAAGGTCGCGCGCATTTGGAGCAGAACGTTGCCGTGCAATCCGCTGAGCAGCGAATGCACGCGCCGAGCCTCGATCTTTATTTCACGCCTGCGATGCAGCCGTCGAGTAACGGCGGCGCAAACAACGCAAATTCCCCCACTGGCGCGCAACAAATCAGCCGCGCCCTGGGCACCGGGGGCGTAATCGTTGAAGAAGGCGGTCGGAAAGCCACAGCGGAGCATGGGGAATACATCGCGGCCAGTGGAAAATTCGTCATGAGCGGCGGAAATCCTACACTTTATGACGGTTCAGCGGGCACAACTACGGGCCGTCAATTGACCTTCTATTTAGCGGATGATACGATCATCGTCGACTCAGAAAATGGTTCGCGCACTTTGACGAAGCACCGAGTCGAGAAATGACGAGGTATGCTGAAGCTCCAGGCTGTTGAGTTGAGCAAGTCGTATCGCGGACGCAGGGTCGTGGACGACGTGGAGCTGGAGATCGGACAGGGTGAAGTTGTTGGGCTCCTGGGGCCCAATGGCGCAGGAAAGACAACAACCTTCTATATCATTGTGGGTCTTGCCCGCCCCGATTCCGGCCGGGTTCTTCTCAACGGCGATGAAATCACGGACCTCCCTATGTACCTTCGGGCCCGTAGTGGTATCAGTTACCTTCCTCAGGAACCCTCGGTTTTTCGTCAACTGACCAGCGAAGAAAATTTGCTTGCGGTGCTGGAGACTTTGCCCTTGACCCCGGAACAACAGCGGGACCGGCTTGAAGAATTGCTCGTGCAAATGGGACTAGAGACCGTGCGGCAAAATAAAGCGTACACGCTTTCCGGCGGTGAACGCAGGCGCCTCGAAATCGCCCGTTCTCTCACGCTGCAACCATCCTTTATTTTGTTGGACGAGCCGTTTTCCGGGATTGACCCGCTCACCGTAAAGGATCTGCAAGAAATTATCCGTGAGTTGAGCCGCTCGGGGATTGGCGTGCTGATTACCGATCATAACGTGCGCGAAACACTCAGCGTAACCGACCGCGCATACATCCTTAGAAGTGGCAAGATATTCAGGAAGGGTCGCCCCGCGGAGTTGAGCGAAGATCCCGAGGTGCGGCGTGTTTATCTAGGCGATCACTTCCGGTTAAACTAGGAACAGACAAGAAAAAACCATGGCGTGGCAAGGGCTCAAACTGAATCTGAGGGTGGCGCAGAAGCAGATTCTGACGCCCGGTCTGGTTCAGATGGTCAGCGTGCTCGCGCTCAATCGGCTCGAGCTGCGCGAGATGATCAACCAGGAGATGATCGCTAATCCTGTTCTCGAAGAGCAGAGCGAAGAACCCACGCAATCCGATAATTATAGCGACGAAACCTTCCTCAAGGCCGAAACCGAAAAAGTTCCAGAAAAGCCCGAAGCGAATCCTTTCGATGAGTTCGACGTCGGCACCTTCTTCAATCAATACCTCGACTCCGGCGGAGACGGTGGCCGTTCGCAAGAACGTGAAATTTCCGAGCGGCCTTCCTTCGAGAAGTTTCTTTCCTCCGCCGCTGGCCTCACTGATCATCTCGCCTGGCAATTGAGCGTGACGATTTGCTCTGACGCCGTGCGCGAGCTGGCGGAGAGCATCATCGGCAACCTCGACGAAAACGGCTATCTCACCGCTTCTGTCGAAGAACTCATGCAGAGCGGCAAGTATTCGCAGGACGACCTGGATGACGCACTCGCGGTCGTGCAGGATTTCGATCCCATTGGCGTCGGCGCCAAGGATTTGCGCGAGTGTTTGTTGCGGCAACTCAAAGCGTTTGATCCGCAGAACACTCTTGCGCAGCAGATCGTCTCCGAGCACCTTAAGCAAGTCCAATCGAATCAGCTGAAAGAAATCGCGCGCGCGCTGAACCGTCCGCTCGAAGTCGTAAAACGCGCTCTCGATGTGATCAAGAAACTCGATCCGCGCCCGGGCCTTCGCTACAACAAAACCGAGCCCCGCCTTGTCGAACCCGACGTCTACTTCCGCAAAGTCGATGATCAGTGGCAAGCTTTCCTCAATGAAGACGACATGCCGCAGCTCCGTCTGAGCCCCACCTACCGGCGCCTTTTGGTACGCGATGCCGCCGATCGCGACGTGCGCAACTACGTCAAGGAACGATTTACCGCCGCCATCCAGCTGATGAAAAATATCGAGCAGCGCAAGCACACCATCCTCCGCGTCTGCCAATCCATCATTGCGCGCCAAGGCGAATTTCTGGATCACGGTCCCGATGCGCTGAAGCCCATGATGATCAAGGAAGTCGCGGAAGAAGTCGGCGTGCATCCCTCGACTGTCAGCCGCGCCGTGGCCAGCAAGTACGCGCACACGTCGCAGGGCGTTCTCGAGCTGCGCTCGTTCTTCAGCGAATCCGTCAACGGCCCAGAAGGCAGTGGAATGTCGCTGCTCACCCTGAAACGCCTCGTGAAAAAAATGATCGAAGAAGAGGACGGCACCAAGCCGCTCACCGACGATCAAATCGCCAAGAAGCTCGACGATGCCGGCATTCACGTCACGCGCCGCACGGTCGCGAAATATCGCGAAGATATGCGCATCCCCAGCACTCACCAGCGCCGGGTAAAAAACTGAGCGGCCCCGCCCTGTGAAACGGACAGCGAGACGCGAAGCGCGCCAGCTTGTCATCCTCACCGGACTCTCCGGCTCCGGAAAAAGCACCGTGCTGAAGGCCTTCGAAGACATGGGCTTCTACTGCGTCGATAATCTTCCCGTCGATTTAATTCCGATTTTCGCCGAGCTGCATTCCGCCGGTGAAGGGGATTTTGCGCGCGCCGCACTGCTCGTCGATGCCCGCGAAGGCGCGCAGCTCGAAAAATTGCCGCCGCTTCTCAAACACTTGCGCAAAGATCATCCCATTGCCCTCGTATTCATCGATGCCACTGAAGATTCGCTCCTGCGCCGCTACAGCGAGACGCGTCGCCCGCATCCCCTCGGCAAAGATGTTTCTGTGCGCGAAAGCCTCCGCCAGGAACGCCACATGATGGAGCCCATTCGCAAACTCGCCGACGTCGTCATTGACAGTTCGCACTTCAACGTCCACGAGCTCCGCCACTTCGTCACCGAACGTTTCAGAAATCCAGACAAGCGCCCCATGCTCGTCTCTGTAGTGAGCTTCGGCTATCGCTACGGCGTGCCCACCGATGCCGATTTGGTCTTCGATGTTCGCTTTCTTCCCAACCCTCATTTTGTTCCCGGGCTGCGGCGCTTCACCGGCAAAGATCCGAAAGTTCGCCGTTACATTCGTTCGTTCCCGCAAACCGGCGAGTTCCTCAAGCGCATCGAAGGCTTGCTAGCCTATTTGATTCCGCATTACATCCAGGAAGGGAAAAGCTATCTCACCATTGCGATCGGATGCACCGGCGGCAAGCACCGCTCCGTAATGCTCAGTGAGGCCATAAAGAAAGCGCTCGAAAAGCACGCCTATTCCGCCAAGGTAGTGCACCGAGACATCGACAAGTAATTAAGAACTACAACGCCTCCGAAAACTTGACACACCGTCTCACCGCGAATAGCGTACCAAGTGTATAGCCGGGGGCCCAGAAGCGTGGCATCGTTGTTCTCACCACAATTAAAAAGGCTTTTCAGCTATGTGCGGCCATACGCTTTTCGCTTGGTCATCGGCGTTATTCTCCTGGCCTTCGTTGCCATAGCCGATGGTCTCGTTGCCTTTATGGCCCGCATCGCGTGGGACTACGTGCTGACCCCGACAGTGGCGAGTTCGCAGCTCCCTCTCTTTACAATTCCCGGCGGTCGGACCGTCTATCTAAATCAGTTTTTCCCTGCGCGCATTCACAATGTCTGGACTATTTTCAGTCTAGCCCTCGTAGTTCTCTACGTTTCCAAAGGCGTCGCCGAATATTTTGGTGTAACCGAAATCCAATATGCCGGCCATGCGGCTGTTACCAATCTGCGTAACCAGGTCTATGCAAAAATTATTCGTCAGCCCATCGGTTTTTTTCAACACAATCCTGCTGGCCGAGTGTTGTCTGCCGTCATCAACGACATCGAGAAAACCCGTATTGCGCTCTCCGAATATCTTTCCGATCTCTTCCAAAAGAGTTTTACGCTCATCGTCTTTCTCGCGGTTATGTTTTACATCGACTGGAAGATGACCCTCGCGGTGGGCTTGGTGCTACCGCTAGTTGTTCTTCCCGTCGGAAAATTCGGCAGAAAAATCCGCCGATCCGCGGAAAGCAGCCAGACTCGCTTGGGCGAGCTCAGCCAGATCTTGCAGGAGACCGTGAGCGGCAATAGGGTCGTGAAAGCCTTCGGCATGGAGGATTTTGAGATCCGCAAGTTCCGTGAGGCTTCGCGCCGGCTTTTGCGTGAGAGCATGCGTTGGGTGCGCGCCGCCGTTGCTACAGGGCCACTAATGGATCTGCTCGGCGCTATCGTGATCCCGCTGCTGCTCCTGTATGCTCGCGACCAAATCAAGGCACACCGGATGACGCAGGGAATTTTTCTGGCCTTCCTTTACGCGATGTTCAACGCCTACATGCCTCTAAAGCGGATCGGCCAGGTTTATCAGCAGTTCCAATACGCGCAAGGCGCCAGCACTCAGGTGTTTGTCTATTTGGATCAACAGGAAGAAATAAGCGAGCAGCCCGGCGCGCAGCCTCTGCCGCCATTCACCAGCGCAATCGAGTTCGATAACATAAGTTTTTCTTACGGCGCCGATTCCGCCGTTATTGTGCAGGATATTCACCTGCGCGCGCGCCGGGGAGAAGTCATCGCCTTGGTCGGTTCGAGCGGCGCCGGCAAAACCACCTTGGTAAATCTACTGCCGCGCTTTTACGAGCCCACTTCCGGCTGCATCCGCATCGATGGTTTGGACATCAGTCGCATAACCATCAAGTCTCTGCGCGAGCAGATTGCCATGGTCACCCAGGAGAATATATTGTTTCACGACACCGTGTGGAACAACATCAGCTACGGCCTAAAAAATATTTCTGAGGAGCGCGTGCTCGGCGCCGCCAAAGCGGCCCTCGCGCACGATTTCATCATGGAGCTGCCGCAGACTTATCACACCCTCATCGGAGAACGCGGAACTCGACTCAGCGGCGGCCAGCGGCAACGCATCGCTATAGCCCGCGCCATTCTGAAAAATTCTCCGATCCTGATTCTTGATGAAGCCACATCCGAACTCGATGCCGAGTCGGAGATGAACGTGCAGCGCGCGCTTGGCAATCTAATGATTGGGCGCACAACGTTTGTCATAGCGCACCGTCTGGCTACCATTCGTCGAGCCGACATGATTCTTGTGCTGGAAGACGGCCAGATTCGCGAGCGCGGCACGCATTCCGAGTTGATGGCTCGCGGCGGCACGTATGCCCGCCTCCATGATTTGCAGTTCGCGGACGACGACATGTTGGCGCCGGCGCAAAATATCCAGCAAGATAGATCCGTGGCAAGTGAACCTCTATGAGTCAAAAAACGCACGCCAGCCAAACTGCGGCGACGAAGCCGGAATGTGTGTCCATGACCGGCTACGCGCAAGCCCGCGGCGAGCAAAACGGCTGGGCCATCCGCGTCAGCGTCAAAAGCGTAAACCATCGCTTCCTGGATGTGCGATTCCGTTTGCCTGAAGGCTTTGACGTCTACGAGCTGCGCATGCGCCAAATCGTGCGCGAGCGACTTCACCGCGGCCATATTGACGTGAACTTAAATGTGCAGCCTGGCGCAGCGGTTCCAGTACAGGTCAACCGCGATTTGCTGCAAGCCTACGCGCAATCTGCGGAAGAGTTACGCCGCCAATTAGGAAGCGACGCCGGCCTCGATGTTGTCTCCCTGTTGCGTTTACCCGGCGTAATTGGCGGACTCGCGCCGCCGTTGCCGGAAACGGATGAAGAGCAAGACCAGCTCGGCAAAGCTCTGGACGCGTGCTTGCGCGAGGCTTTGCTCAAGCTCGACGACATGCGTCACGCCGAAGGCCGCCATCTCGCGGAGGAATTGCGCACGCGTGTGGCACGCATCGGCCAGCAAGCTGACCAGGTGCGCGACCTCGCCAAGACACTGACACCTGCCTTCGCGCGCCGCTTGCAAACGCGCCTCAAGGAACTGCTCAACGGCACTGGCATCGAGCCCGCGCGCCTCGCGCAGGAAGCCGCGCTCCTTGCCGAGCGTAGCGATATCAGCGAAGAGCTCGACCGTCTCCGCAGCCACCTGCAGCAGTTTGCCAAGCTGCTGGACGGCGCAGGCGAGCTCGGCAAGAAACTGGATTTTCTGTTGCAGGAAATGCACCGGGAAGCAAACACGATGCTTTCGAAGACTCCGGGCGTCGAGACCGAAGCCCTGGCGATTACCGGGCTCTCCCTGGAAATTCGCGCGGAGATTGAAAAGCTGCGCGAACAGGTGCAGAACATCGAATGACCGCGCCGAACGAGGTTGCACCGCTGGTGCTGATTGTGTCGGGACCGTCCGGCTCGGGAAAGTCGACGCTGGTGCAAAAAATTTTGGAGCTGCCCGGAACGATGCCTTCGGTCTCCTGTACTACAAGGCCGCGCCGCACGACTGAGGCTAGTGGGAAATGTTATGATTTCATCACGGACAAGGAATTCGGGGCTATGGTCCAACGCGGCGAATTCTTAGAGTACGCGCAAGTCTTCGGCAAGCATTCCTACGGCACGCCTAAGAAGTGGCTGGAGGAATCCAGAAAAACCGGTCTCGACCTTGTTCTCGAAATCGATGTGCAAGGCGCCGCGCAGGTAAAACAGAAACTTCCCGAGTCCGTGGCGATTTTTATTTTGCCGCCTTCTCGTGAAGAATTGGAACGCCGGCTCCGCAGCCGCGGCCAGGATTCGGACGAAGAAATTGCAAGGCGCCTCGCCAGGGCACGCGACGAGATTGCAGAATTTGGCAAGTACTACGACTATTGTGTGGTGAATGATGACGTCGCGCGCGCTGGGCTAGAGGTGCAGGCCATTGTGACCGCGCTACGCTGCTCCAGTGCCCGGCGGCGTGGGCGCGTTGAAAAACTTCTGGCATCGTTTGGAGGGAAATGACTGACATGACTGTGCTGACAAAAGCTCCGGAGAGCCAGTTTGCTTACGTGGTGCTCGCGGCCCGCCGCGCGCGCCAGATTATGGCGGGAGCCCCGCCGATGCTCGAGAATCCCAGAACGCTGAAGCCAACGCGCATTGCCTGTGAAGAACTCGAGAACGGCCTGGTCGAGTACGATTTTTTCGAACCCGCCTCGATCGACGAAGATAAAGACGGCAACAAGCGCCGCAAATAGCGAGATGCTTGGTAGTGGTGCAGCACGCTGCTTCCCATCTCGGGAAGAATCAGTCCGCGAAAAATGGGCCTTAGCCCTGAAGTTGAGATCAAAATGCGAATCACTTTAGGCGTAACTGGCGGAGTCGCGGCATATAAAGCCGCGGAGCTAGTGCGCCGGCTGCAACAGGACGCCTTCACCATCCAAGTCGTGATGACTCGCAGCGCCCGCGAGTTCATAACCCCTCTGACTTTTGCTGCTCTCACCGGCCAAAAAGTAATCACTGACCTCTTCGCCGAGTCCGGCGGCGAACCGAATCTCGAAAGCGCCATCGAGCACATAGCCGTAGCGCAGCGCACCGATCTACTGCTCGTCGCGCCCGCCACCGCCGACATCCTCGCAAAATTCGCCCGCGGCATTGCCGATGATTTTCTCACCACGCTATATCTCGCAAGCACCGCGCCTGTTGTCGTAGCTCCCGCCATGAACGTAAACATGTGGAATCACCCGGCTACGCAAGAAAATATGGAGATGCTGCGCGTGCGCGGCGTTAAGGTTGTTGACCCGGACGAAGGCTATCTAGCCTGCGGCATGACCGGTGCAGGACGGCTCGCAGGCCAACAAGCAATCGTTGCCGCTGTGCACGAAGCTCTGCATGCTGTGCGAGACCTTGCTGGCGAAAAAATACTTGTCACCGCGGGGCCCACACGTGAAAACCTGGACCCTGTCCGTTACATCACCAATCGCTCCTCCGGAAGAATGGGCTACGCCGTTGCTGAAGCTGCGGCCAAACGCGGCGCGCATGTGGTCTTGGTGAGCGGACCCACTTCCTTGGCCACGCCCGCCGGTGTCGAGCGCATCGATGTGCAAACCGCCGAAGAAATGCATCGCGTCGTTCTGGAAAAAATTGCGGACTGCGCCATCGCGCTCTTTGCCGCCGCCGTTAGTGACTATCGGCCCGTCGAGGCTAACGGCCAAAAAATCAAACGCAGCAGAGAACCCATGACACTCTCGCTCGAGCCCACGACCGATATTCTAGCCAGCGTCGCGCGAACAAAAGGCGATCGATTTATCGTCGGCTTTGCCGCGGAAACCGAGCACGTCGCGGAAAACGCTCGCAAGAAGCTTGCCGCCAAGAATGCCGACCTCATCGTTGGCAACGATGTCACTGCGGAAGGCGCCGGCTTCGACCACGACACCAACATTGTCACGCTCTTCGCGCGTGATGGCCGCGACCTCCCGCTGCCGCGCATGAGCAAATCCGAAGTTGCGCAACGCATTCTTGACGAAGTCGTCCGGCTCCGCTCCAAATCCCGTACCGCGCAACGCTCTGCCGTCTGAACCATGGCCGAACGCATCCCTGCAGTTCTCGAACAAGAATTCAGAAAACGTCTAAGCTTTTACCAGGACATTGGCATCGAGCTTTTTTATCGCGACCGATCTTCGCGGCAACATGCGAATCTCACCGAGGAAATCACTTTGCCCAAGCCCGCTCAAAAATTGCAGCCCGCCAAATTGACAGTGCCAACGCCGCTGCCCGCCCCAAAGCTCAATGTACTTCGGCGTTCTTCGGATATTTCTCTGTTCGAATCGATGAACAAGATCGCCGGCGATTCTCTGCCCAAAATTCTCGCCGACATTGGCGAGTGCACCCGCTGCAAACTGCATCGCGGCCGCACCAAGCTGGTCTTTGGCGACGGTAATCCCAAAGCCGAGCTCGTCTTCGTCGGCGAAGGTCCCGGCCGCGACGAAGACGCCCAAGGTCTGCCGTTCGTAGGCCGCGCGGGAAAGTTGCTGACGCAAATGATTGAGGCCATGGGCCTGCAGCGAAGAGACGTTTACATCTGCAACGTAGTGAAGTGCCGCCCGCCCGAAAATCGCACCCCGGAAAAAGACGAAGTCGAAACCTGCTCGCCGTTCTTGCTGCGCCAACTGGACGCCATTGCGCCGAAAGTGATCGTCTGCCTCGGAAGCGTCGCCGCGCAAACTCTGCTGGAAACGAATCGCGGCATCTCGCACTTTCGCGGACAGTGGCTCGACTTCCGCGGTAAAAAACTCTTGGCCACCTATCACCCCGCGTACTTGCTGCGCAATCCCAGCGCAAAAGGCGAAGTCTGGAAAGACTTGCAAAAGGTCATGGCCGTTCTTGGCTTGCAAGTCAAAAAAGGCCAAGCGCCGGGTAAGCCGTCCTAATCCACATGGGAATTTTTCTGGGCGTCCTAACCGCTCTGACGTGGGGCTGCTCGGATTTTCTCGCGCGGTTTGCCACGCACCGCATGGGCACTCTGCGCGCCATGCTGTACATGCAGTTGATCGGATTCATCCTGCTCACCATCGCGATGCCCTGGCTCGGTGGCTGGGGCCATCTCGCTGACGGATCCGGCTGGCAGCCGTGGGCCTGGGGAATGCTGGCCGGCTGCGTCAACGCAATTTCCACATTGAGTCTTTACCGTTCCTTCGAGGTCGGGAAGATGGCTGTGGTGGCGCCGCTCTCCGCAAGCTATCCGGCGCTGTCAGTCACGCTTTCGTTGCTATCCGGCGAGCGCCTCAGCGCAATGCGCGCCGCGGGAATCATTTGCACCATGCTTGGCGTGTTACTTGTTGCTGGCGGAGAGAAAGCGCCGGACGCCAACGATGCCGAAGCGGTACGCCGCAGCGGAAAGGGAATTGGCTGGGCACTCGCGTCTGCGGTTGGTTTTGGACTCCTGTTCTGGCTCCTGGGCCTTCGCGTCATTCCGCGTGTAGGAGCGGTGCAAACCGTCTGGATGATCCGCTTAATGTGTACGCTCATCGCCGGCAGTATCATTTTGATCGCGAGGCAACCGCTCGGTTTGCCGCGAAGCGTGCGCTGGATCTCGCTGGGCATGGGAGTGGGAGACACCAGCGCGTTCGTATTCAGCAATCGCGCCATGCAGATCGAGCAAGTCGCCGTAATCAGTGTGCTCGGCTCGCTCTACGGTGCGGTAACCGTCGCGCTAGCTGCAATCGTTTTGCGCGAACACGTTTCCCGCTGGCAATGGCTCGGCATCGCCGCAATTTTCTCCGGCATCTATCTCATGAGCCGGTGAGCGCTCCCTTGCTGTCATCCTGAAGCGATTACGCCATGCGATGAAGCGCGTAATTCACGGGTCCTACCCTGCTTTCACTTCTTTGGCGGCTTTCAGTCACGCTCAACGCCCCTGATACACTACACGCCGACATGAGCCTTCCGTTTTGCAACGTGGCGCTGCCAATCCCTCTGCGCAACACGTTCACCTACGCGATTCCCGACGCCTTGCGAGATTCCGTGCAGCCCGGCAGCCGCGTGCTCGTGCCCTTTCGCAACAAGTCGTTAGTAGGCGTGGTCGTCGAGTGTGTTCAGCAGGCTCCGCCAAGTACGAAAATCCGCGACATCACAAAGGCGATGGATTTTCTTCCGGCGCTCACTCCGAAGCTCATCGAATTGGCCCACTGGATCGCCGGCTACTACCTCGCGCCGATCGGCGAAGTCTTTCGCGCGATGCTTCCGCCAGTAACGGAGTTGCGAACCGAGCGCCAGATCGTGCTGACGGACTCCGGCCGCGCAGCCGCGGAAAAAGAAGCTGTAGTTGCGGGAAATGCGACACTCCGAGAAATAATGCACTCGGCGGCCGCGCAACAGCGCCACTTCCTTTCCCACCTGCGCGACAAGGGCGGCATGATGCCATTTGCATCAGCGGCCAAGCTCGGCGTTGACGAAGCAGCGCTACAGCGATTACGCCGTGCAGCGCTAATCGAAATCCGCGAATCGATGCTCGGGCGAAAAGCAAAAACGCAGCGTGTCATTGCTTGGAAAGAAAACGGCAGCGCCGCCGTCGAGTCCGCGCTTAAAGAAACGCAACTCGCGCATCAGAGCCGCAGCCAAGAGAAAGCCAGCCGGGCGCAAGCGCTCGAAGAGAAAATCAACAGCGTGAAGACAGCGCTGCAAGCACGCGGGCCGTTGCCGTTGGCGCAGTTACTACGTATCGCACAAGTTTCGCACAGCGTGATTGAGCGAATGCTGCGCGATGGCTTGCTCGACAGTTGGGAGGAGCGTATTGATCCCGCGGAAGATCCATTCGACGTCGGATACGTCGCGCCAGCCCATGAACTGAACGCTGAGCAGGAGAGCGCTCTGAAATTGGTGCGCGCCCGGTTTGAGTTGGGCGAATTCGGCGTGTTGCTGCTGCATGGTGTGGCCGGCAGCGGCAAGACCGAAGTCTACATGCGCGCCGTGCAGGAAACTTTAGCGCGCGGCAAAACCGCAATCATCCTTGTTCCCGAAATCGCGCTGACGCTCTGGATTGGCCGCCAGTGCCGCGCGTGGTTTGGAGCGCGCTTCGAAGGTGTCGCGGTTTTGCATTCCGCGCTTAGCGATGTCGAGCGCGCGCGCGAATGGTGGCGCGTACGCAACGGCGAAGCCCGCGTCGTGGTCGGCACGCGCTCCGCGATTTTTGCGCCGCTCGAAAATCTCGGGCTCATCATCGTCGACGAAGAACAAGAGAGCAGTTACAAGCAGGAAGAAACGCCGCGCTATCACGGCCGAGACGTCGCCATTGTGCGCGCAAAAATGGAAAACGCGGCCGCGCTGCTGGGCTCGGCCACTCCTTCACTCGAGTCATATCACCACGCGCGGAACGGAAAATACGAACTTCCGACGCTGGCGTCGCGCGTGGAAAAGCGTGCCATGGCCAGCGTCGAAATTGTCGACCTGCGCGAAGACTTCGCAAAAACGCATCAGACCAGTCCCATCAGCGCCGCGCTGCAAGCCGGCATTCAGGAATGCCTCGCGCAAAAAACGCAAGCACTCGTGCTGATAAATCGCCGCGGCTATTCTTGGTCCGTGCTTTGCCGTAGCTGCGGCGCTTCCGTGCAATGCGAGAATTGCAGCATTTCCATGACGCATCACAAGCAGCGCAATCGGCTCGAATGCCATTACTGCGGGTCAACCCAGCAAATTCCGAAGCAATGCCCGAAGTGCCAGTCGAAATACGTGTATTTCTTTGGCGAAGGCTCCGAGCACCTGGAAGAGCGATTGCGCAAAGAATTTCCAGCGGCGCGAATCGCGCGACTCGATCGCGATACGGCGCGAACCAAGCGGCAATACCAGGAAACGCTCGGCGCGTTCGCGGGCGGCGCGCTCGATATTTTGGTCGGCACGCAAATGCTCGCGAAGGGCCATGATTTCCAGCGAGTCACACTCGTAGGCGTGATCAGCGCGGATTCCTCGCTGAGCTTGCCCGATTTTCGCGCCGCCGAGCGCACGTTCCAGTTGCTGACGCAAGTTGCCGGTCGCGCGGGCCGCGGCGAATTGCCCGGACGCGTACTGATCCAGACTTTTTATCCCGAGCATTACGCCATTCAGGACGCCGTGAAACAGGACTATCCGGCATTTTATGAGCGCGAAACGCAGTTCCGGCGCGCGATGGCGTATCCGCCGTTCTCGTCTTTGGCAAATGTGATCGTGCGCGACACGGATCTGGAGAAAGCAATCCGCTGGTCGCGTCTGCTCTCCGAATATTTTTCTCCGCACGACGGCAAAGGACTGCGCATCCTGGGCCCCGCCGCGGCCCCACTGGCGCGATTGAAACGCGAGCATCGCTTTCAGTTCCTCTTGAAATCTCCGAAGCGCTCCCTGCTAGCCAAGGTGCTCGGTGGCGCAATGACGTATCTCGAGCTGAAAGAGATACCGGAAACCGCCGTATTGGTGGATATGGATCCGCTGAGCTTGATGTAGCTGTTCTTTTTTGTCCCCGCTTTCTTGATCGCTGGGGCATTAGCGCGTCAAAAAGTGGAGGCACGAGGTTCCTCGAAGATTAGCTGCTTATCCATGTCAAGCATTTGTTTCCGATATTGGCGGACGGCTAAGAGAGTGAGGGCTAGCAGGGGAGCGAACACAATGGTTTGCCAGGGGTTGAGCATGGACCAATGCTCCATTTGGGGAAGGTAGTCCGTGAAGAAGAGGAAGCCGAATAGGTAGGCTGCGAAGATGAGCGCGGAATGGCTTTGGAATGACGGGTAGGAACAGGTGAAGGGAATTTTGCGGAAGCGGATTAGCAAGAGCTCGATAAGCACGACGGTGCAGGCGATCAGGATTGCGGTGTGAAGCAGAGCGGCGGTCCATCCCCAGAAAAAAAGAATGGAGAAGAAGGCCGCCGGAGCGAGCCAGGGCAAAGAAAACAGTAGGAGAACGCGCCTGGCAATGGCTCTGGCGTCTTGCTGGTTGGGATCGAGCCAGTAGCGGAAGATCCAGTTGGCGCGGAGGTCGACGGGCATCCCGAAGGCGAAGCGAATCCCGAGAATGACGCAGTAAGCCAGAGTGAATGGGATGGAGAGGAATTCCGCGGAAGGAGTCTGTGTGGTGACGAGCGAGCGAGGATTGGGCGCAGAGGAAAGAGCCTCCGCGGAGAGGACCAGCCCCAACGCAGCGAATCCCAACAGAATTTGGAGATGGCCATCGCTGCGCAAAAGCGTTCTGGCGACGAAGTGGTAGCAGGCGCGTTGCGGGGCAGCGCGAAAGATCGCTTTGTGAAGGGGAGCTAATGGGGAAACGGAATGCCGGAAGCGAGGCAAGGGGCCGGCGTCTGCCATTTCTGGAATGCGAATGAAAGAGCGACGGAAACTGAGCGCATAAGCGACCAACGCAATGAGAATGGCGAGAGCGACCGCGGATATTGCGGCTCTGCTCATGGTGGCTGCAAAGGGATCGGCGCCTTTGAGCCAAATGGTTCGCGCGAGGCCCAGGAAGGAGACGGGCGGGAGCGCGGCGATTTTGTGAGCCAGGGGCACGGAAAGTTGTGTGAGCGGGTACGGGACGGTGAAGCTGCTGGCTAGAAGCGCGAGAAGGCCGATGGCGACGATGAAACGAGCCGCGTGAGAGACTCTGCGGAAAAGCGCGGCTGGGAGAACGGCCATCAAAAGACCGGCCAAGGCGAATACAGCGAAGAAGCTGAACGCGCTTGCGGTGAAGACGGCGACGGCGTGGCCGAGAGTAAAGCGAATCCACACGGCAAAGGAATTTTGCGAGCCGACGACAGCCATGGGAAAGAAAAGCAAGGAAGCCGCGTTGACGACGATCGTGAAGAGAGCGGCGAGGGCGAGTATGGCGGCCAAGTTGGCGAAGAAAATGGCGCGTAGGGAGAGCGGGAGCGGAACGAGGTTGGTGTAGTCGCGGCGGTCGAGGAAGAGAGCGTCCCAGCGCCAGAGAGCGGCGGCTCCGGTGACGACGAGGGAAAGCACGAGGAAGAAGTATTCGTCGGGCATGGTGGCGGTGTACGGGTCGAAGATGGGATTGCCGCGCAAGAAGCGAATCAGCGAGCCGTATTTTTCAAACATCAGAAGAGAGACCAGGATTCCAGGCATGGCGAGCATGATCACGATCACGCCGATGCCGAGGTCCAGCTCTTCAGCGCCGGGCTCGCCGCCGCCGTGAAACATGCGAGCGATAAAGAGGCGCAGAAGGCAGCCGAAGGGAGTTTGGGAGAAGATCTGCCACCGAGCTTGGATAAATTTCTTCATTTACTCTCGCCGGATACTCGCCGGCAAGATGCCGGCGTTACGCGGTTATGTCGCTCAGTGCTCATGCGGAGACCACTACGTCTACGATTTGGTTTGCTACTTGCGTTACGTCTTTCTCCTCGACGAGGTGCAGGAAGACGCCTTCCAGGGAAGATGTGCCGATGCGTTCGCGGACTTCGCGGGTTGCGCCGCTGGCGATGACTTGTCCTTTTCTTAGGACAATCAGGTGCGAGCAGACTTTTTCCACAACTTCGAGAATGTGTGAGCAATAGAAGATGGATTTGCCGCGGGCGCTTAGCGCTTGCACGAGATTCTTGATGATGAGGGTTGACGTGACGTCGAGCCCGGAAAGAGGTTCGTCCAAAATCAGGAGATCGGGATTGTCCATGAGAGCGGCGATGAGAAGGATGCGCTGGCGCATGCCTTTGGAATAGGAGCCGAGCGTGACGTGGCGATGCGGCCAGAGGGAGAAGAGTTCGAGGAGGGAATTAATTCTGGCGTTTTTGCGAGCGTCGGGCATGGCGCGTAGCGTTCCGATCATGTCGAGGTATTCCTGACCGGTGAGATAGGGATAAAGATTGGCTTCTTCGGGGACGTAGCCTAGACGTTTGCGGTAGGCGACCAGGTCTTCGTGAATGTTTTGGCCGTTGTAAGTGACTTCGCCGTCCGTGGGCTCGAGCAGGCCGGTGAGCATTTTTACCGTTGTGCTCTTGCCGGAACCATTCGGGCCTAAGTAGCCGATAACCTGGCCAGGTTCGAGTGAGAAAGTTACATCTTGGACGGCGGGAACAGAGCCATAGAATTTGTAGAGCCCCTTGGCTGCGAGCATTGAGCCTTCCTTGCTGCGAGTAGACAAGTTACGGCCGGCGTTTGCGGACAGATGCTTTGACACCGGAGAGGCGGGCAAGGTGCCAGTGCGAGGCGGATCTTGCCGCGACTGTTGGAGACGCCTTGCCTGCGTAGGGCGAGGAAAAGCGCGCACCCTGACATCCTCGGTGTTTTGTATGGATGTGAAAACAAGGGAGTTGTGGGAAAAGCGATTCGTATCGTTATGAAAACAAAGGGCGAGCAAAAAGGATCGCCAGGGAGACTCGGAGGCGCGCGGTAAGTGTTCGAGGGAGCGGGCCGAGTTACAAGCAGCTCTCGGAAAAAGAGTCCGGATGTTGCTGATTTTAAAGGAGCGATTTTGAGGGCATACCCCACCCCCGGTGTTTTGGCCAAAGAGTCTGTAAGTTATTGAAATTGAAGGGCGGCGACTGCAAAAAGAGAGCAAAGAGTCCGCAAGAGTATGGGAATAAAAGGGTTGGATAGAGCTACAGGCGGGAATTGTTTGAGGTAACACGAGAGAGGGTACCACAGGTCTGGACGTAAGTCAATAGTAAACTTGTAAGTGCAAGTGCGCGAGGGTCGTACAAGCGGAATTCCAAAACGGGAAAGCCTAGAAGGTGGAACGCGGAGTGCCCACCTTGCAGAACTCCACGAAGGTGGGCACTCCCGTGATTCAGAAACTACGAGCCGCTTAGGGTGCGGAAGGCGCGCAGGCCGGTTAGATAGGCGGCGGCTATGGGTTTCATGTGCAACGGGGCGTTGCGGCACATATCGTGCGTTAGTTTTGTCCAGTTGGATGCGTTAGCTCGGTTGACGGAGATTGAGATGGAGGGCGTCAGCATTTTGGCGGTGTGCCATAGACCGCCGGGAATGAAGAGAATTTCTCCGGGGTGGAGGCGGAAGCGCATGGGTACCGCTTTGGCGAACAGCGGGAATTTATTCAGATCGGGATTCTCGAGGTCAGGTATTTGCGAGGCGTTGTATTGGTTAGGACGCACGTAGATGTAGGGAGTTTGATCGGCGGAGAAAGCGGTGTATTCCTTGGTGCCGTAGATCTGGGTCAGAAAAGCGTGCGTGTGATAACTATCGAAATGAAGGAAGGGGAATTTTGCTCCGCTGCCGCCAATATAGAGCTCGGGAGAGCCATTGTGCAGGCGAGAGCGGAGCACGCCGGAGAGCCTGCCGTCGAGCCAGTTCGGAAAGAAGTAGCGGGGAAGCGGGGAGATGTCGGCGAGCAGTTCCGGCAAGAATTGTTCGATAATTTCGTTGCGCAGGTATGGCGCGGGATTGGCAGTGCTGGAAGAATTCACGCGGTTGATGAAATCAGCCATATTGTAATTCTTATGGTCGATGCACAGATTCATGGAGCCGTACTTTTTCTTGAAATATTCGGGCGTCCAGTGGTCCAACGCTCTCCAGCCCCTAATGGCGCCGGTGATGATTACCGGCTTACCTGCGAAGAGATACTCTTCGGCGAACTCCTCGTATAGAAGGTGGTGACGCCGATCGATGGTCCCAACTGTCGTGTGTTCCATTAAGTAGCCCCTCTTTATCGCCGCACGGGACAGGCCTGGTTTCAGTTCCGCAGAATCCTGTAACGGCCCTTAGTAAGAAAACACGGTAGTCCGCCTTAGCTCCATCCAGTGGTTACCTGCTTTTTCAGCCAGGAAATACCCACAGGATTTTCATTTCTGTTAAAACAGGGAAGTTTCTGTCGCGGCCACATCAGGGAGAGTGAAAAAATCGTATGCGAGAGAAGAAAGGAAGAAACGTTTAACTGGCATCTGCGCGTTCGGAGCTTTTTACTGAAACGAGGCGCCAGCAGTCGCGCGCGATTGCCCAATCTTCTTGGGCGCGAATGATGAGCACTCGAACGACTGAACCGGGAAGTGAAATATCCTGATCTACCGAATATGGAACGTTCTTTGCAGAATCGAGCTTCAGACCAAGAAATCTGAAATTGGCACAAGCCGCGGCCCGCAATTCAGGCGAGTTTTCCCCGATGCCTGCGGTGAAGACCAAGGCATCCATTCCGCCGAGGGCGGCGATCATCGCACCGATCCCGGATTGGAGGTGATGCACGAACATTTCAAACGCCAGCTTGGCTCGCGGGTTGCCGTTTTTCATGGACGCAACAATCTGCCGCATGTCGCCGGAGATTCCTGAAATTCCCAGCAGACCTGATTTCGTATTCAGCAAATCGTCGAGATGCTTTCCCGTAGAGTTTTCTTCTCGCATCAAATACGTGAGAATTCCCGGATCGAGGGAGCCGGATCTGGTGCCCATCATCAGGCCGTCGAGCGGAGTGAACCCCATGGTGGTATCGGTGCTGCGGCCGTGGCGAATCGCAGCGAGGGAACAGCCATTTCCGAGGTGGCAAGTGACAAGTTTCAGGGAATTCAATTCGCGGCCGAGAAGCTGCTCGGCGCGCCCGGCGCAATACTGGTGATTAATTCCGTGGAAGCCGTATCGCCGAATTCCCTGCGCGAGCCATTCGAAAGGACCGGGATACACTGCGGCAGCTTCCGGCAGATGGCTGTGAAAGCCAGTGTCGAACACGGCTACCTGCGGAAGATTGCCGAGACGTTTTTCGATGAGCTCAATTCCTTCGAGCTCGGCGCGATTGTGAAGGGGCGCAAAAACAGCCATGCGTGCGATTGCAGATTTCACTTGCGGCGTGATGACCGTTGCTTCTTCGAATTCCTTGCCACCGTGAACGATGCGATGACCTACAACGTCGATTTCCGAAGGATCGGAAACGGCACGCACCTTTCCATTCCATAACGTGTCGAGCATTTGCTCGATCGCATTGGAACGTGACGCTACCTTGAGGCGAGCTTCGAGCTGAGCTCCCTGTGAATTCTGTGCCTGGATGTCAGCTTGATCGCCGTCCCATTCGATTTTGCCTTGCCAGGCCGGCGTAGGCGGATGTTCTGGAAGCGTGCCGAGGATTTCATACAGTGCGCTTTTCTGGCTACTAGAGCCCGAATTCAGCACGAGGATTTTCATGGACTAATGCGGCCATTTCCAATCGCGGATTTCCGGCATATCGTCGCCATGTTCGCAGATGTATTGTCTGTGCTCGACGAGCTTGTTGCGAAGAAACTGCTTGAAATGCGCGCCGACGCGATGCAAGCGAGGTACGCGATCGACAACGTCGCCAGCAAGGTGGAAGCGATCCAAATCGTTCAGGACCGTCATGTCGAATGGAGTTGTTGTCGTTCCTTCTTCTTTGTAGCCGCGGACGTGGAAGTTGTCGTGGTTCGTGCGGCGATAGGTCAGGCGGTGGATGAGCCACGGATAGCCGTGATAGGCAAAGATCACCGGCTTGTCGGTTGTGAAGATGGAGTCGAACTCATGGTCGGAGAGGCCGTGAGGATGTTCGGTTGAGGGCTCAATGGTCATCAAGTCAACGACATTGACGACGCGGATTTTGATGTCGGAGAAGTGCTGCCTCAGCAAGTCGACGGCGGCGAGAGTTTCGAGTGTCGGAACATCGCCGGCACAGGCCATCACCACATCGGGCTCAGTGCCGTCATCGGTCGAAGCCCACTCCCAAATGCCGAGTCCGGTGGTGCAGTGCTCGATGGCGGATTCCATGTCGAGAAACTGTAGTGCGGGCTGCTTTCCGGCAACGATTACGTTGACGTAATCTCGGCTGCGCAGGCAGTGGTCGGCTACGGAAAGCAGCGTGTTGGCGTCGGGAGGGAGGTAGACGCGGACGATGTCGGCTTTTTTGTTCACAACATGATCGATGAACCCGGGGTCCTGATGGGTGAAACCGTTATGGTCTTGCCTCCAGACGTGTGACGTGAGGAGATAATTGAGGGAAGCGATTGGACGACGCCAGGGAATGTCTCGCGTCACCTTCAGCCATTTTGCGTGTTGATTGAACATGGAGTCCACGATGTGGATGAAGGCTTCGTAGCAGGAGAAAAAGCCATGGCGGCCAGTGAGCAGGTATCCTTCCAGCCAGCCCTGGCACATGTGCTCGCTCAGGACTTCCATTACGCGGCCGTCTCTGGAAAGGTGCTCGTCGGTGGGCTCGATTCGCTCCATCGTGACTTTGTTGGTGACTTCAAATAATGCGTCCAGCCGATTCGAAGCGGTTTCATCTGGGCCGAATACACGGAAGTTTTTAGACTCTGCATTACGCTTCATGACGTCACGGAGAAAAGTGCCTAGCACACGAGTGGCTTCGGCAATGCTAGTGCCCGGTTTGGATACTTTCACGGCGTATTCGCGGAAGTACGGCATTACTAGGTCTTTGAGCAGAACGCCGCCATTCGCGTGGGCATTCGCGCCCATCCTGCGGTTTCCCTGCGGTGCTAATTCCCTCAATTCGGGGATGAGTTTGCCGTCGTTGTCGAACAGTTCGTGCGCCTGATAGCTCTTCATCCAATCTTCTAAAATTTTCACGTGCCCAGATTTTGAGAGGTCTGTGACAGGGACTTGGTGTGCGCGCCAAGTACCTTCGACCGGTTTGCCGTCGACAATCTTTGGCCCAGTCCAACCTTTCGGTGTCCGGAAAATGATCATCGGCCATGCGGGTTCGCCATCCAGGCTGCCCGTGCGAGCGTTTTGCTGGATGGCTTTGATTTCTTCGACGATAGTGTCGAGCGTGGACGCCATGAGCTGATGCATGAGTTCTGGTTCGTGACCTTCCACGAAATAAGGCTTGTAACCATAGCCGGCGAAAAGCTGAGTCAACTGCGCATCGCTGAGGCGGGCAAGAATGGAGGGGTTGGCAATCTTGTAGCCATTGAGATGCAGAATGGGAAGAACGGCGCCGTCGCGGGCTGGATTCAGAAACTTGTTAGAGTGCCAACTCGCGGCGAGGGGGCCGGTTTCGGCCTCGCCATCGCCCACTACGCAACAAACGAGCAAGTCAGGATTGTCGAACGCAGCGCCGTAAGCGTGTGCAATGGAGTATCCCAGCTCACCACCTTCATGAATCGAGCCCGGTGTCTCCGGAGCGACGTGGCTGGGGATTCCTCCCGGGAAAGAGAATTGTTTGAAGAGCCTTCTCATCCCGTCGAGTGTTTGAGAGATGTGCGGATAAATTTCGCTGTAGGTGCCCTCAAGATACGTGTTGGCTACGAGTCCCGGTCCTCCGTGTCCTGGGCCAGTTACATAAATGACACTGAGATCGTATTTTTTGATCAGCCGGTTGAAATGTACATAGATGAAATTCAGCCCCGGCGTCGTGCCCCAATGGCCTAACAAGCGCGGCTTGATGTGCTCAAGCTTCAGCGGCTCCTGAAGCAGCGGATTGGCATAGAGATAGATTTGGCCGACGGAGAGATAATTTGCCGCACGCCAGTAAGCGTGCATTTTGCGGAGCTCTTCTTCGGATAAAGGTCGCTTGGACTCATGAGACTTTGCTGAGCCCGTGAGTGTTGGCGAAGCCATGTTCGTTGTCCTCCGGTGGATCGAGATCGTTGATTGCCGGCCGGTAGAAAGGGCCTCTCACTGTGGTCGTGCAATTTTATGCCTACAAACTTGAACAGGCCATTACAACGATTTTCTTGCAGCACGGCCGCACACGAGGGACAAGGCCACGGTGAACGCGCTTCGGGAGGAATAGAGCGCTAGCTGCCTTCTTGCGTGCTGGAGTGGCCGTCACCGGGTTGTTGCAGATTCAACTCTAATCTCGCTCGTGCTACGAGAGAATCCAAATCTTCATGCTTAGAGAACACGGCACAGATACCGGAGCCAAACGCCGCGAGCTCTAGTTCGCGGTTGTAGTGCGCCGTGAGAAGGAAGAGGGGAACGGTGGGCATCATGAAGCGGAGAGCGGAGGCGGCTTCGAGCCCATTCATTTCGGGCATGGAGAGATCGAGGATGATCAAGTCAGGAGACAGTTGCTGAGCTTTCTCGATCGCGTCAACACCGTGAACTGCTTCGCCACAAACGGTGAATTCGGGATAGGAATTGAAAAGTGAACGGAGTTGCCGACGGATGACTTCGTGATCGTCCACGACCAAAATTGATCTCGGCACCGGTTATTCGCCTCCCGAGAAAGAACTGACTTTGTATTGTTTAGATGCAGAGGCCGTAAAGAAGGACTTCGCGTTGGGAATGATTCGCCTGCTACAGAGGGAGGGCGGAACGTTTGCGCCAGAAGAAATAGGCGGGCAGGCCGAGGGCAAAAAGGAGGATGGCTACGGCGAGATTGCGGAATTGCGTCGGGTCGTGAAAGGCGAGATAGATGGCGTTGGCTACTATGGCCGCGGCGGCCAGGACGAAAACTAGCGGGGTCCAGGGATAGCCGGGGACTCGGTAAGGGAGAGATTTGCCTTGCGAGGCGCGCCGCAGGGGGAAGATAGCGGCGGCGCCTAATCCGTAGAAAATCCAGCCGATGAAGATTACCCCGCCGATTAGCTCGGCGAATTTGCCAGCGCTGGCTAGGACGGCGGACCAGACACCTAGCGCGATTACAGCGGCGGCAGGGGTGTGAAAGCGTGGGTGGACCTCGGCTAATTTCTTGAAGAAGAGATTGTCGTTAGCCATCGCGTAGAAAACGCGTGGAGCGGTGAGGATGACGCTGTTGGCGGCGCTGAAGGTGGAGATGAGGATGGTGAAGGCGATGGCGCGTCCGGCCCAGGGGCCGAGGACGGCGGTGGCGGCGGTGGCGGCGATAGCTTCGCTGTTGGTGGCTGCGGCAGGGCCGAGGGCGTTGAGGTAGGCAACGATGGCGATGAGATATAGCGCTGTGAGTGTGAGCGAGCCCAATAGGAACGCGCGGGGGAACGCTTTTTGCGGGTCGACGACTTCGCCGGCGCTGTAGGTGCCGAACTGCCAACCTTCGTAGGCCCAGAGGACCGCGATCATAGCGAGGCCGAAACTCGAGAGAAGAGAAAAGCCGGATTGCGATGAACCGAGCGCGGGGGGAATTTCGCGGATGTGATGTCCGAGGGCGAGGAGAACGGCGCTGAGGATTACGACAATTCCGACTTTGATTAAGGTGGTCCAGTTTTGCAGGTCGGAGCTTTTGCGGGTGCCCCAGACGTTGACGGCAGTGACTACGGCGATCATCGCAACGGACACGACAGTGGCTTGCACAGGCGTGAGCGGGATGATCTCGGCGAGATAGCGGGTGAAGGCACGGGCAAGAGCTGCTACAGAGCCGCTGGCGATTACCAGGAACAAGCACCAACCATAAAGGAAGGCTGGCATACGGCCAAACCCGTCGCGAATGAAAACGTAGAGGCCGCCGGCCTCGGGATTGGCGGCCGCGAGTTCTGCGTAGGTAAGCGCGCCGAGGAGGGAGAGGATGCCGCCGATTATCCAGACCAGGAAAGAGTAGCCGACAGAGCCGTCAAGTTGGCGCAGGATCAGGCCGGGAGTTAGGAAAACGCCGGAGCCGATTACGGAACCGATGAAGAGGAGGAAGAGGTCGCGTTGGCGCAGGGTACGGAGGAGAGAAGCATGGCGGGTTGCGGGAGGGGCCTCGGTACTTGTGGGAATGGTTGCGGCCATTTTGGAAGCACAAGAGTGCCTGTCGTGGCGCGGGAGGTCAATGAGAAGTTGCGATAGAGCCGGCGAAAGCAAAGTGCACGCTTCACACAGAGGGAAGATCATAGAGCTCGCGGAGGAGGACTGTTCTACCCGAGGAAGGGGGCTGGCATGAAGCAGAGGATGAAGATGACGAGAGAGAGAAAAGCGGAGGTGTGGCGGGCGGAGCCTAGCGGCTCGGGATTGTAGATGGGGAGCGTGCGAAGGAAGCGGATGCCGACCAGCAACGCAGCCCAGACGTACCAGCCGGGCCAGAAACGGAAGCCCAGGTACGCCAAGAATAGTGGAACGAGAATTGAAGAGACGCGATGAGCTTGCTGACTGAGGGAGCGGAGGATGTGGCCGCCATCGAGTTGCACGGCGGGAAGAAGGTTAAGCGAGGTGGCGAAGAGCCCTACCCAGGCGGCGCGGCCGACGGGGTGAAGGAGGAGGGTCGAGGCGTTCGCGCCGTGGTGAAAAATTGGCGCGAGGAGATGGAGGATTAGCGGCGAGCCGAGGACGATGCCGGCGTTCGCGGGATCGGCGAGGCCGGGAACAAACTTTGCGTGGACGATGCCGTAGACGAGAGCGGGAACAGCGACGAGAAATCCGACGAGAGGGCCGGAGGCGCCGACGTCAAAAAGGGCGCGCGTGGTGCGAATGGGAGAGCGGATGAGGATGAAGGCGCCGAGCGTGCCGATGAGCGTGGGGAAAGGAATGAAGAAAGGATAGCTGGAATGGATGTGGTGATGGCGGCAGGCGAAAAAATGGCCGAGTTCGTGAGCCAGGAGAATGGCGAGCAGCGTGAGGGCGAAGGGGAGTCCGGCAGCCAGGGCGAGCGGGTTGCGATAGACGAGGGTGAAGGCGCGCATGAATTCATCCCAAGAGACGGCTTCATTGTGGGCGTAGGCGACGGCAAAATGCGTGCCAGCGACTAGGCAAGTGCCGAGCGTCACTAGAAAAAGACAGCAGGCGAGGAGTAAGGATTTTGCGGAAGGGCGGCGAGGGACACGGAAAATGTAAGGGCGCAGGTTGGATTCCACGCGCCAGTCTGGTGGTGCGGTCGCAGTGATGGCGGTGCTATCTGGAAAAGGGTTCGACACTTTGTGAAGATGGCCTGAAATTTTGCAAGAGCAAGTACACCACAGGTCGCGAAGTTGCGCCAGTTGCGGGCGCAACGCTAATGTGACGCTGTAGCCAGGCGGCGCGTCACGTAATCGGTTACGTGGGCGACGAGAAGCTCTTCCAGCTGGTGCGTGACTTTGCCGGGAGCGGAGGCGATTTTGTGTCCGGCGATTTCGCCGACGCCGATGATGTTGCGGTTGGTGGATGAGATGAAGACTTCGTCGGCGGAGTAGAGGTCTTCGGGGCGGAGCGCGTGCTCGAGGACGGCAATGCCGGCTTCGGGAGCGATTTCAAAAAGGATGCCGCGCGTGATGCCTTCGAGACAGCCGGAGTTTAGCGGCGGCGTGTGAATCTTGCCGTCCTTGATCGCGAAAATGTTAGCGGCGGTGCATTCGGCCACTTCGCCGCGCTCGTTGAGGAGGACAACTTCGTCGTAACCCTCTTTCTGCGCTTCGGCGACGGCCCAAACATTGGGAAGCCATGAAATGCTTTTGACCCCAGCGAGCGGAGCGGAGGCATGGCGGCCATGCGGGCGGAGTCCGAGGCGAATGGGCTCGCGATATTCGGGGAGTGGCGCGGAATAGATGATGAGGTCGGTTTGGGGCTGCGGCTCGTCGCTGCGCCAAAAGCCTATTTGGTTATGGACGAGATAAATGCGGGCGGAGCCTTCGGTGACATTGTTGGCGCGAATGACTTCGTGAAGGTCGACGCGAACTCTGGCCGCGGTGTACGGCATCGGAAGGCGGATGAGGGCGGCATCTTTTTCGAGGCGGCGCCAGTGGCGTTCGTAAGCGAAGGCTTCGCCGCGCGAGATGCGAACGGTAGTGAACAGGCCCCAGCCACAAAGGAGGCCGGCCTGTCCTGGGGAGAGGCGGACTTTCTCTATGGGCAGTAGGGTGTCGTTGTGAAAGACGTAGCGGTGAATCAATGCGGGGTTCCCTCGCGTTCTATTCTAACGAAAAGTCGGAAGGGAGAGAAAGAATACGCTGAGGTGCAGAGCTCGGGGTTGCGCAGAGAAGGATCGGGAACTTACTGCTTGCAGTTGAAGGGAAGAAGGAGTTGCTGGCCTTCGTAGATTCGGTTGGGGTCCGTAATTTCGGGATTGGCTTGAACGATGCAGCGCCAGGCTGTGGCTCGGCGGTATTGAGATTGGGCGACCTTTGTTAGGGTATCGCCTTTCTCGACGGTAATTTTCGTATCCGACTTACGGCTCTTCAAAGCTGAGGTCTCGTTCGGCACTACTATTTTTGTGCCGGCGGCGAGATGCGTGAGGTCCAAAATGCTCGGATTGGCTGCGAGCAGTTCATGCCAGCGGGAGCCTCGTCCGAGGGTTTGCTGCGCTAGCTTCCAGAGGGAGTCGCCCGGTTGCACAGTTATGGTGTGCATGGGCGAAGAGGAAGAGGTCGCGAGTGGCGATAATGGCGCTATCGGGGTAGCGACGTTTGGCTGGGGGGTGGGCTGCGGCGCAATCGCCGCAGGGGCTGGGTTTGGTTGAGCGGCGAGCGGGGAAAATTTGGGAGATTCAAATTTTAGCGCCGCAATCTTTTGGGAGAGATTCGACTGCGGAAGCTCGGGAGATGGCGCAGGGTGCGAGACGCGTGGTTGCGCTGCAGGAGCATTCGGCGCGATGTGAGCGGCGGAAGGCGGCACGACCGGGGCGGAACGTCGCGTGAAGGGATCGATGCGGCGCAAAGGCGCTGGGCTGGTGATTGCCGGAGCGACTACGACATTGGGGCGAGCCGGCGCGAGACTTGGACGCGCGGACGAAAAGCTCGGACGCGGCGGCGCGACGTTTGGAAGTGAGATAACCGGGGCGGCGAAAGTTGGTTCATCAAAAGGCAGATGGAAAGTCGTAGGCGCTTGCAGCGCGAGCTTGGCGTTTCGGTAGCGGCGCGCGACATCGCCGAGAGGAAGTTGCGGGACTTCGACGCTGGCGTCAAGCGAAGGTTGGGGTGGTTCGTTGGCCGGAGCGGCTAGATTTCGTTGGGTCGCGAAGCGCGCTTCGTCCTCCGGCGTCAGGATCTTGGCGCGGCCCAAATCGTCTTCGGTGTAGACGTGCTTCTGTTTTTGGCTCTGCTCTTTGCCGGCGCGTTCCTGGCGCGGGGCTTCCGCAGCGTCTTGCGCCTCTTGAGCGCGGCAATGCGACGCGCCGAAAAGCAGGCAGGAGCAAAGAAGGACAGCGAATCCGCAGCGCAGCGGCTTGCGCAGCGACACTGGCGTGTGCACGTGTTGCTTGCTTCGACTGGAGTGATCAGTGTTGTTCATTTTCGACTAACTTCGAGGAACATCCGATGGCGGAATACTACTGAAAGTCAGGCTTCGTGACAACGGCATTCTTCTGGGAAAAAGGTACTGAGAGAGGGGTACTGAGGAAAGAGGTACCCGGACCTACGTGCGGCAAACTTCAACAACTCTTGCGCTATTATGTGCGGCATTGGGGCGGAGATTTGCCACGGGGGGAACGATCATGAACTTGAAGCAGAAGGTTTCGCGACGGAAATTTGTGTCGTCGGCGGTTTCGGCGTCAGCAATTTCCGTCCTGCCTGGCTCGCAACAATTTTTGCGCGAATTTAGTGGCGCTATTCGCACGCGAGCGCTCGAGCAAAATCCGGTTCCGTTGACGACAACTCCTGCTTGGCGCGATCAGGGAATTCTGAATCTGGCGAAATCGCCCTATGCGAAGCTTCACAGCGTTCCGGTCCATGCGGTGACGATTGAGGCGGGATTTTGGTCGCTGCGGCGCGAGACGAACGTGAACGCGAGCATTCCTTCGATGGGGAAGCTCCTGGAAGTCAACGGCCGAATGGATAATTTCCGGCGGCTTAAGGGTAAGAGTTCGGCGGCGCAGCGCGGGCCGGTGTATTCAGATTCCGACATTTACAAATGGATTGAAGCGGCGGGATTTGCGCTCCAGTCGGGCGAGCTGCCGGAGCTGCGGACAACGGTGGATAAGGATATCCACGAGATTGTGGCGGCGCAGCAAGCGGACGGCTACTTGAACACGTATTACGTCCAGGAGCATGCTGCGCAGCGCATGGAGCCGAAGACGCAGCAGCATGGCCACGAACTTTACTGTATTGGGCACTTGCTGCAGGGAGGAATCGCTTATTACCGCGCAACCGGAGACCGCACGTTGCTGGACGCCGGGACTCGGTTCGTGAATGAGTTTTTGGTGCCGAATTTTGGTCCGGGATCGGATAAGAAGCCGCTGTTTTCCGGGCATCCGGAAATGGAGCTGGCGCTGATTGAGTTATACCGGCTGACCGGCGACAAGCGGCAGCTGGAGCTGTCGGGATATTTGCTCGCTGGCGATTCGCGAATCCATTTTAAGCCTGAAGATTACGTTTATCATTTTTGCGGGGTTCCTTTTACTTCGCGGACGCACCTGGAAGGGCACGCGGTGCGCGCGATGTACGCCTGCTGCGGCGCGACTGACTATTACCTGGAAACTGGGGATCAGACGTATTGGAAGACGCTGAATGTGCTCTGGAAGGACCTGGTTTCCGCGCAGATGTATGTCACGGGCGGGGTGGGCTCGCGCAGCGACGGCGAAGCCTTTGGCGATCCTTATGAATTGCCGAACGCGCGGGCGTACGGCGAGAGCTGTGCGGCCATCGGGAACATGATGTGGAACTGGCGGATGCTCGCGGCCACCGGCGAAGCCAAGTACGCGGATGTGATTGAGCGCGCGCTATACAACGGCATCAATTCGGGGATGTCGCTGAACGGGGCGCTCTATTGCTATCGCAATCCGCTGGCGTTTGATCCCTCGCGCGGGGACAAGATTCGCAACGAATGGTATGACACGACGTGCTGCCCGCCGAATTTGGAACGTACGCTGGCATCATTGCCGGGATATTTCTACAGCACCAGCGACGAAGGCGTTTACGTACACCTTTACGACAATTCCCAGCTTAATTGGCACCTGGAGAATGGGACGGGGCTAACGATTCAGCAGAAGACGAATTATCCGTGGGAGGGCAGTGTCGAGCTTACAGTTGCAACCGCCGAGCCTGTTGAGTTCACACTATTTGTCCGCATTCCTGGATGGACAGATACGGCGAGAGTTGCGGTAAATGGGAAGGCGATCTCAGACGCGATCGCGGGTCAGTATCTGCCCATTCGGCGGCGGTGGTCGGGCGATGACACGGTGAGGCTGCAATTCAATATGGCGCCGCAAATTCTCGAGGCCAACGCGCAGGTGACGGAGAACAATGGCCGCGCGGCGGTGCAGCGGGGCCCGCTGGTGTATTGCATGGAACAGATCGATCAGGGCGAAGGCGTGGCATTGAAGGATGTCGCTCTCAGCGCTGACAAGGCTTCGAGCGGCAGATTCGAGGAGAAATTTGACAACGATTTGCTTGGCGGCGTTTTGGTGCTGCGACATGCCGGGACTGTACATGAGGAATCAGCAGATCGCAGCGGTTTGTATTTCTCGCATGATGCCGCGCCGCCGAAATCGCGCCCGGTGCAGCTAACATTTATTCCTTATTATGCATGGGCCAATAGGGTCCAAACTCCGATGCAAGTGTGGACCCCAGTGGCAAGGGCGTGAGCCCCAATTTGTTTTCGACACAGACCTACACCGTGGGAATGAGTATTTCGGTTACTAGCTGATCCTCTGGCGTTGTCCTCGGATCGTTCTTGTAGTTTTCAATGCAGTAGTCATCGTGCATCTGGATTTTCTTTTCGGCCACAATCTCGAACACGCGGCCAGACGCCTCGCCCAAGTTTGCGTAGGACCCCGTCAAGATGAACCGGCTGTACTTACCGCCTTTAAATTTTTCGTACTTTAAGTTTTCAGGCAAATTTTTCGGTTCGGCAGCAACTGCAACACCAGCGCGATATATCTTAGGGCCTACTTTGTAGAGGCTCATGTATCCGGTGACTTTGTTGTGTTCGGAAATCCGCGGAACAAGCGGATGCACTTCTTGCCAAGCTTGCGGCGCAGTGTTCTGAAATGGGCCGATTTTTTCGACAAAGACGTAATGGGTTTCCGGCCAGGTCACAATCTCGGGTTCTTGCGTAAGTTTCATGGTGGCTTTTTGCGGGGTTGCCATAATCCTGCTCCTTTGATTGGAAAGCTCCTTAAAAATAACACGACTTGCATATTGCAAGTAAGTGGCTGACCGAAAGGCATTCGAATTCGGATACTACAAATCTATTAGACACCCATCTAGTGGCGCGGTTTTTTGGCAATTGCTTACTCCGCACGCAAGGCTTCCACTGGGTCCACGGTTGCGGCGCGTCGTGATGGGAGATAACTGGCGAGCCACGCGGTCGCCGCTAGTCCGAGGGATACTGTGCCGTACGTGACTGGATCGACGGGATTCACGTTGAATAGCAGAGACGACATCAGTCGCATCAAGAGGACGGCAGCGACTAGACCACTCGCCACACCTATGCCGGTCAGTACTAAACCGTGACGCACGAACATTCCGGTGACGGTAGGCTGCTGCGCCCCGAGCGCCATCCGTATGCCGATTTCGCGGGTTCGCTGCGACACGGAATAGGCGATGACGCCATAAATGCCTACGACACCAAGCAGCAGCGCCATCGCTCCTGCGACACCCAGCATAATCAAGGTGAACGACGTGCGCGCCAAGGACCTGGAGTAGAAATAATCGAACGTGTGCACTTCGGCGAGCGGCAGGTTGGCGTCCACGGACCAAACCGCTTCCCGCACGTTCTTCAGTAGCGCTTCGGAACCGGCGCGCGGCGACCGAACAATGAAAGCCACATCGCGGCGCACGGAAATGTCGTCGCCTTCGAACTGCGCCAAAAGCAGGGGCCAATATACAGATGAAGGCGGTTTGTTATTCACGCCATCGTCATGAAGATCGCCCACCACGCCGATTATTTCTCGCCAGTCGTCTTTTGTGCTGACTTGAATTCGTTTGCCCAGCGCAGCGGCAGGTTCGTGCCAATATTCTCGCGCGAGATTTTCCGAGATCATAGCTACGGGCGTCTTGTTGTACGTGTCGGTCCAGGTTATCTCGCGGCCGGCAACCAACGGTGTTCCTAAGGTCTTCAAAAATCCAGGCGAGATACACTTGAACAGTCGCAGCGGCGGAAACTCTCCCTCGGCGTAGGTGCGTCCTTCCAGAAGAATCGGGTCGTGCCAGCCGCCTCCTACGCCGCCGGCCATGGGAAGTTTTGTGCTAATGCTCACCGACGACACGCCGAGAATGGCTTCGAGGTTGTGCAGAATCTCTTCTTCCTTGCGGATGACGCGTTCCGGTTCTTTTACGTGCGTTTCCGGAATCGAGATGCGAAATGTCTGCAGCCCACCGGGATCAGTGAAGCCCGGATTCACTCTGGTCAGAGCGCGGAAGGTGCGAATCATCAGTCCCGAGCAGATCAGCAGAACGAGTGCCAACGCCACCTGTACAACTACGAGAGTGTTTCGAGCGCGATGTTGCTCCCTGCTTTGGCTCAACCCGCGGCCGCCTTCGCGGATGCCGGTGGTCAGGCGCGCGCCAGCGTATTTAAGAATGGGGACGCAGCCGAAGAGCAAACTGGCGAGCAGGGATACCGCGAGCGTAAACAGCAACACCGGCCCGTCGATGCCGACTTCGCTGATGCGAGGCAATCCTGCCGGCGCTACGGCCACCAGCACGCGTAACGCAGCGTAGGCGAGGCCCAAGCCACCTACGCTCCCGAGCAGCCCAAGGATTACGCTCTCCAGCAAGAGTTCGCTAGCAATGCGCCACCAACCGGCTCCGAGGGCGGCGCGAAGTGCCAACTCCTGTCTACGTCCTTCCATTCGGACAAGCAGAAGATTGGCCACATTCGCGCAGGCGATCAGCAGCACCATGCCGATCGAGCCCATCAGGACCCACAACATTTTGCCCACATCACCGACCACATCTTGTTTCAGCGGCCGGACGTTTGGGCCGATACGCGCGTCCCGGAATAGCTTGATGCTGAATCCTGGCGGCGCGGGGAAAGTATTCTCCACGATGGGAAGCATGCGTCCGACGTCCGCATTGGCTTGCTGCAGCGTCACGCCGGGCTTCAGTCTGGCAAGCGCCTCGTAGCTGAAATTGCCCAAATGTGTTTTGTTTCGATCAAATTGAAGAGGCGTGACGATCGCGGCATCTTCCCGGTCGAGGAAATGAAATTCCTTAGGCAGCACGCCGATGATTTGGCGGTCTTTGCCGTCGATAACCAGCATTCGGCCAATTACGTGGGAGTCCGCTCCGAATTTTTTGCGCCAATATGCATTGCTTAAAATCACCGTCTCGGGAGCGCCGGGCACATCATCTTCATGGCGAAACAGCCGGCCCAACGCAGGTTGCACGCCTAAGACGGGAAGAGTGCCATCGCTGACGTTGAGTGCGGATACCTGTTCCGGTTCACCGATTCCCGTTACGCTGACCGAATCGCCTTGATACATTCCGATTTCCTGGAAAGAGCGCCCTTGCTCGCGGTAAATGAAATAGTTGGACGGCGACATGTTCAGTTCCGGAATGTTGATGCCGGGAGCGGTGTGCCACACGCCAACCAGTTCCTCAGAGTGCGGATAGGGCAACGGCTTGAGAAGGACGCCCTCAAGGACGCTGAACACGACGGTGTTTGCACCCACTCCTGCGGCGAGGGTGATGAGGGTGATCACTGTGAACATCGGGGCGCGCCCAAGTCTCCGCAAGACTTGGCGCAACTGGTTTCTGAATGAACTCATTAGACGGCCTCCTGCCAGAGCCGCTTTGCACGGGTCGCAACTGTGTCGGAGTCGAGCTGCTACATTTGGTACGTTTGCGCGCGCGTTAAGTTCCGAAAACATTCGGGCGCTGCGGCAATGCTTGGCGTTGCTGAAAGCGGAAGTGCGTTGACAGAAGGCCGAGGTGTACTCTAGTATTGACGTTTGTTTCTACAGGGAAAGGTGTGACTAAGGGCGATGAGGACGTATGTAGCCAAGGGAGAAGAGGCCGAAGCGCTGAAGGAAGGCGCGAACTGGTTTGTGGTCGATGCCACGGATCAGGTTTTGGGCCGTCTGGCCACCAAAGTGGCACGCATGTTGATCGGTAAGGATAAGCCGAGCTTTACGCCGTACCTGGATTCGGGCGATCACGTTGTGGTGATCAATGCCGATAAGGTGCGGATGACCGGGAACAAGGTCGAGCAAAAAGTGTATTATTCGCATAGCGGATATCCCGGCGGATTGAAGGAAGTTCCGGCGAAGCGTTTGCGCGTGAACAAAGCGGATTGGATGATTCGCGAGGCTGTTCTCGGGATGCTGCCTAAGAATAAGCTGCGTGCGCGGCGCGCGAAGAAGCTGCGAATTTATCGCGATGCGGCGGGATTAGCGCGGCACGCGGGGCAAAAGCCGCAGGCAGTTACGCTGTAGGGTTTTTCTGAGGATAGCCAGAATTGGCTGTTCCGTTTGAGATTCGGGGATTGTTGTTCTGGTGGGTTAGCAGCCTGCAGTATCCCAGTCTCCAGGTTTGGCGTGGGTATGCGCTAAGTGTTTTTCCGCACGTTGCGGTGCCTTCCTTCGTCGAGTAGGGAGCAACCCCGCCAAGCGGGTAAACCGAAGCGTGAAGTTTTATGGTCCTGTAATGCAGGACCGTCTGCAATTTAGGAGGATCGTTGAGTTCTACGGGCACGCCCATCGCGGGCACAAATTGGTTTCTCGGTACCGGCCGCCGCAAGGAGTCTATAGCGCGCGTGTTTCTACGCGCAGGGTCGGGCAAGTTCACGGTGAACAAGCGGACTGTCGAGGAATACTTCCCGAACTTTGCGTGGAAGCATGACGCCATTGAGCCTCTTAAGTTCACCAACATGGCCGAGCAAGTAGACGTCATTGTCACCGCGCATGGCGGTGGCGTCGGCGGTCAAGCGGGCGCGGTGCGCATGGGATTGGCGCGCGCGATTGCGAAGTTCAATCCAGAGCTGCGGCCCTCGCTGCGCACCAACGGTTTTCTGACCCGCGACTCCCGTATGAAGGAACGCAAGAAGTACGGACAGAAGGGCGCGCGGAAGCGCTTCCAGTTCACGAAGCGTTAATTTTTTGACGCCCTGCGGGGCGTTAACGACCTCCGTCCCGGTTCGCCGGGACGAGATCACGGCCGGCAAGCTGCCGGCAAGAAGGCTGCTCTTCAGCGTATCGCGAATAACTCGATGCGCTGCCGCAAGCAGCTATCCTTAAAGGAGGAAACTTGGCAGTTGAAATTACGATGAAGGAGCTGCTGGAGGCCGGAGTTCACTTTGGCCACCAGACGCGCCGCTGGAACCCGAAGATGAAGGAATATATTTTCGGGGAACGCAACGGCATTCACATTATCGATCTTCAGAAGACCCTCAAGATGTTCCGCGAAGCGAGCCGCTTCGTGAGTGAAATTTCGTCGCATGGCAGAACGGTGTTGTTTGTGGGCACCAAGCGGCAGGCGCAGGAAGCCGTGGCTGAAGAAGCCAAGAAATGCGGCGCATACTTCGTGAACCACCGCTGGCTCGGCGGCACGCTGACCAACTGGGCGACCCTGCAAAAATCCATCAAGCGGCTGAAGCTGCTGAAAGCCATGAACGAAGACGGCCGCATGGCCGAGCTTTCCAAGAAGGAAAAGGCGCGGTTGGACCGCGAGATGAAGCACCTGTTCCAGAACCTCGAGGGCATCGAGAATATGGCGCAGCTTCCGGACGCAATGTTCGTGATCGACTCGAACGCAGAAGAGATTGCGGTGAAGGAAGCGCGGCGCATGGGCGTGCCGGTAGTCGCGGTGGTCGACACCAATTGCGACCCGGACGTAGTGGACTGGATCATTCCCGGAAACGACGACGCGTTGCGAGCGATTCGTTTGTTTACCTCGAAGATTTCGGAATCCGTGCTGGAGGGCCACAACATTTATCAGCAATCGCAGGTGGCGGATCAGAAGGCCGCTGCGGACCAGGCTTTGGTGGAAGGCGTCGAGTACGTCGACACCAGTGCATACGAGCAGTACGAGAAACAAGAAGGCGATTTTGTCGAAGGCGAAGTGCCGGCGGAAGCGCCGGAACCGGCGGAGACTACCGTACCGCCGGATGAGGAATCCCGGTAAGCAAATCGCGCTGGCATAGATTTAAAACGGCCCGGCGCTGCAGTCCAACTCAGGCGCCGGGCCGTTTTGCAAATAGGCGCATCTAATGCGACTAACAGCGGACTTCAGGCCCGAAGAGAAGATTCACGGTTAGCAAGAAAGAAAAAGGATGAGTACACAACAACCAGCTATGCAAATCCCAGCAAATCTCGTGAAGGAATTGCGCGAGCGCACCGGTGCGGGCTTCAGCGATTGCCGAGCGGCGCTGGTGGAAGCGGAAGGCGACATCGAGAAGGCTATCAACATTTTGCGCAAGAAGGGCCAGGCAGCGGCCGCCAAGAAGGCGCAGCGAGAAGCCAGTGAAGGGCTGGTGGGGCACTATATTCACGCCGGCGGGAAAATCGGCGTGATTGTGGAAGTGAACTGCGAGTCTGACTTCGTGGCGCGCACGGCCGCGTATCAGCAGTTGTGCCACGATATTGCTATGCACATTGCGGCGCTCGATCCACGCTATTTGCGGCGCGAAGAAGTCACTCCGCAGATGCTCGAGAAAGAGCGCGACATCTATCGCGAGCAGGCGCGCGCCACCGGGAAAACCGACCAGGTGATCGAGAAAATCGTCACAGGAAAGATGGAGAAGTTTTACGAGGAGAATTGCCTCTACGAACAGCACTACATCCGGGACGAGTCAGTCACCATCAAGGAAATGATCGCGCAGGCTGTCGCCAATTTGGGCGAAAACATTGCGGTGCGGCGCTTTGTGCGCTTCAAGGTTGGCGAAGTCAGCGGGGCCGCGGGTTCGACGGTGGAATCGGTCACGGCTTAATCCGGTTCTAATTAGAAAAGAGCGTCCCGTGACTTGGGGCGCTCTTTTTTTGAGCACGTAACTTGCTACTGCTTTCCCGCTATCCAACTAGTCTGTAGCGCAAAAGCGGCGGCAGTCCAAAAAGTGCGGTGCGCTTGTGCGGCGGCTGGCATTGTTTGTTACAATTCCGACGGATTTTCGATCGCATCACGGAGAATCATGGCGAAAACTGCCGCTAAACGGGCCCTCAGCAAAGTTGTGAAGAAGGCCGAGCCGGTCTATAGCCGCATCGTACTGAAGCTTTCAGGCGAGTCGTTTCAGGGGCCGCAAGGCTTTGGCATTCACGGCGAGACCATTCAGGCCATCGCGCGCGAGTTGAAGGATGTGCACGCGCTCGGCGTGCAGATTGCCATCATGGTTGGCGGCGGAAACATTTTTCGCGGTGCGCGGCAGAAGGGATTTGAGATCGACCGCGCCACCGGCGATTACATGGGCATGCTGGCTACGGTGATCAACGCCTTGGCTCTGCAGGACGCGCTGGAAAAAGAGTCTGTTTACACGCGTGTGCTGAGCGCTATCGAGATGAAGCAGGTGGCCGAACCGTTCATTCGCCGGCGCGCTACCCGGCACCTGGAAAAGGGCCGCATCGTGATTTTCGCCGCGGGCACCGGGAATCCGTATTTTTCTACCGACACCGCAGCCGCCTTGCGGGCCATGGAAATCAAGGCGGATGTGATCTTGAAAGCTACGCGCGTGGACGGAATTTACGATGCTGACCCTGAGCAAGTGGCCGACGCGAAATTTTTTCAGCAGATCACCTATCGTGACGTGCTGCACCAGGGCCTGAAGGTAATGGACTCGACGGCGATTTCGCTGTGCATGGACAATGGCATGCCCATCGTGGTGTTCAACATGAACACGCATGGGAATATCAAACGCGTGGTGCTGGGCGAGCGCGTGGGATCGACAGTCACACCCGCGTAAGCGAGCGATGCTGTTTTTGAGGACGAGGATATGACGACGATTGCAACAACCCGGGACGCTATGGCCGCGGCCAAGACGCGCATGGAAAAGGCTGTGGACGATTTCCGCAAGGATTTGGCGACGCTGCGCACCGGGCGCGCGAATACCTCGCTGCTCGATAGCATTCGCGTGGATTATCACGGCACGCCTATGCCGGTGAACCAACTCGGCACGGTGACCACGCCGGAGCCGACGATGATCGTGGTATCGCCATGGGACCCCAGCGCGGTGCCGCTGATCGACAAAGCCATCCGCACCTCCGACCTGGGGCTGAATCCCACCAACGACGGCAAAGTCGTGCGCGTACCGATTCCCTCGCTGACCGAAGACCGCCGCAAAGACATTGTGAAACAGTTGCACAAAGTTCTGGAAAATCACCGCACCGCAGTTCGCAACATTCGCCGCGATCTGAAGGAAGCGATCGAGAAGCTCGAGAAAGACAAAAAAATCAGCGAAGACGACAAGAAGCGCGCGCTGGACGAGCTGGAGAAGCTGTCGCAGTCGGAGACGAAGAAGATCGAGGACCTCAGCGCGACGAAAGAAAAAGAAATAATGTCGATCAGGTAGAGCCCCAAAGCGTAAGCCGATCTCTCTCCAGATATTGCCCTAAATTCCGCATTCTCTTAACGTTCTGTGCCTCTGTTCAATTCTTCTTACGCGCACTTTCGGGTTGCGAGTGCTCAGCTGCGACACTTTCTCGCTCAAGCATAAATCGTTGCCCTTCGTCCCCTTGCACCGCGTGGACAAACGTATAGTAGTCGGCTGCGCGGTCAGCGGAAATTTCACGCAGCAAAAAATTCAGATGGCGCGACGCGGTGACAGCGTCGCCATTCACTTCATATTTCGACGCGAAGGTCGCGTAATCGCGCTCAACCGCCGTGCCCGTCGGCGTGCGCACGACCGTTCCCGCGGGTAGACGCAAGATCAGGTGAGTCTCGACATCCAGCGGTGTCCCTAAGTCAATTGCAGGAGTAGCCGTGGCCGAAGCGGTTTTGGCGGGCGAATCAGGCAATCCGAGCTGTGGCAGCAGCGCCGGAATTCGCACCGGCTTCTTCGACCAGTCCACAAATTTGGGCTGTGTAATTTCATATTCGACGGTAAACGGCTCCTTTGTAGCGTACGGGTCCGAAGCCGAAACGCTTGTAATCTTCCCGCGAAACCCATCAGAAAGCGCCAATAGCTGCGCGACTTCGCTCCATTTTTCCCGTGGAGTCTGATGAAATGCGAGACGTAGTAGAAGCTCGTTTTGACCTCGCATCCTATATGAAACTTTGGATTTCAGCGCGCCATCAAGCCCTATTGCTGCACTGATCGTAACGCGTTGGGTGGAAGGGAACGGCGGGTCAGTTTTTAGTTTTTCCCACTCGTGCCCGGTCGAACTTAAAGAGTAAAAGGCGCGGTCTAGCATGAACACGCAGTTCCCTGAATTAGCCGGTATCAGGCCAAACGGCGCAACCTGCAGACTCGGATCGAACCACGATAACCAGCGACTGTCTCCAGCGCGAATTAGCAGATGCTTGAAAACAGTTGGCCGAGGCACTCCCTTCGCGTTATAATAACCTGTCAATCCGGCTTCCGCATTAAGCTTTAGTGCAGCAGCGAGCGAGGTAAAGAGGGCAAATTTGTCCTCTTGAGTGGCATAGCCGGAGGCAAGGATCTCCTTCGCGGGTCGCGCAACAAATCCCGTCGCGCCGAGCGGGAGATCGATGGTGTTAATTTTCTGCGATACAAAGTCGTACAGGGCTTCGATCCTTCCTCGATTACCCTTGGCTGTTTTCGTGAGTTCAAGCGCTTTGGCTGCGACTTCGGGGTCGACACGGTATTTGCGCGAGAGCTCCCGCACCTGTTCTTCGTAGGTAGTGATTGTCTCCAGTGGCTTGCTTCCAGGCGTCAGTTTTTCGTCGAGCCGAATCGAAAGCATCTCCCACTGTTCTGTTGAGAGTGCAACATCCGGTTCGTCTTGCGGCGAGTCTCTGCTCGTATTTTGAAGGTCTCTCGGCGGCCCCTTAGCCTCTACATTCCATTCGTAACGAGTGCGGGCCGCGTCGTCTTTCCCGGACTTATCGATAGAGTCAGGGGGGGTTGCGGGGTTGATTCGCATCTCGGTTCTACGCGGCGTGGGTAGATCGATTTCAAAGAGTTCCTGAGAGAGGATGCCGGAGCGATCGAAGGTGTGGTCGACCCAAAAGTCGGGTGCGAGCGGGTGATGCGATGTCGTTGTCACGACGCGGTATTCGAGGGCATCGCTGGGAGCCAGCCCTAGGATGCGCAGGGATTTGACGCGCACATCCTGATAGGCGGGGGCGTCGACTACGGCGGGATGGGGCTGGTCGGAGATGGCGCTGGGAAGGATGTCTGCAATGCCGCCGTCAGAATGCGTGACGCGCACGAGCGGAAATTCGATTTGTTGGAAGGAGCGGTTGTAGTCAAAGGCGAGGCGCGCGAACTGGCGAGCGCCGAGTTCATTGTTAATGTGCACGCGGGTGTGAACTTCCTTGCGGCTGTCGCCATTCGCTTCAAAGCGCACGCGCGTTTCCAGCAGCTCGATCAGTGCTGGCAGCTCGGCTACTTTTTCGGAAGCTTGGGGCGATTTTGGCGCCTGCTTCGTTGCAGGGGAAACAGGTTCCTGAGAGCGCGCCGGCAACCGACCGAACGCGCACAACAAAATTAGTGCCCAGACCAATCGCGGACGTAAAAAGTTGGGAAGTCGCGTCACTGATGCCTCGTTGGGAGTGTAGGTCGCGACGAAAATCAGGTAAAGCGCCGATTCGCGCTCCGGTTTCAGGAAAGAAACATCTCAGTGCGCTCTGTGGTCCGACTTCAGAGCCCTCTGTGTCTAGTCTTTTTCCATTCTCGAGCCTTCGCGTACTCCGCGCCTCCGCGTTATCTTTCGATGATTTCGTAGCTCGCGCAACTGAACCGAAGCCAGCCACACGCGTCTGACGTGTTAGGCTGTGGTGTTGCACTGTGCGCGAACAACGTGAAGGAGACGAACGGATGCGAAAGTTGCTAGCCAGTGTCGGAATGTCGGTCGTGAGCTTCAGCCTGACCTGCGTCGGTCTGGCTCGAGCCGATGAGCGCTTCAAAGGCCCCGACGAAGACGGCACCAAGCCCGCGCTAACCAAAATTGCTGGCGAAGGCATGATGAACTCGCACGCGTTCGAGTACCTGACCGAGCTAAGCGACAATGTAGGCGCGCGCGTCACTGGCACGCCAGAAGCACAGAAAGCGATCGACTGGGGCATCGCCAAGATGCGCGCCATCGGCCTGGAAAATGTGCACGCCGAAAAATGGCAGCTCTGGCGCGGCTGGAAGCGCGGCACCGCCGATGCCGAGCTGCTAACTCCGATCCGCCACAAACTCTATGTCGATGCCATGGGCTGGACCGGCTCGACCGCGGCAGGCGGCGTCGAGGGCGAAGTTATTCCGGTGAATTTGTTCGATCTCGATCGAGAAATAAAGGATGTTTCAAGGCTAAAAGGCAAAGTCGCGCTGGTGGTTACCAAAGGCACGCCTAAGAAGGGCTTCGACATGATCTTTGTGCAGTTCGGCGACTTTCTGCGCGCCGCCGGAGAAGCGGGCGCACTCGTGGTGATCGGAGGCCAAGGAGGCGCAAAGGCCAGCGGACTAAACCTGACGCACACAGGCATTCTTGGCTTCGACGCGGACTTTGCGATACCCGTCGTGTCCATGACCGCCGAAGACCAAGGCCAACTCGAACGTTACGTGGATGCCGGATTAAAGCCACGCGCGCGATTCAATATTCAGAACACTTTCACCAATGGACCAGTGGAGAGTGCCAACGTGGTCGGCGAAACCCGCGGCCGCGAAAATCCAGAGCAAGTTTTTGTCGTGGGCGCGCACCTGGACTCCTGGGATCTCTCCGAAGGGAGCACCGACAACGGCACCGGCTCTGCCAGCGTGCTCGCAGCCGCCGATGCGATCGCCCGTTCGGGAATGAAGCCACGGCGCACGATTCGCTTCGTGCTCTTCACTGGGGAAGAGCAAGGGCTCGACGGCTCGTTCGCTTACATCAAGCAGCACAAGGGCGAGCTGGCGAATCATCTCGGCGATTTGGTGCTCGACGAAGGACAAGGGCCGGTGAGCGAATTTCAGTTGGGAGGACGCGACGATCTGGTCGCCAGCTTTCAGCCATTTTCCAAATCGCTCGCGAACATTCGTCAAATCAAGGTCAATGAAAAAGTGGAATCCGGAACCGACACGCTGCCGTTCTCAATGGCGGGCCTTCCCGGCATTAACATGAACCAGGACTCACCGGAGTATAAGTACACGCACCACTCAGCAGCCGATGCACTCGAAGCCGTGAAACCGGACGTCCTGAGCCAAAATGCGACGTTAATGGCGCTAACCGCATTCTGGATTGCCGACCGTCCCGACCGTTTCGCCACTCCGTGGCCCGCAGAACGAACCGCGACAATGTTGCGCGCGCAAGGTCAATACGACTTTCTAAAGGCTTTTAACCTATGGCCTTACGGCGATTTGGGCACTGATGAGAAACCAAAGCAGAACTAACCCTGGAAATCTTGTATCGTTTTTTGCTTCTAAGCATCTGATACCTATAGGTTTAGTAGGCTATTGGCCGGTGCAGGGCAAGGCCGATGCCAAAACCTCGTTTTCCACAGAATATTTTGCACGGCTGTGGCGAACTGATTTGACAGACTACTGTGTTTTCCTTATACTTCGTTGTTTGTCAGGGATATTTGTAACCCTGTAGGTGTAGTTGGAAGGAATATCTTCGGTCCCGGAACAAGTAAGACGGAATGGGACCGCAGAGCGGCCGGAATGGGGCGCCAGCCCCGCAAAGCCGAGTAAGCCTCTCCGAATCGAACCCGGAAGCGGATTTCTGCCTTCTGGAGTGCGTGCGGAGTTTCTTGCTGGGGGTTTCTCCGGATTCGCAGTAGACCTTTCAGCCAAGCTGTGCGCTCTCGCGCATTTTTGTCTGCGCGCTTCGCGGGAGCCGCGCCCTTCGCATCGTGACTCTGCGATGCCTGGGTACAAAAGTTTTCTGCGCGCGATTGGCGACCGCTGTGCGGTCGCATAGAAGAGGAAACTGTGCCGACGTTTTCGCAATTAGTTCGCATGGGCCGCGAGAAGGTCCAGGTCAAGACGAAGTCGCCCGCTTTGATGGGCTGTCCGGAAAAGCGCGGCGTATGCATTCGCGTGTATACGCAAACGCCGAAGAAGCCGAACTCCGCGCTGCGTAAGGTCGCGCGCGTTCGCCTGACGAACTCGGTCGAAGTGACCACGTACATTCCCGGCATCGGCCACAACTTGCAGGAGCACTCGATCGTGCTTGTGCGCGGCGGGCGTGTGAAGGACCTGCCCGGAGTGCGCTACCACATCGTGCGCGGAACATTGGACGCCGCGGGCGTCGAGAATCGTAAGCAGGGACGCTCGAAGTACGGAGCGAAGCGGCCGAAGGCAGCGCAGAAGTAAAGATCGAAAATTTTAGGAGCGAGCGAGAAACATGCCACGCAAAGGAATCATTAGCCGTCGCGCACAAGCTACCGACCCGGTCTACGGCAGCGATCTTGTCGAGAAGTTCATCTGCTCGATGATGTGGGAAGGCAAGAAGTCCACCGCACAGCGCGTGTTTTACGGCGCCATGGACCAGGTGGCCAAGAAGAGCAACGACGACGCGCTAAAGCTTTTCAAGAAGGCCGTCGAGAACGTAAAGCCGGTGCTGGAAGTCAAAACGCGACGCGTGGGCGGCGCGAACTATCAGGTTCCGGTTGAAGTGAACCCGTTCCGTCGGCAGTCGTTGGCGATTCGCTGGCTTTTGCAGTATTCGCGGGAACGCGCTGGCAAGACCATGGTCGAGAAGCTTGCGGATGAATTAATCGACGCGGCCAACGCACGCGGCGGCGCCATGAAGAAGAAGGAAGACGTGCATCGCATGGCGGAAGCGAACAAGGCTTTCGCGCATTATCGCTGGTAAGAAATAGAGGAAATCGTGGCTGAAGCAGTAGCAAACAGGACGAACGAAAAGAGGGCACCAGGGGCCGTGGGACGAGTATTCAAACTCGAGGACACGCGCAACATCGGGATCATGGCGCACATCGACGCCGGTAAGACGACGTCGACTGAGCGCATCCTGTTCTATACGGGTGTGACTTACAAGATCGGTTCCGTGGATGAAGGCACCGCCACGATGGATTGGATGGAGCAGGAGCGCGAGCGCGGCATCACCATCACCAGCGCGGCGACAACAGCTTCGTGGGATCGCTTTGGCAAGAAATATCGTGTCAACATTATCGATACGCCCGGCCACGTGGACTTCACCGTGGAAGTCGAGCGCTCGCTGCGCGTTCTTGACGGCGCTGTCTGCGTCTTCGACTCCGTTGCCGGCGTGCAGCCGCAATCGGAAACCGTGTGGCGTCAGGCGGACAAGTACCGCGTGCCGCGCATTTGCTTTGTTAACAAGATGGACCGCATGGGCGCGGACTTCGATCACGTGATCCGCACCATCAAGCAGCGCCTCGGAGCGCGTCCGGTTCCCCTTCAATTTCCGCTCGGTCGCGAAGATAATTTCATCGGCATCATCGATTTCCTCGAGCAAAAAGTCGTTGTCTGGCTCGAAGAGACGCTGGGCGCGAAATTCGAGATCTTTGAAGTCGAAAAGCTATGGGACAAAGCGTTCGTCGATTCCCGGCCGGATGTGGCCGCGGCGCTCAAAGGCGCGGCGATCGACAAGAAATTCTACGAAGAGCATCGCAACAAGGTTATCGAGTACATCGCCGAGCACGACGATGAACTCGTCGACAAATATTTGAATGGCGAGACGCTGACGCTCGAAGAAATGCGCAAGTCGATTCGTAAATCGACTCTGGCCCTGAAGATTGTTCCCGTGCTCGCGGGCTCCGCGTTCAAGAACAAAGGGATTCAGCCGCTGCTCGATGCCGTGGTCGACTATCTGCCGTCTCCGGTGGACGTGCCGCCGGTCGAGGGCATCAACCCGGATAACGACGAACCGGAATTGCGCCGCGCCGCCGATAACGAGCCGTTTTCCGCGTTGGCTTTCAAGATTATGTCCGACCCGTTCGTCGGCCATGTCACTTACATCCGTGTGTATTCCGGCGTTCTAAAATCCGGGAGCTACGTTTATAACCCGGCAAAGCGTTCTCGCGAGCGTATTAGCCGCTTGCTGCAGATGCACGCCAACAAGCGTGAAGAAATCGACGAAGTGTATGCCGGCGATATCTGCGCGTGTGTCGGCCTCAAGAGCGTAAATACGGGCGACACTCTTTGTGACGAGCAGAAGCAGATCATTCTCGAAACCATCGATTTTCCGGCGCCGGTAATTTCCGTCGCCATCGAGCCCAAGACCAAGGCTGACCAGGACAAGCTCGGCGTGGCTATGCAGCGCCTCGCGCAGGAAGATCCGACCTTCCGCGTGTCCACCGAACCGGATACCGGGCAAACATTGATTTCCGGTATGGGCGAGTTGCATCTCGAAATCATCGTCGACCGTATGCTGCGCGAATACAACGTGCAAGCAAACGTCGGTCGTCCGCAGGTCGCGTACCGCGAAACCATCCGCAGGAAAGCCGAAGCCGAAGGCAAGTACATCAAGCAGACCGGCGGGCGCGGCCAATACGGTCACTGCGAAATTATTCTGCATCCGTTGCCCAGCGCGACGCACGAAAACATGCACGAGATGTCCACCGACGAGCTCGACGCGCTGGCGAAAGAAATTGTCGGCGGTCCGGGCGGCAAGTGGCGCTTTGACAAGGACCATCGCTTCCTGTTCATCGACAAAATCGTTGGCGGCTCTATCCCGCGCGAATTCATCGCGCCCATTGAAGCGGGCATCCGCGAAGCGCTCGACAACGGCATTCTTGCGGGTTTCCCCATGGTGGATGTTGCCGTGGTTCTGGTCGACGGCAGCTACCACGACGTGGACAGCTCGGAAATGGCCTTCAAGATTGCCGGCTCCATGGCCTTCAAGGAAGCGTGCCACAAGGCCAAGCCGGTTTTGCTCGAGCCGATTATGAAGGTGGAAGTCGTCGTTCCGGAAGAATATATGCCGGCCGTGTTCGGCGACTTGAATGCCCGGCGTTCCGCGATTCAGGGTACCGAAAATCGCGCGGGCAGCAACGTAATTCGAGTGGAAGTTCCGTTGTCCCAGATGTTCGGCTACGCCACCGATTTGCGCAGCCGCACGCAAGGACGCGCCACGTTCACCATGCATTTCTCGCACTACGCGGAGGTACCCGCAGCCCTTGCTGAGGAGATCGTGAAAAAGGTGCGCGGCGAGAAGTAATTCAGATTCTGGGAATTTGTAAGAAATTCAGATTTTAGATTGAGGAGCGGAGAAACAGATGGCCAAGGAGAAATTCGAGCGCAGTAAGCCGCACGTGAACATTGGGACGATTGGTCACATTGACCATGGCAAGACCACGTTGACGGCGGCGATTACCAAGGTGTTGTCGAAGCACAACCCCAAGG
>JAOAPV010000076.1 GCA_025463055.1 Candidatus Acidiferrum typicum
CGGTTGAGCAGCGTCGTCTTGCCCGTGCCCACTTCACCCGTGAGCAGGATGAACCCTTTCCGATTTTTAATGCCATAGGCGAGGCCCGCCAGCGCTTCCTGGATTTCCCGCGTCAGAAATAGATAACGCGGATCCGGATTAGCGTTGAACGGGTTTTCTCGCAGGCCGAAAAACGATTTATACATGATTAGTCTCAGGCACTCGCAACTAGCCTCGGCCCGTCAGTTGAGCCTTTCCCAGCAGCCGCATGACGGCGGGCACCTTCGACGGAAGGAATGTTGGCAAGTGTAGGTAGTTGTAGGAAGAATTCGACGTCTTCCTCCGTGCGTAGAGTTTTGTCACGCAATTCGCTCAGGAGCGTGATCCCGAGGCCAAGTGCGAGTCCGGCGGCAAGCCCACCCAACGAGAAGTACAGCGGATTGGGGAAGGATGGACCTACGGGAAGATTTGCAGAATCGAGGACACGGAATTCCGCGCTTTCAGCTTGGTGGTTCATGTCGGTGAACATCGCGGATTCGCTGCGCTTCTTAAGCAGGTCATTATAGAAATTAGCCGCGGTCTCATGATCGCGAGTGAGCACTTTGTACTGCTCTTCCACATTCGGACTAATTTGTAAGCGGCTCTGGTACAAAGCGATCTGCCTTTGGACATCGCGCTGTTGTGCGGTTTTTTCTTTGATGGTGGCGTCGTATTGATGTACCTGCCCGCGCAATTGCTGAATTTCGGGGGTCTCCACACCGGCTGTGGTTGTGCCCGTGGTTGCGGCACCCTGAGAGGAAGCCATCTTCTGCTTCAGATCCGAGATACTTTGGCGAAGCCGGATTACGTCCGGATGGTCGTCCGTGTACTTGGCGAGGAGTGCCGAGAGCTCGCTCTGCATTTCGGTTAACTGCTTTTGGGCCGACGGATTATCAGCGGATTGCGAGCTTAGCTGCTGAGCGAGCATGGACTCGGTGAAAGCCTTATCTTGCTGAGCACGCCCCAGCGCCTGAGTGGCGGCGTCGAGCTGCGTGTTCAAACCAGCAAGTAGACTTAGGTTTGCCTGCTGCTCGTCGGGAAGTGTGCCCGTGTAGCGCGACTTAAACGCCGCAAGCTTTGCATCCTGGTCGTCCAATTTGGCCTTGGCGTCTTCGAGCTGCTTGCTCAGGAACACTGTCGTTCCTGCCGATTGATCATGCCTGACACGCTGGTTCTCGGCCAAGAACACAGAGGCAACTTCATTACACATCTTTTGCGCCAGAGCAGGGTCCCGGTCCGAAACTTTGATTATGAATCCAGGCAGCTGGGTGCTGTTCGATTCGGCCATGGGCTTTACGGGGGATACTGCGATCTTTTTACGCAGGCGGTCGACCAATCCTTCCATCGACACTTGTTGCCTCCGCTCCTGCGGATAAAGACCAAACTTGTTGATGATCGATTCCAGCCTTGAGCGGCTCAGTATTTGCTCCTGCAGCGTTGTAAGACGTTGCTTCAAGTCTCCCGTGCTTATGTCCGTCACATAGCTGGGCGAAACGGCAGGCTGCTCAACAAGGATCACCGTTTGCGACGTATATTCCTTCGGCAACGCTAAGCACACCAGGTAACCGACCGCCGGCCCGAGGATGGCCAAAAGAATTAGCGTGCGCTTGTGTCGGCGAAGAATTGCCGAGTAGTCTTCCATTGTTAGCTGTCGATGTCCGATCATGTTCTTTTTTCTCCAGGTGCTGTTCAACCAATAGGAACGGGTTTAAGGTGCCAAGCAAATCCAAAATTGAATTGATGTCCCACGAGGTTCGATCCTGTACAGAATCCCTGCGGGCACAGGACGATCGCTGAAGTTTGGTACCGGCCGAGATACCCGAAGAACAACTCGGAATCCCTCCCCAGGCGACGCCGGAACTCCACACCGCCGTAAAACGAATCGATAGTTGTGTTTGCCGGGGTTGCTAGCGTGGAGCTGGAAAAAGGTACCAAATTCCGGTTGCGAGCATAGCTCAGGGTTAGATTCATGGTCCAAGCGCGAGAAAGCTGGCGACCCATCTCCGCGAATACTCGGTCAGTGATTGCCCCGAGAAACACACCGCTGCCGCTGCTGAGAAAGTGATCGTAGCCGGCGCTCACTCCAACGTCTCTCCTCACTTGGTAACGAATCAGGCTGTCGAGAGCCCAAGAAACGCGAGTGCCGGAGGCAGTTGTGAAGGTAAGGTTGGGATCGTGAATGAAAGTGATTTCCGGGCCTGCGCCAATCTGAAACAGCAGCCGTTCTCCAATCTGCCGCTCATACGCGGCCTCCACAATATTGTCGCGAATGCTCACGGGCTGTGCGCTGAACCAGAGATCATTGAACCGATAAACCACGGCGAAGGTGTCTCGCCGAGAGCGCTGATACCCCATGCCCGCTTGAAAACCAGCCGCGGAGCTATTAATCAGATTTGTGTTAAAAAAATGCAGAACCTCGTAGTTCCCCACCAACGTGAAAAAAGTTCGCCGGCTCAAGTGGTTATTCACTTGCGCCACCAGCGTGTTGCTCAAACGAGGCCCGAACACGGTGAAGATTCCTTGCCCTGGAAGAAAGGAATTCCGCAGCACCACAGGGCCGGTGTTCGCCAGCCCCGCCACCGTATTTAATCCGGAGACGTCGAAGGGCGTTGCTCCGCCTAAGAAGGCGGCTTGCGAACTGTACAAAAATTTGTCGAGAATAAATCCGTCCCATCGCCCGCGCGTCCAGACCTCTGAAGCAGCGGCCTCTTGCGTCGTGGAATTGAATGTCCCGCTCTGGTTGGAAAACGAACGGCCGGCGAGATAGCCAAGATTCAATTGCGAAGCCCGCCCAACTTTCTGCACGGCGAGGCTGCCCATGATGGTGTTAATAGATGCGAAATTATTATTGCCAGAATTGTTTCCGTTGGAATCCAGTTGCCCAAAGAAGTAGACGCTCGGAACCACGTAACTGCGCGAGGCAACAAGTCCGATTATCGGCTGCGAAGCGCCTGTAATCGGGGCGTCACTGGACGTGCCAGCCACGACGGGCGGCGTCGGTAATTGGTCCTGGTTACTCTTATCGTTCTTGTCGTCAGGCGATTTCGCAGGCTGCTGCGGCTGCGTAGGCTGTGCGGGTTCTTGTCCGGACGGATTCTGAGTTTGGGACCCAGAACTCTGCGCATAGATTCCCGAGGATCCAGCGAGCCCCAATACTACCGCCATCAGGTATGTGCTGAGCTTCAGCATTCGCTCCATCACGGCACAACGATCGTGTCGCCGGCTTTGACCGGTAAGTTTTCCCCAGCCTTGCGCCCGTCTAGCACTTCCTTGTAGCTGAACGGGTATTTCGTCTGGATATGGTTTTCATCACGCATCAAAAAAATCTTCTTTGCGTTGGCGAATTGCGTCAGGCCCCCCGCACTCGTAATAGCCTGCAGAATGGTCATGCCGGGAAGAACCGGGTACGCTCCGGGCCTGGTCACCTCCCCGGTGATGTAAACGCGTTGGCTATTAATCTGAGTGAGGATCACGGTTACTTGTGGCGCCGTGAGAAATTTCTTTAGTTTTTCGCTGACAGATTGTCCTAGTTGCCCAGGAGTGAGACCTGCTGCCTGAACGTCACCCAGTAGAGGCATGGAAATCTTGCCGTCTGGGCGGACTTGCAGTGTGCGAGTAAGCTCTTGCTCTTTCCACACGCTGACATCTAAAACATCATCTGCTCCGATTACGTAATCTTTGCCCACCTTTGCGGGAGGATTTACTCCCTCTGGACGATCCCCCGTCGGCTTTGCGGAGGCGGTCTGCGTCGTTTGCGACGACTCCCGTGGATTTTGCCCTTGCGAACGAGCAGGCACAGCAAGTGCCGCCGTAACCGTTATCGCGAAGAGAATCATGCAGCTTCGTTGCGTTTTCACACTTCTCTCCTTGAAAGACTTCACGTGATTTGATGTCGCGGGAAAGTAAAAATCAATGAACGCGAATGAGCTCACTCTTGTGCTGGCGTTTGACATCGGAGACGAGCCTCTAGGCAACCCGTTAAATTTTGCTGTCGAATGAGCCGCGCGAGTTACATAAACCGCGCCTTCCGACTGGCAGCTCTGGCTTAGTACTCAATCTCCACACGCACTCCAACGTGGTGCCGTCTTGCATCCTTGGAGATACCGGTATTAGGCACCGCTTCCCGACAACAGCTGACTCAGAAAAGTACAAACTCACAGTCCCCTCTTATCGCTTGAGGCCGCCTGAATGTCGATAAGGCCCTCCTTGTACAGGACTCAGGATTTTGCTGTATCCATGCACGGCGGCCGCGCGCCGAGACTGCCGCCGGCAATCTGGGACTTCGCATACTCACAATTCTGTAGGGATATACCGTCTGTCACTTATCGACATTTAGAGCCGATCGGCTAAGGTAGGTGTGCGCATTCTGTACGTCGCACGATGGCGGCTTGCAAATCATTGGAGAACGACTTTTGAGTCTAGCCCCGCAAGGGGGCAGGACGCCGAGAGTGGGCTTGCGCTAATCCAGTTACAGGACACGTCTTAATTAGTGCGAATGACCAGTCGCTCTTATTATTTAAAGCAAAACGTAGTGACGGAACCCCTGGTTGATGGCTGGTATGCCTGGGCCCATTTGATTCCGCCATCAACACTGTCTCGAAACATTACCGAACGGCATTTGAAGATTATGGAGTCCTATATCGAGGCGCCGGAAACCCATGAAGCTGCCGTCAAAGATCCCCGGCTCCTCGGGGGTCCCTTCATGGATCTGCAACCACGGCAAGTGGAAGCGGTCGAACAATTGCGCGAGCGCACGTTGCGTGAACGCGGGCATTTACTTGAGTTATCGCGAGCCATCCAAGAGTTGGACGCCCTTTTGAGACAGAAAGCAGCCGGCTTCAGTCTCGAGCCTCTGTATGCGGAAGTGCCGAAAGCGCTGCGAGGATATGTTGAGCTGGTCTATGACCTCAACAATCAGCCTTCCTTCCGGCTGATCGAACCCCTGTTGTACAAGAGCCCGTTTTATAATTGTTGGCTGCAGACCGTGGCGCTCTCCGAAATCCGTGGTGACGATAGGCCCTTTGTCCTCAGCACCCCGCGATTGCACGACGGCGATGCCCTTCACTTGCAGATACCCTTCGCGAGTGAACGCCTCGACCGCCTCTTTCAAACCAAGAGTGTGCCCTCAAGTGAAGGAGAAATTTTCGATGCGCTCGGCCTGGAAGATCAAGACCAAGCGCGATTTCGCTCGTTTCTAACAACCGAGCCCCCACGGCCTTACTCCCGATACGACGGAGATGGCGCAAGGTGGCGCTATTTTGGCCACGCGTGCATCCTGCTGGAAACTCGTAGCGCTAGTGTGCTGCTTGATCCTGTTCTTAGCTATACGTACGAGAGCGATATTTCGCGTTACACCTACGAAGACCTGCCTGAGGTCATCGATTACGTCCTGATTACGCATAATCACCAGGATCACATTCTGTTTGAGAGTCTGCTGCAACTTCGCCATCGCATCCGGCATATCGTCGTTCCAAGAAATGGGGCCGGTGCCCTGCAGGATCCATCACTGAAGCTTCTCCTACAGCAGTGCGGCTTTCGTAACGTGATCGAAATTTCCGAAATGGAGGAAATCCCTTTCGAGCAAGGGTCAATCACAGCCGTGCCGTTCCTTGGGGAACACGGCGACCTCAATATACTGACCAAATCTGCTTACGTTCTGAGAATGGGTAAGCACAAGCTCATGTTTGCGGCGGATTCCTGCAACATTTCTCCCGAAGTGTACCGGCATGTGCATCGCGACGTGGGCGATGTCGACGCGCTATTTGTGGGTATGGAATGTGATGGCGCTCCGGTGTCATGGATTTATGGCCCATTGCTGACCCAAAAACTCGAGCGGCAAAAAGATCACTCCCGACGCTTGGCTGGCTCGAATTATGAACGAGCTCTCGCGATTGTGGAACAGTTCGGGTGCAAGGAAGTCTACGTATACGCCTTGGGACAAGAGCCTTGGTTGAACTATGTGATGAGCATCAAATACACCGAGAAATCGAATCCCATTATTCATTCCAATAGGCTGATGGAGACCTGCCGAACCCGCGGGATTACAGCAGAACGGCTGTTCGGCGAAAAAGAAATTCTCTTGGACTGAGCGCAAATGCCGCCGATCATCTCCAGCCCAGACCGATCTGCCGACGTAGCACCAGGTATGCCGGTGCGCTTCCTGCCTGAGCCGTTGCGAAGCTGGAGCGGAACGTCGAGCGAATATCCGCGCGGCACCAGTGTTGCCACTCTTTTCGAAGAGATCGCGAACGAACATCCGGATGCTGTCGCTCTGGTCCAAGATGATGTCGAGCTTGCCTATAAAGAGTTTAATAAACACGCGAATCGTCTAGCCCATCGCCTCCGGTTGGCTGGCGTGGTGACCGAGACGATGGTTGCTTGCTGCCTCGATCGCTCTATCGAAATGATTGTCGCGTTTCTTGCCGTCCTCAAAGCAGGCGGTGCGTATGTCCCGCTCGACCCCATGTATCCTCAGGCACGCCTGGATATGATTTTGGAGGACACGGGCAAGCCTCTCATTCTGACTACAAAATCGTTGGCTTCCTCTTTGCGGTCCGATCACTCGGCCCGAATTATATTGCTTGATGATGACTCAGAGGGCTCCTTCGCGAATGAAACAAATCCCCAGCGAACCGCAGGTCCAACAAACCTTGCCTACGTCATGTACACGTCCGGCTCCACGGGTCGGCCCAAGGGAGTGATGATTGAACATCGCGGAATCGTCCGTCTTGTTCGAGGGGCGAACTATTGTCACTTTGGACCAGGCGAAACTTTCCTTCACTTCGCGCCGCCCTCTTTCGACGCATCCACTTTCGAAATCTGGGGCGCCCTGCTAAATGGCAGTCGGCTGGTGCTTATGCCGCAGGGGTCTTCATCTCTAGAAGATCTTGTCCGTGCTGTTCGCAAGCATGGTGTGACAACGCTTTGGCTCACCGCGGGTCTCTTTCATCTGATGGTCGAGGAGCACCCTGACGGTCTCCGAACCGTGCGTCAACTCCTTGCTGGCGGCGATGTGTTGTCGCCTCGTCATGTTCGACGTTTTCTTGAACACTCACCCGAAACAGTTCTCATTAATGGATACGGACCTACGGAGAACACGACTTTCACGTGCTGTCATTCCCTGCGCGCTGGTAACTCCCTGCCGGATTCCATTCCGATCGGTAAGCCCATTTTCAACACCAGGGTGTATATCCTTGACGAAGATATGCGTCCGGTCGCTCCCGGTGACGTCGGAGAACTGTACGCAGCGGGCGACGGCGTAGCTCGTGGATACCTAAACGATCCGAACACAACCACGTCCAAGTTTCTGACCGATCCATTCGCGAAGGAGCCGAATCAGCGAATGTACCGCACGGGGGATCTCGCTCGTTGGAGGTCAGACGGCACGATCGAATTTCTCGGTCGCCTGGATAGCCAGGTGAAAGTCCTCGGTTACCGGATCGAGCCGGCTGAAATCGAATCAGCCCTCCAGCGCCACGGGCACGTTAAACAGGCTTGCGTCGTCGCGCGGACCGAAAACGGTAGTAAGCGCCTGGTTGCCTATTTCGTTCCTGCGGAGTCCGGACCAACACCGGAACAATTGCGCGAATTTGCCGCCTCGCACCTGCCGCAGCACATGATTCCGGCATTTTTTGTCGCACTCGAATCACTTCCTCTTTCGAGTCACGGCAAGATAGACCGCGCAGCTCTAGCCAACAGGGAGCTAGCTCCTAAACAGGACTCCACTTCAGCAGGAATTCCCGGTAGCGAACTCGAGTGCACGCTCGCACAGCTCTGGCAGCGCGTTTTGAACGTTCAGAACGTGGGCCTCGACGACAACTTCTTCGATCTCGGCGGCGATTCCCTGCTCCTCGTTGCCGTGCACTCGAATTTGCAAAAGGTCCTGCAAAAGGAAGTTCCACTTACGGATCTGTTCGAGTTTTCCACGGTCCGCAAACTCGCTCATCATCTACGTCACGCAGAATCGAAAACCGCGATCGCATCGGATTCGAAACAGAGAGCGCAACGGCAGCGTGAAGCCTTCACACGCTTTCGGGGCCGCCGCTCCGGCGGTGACTCGTGAGCCGCATTGACTCTCCTACGTTGCTCGACGGAGTCGCCATTATTGGAATGGCGGGCCGATTCCCCGGTGCTAGAACTGTTGCCGAGTTCTGGCGTAACCAGCTTGAGGGCGTAGAGGCGATCTCGCATTTCACAGTAGAAGAACTGGAGGTCCCCGGAGGACGCGAGCTTTCCGAACGGCCCACCTACGTTCGCGCGCGATCCATATTGGACGACGTGGACCTGTTCGACGCTGAGTTTTTCGGAATCTACCCCCGTGAAGCAGAGCTGATGGATCCACAGCATCGCTTATTTCTCGAGTGCTGCTGGGAAGCGCTCGAGGACGCAGCCTACGATCCGTTCACGTACCCCGGTTCCATCGGAGTCCACGCGGGTTGCAGCATGCCCAGCTACTTCTTGTCTCGACTGTGCGCCAGCGACGATTTCATTCAGAAATTCACGGGCGGCTATCAAGTTGGGAATTATCTGGAAATGCTGGGCAACAGCCTGGATTTTCTTTCCACGCGCGTCTCCTACAAATTGAATCTGCGTGGTCCGAGCTTCACGCTACAGGCCGGATGCTCCACGTCGCTGGTCGCCGTCTGCCAGGCGTTTCAGTCCCTCATGACGTATCAGAGCGACATGGCTCTCGCCGGTGGCTCCTCAATCACCCTGCCGCAAAAGCGTGGCACTGAATATCAGGAAGGCGGAATGACCTCGCCCGACGGGCATTGCCGAGCCTTCGACGCGAGTGCGAGCGGGACGGTTTTTGGTAGCGGCGTAGGCGTTGTTTTGCTGAAGAGAATCGAAGACGCGCTTCGCGATGGCGACCAAATATATGCCGTGATTCGCGGCTGCGCGCTCAATAACGACGGCTCCTCGAAGGTCGGCTTCACCGCGCCGAGCGTTGAGGGACAATCGCGGGTCATCACAATGGCGCTGGAAGGGGCAGGCGTGAGCCCCGAGAGTATCGGCTATATCGAAGCGCACGGTACGGGCACTCCTCTCGGTGATCCAATCGAATTGGCGGCACTCACACAAGCTTTCCGCGCGAATACAGCAGAGAGGCAGTTCTGCGCGATTGGTACCGCCAAAACAAACGTCGGTCACCTCGATGTCGCGGCAGGTGTCACCGGGCTGATCAATGCAACCAATATTCTGCGCCATGGGATTTTGCCGCCCACGCTCCATTTTCAACGGCCAAATCCAAAGTTCGACCTTGGAAATAGTCCGTTTTACGTCAACGCCAAACGCACGGAATGGAAACCTCAAGAATATCCCAGGCGAGCTGGAGTGAGCGCTTTCGGTGTCGGTGGCACAAATGCCCATGTCATTCTTGAAGAGGCACCCGCGCAAACTTCGGAAGACTCGGACCGTCCCACACAATTGCTAGTGTTGTCCGCCCGGTCAGAGCAAGCGCTCGAGAATGCGACGGACAATCTCGCTGAGCACTTGATAGCCAATCGGGCCCTGAGCCTTGCCGATCTCGCTTGGACGTTACAAGTCGGTCGTCGCAAGTTCCCTCACCGCCGTTGGGCCGCTGTCTCCAGCGTGTCCGACGCGATCGAGGTACTCTCGCAACGGGATCGCAAACGTTTGCAGACCCGCAGAAATGCTAACGACGGCGACACCGTCTATTTTCTGTTCCCCGGGCAGGGCTCTCAACACTCCAATATGGGCAGGCAGATTTATGAGTCAGAGCCTGTCTTTCGGCAGTCGGTCGATCATTGCTGCGAAATCCTCCGCTCGCATATCGGCGAGGACCTTCTGCCGCTCTTGTATCCGTCTCCGGACGCATCCGACTCCGAAAAACTTCGCCTTACAGACACCGCTTTGGCGCAGCCAGCTATTTTCACAATCGAATACGCGCTCGCACAGCTCTGGATGAGTTGGGGAATTCAGCCGCAAGGAATGCTGGGCCATAGCGTGGGCGAATTCGTAGCCGCGTGCCTCGCGGGCGTTTTTTCTCTGGAAGATGCTCTCGCACTGATCGCTGCCCGCGGGCACATGATGCAAAAACTCGCCCCAGGTGGAATGCTGTCCGTCCGTCTGCCTGAGTCAGAGATTCGCGCGCGCCTCAACGGCCACCTTGCGATCGCGGCAGTCAATGCTCCTTCACTCTGTGTCGTCGCGGGGCCCTTTGATGCCTTGGATTCATTAGAGACCGAGCTGAAAAACGAAGGCGTCCCGACGCGGCGGCTCGTCACTTCCCATGCTTTCCACTCTTCGATGATGGATCCCATCCTGGATCAGTTTTCATCGCGTGTAGCACAGACTCGTCTTTCCGCGCCCAAGCTGCCTTTCGTCTCATCCGTTTCCGGCACTTGGATTTCAGAAAATGAAGCGACTGGTCACACATACTGGGCGCGCCATCTCCGCGCTCCGGTGCAATTTTCCGCCGGAGTTCAGGAACTACTTAAAAGGAGTGAAGCAGTTCTGCTGGAGGTGGGTCCGGGCAATGTGCTGAGTACTCTAGCTAGACAAAACCTGCCGCGACAAAATGGCAACGCAGGCGGAGACGCGCAGAACTCTGTGACGATCGTCTCCTCATTGGGAGATGCGTCGTCCAGTGAGAGCAGTTCGCTCCACTTGCTCAACGCTGTTGGCTCGCTATGGGCGGCAGGATTGCAGCCCAAGTGGGAAGCACTTCACTCCGGAGAGCGCCGCCGCCGAGTCTCCCTGCCCACGTACCCCTTCGAGCGAAAAAGATTTTGGTTGGAAGCGCCTGCGGCCCAGAAGCCGATGCTTTCCCCCGTAAATCCCGTTCCCGTGACAGAAACAGTACGCACCAATATGCCCTTTGAGGAGACTCAGAGCGTGACGCACAATTCGCAAAACCCAACCCCCCATCCGCAACAAGCAGCCGATCGCGCCGCTATCATCTCGAGCATGGTGTCTGAAATATTTGCAGACCTCTCCGGCGTCCGCATTCAACCCTCAGATGCTTCCTCCAGTTTTCTTGAGATGGGCTTTGACTCTCTGTTCCTCACGCAAGTGAGCCAGTCGTTGCACAGCAAATTCGGTCTAAAAGTCACTTTTCGGCAACTTTTAAGTGACCTGCCATCGATTAAATCGCTCACCGAATTTATAGATAGTCAGCTGCCCCCGGAAGTCCTCGCTCCGAAAGCTCCTGAGCGCCGTGAAGTCCAGCCGGAACCGGCAGGTAATTTCACTGCTGTTCCCGACACCCAATTGAGAGCCCAATCGTCGGCTCCCGCGAACGGCAACCTCAGCACGACCGAGACTCCCGTCGAGCGCCTGATGCGCGAGCAGTTGCAAACGATGAACCAGCTTTTCGCGAAGCAGCTTGACGTTCTCCGCGGCCTCTCCCCGGAAACTGCTGCCGCGAAGACGCAAAATGAATTGCCGCAAGCTACCCCTACATCAGTCGGGCAGGTAGCTGCCGCACCTGCACCACCAGCACCGGCAGCCCAAGAATCGCGCGAGTTCAAACCCTTCGGACCCTACAAGCCGCCCCAGAAAGGAACCTCAGCGCAACTCACCGATGTTCAGCAGAAACACATCCGAGAACTAATCGCGCGCTGCACAAAGCGCACCGCTAAATCCAAGAGCATGACGCAGCAATACCGCCGTCGGCTTGCTGACCCGCGTGTCGTTTCCGGCTTTCGCGCCCAGTGGAAGGAAATGGTCTATCCCATTCTCACCGTGCGTTCGAAAGGCTCACGCATCTGGGATGTGGACGGTAATGAATACATCGACATTCTGAACGGCTTCGGCCCCATCATGCTCGGCCACCGCCCCGATTTTGTCGAGCGCGCCATTGAACAACAGCTCCACGAGGGATTCGAGATTGGACCTCAGACACCCCTCGCCGGTGAAGTTGCCGAAATGTTTTGTGAAATGACAGGCAATGAGCGCATGACCTTCTGCAACACCGGCTCCGAAGCAGTCATCGCCGCTCTCCGCGTTGCTCGCACGGTCACAGGCCGCAGCAAAGTGGTCCTCTTCGCTGGTTCTTATCATGGGATGTTCGATGAAGTCCTGGTGAGGGGTGTAAAGGGTTCCGACACACCGCGCTCTTTGCCGATTGCTCCCGGCATTCCGCGGGAGAGCGTCGGCAACATGGTCGTTCTGGACTATGGCACATCCGAATCGCTCGAGTGGATTCGCTCCCATGCGAGTGAACTCGCCGCCGTCCTCGTCGAGCCGGTCCAGAGCCGCCATCCGAACCTTCAGCCTCGCGAATTCCTGCGTGGCATCCGCAAAATCACGCAGGACTCCGGCGCCGCATTAATCTTCGATGAAGTCGTCACCGGCTTCCGCGTTCATCCCGGCGGCTGCCAAGCGCTGTTCGATATCCGCGCGGATCTCGCTACCTACGGAAAAGTTCTCGCGGGAGGCATGCCCATCGGCGTCCTCGCAGGCAAATCGCAGTTCATGGATGCATTGGACGGCGGCACATGGCAGTTCGGCGACGACTCGTATCCATCTGTCGGGGTAACGTTCTTTGCGGGCACGTTCCACCGTCACCCACTCACTCTCTCAGCTGTGAAAGCGGTGCTCGAGCATTTTCGCCAGCATGGCCCACAACTGCAGCTACAGCTCAGTGCAAAAACCGCCTCACTGGTCAGTGCATTGAACGCACTTTTTGAAAAAGGCGGCGTTCCCTCTCGCATTGAAAACTTCGCCAGCATCTTTTGTTTCAGTTTTCCCACGGATTTCCCGTTGGGAAGCCTGCTCCACTATCACCTTCGCGCTAAGGGTATCTATGTCCTCGAGGGTTTCCCGTGCTTCCTTACCACCGCGCACTCGGATGCCGACATCGCCGCGATTATCCGCGCATTTGACGAATCGATCGCGGAAATGCAAGCGGGCGGAATTCTGCAAGGCCGCTCAGAGCTGACCGCCCAGAAAATCGAAAACCGCTCGAGTACCGCTCCGGCTATCTCACAACCCGTCCCGGAGTCGGCGCCCAGCATTGAAGTCCCGATGACAGAAGCGCAAATGGAGATCTGGCTCTCGGCGCAACTTAGTGATGATGCCTCGTGCGCCTTCAATGAGTCTTTCACTCTGCTTATGCGGGGACAACTTGATACTCAGGCCCTGCGTGAATCCCTGCAAGATTTGGTGAACCGCCATGAAGCCCTGCGCGCGAGAGTTATTCCGGAGCGCAATTCACTTCACATTTCCTCGGGGCGCCAACTCTCGCTGACTTTCGAAGACTTATCGTCCGCCTCGGCATCGGAACGAACCGCCGCGCTGGAAAATGCCAAGCAACAGGAAGCTTCCACACCGTTCGACCTCATCAATGGGCCGGTACTTCGTCTGCGCCTGTTCCGCCTCGAAGCTCAACTGCATGCTCTCGTTGTCACCAGCCATCACGTCGTATGCGACGGCTGGTCGACAAATGTTCTTCTCGACGAACTCAGCGCGCTCTACGCCGCGCGCCGCGCAGCGACGAATCCCGCGCTTCCGCCTGCGTTGCAGTTAAGCGAATACGCCCGCCAACAGTCTGAAAGCGCCCTTGACGAAGAAGTCGCCGCCTATTGGCGCAAGCGATTTGAGCAACTCCCTCCTGTCCTCGAACTGCCCACCGATCGTCCGCGCCCAGCCGTAAAATCCTTCAAAGGCGCAACCTACCGCGCCCGAATCGATGCCGCCATTTACAAGCAGGTCAGGCAAGCCGGGGCCAAGCAGGGCTGCACTTTATTCGCGACGCTGCTAACCGGTTTCGCATCACTGCTGCATCGGCTGACCGCACAGAACGACATCGTCATCGGCATTCCCACCGCAGGGCAATCACTCCTGGACAATGGCAGTCTCGTCGGCCACTGCGTGAATTTCCTGCCGATTCGCGTCCAACTGATTGATGGCCTATCAGCCGCCGAACTGTTCCAGCAGGTAAAGCGCACCGTTCTTGACGCCTACGATCATCAGTCCTACACCTACGGCACTCTGGTACGCAATTTGAAGCTTCGCCGCGACCCGAGCCGCTTGCCCCTTATCGAGGTGCAATTCAATCTCGAAAAGGTCGGCACAAATCTGAATTTCCCCGGTTTACAAGTCGAAGTCGACCCCAACCCCAAGTCCGCGGTGAACTTCGATCTGTTCGTTAACATCGTCGAATCCGACCAGGGTCTTTTGATTGACTGCGATTACAATTCCGATCTCTTTGACCGCGACACGATCGCTCGCTGGCTTACGCACTTCGAAACCCTGCTGAAGGGTCTGGCTGCAGATGGCAGCCAGGAAATCGATCGCTTGCCAATTCTCAGCGAGGCTGAGCTTCGCAACATTCTTCAGGACTGGAATGCCACGAAAGGCGAATACCCGCGTGACAAATGCGTCCACGAGCTAATTGAGGAACAAGCCGCCCGCAATCCAAACGCCGTCGCTGTTTCATCCGAAGGAAATAGCCTCACTTACTCGGAACTCGACAAACGCGCCAATCAACTTGCCAGGCACTTGATTAAAATCGGCGTTACCCCAGGCTCCCTCGTTGGCATCGCGCTTGATCGCTCCTTGGACCTGCTCGTCGGCTTGCTCGGTATTTGGAAAGCTGGCGCCGCCTATTTGCCTCTCGATGCTGCGTATCCGCGCGATCGCATCGCTTTCATCATGGAAGAGACTTCCCTGGCCACTCTGGTCACCCATTCGAAACTTGTTCCGAATCTTCCGCTCTTCGACACACGGCCCATCTGCCTCGATCGCGACTGGGTCCTCATTGAGCGCGAGCGGGAGACATGCCCAGCCATTAACCTTGATCCCTCATCCGTCGCCTACACGATCTATACATCTGGATCGACGGGAAAGCCGAAGGGCGTTGAAGTTACCCATCGCAATGTCGCTAACCTACTTTGGTCCATGCGTGAGACTCCCGGCCTTCACGACCGTGACCGCCTCGTGGCCGTGACGACCTTATCTTTTGATATCGCGGCTCTAGAGCTTTTTCTTCCGCTCATTTCCGGTGCGCACCTGATTCTCGCCAGCCGCGAGACCGCGCAGGACCCGCGCCTGTTAATCGAGTTGTTGGACGAATCGAAAGCCACCGCCATGCAAGCCACCCCCGCTACCTGGCGCTTGCTGCTCGAGGTGGGCTGGACAGGCCTACCAGGTCTGAAGATGCTCTGCGGCGGTGAAGCTTTGCCGCGACAGCTCGCGAACGAACTATTGCAGCGCGGCGAACTTTGGAACATGTACGGCCCGACGGAAACAACCATTTGGTCCGCGACCTCCCGCGTCGAAGCGGGCGAAGGTCCCGTGACCATCGGCCCTCCCATACACAACACAAACTTCTACGTCCTCGACACTAAGCTGCAACCGGTGCCAATCGGCATACCCGGCGAACTCCACATCGGCGGCGATGGCGTAGCCAAGGGCTACTTCAGAAACGCGCCATTAACTTCAGAGCGTTTCATCGCCGATACGTTCAGCAAGAAAGCTGGCGACCGGCTGTATAAGACTGGCGATTTGGTACGCTATCGCCCCGATGGAAGACTTGAATTTCTGGGACGGCTGGACAACCAGGTCAAAGTCCGCGGCTTCCGCATTGAGCTCGGCGAAATCGAGTCGGTACTCGCCCGCAATCCCAATATCCGTGAATGCGTCGTCGCCGCGCAAGAAGACGACCCTGGCAGTAATCGCCTCGTCGCCTATTGCGTCCCGCAGGAATCGCAAAAGTGCTCGTCCGAAGATCTGCGAAACTGGGTCGCAGCTTCGCTTCCGGAGTACATGATTCCATCCATATTCGTCTTTATGCCCGCCTTGCCTCATACGCCGAACGGGAAAGTAGATCGCAAAGCGCTTGTCCGCTTGGATGCGTTGAATCTTCCGGAGCAGAACCTCTTCATAGCTCCTCGCAATCCTGCGGAAGCAAAGCTCGCCAGCGTCTGCGCTGAGGTCCTGCATCTGGACCGCGTGAGCGTGCACGACAGCCTATTTGATCTTGGCTCGGACTCCATTCACCTCTTTCAGATCATCGCTCGCGCAGCACAAGTCGGCATCACACTTGCTCCCCAGCAAATCCTTCGACTGCGAACGGTTGCAGCACTCGCCGCCGAATCTGGCGCCAACGCGTCTGAGAACGGTGGGCCCAAGCGTAAGCTCGAAAGAATCGCGCGGGTATCGCGCGAACAGTACCAGCTCGATGCCGCACCTCAGGCCACCTGATATGGACACTAGAGGCAAGATCCGCTCGACTGCGTTATCCGTCAAGCCAAGCACCGGCTCCTTGGGCGAACCTGTTTATCGTTTTCCAACCAACATCGCGCAGCAATCCTTTTGGTATCTCGACCGTCTTGAACCTGGTAATCCCTGCTGGAACATTGCCGTGCGATTTCGGATTGTCGGAGCTCTCGATATTTCCCTCATGCAGCGTTCCATCAACGAAGTCGTGCGTCGGCATGAAATTCTTCGCACCAGCTTTGCCTTAATCGATGGCGCTCTCACCCAAATCGTTCACTCCGAAGCCACGATCGCCTTGCCTGTGGAGGACTTGAGCCATCTAGCCTCCGCCGATCGCGATGTAGAGGAAGAACGAGGTACGATCGCCGAAGCCGCTCGGCCATTTAATCTCAAGACGGGTCCCTTGGTAAGAGCTCGCCTCCTTAAACTCGCGGACCAAGAGCACATGCTTTTGATCACCATTCACCATATCGTCTCGGACGGCTGGTCCATCGGGCTCTTCAGTGATGAGGTCGGCGCTCACTACGAGGCGCTATCCTCCGGAAACCAAACAAGTGCACCGGACCTCCCACTTCAATATGCAGACTATGCAGTTTGGAAAAATGAGCAAAGCGAAAGTCCGGCAGCCGCACAGCACCGTTCCTACTGGCAAACGAAGTTAGCTAATCTGCCCGCTTGCGAAATACCACCCGACTATCCCCGCCCACCCACAAAGACCCACTGCGCGTACATTCTTTCCGTCGTGCTGCCGGTTCCCCTCACCGATATGCTGACTGCTTTGTCCCGGAATCACGGCTGCACTCTCTATACTTTGTCTCTCGCCGCGTTAAAGATTCTCGTCGCCCACTACACCCATCAAAACGATATCTACGTCGGCACTCTTCTCGCCGGCCGCGATCGGGTGGAACTCGAGCCTCTCATCGGCGTCTTCATCAACACCGTTATCTTACGCACCGATCTCTCGGGAGATCCTACGTTCGTTGACCTCCTTGCGCGCGTTCAACGCACCGTTGAAGACGGCATCGCGCACCAGGATCTCCATTTCCAGCAAGTGGTCGAAGCATTGCGGCTGAAGCGTGACCCGAATCGGCCTACTGTCTACAGCATCAATTTCATTTATCAACGCGATTTCGTTAAGCCCCTCCGGTTTGCCGGGCTGTCCATGACACCTGTGCCATCCAAGTCCCCGGGCGCAATCTACGACCTGAACTTCTTTATGGTGCAGCGCTCCGACGGCTGGCGGCTATCCTGCGAATATGACTGCGACATGTACGAAGCTGCCAACGTAAATCGCATGATTGGCCAGCTTCGTAATCTACTCGTACAAATCGCGGCAAACCCAAATCGAAAAATCTCAGAGTTCCAGTTCCCAGATGACGCCGGCGACCCCCTGCCCGCCTTCGTGCCTCGCGCCCACTCAGCAATGCAATCGGCGAAGATTGGGCTCCCCGTCATGGAAAATCGCGGCAATACCAGCGGTATGGTGGTTAAGAAGATTCTTAGTCGCGTCTACACGCACTTGGGGAAAATATAAGAACCTCGACAGCCATTCCCGATCTGCCGGAACGAGTCGCAAACGAATCGCCGCCCGCCATCGAACGAGCGGCCACGCCTCGAGCTTCCCTTCTCTTGCGCCTTCGTATCGTCCAGATTCGCGCGCTTACCTCCCTTCTCAATTTCCTCGGCCATCGTTCTGCCGGCGTGAATTTCATTGCCCGGTTGCGATCCAATCGCATAACGCTAAGTTCGCTCGATGCTTTACTCGGTTTCCGGCGCGTTTTTGCTTCCTTCCCGGCGGCTCAAGCGTGCGCATCGCGCTACATTCAGGCCGGCCACGAGCACCCTGACGAAATCGGCTATCACACCTCGATCTCCGACACCGTGCGCGAAAGCGACTACCCTCTTCTCTTCAATCTTGCCCCGCTCGCTCCTGAACTGCGTCACGTATTCGATCATGGCGGCAATGTCGGCAATTTGTTCTACGCCTACCAGACCAAATTGCGTTTTCCGCCGACGCTCCTTTGGACCGTCTATGATTTGCCAATGAAGAAGCCGCTGGGTGAAAAGCTCGCGGCCGAACGCGGGGAAACACGCATCCGCTTCGCCAATACTCTCGCGGAAGCGAGTGGCTCGGATGTTTTCATTGCCTCGGGCTCACTCCATTATTTCGAACAGCCCCTTCATGAAATTCTTCGCCAACTCGAGCATCTTCCAAACCACGTCTTTGTTAATCGCACGCCCTATTCAGCCGGCGCAGACTTGATCACCGTGCAAGACAACCGCTCGTACCTCGTACCCTGTAAAATTCACAGCCGTGCAAACCTCGTCGCCGGAATGCAAGCGCTCGGTTACGAATTAGTGTCGGAGTGGCCGGTGCATGAGCTACGCCTGCTTGTGCCTACGCACCCAGACCTCTGCTCACGCACCTACGCTGGTTTTTATTTTCGAATGAAACAAAACGAAGCGACCCGCAGTCGCTAGGCCATCAAGCCCAAGGTTTTCTGCCACGCGAAAGATTCTTGGCCCAAACCAACGGCAAGACTGCCACGCTCTTCACTTTGTCTTTTGCTACGGAAGTACCTGGCGGCGTCGGTTGAAGTCCCATCTTCCGCAAGACAAAATTCAGTCGATACAAATTCGCTCGCATCGTATCCCGGTATTGGAAGTTGACGTTCATCGACACCGAAATGTCGTTTCCATTCTGCACCCAATGCGGACAGTTCACTGGAATGTGCACCCCATTTCCTGGCCTTAGCTCGTAAACCATCGCATGGTGCTGCAATTCCGTTTTGTACCGGGGCGCGTTGTGATCCACGGACCAGAACCGCTCGATCTCTTCCTCGGAAAGCACCTCGCGGTCATTGCGGTCGAAAATGCTGATGTGCTTGTCGCCTTGGATCTGCAACAACAAACTGCATTCACGATCGATGTGATAAGTTGTAACCCGCTTCGGCGAAGTGACGAATAAAATCACTTCCTGTATTTTCATCACCCGGTCCAGGTTCAATCCGGTGAACTCCTGCAGCTCGGCCATGCACTCCTTCAACACCATCCCATATTCCGGGTTTTTGTCAGCTCGCTTCAGGACAATCCAGGCCCCGCAGTGCTCAATTCTCTGAATTGCGTCACGCGCGCTGAACTCCGGTCGGGGAGTCTTATCCCACCGTTGGTTCACATCGATCGTTCCAGCGTCGTAATACAGGTCCGCAGGCCGCGTGCTCTGCGTTTCCTGCGCCAACTCCATCAATCGACCCAGCTCAAATACGGGGTGCCCCACCAGGTTGTGCCGGAACGCGAAGCTGTACTTATCGAACTTCGTCCTAAACTCTTCATTTTGTTCAATAAGTTTGCTTCCGGGCGCCAATGATTCCGGAACGGCACGTAAGGCTGTTGCCATGGCCACACCAACTCCCCTGCATCTCACTAGAAGATGCAAATAGCCTTGACCATAGGGCTTAGCGAACCGCGTTGCAATCGGGTGAGTCACTTATTTGCGGTCTGATCAGCCGTCATTGCAACGAGCCTTAAAAGAGGGGGTTGTGGATATAGAGTTCGGCATGCCCCAGATTCCAGGCCGGTGCTAGCGTACTGGCACGGTCGCGCTTATTGGGGGCGAGTATTCACTTTCCACTTGGTCTGCATCCAGCGACGACACTACATAATAGTATGTATGTCCGGCAGCCAGCCCCGTGTCGACATACTCCGCCGAGGGCACAGCCGAAGAAGACACCCGCATATACGGTCCGCTGGCCTCCGCCGATCGGTAAACCACATATCCCGCCACGGTAACCGGGCTCTCCTCCCAGTTCAGCTTGACTGTGCTTTGTGAAGGGGGAGCCCCACCCGCGGTAAGCGGAATGGTCAGCAACGAACCACCCTCGGCGCTCGAGACCTTCAAGCTCCCCGTTTGCCGCGCCGCGCTCTTTGGCGCGAAGTTCACGTCAACGTTGACATTTTGCCCGGGGCTCAAATTCACTGCCGTTGCCCCCGAGACGCTGAAACCCGCCCCTGAGGCCGATATCCCGGAAATCTTCAAGTCGCGGTTCCCAGAATTCGTCAGCACTAATTCCTTCTTGCCCGAGCTTCCTACCGCAACATCCTCAAACTCGAAGGCCGCCGCATTCGCCGTCAGTTCCGTCTGCCCGGCCGCCGAAGAAGCTTTCACCCCTAGCACTAGTGGCACATCGCCTGAGCTCGTCAAAATTGAAATCTGGCCTTCCATGCGGCCCTGCGTCTTTGCTTGGTAAGAAATGGTGAAGGTTTGGCTTGTGCCGTGCGCCACAATGACAGGCAGCAGAATCCCTGTAATTTGGAAATTCGGGCTTGATACCGTGATTTTCCGGATCTGAAGCGTGCCCTCGTTTACGTTCGTGATTCTAACTGTCTGGGTGTACGTATCACCCACGGGCACGTCCACAAAGCTCACCGCGTCCGGCGTAACTTCCATCAATCCTGAAGCCGGAGCCGCTGGCTCCGCCTTTGCCGTGCCGTTTGGCACGCTCTGACTGTTTGCCTGGATCGCAAACAATAAAACGCCCGACAGGGTAAGCAACGACCTTCGCAACCTGCTGAAACTGAGACACTTGTAGAAATACATTCCGACCATGCCTGTCCCCCTCAACTGCCTGCCGCCTCACGAACTGGCCGGATTCTTACCCAACACGCTTTCTTGAGGCTACTGGTCGCGAGTTCACAAGCGGGACAGGGTAAGGCCTTGTACAGGATTACCCCCTAGGGCTAAATACAGGGTTGACCCTAGGCGTGGACCAGGTGTCACGAAGGGTTTCGGAGGGTCACAGGAATTGGTGGACTAGTATTGACAAGTAGTAAGCTTATAGAGTATGTTGGCCCCTGTAAGAATCTGCGACTCGACTGCGGGAGCCTTCTCCCGCTTTTTCTTTTCGAACAAGATATTCCCCAGAGAGAGCCTTCCCCGCCGAGGGCTGTTGGCAGCGCAGTTCTCTTCCCTTGGGCGTGCCCTTTCAACTCCTTTGGAATCAACACTTGCAAAAGTGTATCAAAACAAGGGACTTTAACTACCTTTAGAATGAACACTTACAAAAAACATAGGGGAGGGGGGGATAGCTGAATTGAGAATGGCCGAGGTTCGGCACCGAAGTGCAGGGAGAAGGATCAGGGGATTGTTGCTAGTACCGGATCCGAATAGTCACTTTCCACCGTGTTGGCGTCGACTGCAGTAACAACATACGTGTAGGTCTGCCCGCTCTGAGTCTGCGTATCCATGTATTGAGTAAGGACCACGGGCGCGGAGTTGATCTTCGCGTAAGTACCATCCGGCAGTGCCCGGTAAACGTAATAGCCAATCACGTTCGACGTGCTCGCGTCCCAGTTCAGTGCCACCGCATGCGAACTCAACTGCCCGCCACTTCCCGCCAGCGTGACCGTTAATCCTCCTGCAGTGCTGCCGATCGTGATGGCACCCACCGCGCTTCCCATAGCCGACGGCGCAAATGTCACGTTCAGCGCTGCAGTCTGCCCCGGCGTCAACACGGTGTTCGCGCCTACGCCGCTCGCTGTGAATCCCGTCCCGCTGACAATCACGTTGGAAATTGTGACGTTCGCATTGCCGGCATTCGTCAGCGTCACACCCTGCGAACTGCTGCTCCCCACCAACACGCTGCCAAAATCCAGATTATTCGTGCTGGCGCTCAGCAGTGCGGTTGCCGCTATGGCGCTGCCGTTCATGGAAATAGTCAAAGGAGAAGTGGGCGCATCACTCGTCAAAGAAAGCGAGCCCGTGACATTCCCTGCCGAGCTCGGCGCGAACACAATGTTAAACGTCGTGTTTTGGCCCGCAGCAATGCTCATCGGAAGCGTGAGACCCGAGGTCCCAAATCCTGCTCCTACCACACTCGCGCTGGAAATCGTCAGGCTGGCTGTTCCACCATTCTGAAGCGTGATGGTTTGCGACACTGTCGCGCCCAAGTTGACACCGGGAAAGTTGGCGCTCATTGGAGTCGCTGAAAGCTGTGGCTGTGGAACCGGGGGTGGCGGTGGAGTCGGCGGCGGAGTCGGTGGCGGTGGAGTCGGTGGCGGTGGAGTCGGCGGCTGCGGTGTCGGCGGGGGCGTACTCGGCGGTGGCGTGCCGCTGCCCTTGGCAGAAGTGCTCGATCCCATAACCACACCGGCACAGCCGCTGCCGATCATTGAGGCGGCAAGCACCAGCGCCACCAGGCATATTGATGTTTTACTTACACTTGACCATTGGGCCGACGACCCATCCGACCATTTTTGTTCCATAGTGCGGCAAGTGTAGAAACGCGCTCCACACGCCACTACTGGTCGGACGGCCAGACAAAGTGAGGACAGTTAACTAACAAGCGGCAGTTAATCTATAGGGCACTCCGGCTATCCCGGATTTTGTCCGTTCAGCCAAGTGCCGTCCGCGCGTTCGCTGGGAGAATCCTGTATTGCTCGCACTAACCAACCACCCTAGAATCCACCTAGCCTGCCCGACGCACAGCTATGCCTCCCACAATCTTCAACTTCTTTGGTCTGCGCGAAAACCCATTCAAAATAAATCCTGATCCTCGTTTTCTCTTTATGACCGATCAGGCTCGAGCCACGTCGGACGAGCTCGCTTACGCTATCCGCACCCGCAAAGGATTGATCCTCCTAACCGGTGAAGTAGGGACGGGCAAAACCATGTTGATTCGCCGTTTGCTCGACTGGCTTGCCGAGCAGAAGATGCCTACGGCTCTCATCTTCAACTCCCATATCAAGCCCGAGCACCTGCTCGACTTCATCCTCAACGATTTTGGCGTACCGTGCGCCTCGAATCTCAAAAGTGAAAAACTGATCGCCCTCAATCGCTGGCTGCTCGAGCGCTATCGTGCCGGGCAAATTCCCGTGCTCATTGTTGACGAAGCTCAAGGCCTGGAGCCTGCCGCCCTCGAGGAAATCCGCCTGCTCCTGAATTTTGAGACGCCCCGTGAGAAACTTCTGCAAATCGTCTTGGCGGGCCAACCGGAGCTGGAAATCAAGCTCAAGCGCCACGACCTCCGTCAGCTTCGTCAGCGCATCACAATCCGTTGCAAGACGATCCCTCTCACCCTCGAACAAACGCACGGCTATATACGTGAGAGGCTTCGCGTGGCTGGCGCAAATGGGAGCCCCATTTTTGAGCCTGAGGCGGTCGGCTGCGTGCACGCCTATTCTCGCGGCATCCCCCGCGTGATCAACGTTCTCTGCGAGCATTCACTAGTCAATGCTTGCGCAGACGGCTCCACCACAATCTCGCCAAGCGCGGTCGAACAGGCCGCGCACGATTGCCAACTGGATCGCGTCGATTCCATTGCCCGCATCCTGAACACCGGCTCCTACTCCCAAACGAGCCTTTCCGATATCGGTTCAATACTCGCCTCCGTCTCCGCGGGGTCAGATTCAGCAACGGAACCAGCACACCGAGATCGCTCCGCAGCAGCAGCTCCACCTTCCTCCGCCTCGCAGCATGTACAGCCCGCGCCCGAACCCGTCCGCAGCCCCACTGTCGCAGAAGTTTTACCCGGAGCGAACGCAGCTCAGAGCGAAGTGCCGAACGCGGTCGCGCGCTACGTTCAGGAGCCAGCCCCACAACCTCAAGCGGTTCCCGTGCAAATACAGCGGGTCGCCGCCCAGAGGCCTCCTGCACCGACCCGATCGTCGTTACTCGACATCTTGCGTCTTTGGGGTACGAGCTTCGTTGGCGACGCTCGCGCGACCTCACGTCAATTCCGCCGCGCGATTCGCTCTTTTGAAACCAAACGGTGGAACCCTTTCATCCGGAACCTACAGCGCGAACTTCATCAGCTGCGTATCAGCACTGCGCGACTTGCTTCGGATCCTCGCTGGAAGCAACTTCAAACCAGAGCGGCCACAACATCGCAAGCTTCCTGGCAACGCTTCAAATCCGCAATGCCGCCTTGGCTTGCTGAACCCCTCGGCATCCACCAACTCAAAACGCATAATCGTGCGCAAAGCGGTGCCTCGTCGCGCACGAATCGCCGTCGCACCATAATGGATTTACGCCGATGGCTGCATCAACCGCTCAACAGTCAGAGAAAAAGAGCGCACACAAATCCGCGTCGCTCATAAACGCACGCGCCAGACCGCTATTTCGCGCTCTCGACCTCGCTGGAACCCAGCAGCGCTGAATCCTTCGGGAACTCGTCGCCCCAAATGTAGTGGTTGAACCAATCCAGGTTCGCCTGCATTACCGCGCGGTTTGATTTTGGTTTTGTGATCGGGTGCCCAAATCCCGTGTACAAGATCAATCTTGATGGCACGTGTTGGTCCTGCAAGCCCCGGTACAGCTCATAGCTATCAGGCACCGGCACACGCTGGTCCACGCTTCCCAACTGGATCAGTGTCGGCGTCTTTGCCTGCTTGATCGTGCTCATCGGAGAAGTCTTCTGATAAATTTCTCGATCGTCCCACGGCGTCGCGTGTAGATACTGCCGCGTAAAAGGCGTGATGTCTGTGTTCACGTAGTACGTCATCCAGTTGCTGATCCCCGCCCCCACGGAGATCGCCTTAAATCGATCCGTGTTCGTAGTGAGAAATGCCGAAATGTATCCGCCCTGCGACCATCCCATCGACCCCAGCTTTGACTCGTCCACAATTCCGCGTGCGATCAGGGAGTCCACCCCGCTCATTACGTCCCACATGTCTCCCACCCCCAAGTTGCGCACGTTCAGCGCTCGAAATGCCGCGCCATAACCTGCGCTCCCACGATAATTCGGCTGCAGTACCAGCGCGCCCTTCGACAAGAAAATCTGGGTCGGGTAATACGTGTCGCCGGCCGACAGCAGAGGCTGCGAGATTCCCGTAGGGCCGCCATGGATCATGACCAGCAAAGGGTATTTCTTCGAAGCATCGTAATTCGCCGGCTTCCGTAGTATCCCCTCAATGGTGGCGCCATCTTTGCTTTTCCAGGAAATCACTTCCGCGCTGCCCAGGTTCCAATCCTTCACCTGCGCGGTCAAGTCCGTCAGTTTCCGAGGAGAGAATTTCTGCGCGCTCGAAACGAATATCTCCGTCAGGTGCGTTTCGTCTTGTGCTGCGATGCCCAGCGTCTCGAAATCTTTCGTGAAAGACACATCGTCGAGAAAATATGCATCCGGCGCGCTGACCCTCGCAATGGCCTTCGTTTTCGGATCCACACGGAACAGATGCGCCGAAGTCTTTTGCAGCCCTACAAAATAAATCCCATCCGGACCCCACTCAGAAATTCGCGGATCTTCATCAAATTGTGCCGTGAGGTCCTGCACGTCCCCGGGTTTTGTCGCCGGCTGCGCAAGTACTCGCTCCACATCCACCAGAGCAATGTGCCCTTCGCGTAGTAGAAGTATGGCTGCGCCAGCGCCGTCCCAAATGCGATTTGCTTCCCATCAGGGGAAAACATTGGATCGCGGTCCGGCCCATCCAGCGCGACGATCTTTCGGACCGCGTTGTCTTTCGCAAGATCCGCCAGGTAAATATCCTCACCTCCGGCAAACGCCAGCATCGGATTGTGCGTCGCCCCAAACGCGATGCGCTTTCCATCCGGCGACCACGCGAATCCATTCACGTTTAACGCCGCATCTCGCGTGATCTGCCGCGCCTTCACCGGGGAATGTTGAGCCTCACCCTCGCTCGCATCCGCCACCCACAATTGATTCTGCCGAAAATCCTCCTCGAACACTTCATACTCGCTGTACTTCTCCTTCCGCTCTTTCTCGCTTTTGCTTTCCACGGTCGGCGCCGTGAACGCAATTTGCTTCCCGTCTTTCGACCAGTGAAATCCTGCGATATCTTCTTCCTGCTGCGTCAATTCCCATGCTTCTCCGCCGTCCGGTGAAATTACCCAAATCTGCCGCGCCGCTGGTTTCCCGTCCCCCTCCTTCTTCTCGTCCTTTCCTTCTTTTTTCTCCGCCGCTCCCGCATGCACGATCGCATTTGCCTCACGCTCTCCGATGAACGCCAACCACTGTCCATCCGGCGACCATTCGGGCGCGTCACTCGACTTCTTCCCTCTGGTCAATTGAAAGCTCGCTCCGGTGGTCACGTTAGCGAGCCAAATCTGCCGCACGTACGCATTCTCTTTCCAATCCGTTTCGCGCACGCGGTACACGATAAATCTTCCGTCCGGCGAGATACGCGCTCCCCCAATCGTCTTCAAGCTCAGCGATTCCTCCAGCGACGGCGCATGTTTCGTCTGCGCGTTCAACACACCACTGCAAACACATGTCAGCGCTACCGCCAGACCCAACACACCAATTTTCCTCACACAATCTCCTCTCACCGACTCAAAATTACGTTCAATGTACGCTGAAATAGGAACGCTTCGCGTCTTAAGACGTCTTATGGCTTTTTGTTTCCAGCCGACGCACGACGCTTCCCCTTGATCAATACATCGGCCGGATCCGGTGAGCCATTCCACAAGTCCAGCCGCACTCGTCCATCCGCCAGCAAGCTCACCGTTGCCGGAGTCGCGCTCGCCGTCAAGTACCAGCCTTCCGGCAGCACCACTGCATTTCGCGGCCGTCCCAAGCTCCTGTCAAAAACCAAGTCGTCCACATCGAGGTGATAACTTCCGACCGTGGTGTATGTCTCCCAAATCCGCAACCGTATCGATTGGCCTTTCTTCACCGGCGCAAACCGTACCACCACCACCTGGCCTGTAGGCGATACCGTCTCACCAGCATCGATCTTCTCCAGCGCCAATTTCTCTCCTGTCATGATTTCCGTTTCGAGCTTCTCTCCCGTATCCAACACATACGCCGAGGGATCAGAAACGGTGCTGCCCACGCGCACCACGTTCACGTACTTGTCCACGCCGGGCCGCGACTCTGTGTAATCGTGGTAGAGGCGAAACGCATGACTCTCTGGTTCCTTCAAAAAATAAACGATGTCGCGATCCTGATGCGCGCGCTCGGCGAGGCGCGCCTTCTCCGTTTCACCACTGAACGGCGATTCCCAACTCACCGCTGTCGTTAACGGTCGAGGCACCGCAGCCGAGCCCGTTTGCGCCCCCGGTCTTCCCCGCACAATTAGTGGAGCCTCTCCCGCGCTTGCATTCATGAAGCTGACCGCTGTTCGGCCGTCCGGCTCCGGCAAGATCTGCGATGCTACGTTGCATCCCACCACTTCATATCCCGCGGGCAGCACCACGCTGTTTCTCTTAATCCCCAGCGAGCGATTAAACACAATCGCATTTCCGTCGCGGTAGTAACTTTTGGCATCCTTATAAGTCTTGAGGATGATCAGCCGGCCCTGTCCGTCTTTCGGGACCGGCCGCGCCAGATGCACTTTGATGTAATTCGGCCCTGCATCCGCATCCGCCATCAGCGGATCCTTCCGCGCCTCATCCCCGCCCACAATCTCAAATTGCAGCGGCTCGCCAGTCATTGCGTCGTATACGGCTTCATCGCTGGCCACGCTCCCCTTCCGTATGGGGTTGTAATAATATTTCGCGCCCGAGGTCGTCGCCGTCACCTCGTACCGGATTCGAAAGCTTGCGCTCTCCGGAGCCAACAATTCGTACCTCGTGTATTCATCCGATTCCGTCTGTCGCTCGAGCGCGTTTACATTTCTTGCTCCGCTCGCTGCCGTTGCTCCGCTCGCGCTCTGCCCTCCGCGCAAGCCTTGGCCCGAAAATAGCAGCACCACCCCCGCGCAAGCCGCAATCCATTTCCTCACGTTCATCTCCTCGCCGCCAATCTGCGCCGGCATCATACTGCCTCACTTGGAGTAAATACCAAAAGCGCTTCTCTGCCGCTACAATCGACCTTGGAGACCCATGCAACCTGACCTCCGCATCCGGCCTGCGTTTGTCGAAGACCTCCCAGTCCTCCGGGCACTAATCGATGCGTCCGTCCGCCGGTTACAGGCGCAGGATTACACTCCCGCGCAAATGGAAGGCGCGCTAAGCACCGTTTTTGGCGTCGACACCCAACTCATAGCCGACCGCACGTATCTAGTTGTGGAGTATTGTCCGGCGCAATCGGAGGAGCCGCCGATCATCACCGCTTGCGGCGGCTGGAGCAAACGCAAGACTCTCTACGGCGCCGATCAATGGACCGATCGGCACGATGACCTTCTCGACCCTAGTCTCGACGCTGCCAAGATCCGCGCTTTCTTTATTCATCCGGACTGGGCCCGCCGCGGCATCGGCACCCTTCTTCTCAATACCTGCGAAACTGCCGCAAAGGCCGCTGGCTTTTCGCGTTTCGAGATGGGCGCAACCCTCACCGGCGCGAAGCTCTTTAGCGCCCGCGGCTATCTATCCATCAAGAAGCTGCACGTTCCTCTATGCAACGGTGAGTCTCTACCAATTATCCATATGGAAAAACGCGCCTAGGTTTTGTGAGCGCGACTGTTTGTAGAACGTGTGAGTCCCGTGGAAGATGGAAAAAGCTTGTTCCAGTTCGGCCTACGTCCCCGCGTGTTTCTTTCTTACCAACGTCGGCCTGTTCTTGGCATGATCGCTCATCCGCTTGATTTGCCGGTCGAACACGGCCTGAGCAATCTTGTGCGTGAAAAACGTTTTGTTCGACCGGACCGCATCCACGGCCGCGATTAGGTCGCGCATAGCATCGGACTTCAGCACGTAACCCTTCGCCCCGGAATCGAGCACTTGCTGAATTACATCTTGCGAATCATGTACCGACAAAATCAAAATCTTTGTCCGGGAGCCCCGCCCCAGAATCTCTCGCGCTGCATCCAGCCCATTCATACTTGGCATACTGATGTCCAGCAGCGCTACATCAGGCTCGAGCAGGAAAATCTTTTCGACGGCTTCTTTTCCATCGCCAGCTTCCCCTACTACCGACCATCCGAACTGGGACTCCAGCAGGTTTCTGAGTCCAAACCGTACAATTTCATGGTCGTCAGCTAAAAAAAGGCGCAGCGGAACCATACGCTCACCTCACAAACTCTCCCAGCCCGTTCGGGCTGCACGAAGTCGCGTTCACACCGGCGCTCAAAAACAAATAGCACACTACTTTCTCAGTTAACATCGGGCGTTTACTGCATCCTTCTTGCCGGGCTTTCCTTCTACGATGCAGGGCTTCGCTTTTAAGAACCATTGAGAGCGTCGTTGCAGGAACCTTAAACGAAAAAAGAGGAAGCTCGCGCTTCCCCTTCTTCCTTACTTCTCTCCGACAAGGCGGTTCTACTCAACTCCTCCCGCGCCGCGTCGCATCGTACGTTCCTTCGAAGTATCCACCGAAGCTTCGCTGGTCGATGAAACGTCCTCACCACCGGTGCGTTCGATAATTTCCTTCGCGCGCTTTACTTCGTCGGAGCTTGCGCAATGCACTGAAAGAAGGATTCCGCCCTTCTGAATCCGTCCCTCATATCGCTTTGCTTCGTACTCCGGGATTCCCATTCCCACTAACGCGCCGGTGACCCCGCCAATTGCGCCGCCGACTCCCATTCCCGCCAGCGTGGCCATGATTGGCCCTGCCGCAATCAGTGGTCCTACGCCGGGAATAGCCAGTGCCCCGATACCCGCAAGCAGCCCTAGCGTACCGCCGAGCACGGCGCCTGTGCCCCCACCGGCGGTCGCCCCTTCCGGAGCCTTGGTGGACTTCTCCGTTCCGATCGACCGATTTCCGAGATTTTCCGGCAATAGCACCGAAATATCCGACGGCGAAAAGCCCGCCTTTACGATCGCATCGGCTGCCCGTTCCGCGGCTTCGCGATTTGAGTAGATCCCAAACACTGCAGTCTTTTTATCTGCCATTTCTTTTCTCCTTTTGAGTTGCTCTCTTAAGACTTTGGCGGCGCTACTTCTAACTGGTTAATGACATTACCGGCACCGGCGACTTCCGTAGCCTTCGCTTCGATTGCGCTCTTTTCTTCTTCCGAGCGCACCGGTCCCTTCAGGGTCACCTTTCCATCTTGCGCGAGGATCTTGATGTTATGGGCGTAAGTGGAAAGCGATTTGTCATCCATGATTGCTGAGCGGGTCCGTTTCGCCAGATCCCGATCCGTGGCATTCATCTTCTGACGGTCCGCGGTTGGCGAACTCTTGTCGCGATCCCTCTTGTTGGTCTTGGTGTTGTCAGGGGCTGGTTGGTGGGCGTCTTGCCTTGGCAAGGGTCCAGCCATCAGTGCGGTCCCCAGTACAGCCGGGGCAGCTACGAAAACTAAGAATTTGCTTGCCAAAAATCGCATACCTTCTCCTTAAATAGGCAGAATTAGAAAACTCTGCTAATAAACACTAAAAATTTGACTTGTAAGGGATGAGATTGAACTGGGGGGAGTACCGACCGTGAGCCTTACCCATCCCGCTGGGCAGCTACCGTGACAATACCTGCCGGCGGTATTCGGGACCATCCGGTTTGAGTTGTAATGCCGAGCGCGGACAGGCTGTATCTAGCACTAGACATTAGACACTAGCCTGCTACGACGTTCCTTTTCGTGCGCCGCGCCGTCGAGGCGCCGGCTCGCGTCTTTCTCGCGGTCTTGCCCTGCAGCTTCACTCGCTTAGCTGCTTCCTTCACCGCCCGGCGCGCCCGCGGCTTCGCAGCAGTGACCCGCTTGGTCAATTCCTTCTGTACCGATCCGGCTTTCGCCGCGATCGTGCCGAGCGTCGCCCCTATCGATTCGGCCACGCTCGTCAGAATTCTTTCGTCTCTTGATGCTCTTTGGCTGTCCACGGCAAACCCCTTTTATCTTTTATCTACACCCGTATCGTTTGTCCCTTAGTCGTTCTGCGCTCGCCACACTGTGGGCTCTTCCCCTAAACGGGACGTCGACCCTGGATGACACGAATCAGCACAACGATGATCGCCAGCACCAGCAGAATGTGGATGAATCCGCCCAGCGTGTACGAGGTCACCAGTCCCAACAGCCACATAATCAGCAAAATTATTGCAATCGTCCAAAGCAAGTCCATTTCTCTCTCCTTCGCGTGTTTCTTAGTCCAACCTCGGTTTCCCTGGGTTCCCGATCTCTACGAATTCCGTGCTTCCCGATAAGCGCTTTGGCCCGCATCTACCGCATCATTGACGAACTCCCGTGCGTCATCGGCTGCTTTCTGCGCCTTCCGCGCCACTTTCTTCCCCTGCGCGACCGCTCCGTCGATCCCTTCTTGCGCTTTGTCGCGTAGCAATGCGCGCGTCTCTTCCCCGGATTTCGGCGCCCACATCATTCCGACAATCGCTCCCACGCCTAGCCCAATGGCAAAGGCTGAGCTAATTTCCGGCCAATTTTTTCGCATCATCATTCTCTCCTTCAGACGATACCGTCGCGTTCAAAAGCACGTTGCACGTCGATCCAGAACAGGGCGTAGACCCGTTGTCCGACACTCCACAATCGCGCAGCCTATCTGCTGCCCGCCTGCGGAACCATCCGGTAAACGGCGTAGAGCCCGCTCGCATGTTCTTGTAGTGTTTATTCTGGAGGGCCGCAGCCCTGTCTGCCCGTCGTAATCACGGCGCCTTCATGTGGTTTGTGGTGGCAGGCACCGCGCGTACGCCGCTCACGCTTTCTAACACGCTCGTTACAGCTCGCCGGTGTACCTCTGAATTACTCCGTAACATTCACACGAGATTCTCTCGAGCTCCGGTCGATTCACGATCTTTACCGAGCCACGGTTGTATTCGATTACCTTCGCCTTCTGTAATTCCCCGGCCGCCAAGCTCACGCTCGGCCGGTCTGTCCCCAACATCGTGGCCAAAAAATCGTGGGTGATCGGAAGCGTCGGTGTGCTAACGCGATCCTGCGCCATCAGCAGCCATCGCGCCAAGCGCTGCTCGACGTCGTGGAGACGGTTGCATCCCGCGGTCTGCGCCATCTGTAAGCCCAACAGGACGGAGAATCGCTCCAAGTGGTTGCGAAGTTGTGGTGCTGCCGCCAGCATTTCCCGTAGCGTTGAAACTGACATCCGCAGCCCATCCCCGCTGATTTGCACTACCTCGCGCAGCGGACTCCTGCTCAGCCCCGCAAGCGCCGGAAGTCCCACAACCCCTTCCTTACCAACTATCCCCGCCTCCACCGTCTTCCCGTCTGCCAGCACAACCACCAGTGAAATCAGCCCATTGTTGGGAAAGTAGGCGTAATGCAAAACGTCATGCGCCTCGTGAAGAATTTGGTGTGAATCGAGTTCCAGCAGTTCCAGGTGGGGTCGCAGCGCACAAAACTCATTTTCTGGAATTGAAAGCAGAGTCTTATTCTTTACGCGCTTATTCGTCGCGTCTGTGCGCTCTTCGGGCGGAAGGAACTGTACCGTTTGGTGTGCCACAATAAGCCTTGTTTTATTGGATTCCTCGTCGGCGCCAAAAGTTGGCGGTGCATTGCAATTCTTGACTTGTCATTCGACATGCCACTCAGCTCATCGGCTGTTTCGCGATTTTCGCAACAATCTGTTGCGTCCGCTGATCAAAAACAAAGTACTCGCCCGGTTCCCTCGATGCCAATTGCGATATTCGCTGTTCCGCTATATGCATCTCGCTCGCCGCTTCTATCCAGACGAAGCTTCCGTCCATCTGCCTCTTTAGTATGTCCAAGTGGGGTGCCCGCATAATCCTCGCTCCTTGATTCGGGACCTCTGGAGGAAGTGCATGCTCGATACCAACTCAGTTTCTCTACGTGGAATGTTACAGTTAGCAGTCCTACTCAGGACCTTTCTCGTCCTCACTCCGGCAAATGCTGTAGCGCGAAAACGCTAGACCTGGTGCGTCCTCCTGTACTTTTTACAGCTAGGGTTAGGCCTCTAGCGGTATCGCTGGCCGACGTTTTGTCTCTGGCTTGGTGGACGAATCCGAAGTGCTGGTGCTAACATGAATTACGCTTTAGGTCGGTGGGGCCGTGGCGCAGTTGGGAGCGCGCCTCGATGGCATCGAGGAGGTCGTGGGTTCGAATCCCATCGGCTCCACCAAAAACTCAAGCGATGTCCTACCAGTTGTATATCTCCGATTGATTTGACGCACATGCCCGCATAGCTTCTGAGCGTTGGTGTGCACGTCGGACCTTTGTTTCAGATTGTTCTTTACACTTCCCTACCCTCGCACTATTCTCTCCGCGCATATTCCTTCCCTGTAGTCGGCCGAGTTCTAGCGGATTATTCAAAGATAATGGAGGATGCAATGAAGGCTTGTCTTGCTTTACTTTGTTTTGCACTTGCAGGAGCCGTGTTTTTTGCCATGCCCGCCGGCGCCAACCAGGCCGCGACCGAAACGAAAGCAGCCCCGGCGGCGAAGAAAGCGACGAAGTGGCAGGGCTCCGTCCTCAGAATCTACAAGGAGTCGTCGGAGATGGACATCCGTGGTGGCGCTGCGCCAGCGACCGACACAAGGAAGGTCGCCTACGACAACTCAACCGAATGGACCAAACATGGAAAGCCCGGGCAGCAGGACGAAGTCAAGGAAGGATCGTTTGTGATTATATTGGGCCATCTCGACGATAAGGGCACGTTGCACGCCTCACGCATAGACCTGCGGCTGCCGCGATAATCCCCTGCAAAATGTGATGCCGCTGCCGGTGGGCAGAACTTGCAGCGCTACTGCGCGCATCGGTGGCGGCTCCGAAGCCTAAGGAATCTCTACGAGGCCGGGAAGGCTCAAGGCTTCGCGGCGAGAGTATCCAGGCGAACTTTTGCGGCTCGCGCGGTTTCCCGCAGCAAAGGATCGGATTCATTCAGGCAGCGGTCTAATTGTTCTTCCAAGGATCTGATCCCCAGCGTTCCAATGGCGTAAGCCCCGCACGACTTCAACCATGGATCATCGCTAGCAACGAGTTCCGCGACGGCCTGCTCCTGGGTTTCAATCTTGGCACGCACTAACCGTTGTGCGATCTGTGCTCGTTCTGCCACGCTGACCTTGCTGTCCAGCAACGGCACGAGCATGTCTCGCAATTGCGATTTCAAGACGTTATCGAGGAATTCCAAGGCATTGTCGTGCACCGAGACATTGGTGGACTGCAGGCCCACATAGGCACTGTGTAAATCGAGCCGAGGATGCAGCAGGTACAGCAGACGAAAGATGCGCTCCAGTTCCTGCTGCATCGATTCCTTCAACGCTCGCGCGAGCGGATCGACGCCGTCTCCCGTCGCCCCGATGGTGGCCAAAATTTGGTATGAGCGATAGTGCCCCAGAATCTCGGCCGCCAGTACGGTCTCCAGCATCTGAACGTCCAGCACGATCTCCGGATTTAGCCGGCAAAGTTTGTTAAGACCGTCGATGGTGCGAAAGCGCAGCATCGTGTCGCCTTGCAGCAGGTTGTCAAGGAGCACGCTTGCAGCGCTTGTCGTTCCCAGAGCCACCAGCACGCTGGGAATCTCTCTGCGCGCCTGAATTGGAATGGTGGAGTCACAGAGATGATCGCGTAACCCTCCTACAATGGAGTCCCCGAATATGCCCAGTGCCTGCGCGGCCGCCGGAGCTAGTCTATGATCTGCTAGCTTGTCTAATAACTCAGGGACCAGCCGGCGCTTGCGCAGTAGGCCGACAGAACGGATGGCCTCGCACGCGACCTGAGTGTCGGCATCGCCAAGAAGCTTGGAGAGCAAAGGATCGAAACAATCCGGCAATGCGCCGAGCAGCCGCGCCGCTTCCACCCGGTGACGCAGCCCTTCTTCTCCTGCTTCGTTAACCATAGAGTCCAGGATATTCCGCGCGGCTTCCAAGTTCTGTGCCTCGCCGGGCTGCGCTAGAAAGGCGACGACTGCCGATCGCACCGAGAAGTCAGGGAAATCACCGAGTTGCTCTATGGCCGTCAGAGGATCGATATGCGCATGGTGGCTCAGAAAAAGCAGGGCTTCGGTGCGCACGCTGAGTTCCGGGTCTCGCAGTAGCCGCTGCACTTCTGCAACGGCACCTTTGTCGCCCGCCGCCGAAAGAATGGCGATCGCCTTCTGCCTCACCTCTGGTGCGGAATGACTCAGCAACGCCCGTACCGCCGGATGCGCGGCAATTTGCTGTCCCACTTCAAAAAGGGACAGCGCGTAAAGAATTTCCTTGGGATCAGATGCAGAAAGATTGAGGGCCAGGAGATCCGTAGTCGACCGGTCCAGCACTGGCGCGCTGGCTTGCTCCACATCAAGGCGATGCTGGCTAATGGACTCCTTTAGAGTAGCGATGTAGTGCCTTCCGGCGACGGACACCGATACGAACCATGCGCCGACAAGAAGCAGAGCAGCCCAACTGATGTGGCGCGCGCCCACATGCAGATAGGTGGCAAGAATAAGGACGGTCACCCCGGCCAAACCGTCGCCCAAACGCCAGATCACCGTGTCGATAAACCATTTGGCCCGCAACTTCACACTGTGAGGTAGCGGCAGATACAACAATTCGACGGCAGACTTGTCCAGAGAATAGCGCAGTACCTGATCGCTGCCTTTAAGCACAAGAGCGGATGCGAGGGTGCCCCAAATTAGCAATCCAGCCGAGCCCACCATGACGGCAGTGGGAAGCACAAAGAGCATCGTGCCAATACCGAATCGGCGGAGCAATCGCGTTGTCAGCAGCAACTGAACCAGAAGCCCCAATATCCCGGCATACAAATAGAAGTTTCCAAACAAGATAGCCAATGAGTCTTTGCTTACCAGGACCTGCTTGGCGACAGCTTTAAATTGCCACCCCGTAAGCGTCGTGACGAACGAAGCGAGGCAAATAACCGCGGCTATGGCTCGTAAATAGGGAGAGGAAAGAACCAAACGCATGCTGCCCTGTAGGTCCCTTTGTACGATTCCCTTTTCTCCAGCAGCCCTCTCACTTGAATCTGCAAGCCGGGATTTCCAGCTATGCCACATCGTTCCCATCAGCACCGTACAAATCAAGAGGAGCGACGCCATTCCAAGCAGAAGACTTTCAGTGCCGAACGTCTTGGCGACGGTCTTCGAGAAATAGCCGGCGAAAATCGCGCCCAAGATGGCTCCGCCACCCACCATGCCGAAAATTCTTTTCGCTTCTCTCGTTGTCAGAAGATAGTTCGCCAGGGTCCAGACCTGCGTGGGAGCGAGCACCCCGAAGAGGCCCACCCAAACGTAGAATGCCGGATAAAGCCATGCCGGATGGTAATAGTGGGCCAGTGCCCAAAAAAGTATGCAGTTTGTTGCGAAGAAGAACTGGCTGCCCACCAGAAGGTTACGGAGAGAGGTCCTCTGCCCGAGCCGAACGTAACCGACTACTACGATTCCGACTAAAACCGCGCTCGCGATGTCCGCGTAGGGCAGCTGGACCGCTTGGAACCGTGCAAGAAACAAGGCATCACGCGCAACTCTTCCGGTTACATAGCTGCTCATGATGAGGAAGAGGCAAGCGCACAAGAGGATGCCGCGACCCAGATCTCCGGGTTGGACGTTCAGGACCCGCTCAGTCCACCGTTTCATCCAGACTACCTTCCCACGTAACTACTCTGTTTTATTGCGAACCGGCCGTCGCTGCGGAACATACATGACCGGCCGGTGCAACTGTTGCCTTCTCCGAAGCGGCCCCGTTTCCTACACCTGAGTGTTCCCCAGGCGCTGCATTATGAGGAGAAGTCCCGGCGGGATCGAGTAGCACTACCTGTTGGTCCAGATACACAGCGATGAATTTGCCATCGCCACAGATTTCGAGAGCCGACGCCCTACCTCCAGGGTAGTAGCTGCTGAGCATGCCGGTGTCGATCAGGAAAACTTTATTGCCAAAACGAGGCCGAATGCGACCACCCTTCTGCACCGTGTGCCCGACTACGATGTGTGTCGCCTTGTAACTCTCCAAGACTTTGCTCG